>CALLLW010000022.1 GCA_938007995.1 uncultured Granulosicoccaceae bacterium | reverse complement strand
CGAGTTGTAGCCTTTCCTTTCCATCGTTTGCAGGTAGCTCGTTATCCGACAATACGCCTCAGCACATTGCCGCTTGCGGAAACAGCCACTTACTTTCTGCTTGACCTTGCTCATCCGAATGTCTCGCTCTGCACGATTGTTCGTGAACGGTACGTCGGCTCGGCTTGCGAATAACAATACCGCGCTTTTATGCTTTCTCAGTCTGTCTGCAAGATTCTGAGCATCTGATTGTGCCAACTTCCCTCGTTTCTCGTGAAGCCGCTATAAAGTGATGTCACCAGCGCTGCACACGTGTATCCAGTAGTTTTTCTTCTCTACCTTCAGGCCTGTTTCATCGGCATGCATGACTGATGATTGGAGTAGTCGTTCTATCGCGTCGATTTCCCATGCTTCTAGTGCATGGTTTAGCTGCAGCAGATATTTCAGCATCACCGCGCCAGAGATCTAACGACCGATTAGGCTTATCAGGTTCTTCTCGAATCGATATGGTGTTGACGCTGGGCACAACTCATGTTGCAGTACAACAGCTACTGATAACAGCGTGTTTATTCAATTGACATGTGGTAAGGGGTGAGTAATTACAAAAACCGTTTAAAGTCAATCAGCAGTAGCGTGACATCGTCAGTGAACTCGCTGGACTGATTCCACGTAAACAGTGCTTCCCTGACTGCTCTTATGCTGTGTTTTGGATCCGTCGAGCTGTGGTGCCGCAGGATACTATCCAGTCTCTCTTTGCCGAAGAGTCCCTCTGCTTGGTTGTAACATTCGGTAATCCCGTCTGAGTAGAGCGCCAGACGATCACCGGGCTGCAGCTCATGCTGCAGTGATTCATAACCCGGCTCGTTGAGTACGCCAACCGGGAAGCCGCCGTTACCGAGCTCCACAGATTTGTTGTTGGTGTATAGAGTCAGTGCAGGGTGGCCGGCTTGACACCAGGTGATACGACCATTGGTAAGATCAAGCATGCCGTAGATCATCGTAAAGTATTTATTTTTTGATTCTGGATTGTAGAATGTATTGTTCAGGTCAGTGACAGTTGCACAAACTGCTTCAGAGTGGTTCTGGTATTTGAGCAAATTTCTTTTGCAGATGCCGTCAGATTTGGGATTAAGCTGGCTATGGATAGCGAATGATGTCATTGCCGAAGCGGTGCCGTGTCCCTCAACATCAATGATATAAAAGGCGAAAACACTGTCTGACAACATATAAAAGTCAAAGGCATCGCCTGCGACAAACTTTGCCGGTTGAAAGTAGCCGTAAGCAGCATGTGTGTCCGTTTCAACGGGGTCTGGTAGAAGATCCGACTGGAGCTTTGCAGCTAGCTCAAGATCGTCCTTTACTGAGGTATAGGTGCTAATGAGGCGGGTCAGTTCTGCCTGCTGTTTTTCCTGATTTTTCAGTGTTTTTTTGAGCTGTTGGTGTGATTGCTCAAGCTCCTGATAGCTCAGATAAAGCTCTCGTGACTTATCTTCAAGTAGTGACTCTGCTTTTTTACGACGTGCTTTTTCACGTTCATAAGCGCGTTTAAGTACCTCTAAATTCATTGTGGTTAGTCAAGAAGCCTTATTTTTAACGCGCATCTTTCAGCGCCATCATGCATGCACTCCGGGTGTTCCAGCTCGTATTTAGTACCGAAATGCTCCGCTGATGCCTCTATTAAGCCCTCTGCAAGAAAGCAGAGCTTTCGTGGAGACGAGTAGTACATAGTAAATTCGGAGTCGTCTTTGTCCTGATATTCAAACTCGGGTAGTGCTGCGTCAGGGTGGAGCTTTCTGACCTCTATATGAATCATCTGGTCAACTGACAGCAGGAAAGACTTTAGATCATTGTGAGCTTCAAAAAACTGGGGATTTTGCTCACGAAAGTTCGGCAAAATATACTTTCCGAAAGAGCGGACAAGATCACGTTTGTCGATCCCGGTTTTATCATGAGCTGCGTCAACCAGCGCCATGAGCTCTTCGTCCGGATAAGTCTCAGAGGCAATATAATTGCCGGTTAAACCCGTTGTTTGAAGAATAGAATCCCATGCTTCCAGTCCAAAGCCTTCTTCTACCATCTCTGCGAGGTAGTTGAATACAACACCTTTCATTGATATTGCCTTTGCCCGGTATGTGTTCTAGGTATCGGGACTTTGCAGCGATTCTGTAGAACCGCTGGCTACAGGTAGTTCTCGTTAACCAAATGATGGCAAGTCAACAATCAGGGATCGGTTTTCAGGTATACCTCGTGATTATCAATAGGCTGCAGTCTGGTAGCTTATTTAAATAGGAGAGGTCGACGACAGATTGTCTGGCCCAAAAGACAGTGGCAATAATTCTGCGAGTGTAGTTTTGTGGCGCAGGCCTTCGGGGTGGCAGATTAGAATTGGTGTTTCGGGTTCTGCAAACTCTCTGATTCTCTGGCGGCAGCCGCCACAAGGCGTGCATAACTCATCACCTTCGCCTGCTACAGCAATTGCCAGTATCTTTGACTGACCTGCTAACACCATTGCACTGATCGCACTTGCTTCAGCACAATTGCCAACAGGATAGGCAGCATTTTCTACATTGCAGCCGCTGTGTATTGTGCCATCCGCTGCCAGTATTGCAGCGCCTACGTGGAAATTTGAGTAGGGCGCGTAGGCTTTATCCATGGCAGCATTCGCTGCGTCAATCAATGCGCTTTGGTTTTGCACTGATAGTTCTTTATCGTTCTTTGACAAAAGGTACGCCTATCGCTTTGGGAGCAACCGCTTTGCCGATAAAGCCTGCAAGCAGAACTACGGTTAACACGTAGGGCAGCGCCTGAATAATTTGTACTGGTACTTCGCCAATGCCCGGCAGTGCAACGCCTTGTAGTCGGATCGATACCGCATCCAGGAAGCCGAACATCAGGCAGGCGAGTAATGCAGGTACCGGTCTCCATTTGCCGAATATCATGGCAGCGAGTGCAATATAACCCTGTCCTGCTGTCATCTCTCGTGCGAACGCGGCATTCTGTGCAATGGCAAGGTAAGTACCGGCAATGCCACAAAGAATACCGGCAGTCATTACTGCCTTATAGCGCAGTCGGCTGACAGATATACCCGCAGTATCAACGGCCAGTGGGTTTTCACCTACCGCGCGTAGCTGCAGCCCGAAGCGGGTTTTATAAACGACCCACCAGGTAATCGGTACTGCAAAAAGTGCAACATAGACAAGCAGGTTGTGACCGCTTATAACGCTTTGCATGAAGGGCCCTGCAAAAGGTATCTGTGCGATAGATTCTATCAGTGGTAGCTCAAACGGCATAAAGCGCGCGTCAGATGCCAGTGCCGGTGTTTGCCCGCCCTGTGAAAACCATGCTATTCCAAGAACTATGGTAAGACCGGATGCCAGCACATTGATAGCAAGCCCGCTGACTACCTGATCACCCCGGTTGGTAATACAGGCAAAACCATGCAACAGAGATAGCAGGATGCTGGTAACGATGGCGCCGGCAAGTGCGATCCATGCAGAGCCGGTGATGGCTGCCAGTGTGCCTGCGGCGAATGCAGCAGAGAGCATTTTGCCTTCAAGGCTGATGTCTATAATACCGGATCGCTCTGAAAACAAACCAGCCATGGCACAAAGAATAAGTGGAGTTGATACTCGCAATGTTGCATCGAGTGTTGACAGCACAGTTTGTGCGTTTAGCAGACTATCCATGCTGCGCTACCGATGGTATGGGTCTGATGGCAAGCCAGATCTTAACAATCGCCGGGCGCAGCATGAGCGCTAAAGCACCGGAGAACAGGATAATCAAACCCTGAATAGCAACGACCATTTCGCGGGTTATGCGAGGCATTTCAAAAGCTAGCTCAGCGCCACCCTGGTACAACACGCCAAACAACAGACTGGCGAAAATAATACCCAGCGGATGATTGCGCCCCATCAGTGCAACGGCGATTCCGGTAAAGCCGTAGCCTGCGGTGAAATTCAAAATCAGTCGATGATGAACACCCATGATTTCGTTAACTGCAACAAAACCCGCCAGAGCACCCGAGATACACATCGTGATAATAATTATTTTCTTCGGTTTAATGCCAGCGTATACGGCTGCGGCTTCGCTTTGCCCGGCGGTTCTCAGTGCATAGCCCCAACGGGTTTTCCAGATATAGATCCACACGAGCAGGCAGCACACTAAAGCCAGCAAAAAGGAAATATTTAATGGTGTGCGGGTGATGGTTACACCAAACCACCCGAAAATCTCATGCATAAATGGTAGCCACGATGCCTCTGAGAATTCCCGTGTTTCAGGTGACATGCTGCCGGGTTTTATCATCACGTTTACCAGCAGATACACCATTAGCGATGAAGCAATGAAGTTGAACATGATCGTGGTAATAACAATATGACTGCCACGGTAGGCTTGTAGCCATGCGGGTATTAAAGCCCATAGAGCGCCAAACAGTGCTGCGCTGAGAATGCCAACCGGTATTAGTAATACAGGTGGCAACACATTGTCTAACAGCAGGAAACTCAATCCAATACCGAGCCCGGCAATGTAGGCTTGTCCTTCTCCGCCGATGTTAAACAGCCGTGCATGAAAGGCGATAGCGACTGCCAGGCCGGTGAAGATGAAGTTAGTGGTGTAGTAGAGCGTATACCCGACGCCTTCATCGTAACCAAAAGCACCGTTCAACATCACACGCACAGCTTCAATCGGATTCTCTCCAATTGCAAAAATAATCAGCCCTGCAAAAAACAGCGCTATGCAAATATTCAGTAGCGGGATCAGAATGACTTCGATCCATGCGGGCAGCTCTATATTGCTGGTGCTCAAGCGACGGTACGCCTTAGGGGTGGGTGGATGAGGCAGAGAATGTATGGTCTCTTTGCCGGATTCGATAGCTTTTTATTCACGCGGCACTTTCCATTGCGTTGGCCATCATTAATCCAAGGGTGGTTTTGTCGGCGTCTTTGCCGCTGACGGTGCCGACGATGCGGCCTTCAAACATCACAATAATCCTATCACTGAGAGTCATGATTTCATCAAGCTCGACCGATACCAGTAGCACGGCACAGTTTGCATCGCGTATATCAATAATCTTTTTATGTATTAACTCGATAGCACCGATATCAACGCCTCTGGTTGGTTGCCCGACAAGCAGTACAGATGGTGATTGGTCCAGTTCTCTTGCGAGTATCAGCTTTTGTTGATTGCCGCCGGAAAAACTGGCTGATTTCAGTTTTGGATCAGAGGGTCTGACATCAAATGCCTGCATCAGGCTTTTGCAGGCTGCACGGATGCTGCGCATATTTAAAAACACGCGCCAGTTAAATCGCCGTCGGTTTTGATAGCCCAGTACCGAAGACTCTGCAGCAGTGAAGGATTTTATCAGTCCGAGTTTCAATCGATCTTCCGGTACGTGCTGCACGCCGATTTCACGCATCTCTTTCGGGTTGACGTGCGTCTGTGCATCAACAGTGCGTCCGTTAATGATGAAGCTGCCGCTATCAGGAGGCTCAATGCCGGCAAGTACTCTCAGCAGAGTGCTCTGACCATTACCGGCGACACCTGCAATACCGACAATCTCTCCAGCCTTGACTTCAAAGCTGACATTATCAACGCGGGTTAAGCCCCGGTCATCTGTTACAGTGAGATTGTGAACTTCTATGCCGTTGCTGCCATTGGGATGTTCAACTTTGTTGAAGTGTTGCGTCTGCAGTTTTCGACCAACCATCAATTCTGCAAGCTCTGCAATGTTTGTGTCAGCGGTTCTTTGTGTTGATACGATTTCTCCCATGCGCAATACCGATACGTTATCAGTGATATCCATAATCTCACGTAACTTGTGAGTGATAAGAATAATCGTCACACCGCGCTCTTTCAGTGCCTGCAATACCCTGAATAGTTGATCTGCTTCCTGCGGTGTGAGTACGCCGGTGGGTTCGTCCAGTATGAGTATTTCGGCGTTGCGGTACAGTGCTTTTAGAATTTCGGTACGTTGCTGTTGGCCGACGGGTAACTCGCCGGTAAGCGTGTCCAGCGGTACGCTCATTTGATACTCATCTGAGAGGTGTTGCAGTGCTTGTCTTGCGTTATCTGCGCTCTTTTTTAATACAGCACTTTGCTCGGCTCCGAGTAATACGTTTTCGAGTACGGTGAATGTATCAACCAGCATGAAGTGTTGATGCACCATGCCAATACCGGCAGAGATTGCATCGCGTGAATTTTTGATATTCGCAGGTGAGCCATTGATCAGAATTTCTCCGCTATCGGCCTGATAGAAACCGTAGAGGATGCTCATTAGTGTGGATTTGCCGGCGCCATTCTCGCCAACAATTCCGTGAACCGTACCGCGCTGAACCTGTAGATCGATATTGTTGTTGGCCTGTACCTGACCAAAGCGCTTGGATATTTTGCGAAGCTCGATTGCCAGCGGCTGATTGGTTTTGTTTTGCTCTGTGTTTTCAATGGCAGAGCGCTGGTCTTGTAGGTCTGGATTATTTTTAGAGTGGTTAGCGTCAGAGCGGGGAGGGCGGATGCCTTCCCCTTGTGAATGCTTATCTTGCATAAGTAATTATTATCAGAATGCAGTGTTGCCGTGAAACGGTTAGCCTGCAACCTTGCAGTCGTTGTCACTCATGTAGTCATGTACCTGTATGTCACCTGCTTTGATCATGTTTGATATTTCTTCCACTTTGGATTTCATATCATCAGAGACCAGTGATTCATTGTGCTCATCCAGTGACCAGCCAACACCTTCTTCAGCCAGACCAAGTACCTGGATTCCAGGTGTGAACGCATCATTTTTGGCATCCATGAATACGTTGTATGCAGCAATATCGACGCGCTTCAGCATGGAAGTCAGCATGGTGCCTGGCTGCAGATAGTTTTGATTTGAATCCACGCCAATAGCAAGCTTGCCAGCATCTTTAGCAGCTTGATAAACACCAACGCCGGTACCACCGGCTGCCGCATAGACGACATCAACACCACGCTCGAACTGGCTCTTGGTCAGCTCACCACCGCGACCGGGGTCATTCCACGCGGCCGGTGTTGTACCAGTCATATTCTGCACTACCTCTGCGTTTTCATTGACGTACTTAGCGCCCTGCTCATAACCACAGGCGAAGCGACGAATCAGCGGAATGTCCATGCCACCAATGAAACCGACCTTGCCTGACTCGGAGGCCATTGCCGCCATCGCGCCTACCAGGAATGATCCCTCGTGTTCTTTAAAAACAATCGAGCGAACGTTGGGCAGGTCAACGACCATATCAATGATGGCGAAGTTGGTGTCAGGGAATTCTTTGGCGACTTTTTCAAGTGCCGGTGCCTGTGCGAAACCTATGCCCAGTACTGGATTGGCACCACGCTGCGCCATGCGTCGCAACGCTTGTTCTCGTTGTGCTTCATTGGTGACTTCGAATTCCCGATAGGCCAGGCCGGTTTCACCTTTGAAACGTTCAACGCCATCATAAACACCTTGATTGAATGATTTGTCGAATTTGCCGCCCATATCAAAAACGACAGCGGGTTCGATGTCGGCGGCAATTACGGTGGTGCTCAGCATCGCAGCTATGGAGCCGGTCAGCAAGTTGCGAATGAAACGATTGTTGAATTTCATGTTAATCCTCGGGTTGCATCGGTTGTGTAGACCAGCTGAATATTATTGCCTCAGCCTATGGGTCATCAGGAGTTTGCGTACTGCCACGGTTCGTAACAATACCACATGATATCAAGCAATCTTGCTGGATTGTGTGCCAGAGTGGTGCTCTTTACGGTTGGTTTCTTGCCTGGCCGCGCCCCGTGTCCCCAGCGGGCCACTTGCGCAATAAAGTAACAGTTTTCTTCGCCACTGGCGCCACGGCCGCGTTGCCATCATTGATAAAATATGGCCTTGGCGCAGAGTCTGCTATGCCTGCGTTTTTCCGCCTTACTCTGACGCCTGTAGCTGTGAAAGCTTTGTCACCTGTTACTCAAGTGGTCTACTGGTCTGATTGCACAACGCGCATCTGCCCGTCAGCATGCCGCGTTTCAGTATCTGGTGTTATTCATACCCGATCAAATATTGAACCGGCACTGGGAGTGGAAAAGCGGTTGTAAATACGGGTGGCTGAGGCATCAGTCAGTGCGGAGATATAGTCACACAGGGCGCGATGCGGATTGCCTGAGCGCTGTGATTCTTCCTGTACCGCTGCAGGCATTAGTCGTTCGCTGTTGTGCAGGTAAATCTCAAAAATACTAAGAATGACTTTTTGGCCGCGATACTGCAGTGCCTGCAATTCCGGCAGCAGGATAACTTCATCCATCACAAAGTCTTTCAGCAGTTTTAGTAAATTTGTACCCGACTGACTCATGCATGCCTGATAACGTAACAACGGATGATCAAGCTCTGGTTGTTCGGTGATAGACACTTGATCAATAAACCAGCCAACAAGTTTGCTGATTGCATGTTTACGGTTTTTGTTTTTACCACTGAAAAGATTATCTGTATAAAACCTGGGGTTGCTGCTAATCGGATTGGCATCGGTACTGTCGAGTCGATCCAGAAACTGCGTGTGCCATTGGTTTGGTGAAAGTAGCAACATCGCAATAGCGTCTTCCAGATCATGTACACCGTATGCAATGTCATCTGCCAGTTCCATGATTGAAGTATCAAAGCTTTTGTGGCGGGTTTTTGCGTGCTTTCCGTGCTTTCCGCTTACGGCAGAAACACTCGTGAAGGTTTTTTTGTCAGCGTCGCTGAATGGTTCGAGCGTCCAGTCAAGTACGTCGCGCTCTTCGCTGTAAATGCCTTTCGGCGGATGCCAGTCATCCAGATTTAGTGGTGCTTTAGATTCGGCGTTATCTCTGTAGCTTGCCAGCTCATCGCAAAAGCCCGGATACTTAATAATGCCAAGCATGCTGCGGCGAGTCAGATCAAGACCATTGTCCTCAGAGTATTCACCAAGACGTGCGAGAATTCTGAGAGTTTGGCCATTGGCTTCAAAGCCACCGTGATCACGCATCATATAGTTAAGTGCCACTTCGCCACCGTGGCCAAACGGTGAGTGACCGATATCATGCGCAAGACAGGCGGCGTCTATCAAACTGCCGGGTGCCAGCCATTCGTTTTGGGCTTCTGTTGCCGAACGGCGCAAGTGCTCACAGATACCGGTGCCGATCTGTGCGACCTCGAGTGAATGTGTTAGCCGGGTGCGGTAGAAATCACTTTCACCCAGACCCAGCACCTGGGTTTTTGATTGCAAGGCTCGAAACCAGGCGCTGTGAATCACGCGCGCGCGGTCTCGTTGAAAATGGCTTTCAATCGTACCTGCGTTAAATCTTGTTTTGGTCGATGCGCGCGTTTGTGAGCGGCGCATAATCCAGTCTTTCACGAGTTACAGCCTGGTGGAATGTTGAAAAACTTTGGCGCATGGTCTGAGGGCATTACATGCACCATCAAACTGCTTATTTATCACCCGTAAGCTGCGCGTAGCCGGTCGAATTTGCCTGCTCGGGCTTTCGCTCATAACGTTTTTCAACACACTGTTATCTACCGGAGCCCGCAGGTTAGCGTAAACCTGTTTGAATTGCTTTGATCTTGTCATGTAATAATGAAGAAATCAGTGCGACAACATCAGCCAGTTTATCGCATCGACAAGATCGTATACCGCTCTGCCGCTGTGCTCTCTTATCTGCTGCTTATAGGGAGAGAGATTGGTGCATTCCAGAACAATGGCGGTGAGCTTTGGTGCGGCTCGCAGTAATCTGTCAGTGGCTGCCATGACTTCTCGCAGTGCCTGGTCTTGATCGAGCTTGTCGAGATCGTCGCTGATTACCCGGCGCAGGGAATCGCCATTCAACAGTCCTTCAATTGCAGCGGGTTGGGTGCCGGCTGTGTGGATCGTGTTTAAGTTGTGGCGATTGAACGTCAGAACGCCAATATTTTCTTCGCCCCCATGGATTGCCTTTAGCAACGGTAACAGCTCAAGTGCGGAGCAAATTACCGGGATGGAGCTAAGTTCTGCGAGCTGCCGCTGCATGGTGGAAAGAAAACCGCAGGTGGTTGTGATCAGAGAAACCTTTTCGCGAATCAGAACTTCAGCGGCGTGAATGAACTCCAGTTGCAGCTCTGGCGGCAGCTGATCGGCGACGGTGATGTTGTCTGCGATCGCATTCTCGATAGTGATATAGCGGGTGGGGAAATCAAAAGAAGACGGATTGCCAATGTCACCCTGCAATCGTGGAAAGTGCGTGTTGAGTTTAAGTATTCCAATAACTTTGCCGGTAACTTTTCTGCTGGAATGATGTGCTGCGGTTTTCATGGGCACCATTCTGTTCGGCCGGGTGGTTCATCATACACAACGAAAAACGGGAGCCGAAGCTCCCGTTTTTCTTTACAGTTTACTGAAAAACTATTATTTCAGTCGATAGTTAAAACCTGATTCCAGTCTGATGCCAGGAGAATCACCGATTGAGTCAGGCTCATTCGGATCGATATCGGTTTGAGTCAGATTCAAGCCAACGAAGTAGTCAAGCTTATTGCCGAGGTCAAAGCTGTAACGTGAGGTCACGTTATGTGTGGTGGTCTCTAAATCATCACCATTACCGTCTTCGCCATCACTGTAGGTCAAGGTCCAGGTGTTGATCCAATCGATCATGTCTGTCACTTCATAGGTGTAGCTCATGTCGTTTCTGAAGTTTGTCAGTGTTTCATCACCGAAAACCGGCTCAAACGAGAATACGTTGATGAACTGCCCTTTGTAACCGAAAGGCTTGGCGTATTCGAACTGTGCTAATAGTTTGGGATCGTTGTCCGACAGGCCGGAGAGATCACTGGCCTGGAAACCAGCACCTAATCGTACAACCCAACCGTGTCGTCGTGTGCTGATCGGCTCGTCTTCCAGTACTTCGTCAACAGTGATCGCACCCAGTGCACCGAACTTACCGTCACGCAGCGCGCCGCTGCGGGCCAGTGCGGCTTCGATTGCTGCGTAGTAGTCCGGCTTGTATTCATCTTCACCGAAACGACTCTTGAATTCATCTTCACGATCAATAATTTCTGCAGTTTCAAGTGCAATTGAATCGGGGATAGGACCTGTCAGCAGGCCTTCTTCGTTAAGTTCCTCGACAATACGAATGACTTTTGCCAGTGGCGTGGCATTGTAGACGCGGCCGTAACCCAGACCGATACTGGCAGAGATCGCATCGTCAGGCAGGCTGTCCTGCGAAATGTAGAGTCCCTGACCGAACCAGAACGCTTTCGGGTATGGTGATTGGTGGAAGTAATTGTCGATCACGCCTTCCAGAGAGATGCCCCAGTCTTCGGTGTCAACGGTTGGTATTGATGTGGTAATACCGTTTTCGTCGGTTACTGCGGTGGTATCAGAGGTTGGTTTTTCGCCGGTTGCATTGAATCCGACGCTGTAACCCCAGCTGCGAGGCAGTGTGCTGAATACTTTCTCATAGTCTGCGTTGATCACGTAGTCGTAGCCGACCTGCTCACCTTCTGCGTCTCCTGCAGGTTCGGTGATATTCAAGCTGCCTGCGACGAAAGCATCATCGTAAGAGCTGTTGGCGACCAGATAGTCCTCAAGTTCAAGGGCATTTGCCATCAGTGGGGATGCTGCAACCGCGGCAGCAAGCAGGGTTTTTGTTGCGTTCATCTATTTGTTGCTCCAAGGGGATAGGGCAGTTTTAACGAGTTGTGATAATCGAGAGCCAAACATCGACTGCTCTTTAGTCTTGTATGTTTTTCACAACGCGACTATATCGCAAACTGCCAAAAGTGACGGCAAAGCAACGGTTACTGGGTAGAAAGACACGTGCAAGTTTTCAGATTGGCAATGATTCGATCCAAAAAGTTGCTTATTTACCACATCAAGTTGATGAACGCAGTTTAGTGGTAATGGTGACCTGCGTGTTCAGCAGCTTTGAGAAGCCTGCTGTAGAGTCAAACCGCACCCCGGTTGTGATTGCGAAAGATATTTCACTGAGGCAACTGGCTGCGGATCTCTGAGTGCCATCAAGAGATCCGTAAACCGCTTAAAACAGGTACAAAAGCAGGAAGATCAGTAGTGATCCCATGGTGAGCGTCACCATGCCAGCAGTATCCACACTGCGGGACAACCACGCACCAGGCCCGACAGTCTTTTCAAATACAGAGAGAAATTTACTCTTAATGCTGGCCAGCAGGCTGAATAAACTTTCGGTAGAGCGTGCGGTAAGCGCAGATACAGGCAGCAACAGTGCTGTCGCACCTTTGCGGTAAAACCAGTCTGTATCCAGATTTACTGACTTAAGCTCCGGCGGATAAATCTTCCACAGCATCATGACGGTGAAAGCGAGTGCGGAGTACATCAGCAGCTGTAACTGGGTAATAACGTGTGCGACGGTGTAAGGCACGTAGTCAACTGGATAAGGCAGAATCGCATACAGCAATCCTGGGAAGACGCCAATGCCAATGCAAAGTGCAGCGGTAATACCCATGGCCACGCGCATACTCAACGGTGCTTCTTCGCAGCGGATGCCGCTATCGTGGGCAAAGAACGCAAAGTAGGGAATCTTGATGCCCGAATGATGGAATACACCGGCGGAGGCGAATATCAGCATCAGCCAGACTAACGTCAGGTGCTCGTAGGCAACTGCAGAAACAATCATTGATTTAGACACAAAGCCGCTGAACAACGGAAATGCCGAAATCGAGGCCGCACCGATAATGCAGCAGACAGTTGTGAATGGCATTGATTTATAAAGACCGCCCAGCTCTGAGCCTTTGCAGGTGCCGGCACGCAACAGCACAGCCCCCATGCTCATAAATAGAAGGGCTTTATAAAGAATGTGGCAGAACGCGTGTGCCGCAGCACCGTTGAGCGCCAGTGGTGTGCCGATACCGACTGCCACCACCATAAAACCAAGCTGATTATTCAGACTGTAGGCAAGTACCCGTCGCAGATCATTTTCAATCACCGCATAGAAAATTGGAAATGCAGTCATGATTGCACCAATCCAGATCAGCATCTCGGTACCGGCGTAGCCTCGTGCCAGTGCGTAAACCGCAAGCTTGGTGGTAAATGCTGACAACAGCACTGTGCCGCTGGCTGTGGCTTCCGGGTAGCTGTCCTGCAGCCAGTTGTGCAGAAAAGGAAAAGCGCACTTGATACCGAAAGCCAGAAATACAAGCTTTCCACCGATGGTTTCGAGGTTCATCGCGTTAAAGGCGAGTGAACCGGACTCGGTAAAGTGAATAATCAAGCCAGCCAGCAGGATCACTCCTGAGCCAACCTGAATTAACAGATAACGCATACCGGCTTTGAAGGCGGACTCTGTGCGTCTGGCCCAAATCAAAAACACTGACGATACAGCGGTTAATTCCCAATACACAAACAACGTTAACAGGTCGCCCGCAAGGGCTGCACCGATGGCGGCACCCGCGTATACCAACCCGGCGGTTGGATGTATAGGGTCGTCATCGTGTATCGCATAGATCACACCGAGTACTGCTGCGATATGAAAGATCAGACTGAAAACAAAACTCAGTCCATCGAGTCTGAAGGTTTCGAGCGGCAGATCGAAGAAATTCAGCTGGGCAAAAGTGCCATGTGAATGCATCACCAGCTGCAGCATAGAGACTAACGGCAACAGTACGACATAAAAACGGCGTGCCGGTTGTGGAATGAGTGGAACCAGCAGTGCGCCTGCAATCAGGATCAGTGCCGGATTGAGTCCCTCAATCATAGTAGTCCTCATCACGCATCAGAAATACCCGCATGACCTTGGCTGCCAGTACCAGCAGCACGCACATGATGAATCCGTACAGAGCGTAAAAGCCAAAAAACTCTTCCGCCGCAAAGTACGCATGTTTGTGATAGAAAAACTCTGCCGCCATCAGCATTGCACAGACGATGAACAGCGCCACGATAATCTTTTTTACGTTGGCGGGTTTATCGAACCAGGTGTTTTCCGGTTTGCTTGCCTTTGTGGTGCTTTCCTTCATGGTGCTGTCCTCATTGATCTGCCGCTGGCGCTTCGGGTGCAGAAAGTATTGGCTGAAGGTAGTTGTAGATAGCATCGCCAAACAGGAATAACGCCACACAGCCTGCAGCCGTGAGGCATAGTGGTACCACGCAATTCAACGGCGCTTCTTCTATCGTGCCTGCAGGCAGTCTGGCGGCTTCATCTGCGGGCAGCGGTCTGAAAAATCCCCGGCCAACAATTGGCATGAGATAAGCGATGTTCAGTAAGGATGAGAGCAGCAACAGTCCCATTAATATCCACTGCCCCGCATCAGCAGAACCCATTAACAGGAACCACTTGCTCCATGCACCGCCCAGCGGAGGCAGACCGATAATACTGACTGACCCGATAAAGAACGCGGCAAACGTATAGGGCATGCGACGACCAAGACCGTCGAGTTGGCTGATCTCGGTTTTATGCGCGGCAACATAAATGGCACCAGCACAGAAGAACAGAGTGATCTTACCCATCGCATGCATGGCAATTTGCATCGCGGCACCTGCAATCGCTGCGGAGTTTGCGAGCATGGCGCCGACGATCACGTAACTCAACTGGCCAACGGTAGAGTAGGCGAGTCGTGCTTTGAGGTTATCTTTGGTTAGAGCTATTAAAGACGCTGCTGTGAGGGTGAAGGCCGCAACCCATAAAATGATAGTGCCGGCACCGGTTTCGGCGATAAAGTCGATGCCGAAAATATAGACCGAGATTTTAAGCACGGTAAAAACGCCGGCTTTCACCACAGCGACGGCGTGCAATAAAGCACTGACAGGTGTGGGCGCTACCATCGCAGACGGCAGCCAGCGATGAAAAGGCATCAATGCTGCTTTGCCGGTGCCAAAAGCGAACAGCGTCAAAAGAATCAGGGCAATTGTTGGTGATGCTTTGCCTTCTAAAATGCCACCTGCTGTGAAGTCCAGCGTGCCGGCTATCTGGTAGGTCCACAGCACTGCAAATAGCAGTAAGCCAATTGACGTACCCATTAAAATACCCAGGTAGATACGTCCACCGCGTCTCGCATCTTCGTTGCCTTTGTGTGTCACCAGCGGGTAGGTTGCCAGTGTCAGCATTTCGTAAAAGACAAACAGCGTAAGTAAGTTACCTGCGAAAGCAATGCCGATGGCGGCGGCAATAGAAATTGCAAAGCACAAAAAGAAACGGGTCTGGTTGGCTTCATTCGCACCGCGCATGTAGCCGACGGCATAGATGGTTGTCAGTATCCAGAGACCGGAGGCAACTGTCGCAAACAGTAGACCGAGTGGCTCAACGGTAAAGGTGATGCCCAGTCCTTTTATCGGTTCAGCAAGGGTTACCGAGGGAGTGTCACCGGCAAGGACCGCTGGATAGAAACTCAGAACTATCGCGAACAGTATTGCAGCTGTGACCACACTGATCACGTCGCGAGTATTCGGCGAGTCTTTTTGTGCAACTAACAGCAAACCACCAGTGATCGGTACCAACAGACTTGCATAGAGAAGGATGCCGGTCATTATGAGCCACCCAGAAGGCTGCTTGCTATGCGTTCGGCAAGGCCTGCTGTTAAGCGTGTGTCAATGCCGAAGTAGATAGTCAGCAGGGCAAACGCCCAGCAGGGGATGAGCATTGACATCGGACCTTCTTTTACCTCGGCAAATTCAGCTGGTGCAGGTTTGAAGTACATAACATCAAGCATTTTGCCGATGTAGGCAATGGCCATCAATGAAGAGACAATCAACAGTATTGCAACGGGTAGCCAGTCTTTATCGAGTGCGCCGGTAATCAGATACCATTTGCTGATAAACCCTGCAGTAAACGGCACACCGATCAGGCCAATACCAAGTATTGCGAATGCAGCAGTGGTCCACGGCATGGTGCGCCCGATACCGCTCAGTGAAGCCAAGCTGCTTGTTTGCGTGCGGTAGATCATTGTTGCTACAGCGAGAAACAGACCAGCCTTCATCATGGCGTGGTTGAACATGTGGGCAATTGCTGCAGTGAGTCCGTTGACGTTTAGCAAGGCAAGACCAAGTGTCATATAGCCGAGTTGAGCCACACTTGACCACGCAAGCAGGCGTTTGGCGTCGGTTTGAAATACAGCGGTCAGTGATGCCACCAGGATACCGGCGATACTTAACGGTACCAGCAAAGTGCCCAGCTGCATTTGTCCGAACGCAAATTCAACACCGTAAACATCAAATATAAAACGTATCATCACATACAAGGAAACCTTGGTTGCAGTTGCAGCAAGGAATGCAGTGGTTGCTTTTGGTGCGTAAGTGTAGGCATTTGGCAGCCAGTAGTGCATCGGAAACATTGCAAACTTAATTGCAATACCAATAGTGAAAAACGCAAACGAGGCATGCAGTACTTTATTGTCGTGATGCTGTGGCAGTCGTTCGGCAAGATCAGCCATGTTGAGAGTGCCGGTCAGCATGTACATGAAGCCGATCGCTATCAGTATGAAAGTGGCGCCAATGGTGCCCATGATCAGGTAGCGAAACGCGGCTGTTAAAGCGCGTCTATCCCGCCCGCGCGCTATCAGCGTGTAGGTAGCCAGGGATGAAATTTCCAGAAATACAAACACGTTGAACGCGTCACCGGTAATGGTGATGCCAATCAATGATGCCATGCAAAGCAAAAACGTGGTGTAGTAGAGGCTCTGTCTCTGGTGGCGCATGATCGAGGTGAGCGATTGCCGTAAAGCGGTCATCACCAGTGCACCAAACAGTGTCACCAACAATAGGATAATGGCAGTTAGTTCGTCTATAACAACTTCAATTCCCCATGGCGGTGGCCAGCCACCCATCTCATAGCTGATACTGCCGCCACCCCATACCTGGTGCAGTATTGCAAAAGCACAGGCGGCTGATGCCCAGCTGGCCGCAGTTGCTATGCGCCATGATAAATCGCCGTTGCGGAGCATTGAGCATATTGGTGCTGCCAGCAGAGTCAGTAGCAGCTGTATTGCGGGGAGCTGCTCTATCATATCGAACGGCACGCTAGTAACAAGCAGCATGCTCTGGCAGGATTTTTAATGTTAATTGCAAGCGGTCCGGGAGTGTTTGAAAAATCCCTGAGATATTGTTGTATCAACACCCTGTTAGTGTTGTTTATGATCCTGCAGGCAGTCACTATGATTGGATCTCCTGTACGTCTTCTGTGGCGGCTCCCTGAGTGACTGTACTGACAGACGTTTCACGGTGACGGTTGTCTCTGTCTTTTGCTGTTATTTCGTCTTCTTCCACGGTGCCGTATGCTTCATAAACGCGAACTGATATAGCAAGCCCAAGCGCGGTAGTTGCAACGCCTACAACAATAGCGGTCAGTATCAATACATGTGGCAGTGGATTGCTAAACACATTGAAGCCATCTTTGAGTATCGGCGCAGTGCCGCCAGCGACGTTTCCCATTGATATAAAGAATATGAAGACCGAGGTCTGAAATATATTCAGGCCGATTATTTTTTTAACTAGATGACCGCTTGACATAACAATGTACAGGCCGGCCATCATCAGGATAATCACTATCCAGTAATTGAATAGACCAGTTAGCATGAGTGGTCGTTCCAGCTG
Source organism: uncultured Granulosicoccaceae bacterium (assembly GCA_938007995.1). GTDB lineage: Bacteria > Pseudomonadota > Gammaproteobacteria > Granulosicoccales > Granulosicoccaceae. The sequence goes on along the minus strand of CALLLW010000022.1, from coordinate 7,839 downwards.
ATAAATTTGTGATGTGCGGGATAGTCCGCGTTTACGTTACCTGCGTTTAACGGGCGGTGCGTGATTGACGGCATGATTGTTCTGCGGCGAAAAAGTACAACCACTACAGCGATCTCTCAGACAGTGAAAAAAAGATGTTGATCATCACTGCTGCGACGGTAATACCAATGCCAAGTTCGATAGCAAGTATGCCGTAGTGCTGTCCATCGTGTGGGTCAGCCATTAACGCACCATAGTCTAGAAAGTTGCCACCTTTTAGCATGGCAATTACGCCTACGATCGCATAGAGCAGCAGGCCAATGGCCGGGAAGTATGCAAGCTTTCTGGGAGGCAGAACTTTTTGAGCTGGCACAATGCCGTATATCAGTGCATAAAGAATGATGGCACTGGCGAAGATAACGCCTGCCTGAAAGCCACCGCCGGGGCCAAAGTCACCATGCCACTGAACATAGAGCGAAAATATAAGTACCGGTGCGATCAACAGATCTGCAACCTCGCGTAATACGACTGTCTGTCGCATCGACTCTACATTGACATTAGGTGGTGCCGAACGCTCTATGCCCGATTTGCGAGTGCCAGCGCCCAACAGCAGTAAAACACCAATGAATGCAGTAAACACAACGCCCGCTTCGCCGAAAGTATCGTAGCCGCGATAGCTTGCCAGTACAGAGGTAACAATGTTGGGTGGGCCGACTTCTTCACCTGACTCTAACAAATATCGTGGTGCCACATGAGTGTGAACGGGCGCATCAGGCGCACCGAAGTAGGGCATATCGAGCGTGGCGTATACAAGGATGGCACCAATGCAGGTAACAATGATCAATGGTGCAAAGGTTTTTTCCGGTCTTTTCTTCTTGCTGGTACGCCCGACAATGGCAAGCGCTGCGAGGATGAAAATGGTGGATGCACCAGCGCCGACAGCGGCCTCGGTAAACGCAACATCAACAGCGTCAAGCGTCATAAATATGCCTGAGCTGAGCAGGCTGAAAAAGCCCATCAACATGACGGCGCTCATTAAATGATCGAGTTTAACTATTGCGAATACTGTAGCAACCAGCATCAGCAGCAGCACTGCATTGATCAGGAATTCGATGGCTTATTCCTCTACAGATTCTGGTTTGTCAGAGTCAGCGGTGGCAGGCGGTTCGCTGTTGTTCTGGCTATTGTTCTGGCTATTGTTCCGGCTGGCATTCTGGCTGGTTTTGTTCTTATCCAGCCGTTTCACAATAGTGGCCAGTCGCGGATTGATACCAACCAGGTTAACCGTCTGTGCCAGCGCATGTATTGCTGCGAGACTGGTCACCAGTAAGAAGAAAAATATAAAAAACAGTTTGAGTATCGTCAGGTAGTCAGTGGCTTGCAACGCGAGTCCGAGCAAGATTAATCCTGCACCCATGGTATCCAGAATACTGGCTGAGTGGGCTCTGGTGTAGAAATCCGGCATCCGAATTAAACCTACGCCTGCTGTAATGCAAAAAAAGCTGCCTAGTAGCAACAAAATAAGTGTTGCGACGTCCAGCAGAGCGCTCATTTGAGGCTACTCTGGTTACTGCTTGTGTGGTCGCTTAAGTCGCTGGTCAGCGCTGTTGTGTCTTCAGGGTCTGATGTGCCGAGGTTACCGAATTTGAAGAACTTCAGCACGGCAATCGTACCGATAAAATTGATCAGTGCGTAGGCCAGTGCAATATCAAGAAAATCCGGACGGCCCATCAGAAATCCGAGCACCGCTATAAACAGCACTGTTGCAGTGCCCGCAGTGTTGATGGCGAGTATCCGGTCATACAGGCTTGGGCCCATAAAGGTTCTGGCCAGTGCCATCAGCATAGTTACCAATATTGCGATCGTGGCAACTTCGAACATCATCGTTTCTCCAGTCGAGAGACCCGACGATCCATCTCGCCGTCCTGCAGATCTTCAAGTGTTTCAGCTGCCAGCGCATGTACTTCTATCTCGCCGGGTTCCACGTCAATAGCCAGAGTACCGGGTGTCATGGTGATGGAATTGGCGTGGATCACTAGCCCGAGCGCGGTTTTCTGGCTCGCCGGAACTGTCATGATCGTTGGCGAGATTGGCATTTCTTTTTGCCAGATTCTTTTTGCAACATCTATATTTGACTTTACAACTTGCCAGACTAGCCAGGGAATGTACGGAATCATGCGGAGAAAAATTAACAGCGGTCTTTCGCGTGAGTCGACTATCTGCATGCGGCTGTTGATCCACGCCGCGAGCAAACACGACGCGAGGCCGAATGCCAGCATCAGCGGTTTAAAAAGGCCGCTCCAGAGTAACCAAAGCACAGCGCAGACGGCAAAAGAAATGAGGAATCGAGGCATTCTTTATGGATAATGTAGTGCGTGATATCGATGGGGTGAATCAGCCGCAGCTGTCGGAAATACTACCATGGCAAAGACTGAGTGAGCCAGATTGTTGAGGCAGACAACTACAGTGTCTCGCCACACAGGGGTCAAATGACGCATTTTTTCTCCATCCAACTAAAGGTATAGTAGCGGGCAGACGGCCTCGACTTAGCAAATCAGTCAGAGTCTGGTTGGACGGGCAGCAGGCATGTGGTACGGTCGGCGCCGTGGTTTAGTCTCTCGCACTGCGCGTAGGTTCGCAATGTGTGTTTTTTCCAATAATGGAGGTTCAAATATGAACTTATTCAGGTACGCAGCAACAGCTGCTACAACAATTGCGCTTGGCGCTTCAATTCAGGCAAATGCCGCTACTCTTGATGACATTCGTTCAGCCGGTGAGCTTAAGTGCGGTATCTCTACCGGTGTTCCGGGTTTTGCGTTCACCGACGACAGCGGCGCCTGGAATGGTTTTGATCCAGCGATCTGCCAGGCGGTTGCGGCGGCTGTTTTGGGTGACACTGCCAAGGTCAAGTACACAACGACTACCGGTAAGACCCGCTTCACTGCTTTGTCTTCTGGTGAAGTTGATGTGCTTGCCCGTAACACTACCTGGACCTTCAGCCGTGATACAGATCTGAAGCTCGACTTTGTTGGCGTTAACTACTACGACGGTCAAGGCTTCATGGCCCCGGCTGATCTTGGCGTTTCAAGCGCGAAGGAACTCGATGGCGCTTCTGTCTGCATCCAGACAGGTACCACCACAGAACTTAACCTGGCTGATTACTTTCGAGTGAACGGCATCTCGTATGAAGCTGTTCCAATTGAAACCGGTGATGAAGCACGCACAAACTACCTGGCGGGTCGCTGCGATGTCTACACCACTGATGCTTCAGCTCTGGCGGCGCAGCGCGCTTCATTTGAAGATCCTTCTGCGCACGTATTGTTGCCGGAAATCATTTCTAAAGAGCCACTTGGGCCGCTGGTACGTCATGGCGACAGTGAGTGGGCTGACATAGTTCGCTGGACACTAAATGCGCTGATTACCGCAGAAGAGCTGGGTATTACTTCTGCAAATGTCGACCAAATGGCTACCGGAACCGACAACCCTGAAATCAATCGTCTGTTGGGTAGCGAAGGCGATCTTGGTGCAATGATCGGGCTGGATAAAGCCTGGGCATGGCGTGCAATCAAAGCTGTAGGCAACTACGGTGAAATTTTTGACAACTACATCGGTGCAAGCACTCCAATTGGTCTTGAGCGTGGTGTGAACGCGCAATGGACTGACGGTGGTCTACTGTACTCGCCTCCGTTCCGCTAGTTGCTAGTAGAGAAGAGGTGCGTATCGCACCTCTTCCAGAGCGCCTCATCTGAGTTATTCGGGTGAGGCGGATTCTTTGCGCTGATGCGCCTTGATCCCCTCCAACGTACCGGACCAATTCATTGGCAACCACTTTCGATACCAACGGGCCTCCCAAATCGAGTTTTTCGGTAAGCAAGCTTTGGACAGATAAGAAATCCCGCGGGGTTATTGTCCAGATCATAGCGATGGCTATCTTCTGTGCTGTATTGGCATATCTTGCCAATAATGTCGTTGATAACTTTGAAGATCTTGGAAAACCTTTCGGATTCGGGTTTCTTCAGCAGCCGTCGAACTACGATATCAACCAGACGCTGATCGAATACAATTCGCAAAGCTCGCACGGGCGTGCTGCCGTTGTCGGAATCCTGAACACTCTTTTGGTGGCATTCTGCGGGATAATACTCGCGACAATCCTGGGCTTTATCCTTGGTGTTCTGCGGTTATCCCCGAACTGGCTGGTCAATAAGCTTGCTTATTGTTACATCGAGTTTGTAAGAAATGTGCCGGTCCTTGTGCACATACTTCTAGTGCATGGAATTTTAGTGCACTCTTTGCCGCACCCCAAGCAAGCAATTGGTGTGGCTGATAGTTTCTTTTTGTCAAACCGTGGCTTCTACATGCCGCAGCCGTTGTTTCAACCGTTGTTCTGGTTGGTGATTTTGGCGTTCGTTGCGGGTTTGATCTATGCGTTCTGGTACAAGCGCAGTGCCAGAATCAAGCAAGCGGAAACCGGTCAGCAGTCTCCGGTTTTCTGGGTAATGCTTGCGTCGATTATAGGACTGCCGATTCTGGCCTATTTCCTGACCGGGTTTCCGATTGAATGGCAGCTACCGGAGCAGGGTAAGTTTAATCTTAAGGGCGGCATGGCGATAAAGCCGGAGTTTCTCGCACTGTGGCTGGCCCTGTCTTTATATACCGCTGCATTTATTGCGGAAAATGTTCGCTCGGGTATTTTGGCTGTGAGCAAAGGGCAGTCTGAGGCGGCCCTCGCGCTGGGCTTGCCGAGAAAGCGCACCATGAATCTTGTGGTTATTCCACAGGCGCTGCGGGTAATTATTCCGCCACTGACAAGTCAGTATCTGAACATCACGAAGAACTCTTCTCTGGCTATCGCAATTGGTTACATGGATATCGTGGCTACTATCGGTGGCATATCGCTTAACCAAACCGGGCGGGAGATGGAGTGCATGATCATCGTGCTTAGTTTGTATTTATTTTTCTCACTGACTATTTCAACAATCATGAACTGGTACAACAAACGTATTGCACTGGTGGAGCGCTAGCAGTATGGATACAGTTCAAAAGTATGCCCCTGGTGAACATCCAGACCTTAAGCCACCCATTGGTCAAACAGGTGTGTTGCTATGGTTGAGAAAGAACTTTTTTTCATCACCATTTAATGTTTTCCTGACGCTCGCTACTCTGTATTTTTTGTATTTGATCATCCCGCCAGCGCTGAGCTGGATGTTTGCCGACGCTGTATTTGTAGCTGATTCGCGTGATCATTGCAGAGAGCTTGGTGATGGCGCTTGCTGGGGGTTTATAGAGAAACGCCTAGGCCAGTTTACTTACGGGTTTTATCCGCTTGAAGAAAGATGGCGAGTTAACCTTACCTTTGTGATCTTTATCTTTGCACTGCTGCCAGTCCTGTGGGACAAAATGCCCGCACGTCGAAAATGGATATGGGTGCCGCTGGTGTTTCCATTTGTGGCTGCCTGGTTGTTGTTAGGTGGCTTCGGCCTGGAAGATGTGACTACCGATCAGTTTGGCGGGTTTATGCTGACCATGGTTATTGGTGTTACCGGTATTGTGTGTTCTTTGCCACTGGGTATTTTGCTGGCTTTGGGCAGACAGTCTGATCTGCACTTTATACGCTGGCTTTGCACTGGTTTTATCGAGTTTTTCCGTGGTGTTCCGTTAATCACATTGTTGTTCGTTGCGTCAACGATGCTGAATTATTTTCTACCACCCGGTACAAGCTTTGATCTGCTGTTACGTGTGTTGTTAATGGTGTCTTTGTTTTCTTCGGCTTACATTGCAGAAGTGGTGCGGGGTGGTTTGCAAGCCATACCCAAGGGGCAGCGCGAAGCTGCTGATGCAATGGGTCTTAAATACTGGGCCTCCATGCGTTTAGTCGTGTTGCCGCAAGCGTTGAAAATTTCAATACCCGGTATTGTGAATACCTTTATCGGACTTTTTAAAGATTCAACGCTGGTCATTGTTATTGGGTTGCTTGATCCGCTGGGCATCAGCCGTGCGTCACTCTCGGATGCAAAGTGGCAGGGACTCTCAACAGAAGTCTATGTGTTTATCGCGCTATTCTTTTTCGTCTGCTGCTTTAGCATGTCTAGATATTCAATTTATCTGGAGAACAAGCTGCATACGGGCCATCGAAATTAATTTGAACTCCTTAGAGCTAATTCTGCGAAGGATATAACCGAACCATGAGTGATCAGGATACCGCTGCGGCGGCACAATCGAAAATGCAGGTCAGTGATCAGGAGATGATTCGAATCACGCAGATGCACAAGTGGTACGGTCAGTTCCACGTGCTTAAAGATATTAATCTCAACGTCAATGCGGGTGAGCGCATTGTTATCTGCGGGCCATCGGGGTCGGGTAAGTCAACACTGATCCGCTGCATGAACCGGCTTGAGGAGCATCAAAAAGGCGAGATCTGGGTTGATGGTGTTGAGCTGACAGGAGATCTGAAAAATATTGAACAGATTCGTCGTGAAGTCGGCATGGTGTTTCAGCACTTTAATTTGTTCCCTCATCTGACAGTGCTCGAGAACTGTACTCTTGCACCTATCTGGGTGCGCAAGATGCCAAAGGACGAAGCCGAAGAAATCGCCATGGGTTTTCTTGAGCGGGTAAAAATTCCCGAGCAGGCCAGCAAGTTTCCGGGGCAGCTGTCGGGCGGACAGCAGCAGCGTGTGGCGATTGCGCGCAGTCTTTGTATGAACCCGAAAATCATGCTGTTTGATGAGCCCACCTCGGCACTTGACCCGGAAATGATTGCAGAGGTGCTGGATGTGATGGTTGAGCTCGCTCACGATGGTATGACCATGCTGTGCGTAACCCATGAAATGGGATTTGCAAAAAAGGTAGCCAACCGGGTGATTTTCATGGACGGCGGGGAGATCATCGAAGAGAACGTGCCGGATGAGTTCTTTAATAATCCTCAGTCACCGCGTACTCAGGAGTTTCTCAGTCAGATACTGGCTCATTAAACCCCATATTCATTCACGTTGCTGGCTGGATTATTTAACCAGGCACTGCATAATTTCTATCATTTTGTTCATGCAAGCTCCGGCAGATAGACTATAAGTTACGCTGAGTTGTGGATCGGCACGTCTTACTGTTGACACTGGCTTACATGAACATCATAATTCCGCTCTTGTGCGGAGGGATTCCCGAGCGGTCAAAGGGGGCAGACTGTAAATCTGCTGCATATTGCTTCGGAGGTTCGAATCCTCCTCCCTCCACCAACAGGCACGTCGCACCGCCTGTTGGCACAGGCCAGCGCGGAGAATGCCACGCGTAAGTCGATGTTAGCTGGCTGCAGAGCGGGTGTCGTACAGTGGTAGTACTCCAGCCTTCCAAGCTGATAACGTGGGTTCGATTCCCATCACCCGCTCCACTCTTTCCGGCACTTTCACCGGTGAGCTGGTCGGCCCGTCTGTTTTTACGAACAGTCGGTTTTGACCGTGGAAATAGCGGGAATGGAAATGACGGTGCCGTGTTGTGCAGGCAAGGTAGTGACTTGAGTTTACAGAGTAACGAGTTTTTAGTGCCCATGTAGCTCAGGGGTAGAGCACTCCCTTGGTAAGGGAGAGGTCAGCGGTTCAATTCCGCTCATGGGCTCCAGTTGTGTATGGCAGATCGCTAGCAGCGGGCTGCTCGGTGTGAAAGTTTTTTAATCTGTTTTTAGAATTTTAATTGTATAAGACCAAACTAACTATCAGGGTCACATTGTAATGTCGAAGGAAAAATTTGAACGTACGAAACCGCACGTAAACGTAGGCACGATTGGTCATGTAGACCATGGTAAAACTACATTAACGGCGGCTCTGACGAAGTGCCAGGCGGAAGCCATGGGCGGAGACTTCAAAGACTACG
>CALLLW010000021.1 GCA_938007995.1 uncultured Granulosicoccaceae bacterium | reverse complement strand
TGGCGAGCATAGCGCGCAGAGCATTGGTTTCACAGGGTATTTTCTTCTCGCGGCGAATACTTACTGATATTTGCAAGAGAAAAAATTCGCTGTGGAATCAAGGATCAAGCGGGATGCCGTCATTTTCACGAATAAACCGGGCTAGGTTATTGTTATGAACGGTGCACATGACCTTGGTGGCAAGCATGGCTTTGGCCCAATTGACCAGTCTCAAAAAGAGAACTTTGCCCACCAGTGGGAAGAAACCGTATTCGGATTAACTCTCGGCTGCGGCATGCTGGGTCAGTGGAATCTGGATCAGTCTCGTTTTGCTCGTGAATGTACAGACCCGGCGGAGTATTTAGCCAGTACATACTACGAGCACTGGCTTCACGGTCTTGAGTTACTGTTGGTCAAAAAAGGCATCATCACAGAGGCCGAGCTACAGAGTGGTAAGTCAGCTTGTACCAGCCAGCTCACGGCGGCTTCACCGCAGAAGGTCAGCGAGATACTTAGCACCGGTGCACCCACCACTCTACCGGAACACAAACCGGCACGCTTTAAACTCAACCAATTAGTTCGGGTGAAAACCGACAACCCGAAATCACATACTCGTGCACCGGCTTATATTAAAGGCATTTGTGGCACGATCAATCATCATCACGGTACGCATATTTTCGCTGATGAGCATGCAAGATCGGGCACTAAAACACCGGAACACTTGTACTCGGTTCGCTTTTCAGCAACAGACATCTGGGGCAGCGAAGCAGAGCCTGACAGTTGTGTTTACGTTGATCTGTTTGAGCCGTATCTAACAGAATGTTGAAAACCGTTCGGCTCGTATATAACGTTTTTCAAAACCCTGACAGTATTCTCCATACGAGCTTTAGCTGATTAGTTTCTCCACCCTTGACGCCGGAAACCAACCCGCCATGACTCAACAGACACAACCTGATTTTTACAAGCAACCCGTTAAAGATGGTGAAGTGGTCTTTGACGCGCCGTGGCAGGCTAAATCATTTGCCATGGCAGTCATACTTCATGAAGCCGGTGTATTTAGCTGGCAAGAATGGGCAGACAGATTATCAGAACATATCGCAGCATTTGAATCACATAGCGAAATTAACAACAGTGACGACTACTACACACTATGGCAACAAACACTTGAAGGCCTTGTTGCTGAAAAGGTCACCGAAAGCGCGACCCTCTGAACAACCAGGCCTCAGAGACACTGCAGGCTATAAATGTATATCAATCAACAGTAGCGAATGATCAGATATTTTTTGTTCACGTACTGAGTGATCGTACTTCACCTCTAGCACACGCTGGTTCAGCTCATCAGACACCAGTGCATGATCATAACGGAATCCATTACCTTTTCCAGCACTTACCCAGGTGTACTCACGGGCTTTGGGATTTCTTTGACGCCACGCATCGGACCAGCCGCAAGACAATAACTGCTGAAAAAGGTGAGTAGCGTAGAAGGTCTGAGTTTCAGAATCCTCAAACGGGATTCCACAATTAAAGTCGCCGATTAAAATCGAGTTTTCATCACGCCACTCAGAGGGAAGCGCTAACAGTCTATCAAACAACGGCACCTGTGCTTTTTTCTGCGGAAAGTGCACAGCAATAAGATTAAGCTCGACACCTGCAGTAATCTCGATGCAAGCCTCGATCGCTCTGGCCGGGCTGGAAACTGACGGGAACGATTCAGCTCGCATAGCCAGAGAAGTAGCAACAATCACACTATTCTCACGAGCATTCGATGTTTCCGGTGCACAAATAGCATCCAAACCGAGGGACCTTAATCCTTCAATCAGCACCGGCTTACTACGACCGTGCCTGAATTCCTGCAATGTCACAATATCTGGCTGGTATTTTTCAAGCGTTGCCAGAATTTGATCACAGCGACTACCGCCACCATGCAGAATATTCCAGCTTACAATTCGCAGTGGTTTCAAAAGCTGTGTTCCAGTGTGTTAAGTAGCATCCACTTGATCAAGACTCTACCTTCGACCAGCCAGTAACAAAATACTTTTTTTCCCACTCTTGCCAAAACTGCAGCAACTGTTGCTCTGAGCTACTGACACGGATTTCATGCTGTAAAGGATCTTTTCGGTTAGGGCTGTAGTCGGTCAGATGCAGAACAAAAGCCGGATAATCTCTGGATTTTTCCTCTTTATTGGTTTTCCACATCATGAGCTTTCGAATCATGGTCGCCCCCCTTAGCTCTTTGGTCGCAACCGAGCGCTTTAACAATTCACTTGGCGGCAGCTTCAACTCCTCACTGACGACATTGGCAGATGGAATCTCAACAATATCTGTAAGCTGAGAAAAACGAATATCGTCTGTATTGGCCGACTTATCATCTCTTAATCTGACAAATTGCGGCGATATAATGCTACACAGCGGTAGCCGCCTGACACCTTCCCAAAGATTGTTATCGGCATTCCATTCCAGAACCATTTTATCAATGGTATTACCCCTGGAAGTTCGAGCGATTACATCCAGACAGGAAATTTCAAACACAATACCCGGCTCTATCATTCTATATGCAACACGGTCGGAGTTTACTTCTGCGTAATCACTATCAACAACATGCTCTTCCAAAAGCTTCAACAACCGGGTTCTCTCGTCATCTGAAAACCCACCTCCGACCCGCCCGACAATATGAAAAGTACCGTCTAAGCGTACAGTCGCCAGCATAGCGTCATGCAGCATACCGGAGCGGTCATCGAGTCCTTCGGTAAAACCGACCACAACCAGATCGATTGTATGCCGTGGCTTAACCTTAAATACACCCGCTGTATCGCTACGTGCTATTACGCCTTCCGCACTTTCACCATCTACCCAGGTCTTGAACTGTTTCAACACTGCCTTACTGCCATCACCAAGTACAGTTTCTACCGGGTGAACTCTATCGCCTTTAGCAAATATTCTGGTGATCAGATTGAAGCGATCTGCATAGTGGCCACTGCGCTGCTCGTCATCCCACTCATAGATATTAAAAATACCAAAGCAAAGACTCGCAACCTCGGATTCCGACCCGGGTGCTCTTGCTACTCGAACAACATCGTGGACCCTTGGCCGATTACCATCTTCACGACGCACATAAAGCTCACCACCAAAAATTGCAAACCTCACCTCCATTGCATCCAGCGCTTCCTTTGCCTCACGGTGAAAGGGTGCGCCCATTCTGATCGTGCCACCGGGATTAATGGTAAACACTTCGCCTTCGTTATAGACGAGGCATGTGAACTCGCCATCTATCTTACGACTGATATGATAATCCCCGGCTGGAATTCGCTTCTTCGCCAGGTCCCGATCAAGTGCGATAGTCATCTGGCCCAGCTGTCTGCGCCGCATCCTGATTCGTTGAAGAATTGTATTGTCAGACAGAGCATCAGACTTACCAGTCAGATAGTCTCCGATTTGTTGCTTACAAGCCGCTGTATCTATCAGTCCCATCGGGCTACTTCCTCTGCTTAACACGCTTATCAGAACTGACTCCAGCGGTCATTTTCTTTACGGCACTGGCTACTTCGGCATGCAGGTTATCAGTTTCATCAACTGCCTTTAGTAATCTGCGACGCGAGCCTAACGGGATGTCGAGTTCTTTCAGATCTTCGTCAGTCAATTCCGGTAGCACATCTATATCTATTTCATGCTCAATAAATAGTTTCAGGTACTTACCCATACGAATACTCTTCAGCCAGATGCCCAGTTCTTCACTGGTGATTGTGCCGGTAGTCTGAGTTTCTGCATCTGAAGCCACCATGCTGACTTTGGAAGTACTGGTATCTTTTTCGTTTTCCGCCCTGGTTGATTGCTTGCTTTCATCGCCTGATTTTGCGGTTGGTTGTTTATCACTGATTTTCTGTCGGGTTGTTTTCCGGCCCGTGGTTTTCTTTTTAGCGGTTTTCTTTTTAGTGGCTTTCTTATCAATAGCTTTCTTACTGGTGACTTTCTTACCAGTGGCTTTTGTGTCGGTGGTCTTCTTAGCAGCTGTTTTCTTACGAGCCGCTTTTTTACTGGCTGCCGGTGCAGTTTCAGCAACTTCATCCGCTGCTGATTCTTTTACCCGAACTTTCTTATTTTTTTTCTCATCACTACCTTTTTCTATAGCGCCTGACTCTTCAGGTTTGCAGGTCTCTTTTTCAGCTTCTACAACCGTATCATCTGTCTCAGTGGTTGCTTTTGTCTCATTGTTGCCAGGTGCTTTTAGCTCAAGGTTTGATAAGTGCAGCAACAGCAGATACTTGTCACCGTCAATCCGGCCCTCTAAAAATCCACGATAGGGAACACTACCACTTCTGAAAATCAGCGGCTCACGCCCTTTACTACCGCCACCGAGCATCATCAGAGAATTAGCATCGGCCAGTTCTTTTGCTATACCGTAGAGAAAGTCATAGGTCAGACCATTGATGTGCACGATTTGCAGCTTTGATGCAAAGACGAAGCGACGCACAGCTGCTTCTTTGGCAATTTTTTTCCCGGTCCATGTCAGAGGAATCTCTGCATCAACATTTGCTTCCGGACGGCTGCGCGGACGTTTTTCACGCACACTCCCATCCGGCCCCCTGACGATCTCCTGTTGTTCAATCCGGTAGACGATGCTATCCGATTTATCGACATAGACCTTGGAAACTCCCCACAGGTAGAGCCCGCAAATATCCATATCAACTTCCGGATCGCCTGCTATCAGTGCAGCACCTAGCGCTGCAGCATCATCCTGATGCGCTTTAACCAGGGTTGCGAAGTCATGATCCACAGTAGCTTTTAATATTTTACGCGTTGATGCCTGTTGCCCCTGATCATCTACATAGCGAACTGTTTCATCAATACCGGTAGTCTCAGCTTTGACTACTGCATCTCTGTTGCGACTGTCAGTAAGATTTATGTTTGGCATCGTTACAACCGTTTTTCACTAGAGCATTTCAAAGTCAAATTCGTCGACTGCTTCATCTTCATCCTTATCTTCACTTACTGAGCACACAGCCGCCTGATCTAATCCTACATATTCCAATGATGATGGCTCACCAACTACCATCCAGATCAAACCATCTTCAGTGCCCAGAAAAAACGCCGGGTCTGCGGCGACACTTTCACGATAGAGAAAATCGAAACGAAAGATACTGCCCTCAGATAGTTCCTTTACAAGCGCAGGATCAATCTCTTCATCGGTATCCAGTAGATAGACAAGGCGCGAAGATGCATCTAAAAACTGCTCAATGCTTACTCTCTGCTGCAGCTCTATGACCACGCTAAAACTTGACGGCAGCATTGACAGTTCGTTACCGGATAAGTCGACCGGCACCAGCTCGGCTCGCTCAACCCATTCTCCGTCTTTGCCGATATAACCCAGTGCGGTACCACCATAGGGAATAAGCGTCTTGCCATCGTTGGCAAGCGTTGCAAGATCGCAGCGATTGCCATTGATATCACGTGTTTCAACATCGACTGAACCATAGAGTTTGCGCCGATCGATCTTGTTTAACTTGCACTCGAATTCAGTGTCTGCGTATTTGAATTTTAGACCTCTTGGCATTTCCTACTCCACTATTCGCTACGTTTCAAACAGCCTGCGGGCCCTTTTTAGCTACACAACTGCTCTGTCTGTTGCAATGCTTTTTCAAAGGCGGCGACACCATCATCCATAGGCCGGCAAGCCACGCCTCGATCATCAATATACGCACTAGCCGGTGGCTTACCCTGCCCAGTGTGTATTCTATGGTAGGCAAAATCATGCTCATTCAACCAATCCTCAATACGCTCGGTCAGCTTGCGATACTCGGCACTGGCTATTTTTTCGCGCGACAGTCTCGATGTCAGCACCACAACATCAGCTATTTTTGACAGCTCACGGGTAAACTCTACCGCGCCGTCCACCGGATCACCAATTTCTGTAAGACTTTTTCCACCAGTGTTTTGCGCGAGCACACCATCCAGATCAACGCATACCGTCGCTTTACCCGTGCGTTTGAATTTGCGTTTCCGGTCGACTGCACGTCTTGTTTTTGTAGATTCGTCAGGCTGTCCCTGCAACCCGCGAAGCGTCACCCGGCTATGTTCATCCGGTGCGTCGACAGCTGGTGGCGGCGGACCACCCATACACTGCAGCATTGCATCAATCGCTGTATGACCAGCCAGCCACGGATCATCAAGCCATTCATCTCCACTCCAGACACGAGCGTAGTGATCCCTTGAGTGATGCAATCCAGGCAGTCGAAACCACGCACCCAGCACATCTTCACCCCGCTTTTTCTGCCTGGGCTTTTTGGGAAAAGTCTCTGGCTCTTCACTGAGATTGGTTTCCTCCCAGGTTGATACGATTGACCAGGCAAAAGCAAACACATGCTCGGTTGGAGCTGGCTGATCAAATAACACCCACAAGTGATAGCCACCGTTATTATTAGAATCAAATAGCAATGGGTCATAACCCATTGACTGCAGTTGTCGCCACCACTTCAATGCACCAAGCAAATTTCTTCTGGCATGTTCTTCAGCATCGGCTTTAGCGTCATCGTGCATATCAATGTCGATACCAAGCCATCTACTGGTATTTTCTTTACTCTTGGCATGCAGGCCAATAATCTGCGGTCGCCGGCGATGCTGGCTGGCAAAATGCCGCGTCAGCTTATCCAGAGTAACCATATCCGGTCCACGCTTACTGGCAACCGGTAGCGTCATTGCTTTGTAAGTACGACCAAGTTTGACTTTCTCTGCGTCGGTAAGCGACGCGTATTGACCCCACACATCTTTACGATTAACGAGCTTTTCCATGGCCCACTCAGCCAACTCCTTTGAGCGTGACTTCCACTCCTGTGCCACTATCTCGTATTGACTTGCCATTATTGACGGGGCCTTGCAGGCACTCTCTTGTTTACACTTCTAATCATCGTTCTAAAAATAAGCAGACAGTAGAGGTAATATAGCCTGCACCTGGTCTTATCCTAGTGTTTTCATTTGCACCTTACTGCAGTACAGTGATCAATTGCAAAGTTCATACAACGTGTAATCAAAAGACAGACAGAAAAAAACTGCCTGCAACAACTAAAGTCACCCAACCTGCGTACTCTATGACCACACTCCGCAATATAACTCTGATTGCTGCAACCGAGCTCACCCGGGTTCTTATTACTCGTCGTGGTCTGCTGTCATTGCTGGCATTTGCACTGATCTGGCTACTGATTGTTGCCACGCTGATCAAGCAGGCACCTGCACTGGTACAAAACGGCGCAACCGTAGGATCACTGCTTGGCTCGGAAACTATTCTGTCTATCGCGCAGTGGCGTGTTGCAGAGTTCGGCATTCACTGGATTATTGCGTTGTATGTGTTTCCTCTGTGCTGTGTGTTGTATGCCGCTGATCAGACAGCATCTGACAAAACCCGCGGTACTCTCAAACTACTGACCCTTCATACCAGTCGCAGCAGCCTGTTTCTTGGTCGATTCTTCGGCATGCTCGCAGTTCAGTCTGTGGTTATTGCATTCACACTGCTTTGCACGCTGGTTGTAGCAGTAAGCCGTGATGCTTCACTACTACAGGATTCGCTGTTTAACGGCTTTTTTATCTGGATCAATCTGATAATTGTACTTGCCCCGTATACCGCATTAATGGCAATTATTTCGCTGTTTGCAAAGTCAGGTATGCAGGCAATCAGCTATGCGAGTATTTTATGGATAATTCTGTTGTTCAGCATCTCCTGGGTGTCAAACAGATACCCTGAAGCGGCTGCGTTAAAAACTATCTTCCCGGGCTCCCAGATTGGCAGCCTGGTAACTCATCGCGACTGGAGTTCGCTTGGCACTATCACCGTACCCGCAATTCAAACACTGTTATTTCTGGCCATTGGTCTGTTTACTATGCGTAGGATTGATCTGTAATGGAACTGGTTAGATGTGAAAATCTGGGTAAACGCTACGGCAGACTACAAGCACTGAGTGGTATTAACCTAACCATTGAGCAGGGAAAGCCTGTGGCGTTAGTCGGCCCTAACGGTGCAGGTAAAACGACACTGATGAGTCTGATTGGTGGTTTTATTCGTCCATCAGCAGGAACAGTCACTGTATGCGGCAAGACCCCGCAGGATTTATCTGTTAAGCGCCGGCTCTCCGTGCTGCCACAGGACGCCCGGCTTGATCCAAACTTTTCAATCGGCTCGCAATTAACGCTTTACGCAAAACTGCGTGGCGTCGACAAACCAGACACTGAGGTTGAAAAAGCACTTGAGCTTGTGCAACTGCAGGACAGAATCAAAAGCAAACCTACCGAGCTGAGCCATGGCATGAGTAAGCGCTTGCTTATTGCCCAGTGCCTTCTGGGTCAGCCCGAGATTATTCTGCTCGATGAGCCAACCGCAGGAATCGACCCGCCCAACGCCAAATTGATACGCGACCTTATCGCTGCTGAATCTGGCAGCTCAACTTTTGTGGTCAGCTCCCACAACCTTGATGAGCTTGAAAAAATCTGTGAGAAAGTCATACACCTGTCTGATGGCAAGTTGATATCAGAAGCGAGTATTACCGAAGATACCGGTGATTGGGGTTTTCTGACACTGCAGGCTGACTCATCAGCCGATCAATCTACCAGACAGATCATTGAATCAGTGAAGGGGTTGGTCAACCTCAATACCAATCAGCACAGTGAATTCACAATAGAATTTGATGCCGTGAGACATCCGCAGTTTCATATTGCGTTGCTGCAAAAGCTTGCCGATAACAACATCCAGTATAAAAAGCTCACAAACGGCAGAACTCTTGAACAAAGAATGTACAGCCAAAACTGATAGCAAACAGGCATTAGGTTAAAAATCTGTTGCGACACCACCCTGCTCTTTTCGCTTTGCAACAAAGGCATCAAGCTCGTCTTTGACGGCTGCATCCAGCGGCGGCTCCTGATAAGTTGCAAGTCTTTCCTTCCAGACTTTATTGGCTTTTTGCATTGCATCCGGTCGACCTGCCTCCTGCCATGACTCAAAGTTACGCCAGTCACTCAGCACCGGACTATAGAACGCATCTTTGAATCTTTCCTGCGTATGAGCGGTACCAAAGAAGTGTCCGGCAGGGCCGACATCATTGATTGCACGTAAGCCCAGCTCATCTTCAGAGAAATCTATCGGTTGCAGAAACTCAGCCACCATTTGCAATAGATCAATATCCAGAATCAACTTTTCAAAAGAACAACAAAGTCCGCCTTCCAACCAACCTGCACCATGCTTTAACAGGTGGCCACCACTGTTGATTGCGCCCCACAGTGAAAACACTGATTCGTACGCAGACTGCGCGTCAACCGTATTGGCAGCACAGACATTCGATGTACGGTAGGGAATGTTATAGCGTCTTGCCAGCTGACCACCAATGTGTTGCGCCTGCATATATTCCGGTGTGCCAAAGGCAGGTGCGCCGGACTGCATATCAACATTCGAGGTAAAGCCACCGTACATGGCAGGTGCACCGGGCTTAACCATTTGTGAAAAAGCAATTCCGGCTAAAGCTTCAGCATTTTGTAAAACCAGTGCACCGGGTATGGTTACTGGCGCCATCGCACCGGACAATGTAAAAGGCGTGATAACAACCAATTGATTCATTGAAGCCATATCAATGATGCCCTGCATCATCGGTATATCAAGCTGCAGCGGCGAGTTGGTATTGATGATAGTAAAAAGTGAGGGCTCTTCTGACAGTTGCTCGGCACTGACGCCGCGAGCTATGCGAGTCATCTCAATCGCATCAGTCACTCTTTCATGACCAAGTGAATAGATGCAGTATGATTTATCAGTCAGGGTGATGAAGTCAGAAATACAATCAAGGTGCCGCACTGAAGGATGAATGTCGGTTGGCTCGACCGGATAGCCACCACTGAAGTGGAGTATGTTGTGCATCTGGCCCAGCCGCAGAAAATTGCGATAGTCCTTCTGTGTACCACTGCGCCTGCCATGATCAAGACATGAACTGTTAGGTGCACTGGCCATCAGACCGAACAACAGTTGATCACCACCAATAGCCAGATTATGTTGCGGGTTTCTTGCATGGAGTGTAAAAGCTGACGGCACCGTCGATAAACACTGTTCGATTAAGGGCGCTTCAAAGTGAACCATCTGAGTGGCTTCGTGCACATCGGCACCGGCATCTTTCATGATGCTTCTGGCACCCTCGTGCAGCACTTTAATACCCGTTTCCTGAAGTACCTTTAGCGACGCGTTGTGTACCGCCTCAACAGCGTCAGCTGAAACCAGCTCAACCGGTGGAAACTGCCTTGCAGGTTGTGCAAAAGGTTTTTGTGCAAAGCCGGTAGGTGCAGTCGCTCTGCCACGACGACGGCGCTTTTTTCTTGTACCGGACGTCATTGCGGTATTCGAGCCCGCCAAATTCTCTGTCTGATCATCTGAGCCTGGTGTGTTTGTGTCTTCGGGGTACATGGACAATCGTCAAATAGAGCGGTGTTGTCTTGAGTCTGACACAGGATGCACTGTAATTGACAGGCAGAAACTTGCTAGAATCCGACCCTGCACCCCAACATCACCCCACCTTCAATCCAGAGCATTTTCTCTTGAATTACATCAGCACACGCGGCGGCGAGTCACTCAATCTTGCGCAGATAATCACCCGTGGCACCGCAAACGACGGCGGGCTTTTCGTGCCGCAACAGTGGCCAACCGTCAACGCACGGCAGCTTGCCGAGCTCACCGGTGGTGGTTACGCAGACATTGCAGGCAGAGTGCTGAAGCTGTTTGGTGCAGACTCATTACCGATAGATGACATCACCGATGTGGTTGCTAGAGCCATGCAAAGTTTTCCGGAGCCTGTTGGGCCACCGGTCGAACAAATCACGGATGGTCTCTGGACACTCGAACTCATGCACGGTCCGACACTCGCTTTTAAAGACTTTGCCCTGGCACCTTTAGCAGAAATCATCGCCACCTTGCTTGGGCATCAAAACCGCCAGGCTACCGTGCTTTGCGCTACCTCCGGTGATACCGGAGCTGCCACTGTGTCGGCTTTCGCCAATCGTGAGAACCTTCGCGCCGTGGTGCTTTTCCCTGAAGGCGGTGTCTCGGATTTTCAACGCAGGCAAATGACAACCATCGGCGCTGATAATGTTCTCGCGCTAAGTGTTAGAGGTGACTTTGATGCCTGCCAGCATATGGTCAAAGCGCTGTATCAAACAGAGGCTGCCAATATTCATGGCTATACGGCAGTGAATTCAATCAATATGGTGAGAATTCTGCTGCAAACTGCTTACTATTTTCGTACCAGCGGTTTGATCAACAGCAAGAGCGGAAAACCGGTTAATTTTATTGTACCAACCGGCAACTTCGGCAACATCTATGCCGCCTATATTGCAAAACAGCTGGGTGCGCCGATCAATCAACTTATTGTTACTTCAAATGATAACGATGTGCTGCCGCGATTATTTGAGAGCAGCATTATGCAGTGCAATACCACGGTAAAAACTATTTCACCCAGCATGGACATACAAGTATCCAGTAACTTTGAGCGATTACTATGGCATATAAAGAACAATAACGGTGCTGCTGTGGAGGCCGCTCAACAATCACTTGAATCTAACAATAAGTACGTTTTATCTGAAGCTGAAATGAGCAGCCTCAAAGAGAATTTTTCTGCCATGCGATGCACCGAGTCAGACGCAAACAGCGCCATGCAGTACATGCAAAACACACACAACAAACTCATTTGCCCACACACCGCCACAGCGGTACATGCCTACCTGCAACTTCAGGCAGACTCCACTGCCGAGACTGTGGTGGTTGAAACAGCGCATCCGGCTAAATTCAGCGCGGCAGTAGAGAGCGCTACCGGCATCAAACCGGAAGTACCGGCACATGCATCCCGACTAATGCAGAGCGATGAGATTTTCCAGACAGTGGAAGCCAACATCGATTCAGTCCAGACCAGCATAGACGGGTTCTTCGCACGCGGATAACCTCCCCGGCTTTAAATTCATGCAACGGCAAGCATGATATCTAACGGGAATACAGTGATTGCACTTTGACACTGTGCAATACGATTTTAGTTATACAGAAAACTGCCACACTTGCCGATCCCTCCAATAACGAAAGCTATATTGCGCTGACCAACACACCGCCGCCGCGTCTGATGGAATGTCCATTGGGACGCTGCGGCGGCAGACAGTGGTCTGTGTCACGATCTTGATGTTATGCATAACAATAAAAATCCGGATCAAATCAGATCCGGTGTCAAAAATGACAAAAGCTCCGGGTAGTGATGAAGATCCGGAATCAGGGCAGAAAAATTGAATATCGATGTGACAGGCAGAACACTGAATAACGCAGAGTCGACAACCCGTTAGTCCGGAACGCATAAAAATGAAAAAACTGTCGGCAAAATTTCATCTCTCATTAGGGCTTACCTCAATCGTTCTCACATTACTGCTGTGTGCAACGATGCTGAAGTTAATTCCTGATCGTCATCAAGCACAGATAGACGGGCGAACTGCTCTGGCGGAATCGATTGCATCCAGCAGCACTTTGTTTCTTAGTAAAAAAGACTTTACAAGTATTCAGTCAAATCTGGAATTTGTGATCTCGCGCAATGACGACTTACTTGCCGCTACCGTCAAACGTGATCAGGAAGACACACCATTAATTGTGGGTGATGAATCCGCGGTGGATCATGAATTCAATTCTGATATTTCCACGGTCTCGACGGTTACCATGCCGTTGCTGCAGAATAATCAGGAATGGGGCAGGATCACTTTGTTTTTCGTTAACCCGAAAGACCTGAGTCTGCTCGAGAGAGCTCGCGGCTCAAAGTACACACTGATTGCCTTCTGTAGTTTGCTGGGCTTTCTATTATTTTATCTTTACCTGGGTAAAATGCTCAAAGCACTGAACCCTTCGCAGGCTGTACCCGGACGGGTTCGATCAGCTCTCGACACACTGGCTGAAGCGCTGATAGTCATCGACGCAAAATCCAATGTTGTATTGGCTAACAAAGCTTTTCAAAGCACCACCGGCCAAACTTCGGATTCCATTGTCGGCAAGAAGGCTGAAGAATTTAAGTGGCACTTGAGTGAGCATCATCCACACGACAAGGCCGCTGATGACGACGCAGAGTTCCCGTGGGTGGAGGCACTGCAAACCTCGCAAACGATTCGTGGCGCTGACGTTTGGCTTGAATCCCATACCGGCGAGTGGCGCAAGTTTCTGGTCAACTGCTCACCGATCATGTCTGGCAACAAGGCCAGCGGTGTCCTGGTAAGCCTTGACGATGTGACCGACCTCGAAGAAAAAGAAAAAGAACTACGTGCAGCACGCGACGCCGCAGAAGACGCCAACAAGGCAAAGAGCGATTTTCTGTCAAACATGAGTCACGAGATCCGAACGCCGATGACTGCGATTCTCGGCTTTACCGAAGTTTTAAAGCGCGGTAACGATTCGCTCGACAGTGCCTCGCGCAAACACCTCAATACAATTTCCAGCAGTGGCAAACACCTGTTGGAGTTGATCAATGATGTTCTGGATTTATCCAAGGTGGAGTCCGGTGCACTGGAAGTCGAATCGATCGACTGCAAGCCTCACCTTGTGGCTCATGATGTTGTTCAGGTGCTGCGGGTACGTGCAGAAGACAAAAAAATTGACCTCGACATTGAAATTCCAGAACCTTTACCGGAACTGATTCAGACTGACGCAGGAAGACTACGACAGATCATTACTAATCTTGTTGGTAACGCGATCAAGTTCACTGAAGAAGGTGGTGTCAAAGTTATTCTGCGTTCTTTTGACGAGAACGGACAGGCGAAATACGCCATCGATGTAAAAGACAGTGGCATCGGCATGAATGATCAACAACAGGCAGCAGTATTCCAGCCTTTTGTACAAGCCGACTCATCAATCACCAGACGCTTTGGTGGAACCGGACTGGGACTTGCCATCAGTAGAAAGCTGGCACGTGCGCTCGGCGGCGACATACTGCTGGCCAGTGAAGCGGGTGTGGGTACAACATTCACAGCCGTCATTGACCTGGTCACCAAAGACGACGTAGAAACGCTCACACCTGACGAACTGTTTGCTCAGGCGGAAGTCGCTGAAACAGAAGCTGAGGCCTATTGGGAATTCCCTGAATGCAAAGTGCTTGTCATTGACGATGCGGCAGAGAATCGTGAACTGTTAACGCTGGTATTGAACGACCTTGGCATAGGCACAGATACCGCCGAAAATGGTGCCATCGGTGTTGAAATGACCACTCAGCACGACTACAACGTGATTTTGTCCGATATACAAATGCCGGTCATGGATGGCTATCAGGCAGTAGCCGCGATGCGTAAGAACGGTATCAAACAGCCGGTCATTGCCCTGACTGCGAATGCCATGAAAGGCTACGAAGAGAAGATTCTGCGAGCCGGTTTTTCCCACTACATGACAAAGCCGATCGACATAGACGCACTGTCAAAACTCCTGGCAGAGCTGATTGGCGGCAAGAAGTGTGACAAGCCAACGCAACAGGCAGAGACATCTACGACGAATACAGCAGCCAATGATCCTGCCGTGGCGCAGATACAAAGTTCTGAGCAATCCCCGATCTACAGTCATCTGGGCAGCTCGGAAAAGCTCGCACCAGTGGTTGCCAGGTTCATTACACGGGTAAAAGAGCAGTTTGAACTGATGCAAGAGAAAAACAGGCAAGAGGATTTTGAGGAACTCGCCGGACTTGCACATTGGTTAAAGGGCTCGGGCGGTACTGTCGGTTTTAATCAATTATCGAACCCGGCCAAACAGCTCGAAGACCACGCAAACGCCGCAGATCAAGATGCGTGCAGCAACGACCTTGTTCAAATTAAATCTATCATCGATCGTCTGCGCACCGGTGCTGGCAATGAATCAAGTGAACCCCCTGATGGATCAAATACGCTACAGGCCACAGCTCAAGTTTCAACACTCAAAGCCGCTGTGAAAGTAGAGAGTTCTTTGCTCGCCAAAAATCCATCTTTCAGGCCAATAGTAGAAAAGTTTCTACCGCGACTGGACACACAGCTGGAAGCGATGGATCAGGCTGTAGAAAACGGAGATTTTCAAGAGCTGGCAGCGCTTGCGCACTGGTTGAAAGGCTCTGGTGGTACAGTGGGTTTTGATGTTTTTACCAAACCCGCGGCCGATATGGAAAAAGCGGCGAAGAACAGTGATATGGACATTGTGTCCAAATGCTTAGGGGATGTTAAGACGTTTGCGGGAAATATTGTATTACCCGGCAATGACGATGGATCGTTAGAAGAACAAAAGTCAGCATAGACAACCAAAAACGGCCACCCAGCAGATGCACAACAATTGTAACGACAATGACTATTTGCAAGATGAGAATGATTCGAATAAATACGAATCACTCATCGCTGATGCCAAAATCATGCTGGTTGATGATGAGCCGATTAATACAGACGTGCTGCAAACGTACCTTGAAGGTGAAGGCTACGAAAATTTCATCACCACCTCAGAGTCCGTTCAGGCAATCGATATCATGGCCAGGGAAAAGCCGGATGTAATCCTGCTTGATCTGATGATGCCGCATGTTTCCGGTTTTGACATTCTTCAAATGATGCGACTGGACAAGTCGCTTGCGCATATTCCGGTTGTCATACTCACTTCATCTGACGATGGTGAAACCAAACTCAAAGCACTGCAACTGGGTGCGATGGACTTTCTGGCCAAACCGGTCGATGCGAGCGAACTGGCGCTGCGTCTGCGCAATACGCTTGCGGCAAAAGCCTACCAGCATCACCTGATCAACTTTGATCAGCTCACCGGGCTACCAAAACGGGAACAGTTTCTCGAAGCGGTTGATTCACACGCGATTGTGTTGAACGCCAACAAACAGAAGGGCGTTGCGCTACATATATTTATCGAAAACCTGAAAAACATAAACTCTACGCTGGGGCGTGAGACCGGCAATAAAGTTATTCAAAACTTTGCCAGGCGGCTGGAGGCTTCGGTACGCTCCGCTGGTAGCATACAAAATGCTTTCGGGTTTGAAACTCAGATAAAAATTGCCCGAACCGGTGGTGATAAATTCACTGTTTTTGTCACTCCTATTCAGAACCAGCAGCTGGTCACCACACTTGCGCGAAAAATTTCCGCTGACACCAGCCTGCCAATTCAAATTGGCAATCGGGCAATGCTCACTACGGTAAAAATAGGTATTGCCACCTACCCTGATGATGGTGACGATGTTCAAACGCTCTTCGGCAATGCCGAAACAGCAATGTCCTACATCAGAGATAATGGTGGCAAAGAAAACTTTGCCTTCTACTCTGCCAGTATGGATGAGGAGTCCGCCCGCGTTCTGGCTATTGAAACCGGCTTGCAGACAGCTGTTGAAAAGAACGAGCTACGCGTCATCTATCAGCCCAAAGTAGATGTGCAGACCGGTATGATAGTTGGTGCTGAAGCATTGGTGCGATGGATAAATGATGATCTTGGCTCTGTCGGCCCGGATCAGTTTATCTCTATCGCCGAGCGTACCGGCCAGATTATTCCGATCGGCGAGTGGGTGCTGCAACAGGCCTGCGAACAGGCAGCGCGATGGTGCGAACAATTTGGCTTTGACTTCCGTATTGCAGTGAACATGTCCATTAAACAAATTCACGATTCCGACATGTGTCTTACCACCAGAGAAGCATTGTACAATTCCAGGCTGAAGGCGGAATGCCTGACACTTGAGCTAACCGAAAATATGGTAATGGAGAATGCCGAGTCGAATATCGAGCTTCTTCTCATGCTTAAAGAGCTGGGCGTGAAACTCTCTATCGATGACTTCGGTACCGGCTACTCATCTTTGAGCTATCTGCAACGATTCCCGCTGGATGAACTGAAAATGGATAAATCGTTTATTGATGAGATTAAGACTGATGAACACCGCGCTCCCATAGTACGTGCAATGGTATCTTTAGCGCACGATCTTGACATGTCGGTAGTAGCTGAAGGCATTGAAACAGACGTACAGCTTCAGTACATACGCAATCTGAATTGCGAATTGTACCAGGGCTATCTGCGAAGCAAGCCGGTTGTCGCCAGCGCGTTTGAAGAGTTATTAAAGGCCGACAACATTAACATTAACATTAACAGCAAAGCGGCATAGCAGCAAAGATTTACTCGCAGAACACAAGCATCGGTATAGCTACACTGGTGTCTGTTGATACAACCGTTTTTGCTCCACCCCAAAAGCACTTGGGGTCTTCAGCTGTTTTAAAGCTCACCACACGCAAGCGATATTTTTCTGCGTCACCAAGATAGACATCAGTATAACCGTCAAAATTGGTTGTGACTGTCGCCTCGGCTTCTCCATATTTAAATTCCGCTGTTTCCTCCTCAACACAATCCAGCAAATCATATCTGGCTTGCAAACTGATGCAATCATCACCCACATAAATGACGCTAACACCCTGCATCACAGCCTGGCCTCTCGCAGTCGTGACAGGTACCGAGTAGACCGGCTCTGCAACTACTGCGCGATCTGCAAAAAAAGGCGTGTACGTGTGTGGTTGCGGCACTTCGAGCTTGACCGATATCAATCTGGATAACACTTTACCGGTATTGACTTCTTTGGTGGTGCCTGCACCGGCAGTCGATATCTCAGTGCTGCGGTCTATGGCAGACTCATCTGACTCACAGGCAGCTAACAGGAAGAGACACCCTAACAATCGACAAACACTTAAAGCAATTGTTTTAACCGAGCAGCGGTTTACAGCTCTATTCACGGCTTACAGCCTGGCAGAGAGTAGAACAGCTGTAAGCTGCTGATCGTTTTCGCCGAGCAGAATTTACCAGCAACCCTGCAAACGCAAACAATAACAAGACTGGAAAAAAAGGCGATGTTAGGTGACTACCGGAAGTCATCGAACAGCCTGGACTGCCGTTGAGTCCGGTACGAAAAATATTATCGTCGGCATTGACCGGATTTTGATCATCGATTTCGTCGTCCATTAACAATGCGGGCAACTCTAACGCCTCGCTACTCGTCGGTTGAATGCTCTCCATTTCAGCTGCCTGATCCGCTTGCGGAATCTCTGGCTGTATCTCTGGCTGCATCTCTGGCTGCATTATTGGCTCCTGCACAGCCGGCAGCACTACAATTATATTTTCTGCCAGCAATGGATCCAGTCCGCCTTCAATTTCTTCGCGATCACTTGTGCCATCGCCGTCAGTGTCAGCATTGTTCGGGTTAGTGCCATATTGCAGAACTTCTTCAGCATCAGTCAAGCTATCGTTGTCTGTATCACTCGTCAGCGCATTGGTATTGTGTACTTGAATCTCGGCATCGTCGGTCAGCCCATCGCTATCTGAATCCGGGCTGTCCGGGTCTGTTTGAAAAAGTCGAATTTCGTCAAGATCATCAAGGCCATCTGCATCAGAATCAATGCCACCAAAACCACCACCGAACTGATCTGGCAAGCTATCCACCGAAGATAACAGCCCGTCTTGATCAGGGTCATCACCTGACACTGTGATATCTCCTTCATATACCACCGTCAATAGTTCTTGCTGCAAACCACTCAAAGCAAGTACCGACAGTCCCTGACCATCAACAGGCCCGTCAATCATGTTGTCCCGATCTTCATCAGTACCGCCAGACTCCGCTACATCTCCGAGTCCATCATTGTCACTGTCGAGATCACGGTGATCCGCCACGCCATCAGCATCGCTATCCCGATACTGAGTAACAGGCTGGAAGAAAGTGGCAAAAACTGGTTCCAGACTGTGCCGGTAGCCAGCTATGCTTACACCTTCGTGTGGCTGTTCGCCTGATGGCATTGTGTTTTGATAGGTAAGCACTATTGCTGCTGAGTCTCTGACATGCAATGTTACCTGATCATCGGTCGAGCCACCGTCACCCGTGCCGGTAAAACTGAATTGTTTATCAGCGTGACTGACCCTGACATTAGAATTTAAAGAAAGCGAATAGCCCGCAATGGCATTATCATCAACCAGAATAGTCTCTGACCTTAGCCCGTCAAGATCACTGATAGTCAGATCAAAGTTGTATGGCAGCGTATTTGTTAACGCACGCCATTCAACAATACTTTGGCCTGCCGCGAGATTACGAAATTTAGGCAATCCATCCTGCATTGACCACTCCACAACAGTGTCACTGCTTAACACTTTGCCGCTCAGAGCAGCAGCTTTACCGTCAGCTGTACCGATCAAGTCATAGCTAACAGATTGCGCTGTCGATACTGCATCGGTTTGGACAGCAGAAAAGTAGTTCGCACGACTATTGCTCAAATCAGCAAGGCGCTGCAAACCCTCATGGTCATTTGGAATTCCGTCGTTATCCTGATCAATATCAAGTTTGTCTATGACTCCGTCTGAGTCGATATCAGTCTCAGCCTGACCCAACGCTACAGAGGCTACTAAAGCTGATAGAACCACCGGCATCGCTAAAATCAAACGCCAACAACCTGCCCGGCGCACTGAAGCAAAATTCGATAGATAACGATAGTATTCGTACACGGAGATAACACCTGTTCTGTATAACTGACTTAATAGATAGCAGACTAAACGGCTGTCTTCCGCACGGTCTGCCAGCACGGTGTTAAAAACTATTGCGCCTGGCCTGAGGGCATAAATTCTCTGTTAAAAACTCATTTACAACCTGACAGCACAGATGATATTTGCGCAGCCCGTTACTGACAAAGCAAATACCACCCCTGATTACAGGAGCAATAGGTTGCGTTTACTGCCGCCTTGCCAGTAAGGTTCAGGTTGCTGACGACAGAATATTGTCACTCACCCCGAACCCGCAGGTCGGAATAACAAATACTGCAGGAGCTTAAACTTGATAAAACTGTTGGCGATGTCTGTGTTTGGTGTAACTGGTGCGATTACAGGAGCAGTATTCTGCCGTGTAGCTAACACTGGAATTTCGCAACCGATGTGTATCGGTCTGGGTGTCCTTGGCGCTTTCGGCGGTATTCTTCTGGCAGACCTTGCAGATCTTCGATTAATCGGCAATCTGGCCGACGGGCTGTTATTTGCCAGTGCCGGCAGCATATTGCTGCTATGCCTCAACTGGCTTCGAAAAAAGTAAAACTGGTGTAGCGCAAACCATGCATGAAATTACCGACATCACGGTTCAAGCGAATGGATTACATTTGGCCGGGCTGCGCTGCAAAACAGGCGCTACACATAAAATACTCTGTATCCATGGGTGGCTCGACAATGCAAATAGCTTCAGGCCGATAATGCCGCTGGTGAGTGATGCCGAGATTGTTGCCATCGACCTGCCAGGCCATGGACCTGCCAGGCCATGGACATTCGAGTCATCAGGATGACATCTATTCACTACCAACATGCGCCATCGTTGCCCGTAAGCCCACACGTAGGGGCGATAAGCGACAGCGCATCTACCATTTTCAAAATATCGGTTCTACACAAACACGGTTCGTCAGCTGAAACGCAATGGCCTGCATGCACCGTATCGCATAGAAACATCGCTATTGTTTACACTTCAACATGGTAGATGCGCTAAGGCTTATCGCCCCTACGACGTAGATCCAGAATTTTAAATTCAATAGAGCAGGCAGTAGAATCAAGACTTCGAGTTAATGCAATGTCTGCTGAATCTGTAACAGGCTGCAATGCATTGAGTTACTTTCAGAGGTCACTCTGCCTGGCCATCACCACCTGCATCTGGATACACCTACGCCAGTGGCAGAAGAAATAAATCGCTTTCTTAACTGAACTTACTGCCTGCGATAAATATAGTACATTGCCCGCCTGCTGCCCGCCTGCCGAACTGATCAGACAAACTTGTCGGCAATAGCAAGTGTGGCACTACTGAGTTGCTCAAGCATGTGATCACCGCCACGCAGTGCCACACCCACTGCAAGAATATCCAGCACCATCATCTGCGCCAGTCTTGATTTTAAGGGTGAAAACACGTCGCTGTCTTCAGCAACATCAACGTTAAGGTTAACCTCACCCATAGAAGCGAGCGGACTGCCGGTGCGGGTCACAGTCATCACTGACGCGCCCGCCTGCTTTGCCAATCCGACTGCATCCAGCATATCTGTATTGCGACCGGTGTAGGAGATAGCGATGGCAAGCGAGTTTTTATCAAGCAAAGCGGCTGATGCAAGCAGAATGTGTGGATCTGCATACGAGATAGCAGGCTTGCCGAGACGAAAAAACTTTAACTGCGCATCCTCTGCCACTACCGCTGAACCACCGGAACCATAAAACTCAACGCGAGCAGCCGCTTCATATAAATCAATGGCGAGATCAACCGCTTTGTGATCAAGCTGATTACGAATATCCTGCATAGAGGCAATGGCTGAATCAATCAGCTTATCCGAGAGGATTCGGCTGCTGTCATCTGACGCAACGTCACGGAAGAAAAACTTTTCCTGACTACCCATCGATCGTGCAAGCTTCATTTTAAAATCGTGATAGCCGCTACAACCAATCGCTTTACAAAATCGTACAACGGTAGGCTCACTGACACCACAGACTTTAGCCAGAGACTGGATAGATGCCTGCACTACATAGTCTGGCTCACCTAAAACAAATCCGGCAACCTTATCCTCAGACTTACTGAGAGTCATGCGTGCTGAACGAACCGTGCCGAGCATCAGCTTAAACCCACTGACAAGCAACAGGCAGGGATCGAAGGGAAACGTACACTTTCACCAGCGCTGCAATCACCTGATAGCAGACAATAAAAACAAGCCGCGGTGCACATTGGAGTCTGCAAAAGCAATTGCGCCGCTCAAGCTGACCAGTAAAGCTTTAAGCGCGAAGCAGCCGCTTTGATCACCGATGCAATCGGCAGATCTTCGCCTGCCACAGACTTTTGAAAAACCTGTCGCTTGTCTTCACCGGTGATGTGCAGAACCAGCTGACGGCAATCAAGTAGTGCCGCCAGAGTCAGTGACATTCGCGCTTCAGTAATATGTGATGGATGCATCGGCCAGCAAAGCTTGTTTGTTGCCAGATCACAGGCGTCAGCCAATCCGTCTGTAGCGGGAAACAATGACGCGGTATGACCATCGCCCCCCATACCCAGCACCACAACATCATACGGGTTTGGCAGCGCTCGCAATGCATCATCACAGGCCTGCCAGCCATCCTCTGGTGTTGCGGCTCCATTGTATAAAGACAGAAATTTTGCTACCACTGCGGCATTGACCAGCAGAGTTTCACGTACGAGTTTTTCATTGCTGAGCGCATCGTCTTTTCCCACCCATCGTTCATCGGCGAGTGTCACAGTGATGTTTTGCCAGTCTATCTGCTGCAATGATAGCGCTTCAAAAAACGGTGCAGGTGTTGAACCACCTGACACCACCAGCGAAGCGCTGCCTCGTTGCTCTACTCCCTGTTGCAACCAGCCAGCGACATCTTCTGCCAGTCTCGCTGCAAGTGCTTGTTTATCACCTGCAGTGATTAATTCACCTTCAAACCGATCAATCGACATCGGTATACTCCTCTGCCCAGCCACAATCATCGCGTGCAATCAATGCAGAAGATGCCGCAGGCCCCCAGGTACCGGCAACATACTGTTGTGACGGCACATCGTAGGTTTCCCAACCCTCAATAATCGGATCAATCCACTTCCATGCAGTGGTCACTTCATCACGATGATTAAAAAGAGTCTGATTGCCACGAATGATGTCTGACAGCAATCTTTCATACGCGATCATCTGCCGCTTTTTAAACGCCTGATTAAAATCAATATCAAGATTCACCGGTAAAAGGCGCATTGCATCACCACGACCTTTGGCAAATATCTGCAGCTTGATTATTTCTTCCGGCTGCAACCTGATTATCAGACGGTTGGTCGAGTCAGGCGTTTCAAAAATCGAATGAGGCGCCGACCTGAAATTAACAATGATTTCGGTTCTTTTTTCAGGCATTGATTTACCGGTGCGGAGGAAAAACGGTACACCTTTCCAGCGCCAGCTTTCTATCTCAGCCTTAATAGCAACATAGGTCTCTGTATTACTATCTGGCGGAACGCCTTCGGCTTCCTTGTACGAGATGATCGGCGTGCCATCAATAGACCCGGCTTTGTACTGACCGCGCACGGTTTTTTTAATAACGTCTTTACCGGTAATCGGTTTAAGTGAGCGCAGCACTTTAATTTTTTCATCACGTATGCAATGAGGGTTAATACTTATTGGTGGCTCCATGGTCAGGATCACCATTAATTGCAACAGGTGGTTTTGTACCATGTCACGCAAAGCACCGGTCTGATCGTAGTAACCGGCTCGGCCTTCAACACCCAGGCTTTCGGCAATAGTAATCTGCACATCCCGAATGTGCTCTCTGCGCCATAGCGGCTCAAACAGCGAGTTGCCAAAGCGCAGTGCCATCAGGTTCTGTACAGTTTCTTTACCGAGGTAATGATCGATTCGATAGATCTGGTCTTCGTTAAACACCTCGGCCAGCTCATCATTAATTTGCAACGCGCTTTGCAGATCGCGGCCCAGGGGTTTTTCCAGCGCCACTCTGCTGTTTATTGTTACCAGACCAGCCTCACTGACACCGGTACAGATACGACTGAACAAACCGGGTGCGGTCGACAGATAAAACACCCTTACCCGTTCCGGATAGTCTTTTAGCACCTCGCCCAACTGCTGATAGTCCTCCTGCACCGTGATATCAACCTTGATGTACAACACACGCTGGCAGAAGGTGCTCCAGCTGTCTTCGTGAAACTCATCTGCGTTGATATATTTACGCGCAGCCGCCTCCATCAGTGAGATAAATTCTTCCGTACTGTGAGTGCTACGCGCCGCACAAATGATTCTACCCTCTTCCGGCAACTGCTTCTCATGATGGCGGAAGTACAACGCAGGTAACAATTTGCGCAGCGCAAGATCACCAGTGCCACCAAAAAGCACCAGATCAAACGGAGGTAACTGGGTATCAGATGGATTTTCCATGCTTTGCATTTATCGTAATTGGTGGATAGAAGATTTGTTTACTTACAGAATGTGGTAATAATACTACATTTCTGGTTTAATACACTAACTATTCACATCTCTGTTTTAATAGCGTGTTTTTTGCTAACGCAAGACGCATTTCGGTTAAAAAGTACGCACACCGGTCCGATAAAACACTTGAACAGAGTGTTTTTCGTAGTATTATTACAGCCATCGGGTTGATCAAATGCCAACGACAAACAAAACACTTCAATCCGTTACAGACAGAATTATTGCTCGCAGTGAGAAGCACCGGTCCGACTACCTCGACCAGCTGCAGCAAACCAAACAGAATCAGCCGCGCCGCGCACAGCTCTCCTGCACGAACTTTGCACATGCGGTGGCGGCTGCTTCTTCTACTGACAAAATCACCCTGCATCAGGAACGCGCCATCAACCTGGCGATCGTGTCTGCGTACAACGATCTGTTGTCTGCACATCAACCGTTCGAAAGTTTCCCGGAAATAATTAAAAGCACCGCCCGCGAACATGGCGCTACCGCTCAGTTCGCCGGCGGCGTTCCAGCCATGTGTGACGGTGTCACTCAGGGCCGCCCGGGAATGGAGATGTCGCTATTCAGTCGTGACGTGATTGCTCAGGCCACTGCGGTTGCGCTGTCCCACGATGTGTTCGACTCGGTAATCTGCCTTGGCACCTGTGACAAAATCGTTCCGGGTCAGCTGATGGGCGCATTGGCCTTTGGGCACCTGCCTACTGTTTTTATACCGGCAGGCCCGATGACCTCCGGCATTCCGAATGCCGAAAAAGCTATCGCCCGGCAAAAGTTCGCTCAAGGCCAGATTACGCGCAAGGAACTGATGGAATCAGAGTGTGCTTCTTATCACGGGCCTGGCACCTGTACTTTCTACGGCACTGCCAACAGCAATCAAATGTTGCTTGAAGTCATGGGCCTGCAGCTACCGGGCAGCGGCTTTATCAACCCGGGCGAAGAAATCCGTGACCAGCTGACCCGTGCAGGCACTGAAACAGCAATTCGTATCAGCGCCACTCAGAAAGACTACATGCCTATCGGTGAGCTGGTCGATGCAAAAACAATCGTTAACGCGATTGTCGGCTTACTGGCTACCGGTGGTTCCAGTAACCATACGATTCATCTGATTGCGATTGCACGCTGCGCCGGCATTATCATCGACTGGAGTGACTTCAGCGAGCTGTCAGCGGTGACTCCGGCGTTAACCAAAATTTATCCAAACGGTCAGGCAGATGTTAACCAGTTTCACGCCGCCGGTGGTATGGCACTGGTTATCTCACAGTTGTTAGGTGCTGGTCTGCTTCACGACGATGTAAAAACAATTATCGGTGAAGGGCTGCATCACTGTGCCTGCGATCCGGTGTTAAACAACGGCCAGATAGACTGGGTTGCTTCGAACAACCAAAGCGCTGACCCGGCGATTATCGCCTCTGCTGAAGAACCTTTTGACACTACTGGCGGCCTTGCCCTGCTCGATGGCAACCTTGGCAGAGCCATCATAAAGACTTCGGCAGTCAATCCTGAGCACTATGATGTTGAAGCTCCTGCAAAAGTCTTTACCAGCCAGGCGGCATTTCTCGCTGCGTTTCAAAATGATGAGCTGAATACTGATTTTGTCGCGGTTGTTGTTAACCAGGGCCCGAAGGGTAACGGCATGCCTGAACTGCATAAGCTGACACCGGCGCTCGGCGTCCTGCAGGATAAAGGCTATGCCGTAGCACTGGTGACTGATGGCCGCATGTCCGGAGCATCAGGCAAAGTACCCGCAGCAATTCATGTAACACCGGAATGCGCCAATGGCGGCAGACTCGGTAAAGTGAAAGACGGTGACATCATTCGACTGCAAACAACAACCGGTGAGCTGAATGCATTGATTGATGATGCTGAATGGCAGTCGCGTGAACAGATTCCTCATACTGAACAATTAAACGAAACAGATGGTCGTCTTTTGTTCAGCAATATGAGAGCAACAGTAAGCAGTGCAGAAACCGGTGCATTGACCTTATTTAGTCCGGACTGAACCTAATCACTTTATAGTTATTAGTTTCACCATCGATCCGTGTTGATCATACACTACGTAGCCTTACAGCTTAGAAGAGACTGCAAATGCAGATACGCGAACTACTGAATATCTCCAGAGTCATTCCTGTTCTTGAACTGGATGATACCGCCACTGCACCTGATCTTGCTGAAGCTCTATGTGCCGGTGGTGCGACTGTACTTGAAATAACTCTTCGAACGCCTGCAGCATTTGAGGTAATGGAAGTCATCAAAAACAAAGTGCCACAAGCACACGTGGGTGCCGGTACGGTTAATACACAGGCACAGATTGATCGTTGCAAGGAACTCGATCTGGCCTTTATGGTGAGTCCGGGCTTACACACACCGTTGGCGCAAGCGGCACTGGATTCCGGTATTCCCTACTTACCCGGGGTTGCGACTGCAAGCGATATGCTTCGTGCAATTGACCTGGGCCTTGATACGTTAAAGTTCTTTCCGGCAACAGCTGCAGGTGGCACCACCATGCTGAAAGCACTTGGCGGACCTTACGGCGATATCAGATTTTGCCCGACAGGGGGTATCAACTCAGACAACTGCGAAGAGTTTCTATCGCTGGATAATGTGCTGTGCGTCGGTGGCTCATGGGTGGCCTCAAAATCGCTGATCAAGAACCACTCGTGGGAAGAAATTACTCGTCTGGCCAGTGTGGTAAATAATCCAGTGCGGTAAATAATCCAGTTCAGTAAAAAAACCAGCGCGGTAAAAAAACAACCCACGGTGACTTCCAAAACAGTGGATTCAGCGACGGGCAGATCGAGCAAGTCTTGTCAGCACCCTGACCACAATCATCAGCAATGCCACAAACGCCCCGCCAATAAGAACCAGGGATAATCTGGACAAAACCTGTAACGTCTTCCAGCTGCTACGCCCGAAGACATGCATTGCTGTCGACGGTTTAATCCGGCGACGCAATAATTTTCGCCAGGCTCTGGCGACTGCACGCCATTGCCTGCGTATTTCTGCTGATGCCATAAGTTAGCAATTCATAGGGTGGTTTAGCGCCCTTACCATTCGGCTAATGCCATTCATCTGTATTAAGAGAAATGCCGACCAGCAAGGCTGATCAGTCCGTACAGGGGCAAGGGGTCTCAATACCGGCATGCTAAATGATTGATTCAGTTGCAACACACTAACGGCAATATGCAAAAAATATGAAGCAGCAACCAGTTTAGCTAAACGCGAGTGGCTTATTACCACCGGGTAGACACGACTAACTGGCATTCCCTCGAATTTGCACTATAGCTGTGTACTGAACGAGAGCACATTATACAAGAACCATTCCGAATACAAAATTCGTAAACTGGAGAAACAGTTATGACAACAGAATCTGCATTGGTTGAGGCCAAATCTACCTGCGACGGATTACATAAGCTGATACGAAGAATCAGTGCAGCCGCAGCTGATATTGATAAGGGCGGAAGCAGCAGCTACGAAATACTTGCATTACTCGCCAGTGCGAATACCTGTGTGATCAACCTGTCTACACAACTCAGCATACTTGAAACCGGCGAACCGGCTAATTCAAATATACTGCCGCTGAAAAGAAAAGACAGCACTGGCCAGCAAAAACCCGATAACACAGCTGCTGTAGCAAAGTAACTTATTGCACCCGAAGCCATTGCTGAAAACCATCGGGTAACGGGGTCAATTGCCCGCTAACAGACCACCTGTTATCACGGGCCACCCGGTCTATTTGCGCGATTCGCTGTTGATCAAGCGGATGAGTTGAAACAAAGTTTTCAAACTGACCACTCGAACCACCCTGGCGCTGCTGCATAAATAATTCAAACAATGCTGCCGCACCGCCAACGTGGCCATAGATCGCATTGACTGCAACCAGTGCAGAGCGGTCAGCTTCGGTTTCCATGCTTCTCGAAAAACTGCTGCTTGTGATTCGGCTGCCAAGTGAAAACAACTGATTCTCTGAGCCAAGACCCACAGCTGAAGTTCCGATAGCCAATGCTAATCCGCCACCCAGACCTTTAGCCGGATGTCGCAAGGTAACGTGCGAGTACTCATGGGCAATGAGCATTGCCAGTGCATTTTCATGCGGCAATAAATCCAGCAAGCCTTTAAAAAAGTACACATGGCCACCCAGCGTAGCAAAGGCATTGATAACATTTTCACTGCTGTAGTGAAGCGTAACAGGCATTGATGTATCTACTTCCAATGCGACCGCTACTTTATCTGCTACCGACTGCAAATACTGCTGCAGTTCTGCTTGCACTATCTTTTGTTCAAACGGAGACTGCTGACCTGTTTCTATCGCTGCCTTGTGAACTCGTTCGGTAATCCAGAGCTCTGCTTTGAACGGCAGCAGAGCACCCAGCCTGCTGCCGGCAAAATTCAAAATTATCCCGAGCACAACAACCGCAACCGCTGCCATCACAGCCAGCTTTAAAAACTCCCGTACCGGATGATGATCCGGTGTGTTTAGATTGTCTTCGGGGGCACGGTCTTCGTATTGCATCGTAATAGTTTATCTACCATGGTTATTCACTTCGGGCCAAATACTTAAGGCGATACACTACGGCAGTTAGCCAGGTGTTTAATACCACCGGCTTACTCAGATTCGAGAGGAATAAGCGCTGTACCGTAAGCCAGTACTTCGATTGTGGTAATACCACCGCCGATACGTGAGGTTTCGTACTTAACATTAAATACGATATTGGCTCCCTGGCTTTTGGCCGCCTGCTTTAAGCGTAGCATGGCCTCTCGCCGGCCTCTGTCAAGCAACGGTTCGTATGACTTGATCCTGCCACCAAACACATTAACCAGATTGGCAACAAACGATTTAAAGTAATCACTCGCTACCACCACACTACCAATCACCAGGCGCTGTTGATAATACTCGCCGGAGGGAGGGTGCCGACTGGCAATCGCAGGCAGTGCAGTCATCTCCTGCTCCCGCTTTTTAATTGAACGGTAGTGACGTCGCTCAGCCAGCTGCCCGAAGCCATAGCCCAGTAGCAGCAGTACCGCAAAAATCGCCAGTTGAGTCACGCTGCCGGCCGCAAAATTACTGCAGTACCATAGATAAATATCTCTGCGGCGCCGTTGGCAATGCTTGATGTGGAAAAGCGAACATTCAATACTGCATTGGCGCCGACACTTTGCGCCTGCAATATTAGTCTTTGCAGTGCTTCTTCACGAGACTCGTGCAATAGCTC
Organism: uncultured Granulosicoccaceae bacterium; assembly: GCA_938007995.1. Classification (GTDB taxonomy): domain Bacteria; phylum Pseudomonadota; class Gammaproteobacteria; order Granulosicoccales; family Granulosicoccaceae. The sequence continues at coordinate 20,428 of CALLLW010000021.1, read as the reverse complement.
GGTATAGCCCACCAGCTCACCACCGAATATGCTTTTCAGGCTGGCCATAAAATCTCTGCCGGCATGCTTGGCGCGAACCGAGCTACCCTGCACCAGACTCAAATGTTGCGCTATTTCCATACCCGGATAGTATTCAAGGTTGGTGACAATCATCTCTGTCTCTAACGTACCGTCTACATTCATAACCAGAATACCGAGCGTACTTTATCGATTAACATGTTATTAACCGCGGAAATCAACTGAAGTTTGTGGCTGGGAATAAAACAATCTTCGGAGCGGCCGCAACTCCGTTATGTACATCGGCAAACGCACTTGCGCCATCTGCCATGGATCTGTGTTCAAGCCACTCAAGATTACCCAGACTCCCATTGTGGATGGCGTCGCGTGCTGCCACCATATCAGCCATGGTGTAACAGTAGTTGCCGATGAAAGTGACTTCCTGCAGCGTAAGTTTTCTGGTGTCAAGACCGGCAACATCGTCTTGCAAACCGATATGACAAATAACCCCACCGGGCCGGACAAGCCGGCTCGATGCCTCACGGGTTTTACCACTGCCAACGGCATCAATGACCAGGTCAAAGCTGTTTGACTGCGGCTCATTCGACAATGGATCATAGACATGGCCGAAACCATGTTTCTCTGCAGTCTTTCGTCTTAACTCACCGGTATCGCCAATGTATACATCCGTGCAGCCTTTGCCTTGTAGTAACAACGCAGTCAACACACCGATAGCACCAGCGCCTATGACAAGCGCTCTGGCCTCGGACACAGGCCTGTGTAGTACACGTTCAGCTGTCGCGATGCTGTGCAGACAGACGGCAGTCGGCTCGGTCAGACTGGCGTGAGCGATGTCCATACCCTCAGGTACTGTTAATAAACTGCTTTCAGGCACAACAACATAATCTGCAAACGCACCTGCCAGACGCATACCGATCAACTCTCTGCTTGCACACAAGTGAGACCTGCCACTAATGCAATCACTACACTTGCCACACGATAACAGTGGATTAACGATTACTCGCTGCCCCTGCCGAGCGCCACTTTGAATAACACCGGTGACTTCGTGCCCGAGTATCAGTGGCGGCACCCGGCGAGCATCAAGGCCATGGTATGCGTGCATATCCGAGCCGCATAGTCCGCAGGCATCAACCGATAACAATACATCATCACCGGTAGCAGGTATCGGATCCGGCTCATCTCTATAGATGACCTCTTCAGTGCCTGTGTAAACCAATGCTTTCATTTGCGCTCCGGAAAAGATTCGATGGATATTGTATTTATTAAGATACTACGGGGCTCGCTACTCAACCACGACATTTCCTCAGCACCGCACCGGCACCTGCGACAGTATCACAGACTATTTCGCCGCTGGCATTATTGTTCAGTTCTGCAGCATTGGCTTCGTCGGTATCGATGTGCATTTCGAGTTTGTACTTTTCACTCACACGTACCAATGTATCGCCAAAGGTCAGGTCACGCGGTCCTCCGGTAATTGCAACTTCGACGATATCCTTATCGACCACACCAAACCTTTCAGCGTCATCGGGATGCATATGAATATGTCGTCGGGCACAGATCAGTCCTTCTTTTAAATGTACTGAACCTTTAGGGCCTTCCAGAATAATCGGTGCAGAGCCTTCTACTTTACCGGAGTCACGAATCGGCGCATCAACTCCGAGTTTAAATTCATCGGTACGGGCAATCTCTATCTGATCTACCGATCGTAACGGGCCAAGCAGTCGTACACCGTCAATCCGGTTTCTCGGCCCGACAAGATTGACTTTCTCTTCACAGGCGAATTGTCCGGGCTGTGATATTTCACGATACACAGTCGGTGTGGCACCATTGCCAAACAGCTGCTCGAAAGTCTCTTTAGTCAGATGCAGATGGCGGGCACTGATTGCCACTGGAATACTTTCTTTAGCGCTGAGCATATTTTCCTCGCTGGCTATTCGCTTCGTTTGCCGCGCAATCATCAGTGCTTCGTCTGTTTTAACCACCATGGCTCTGACACGCGATCCGGCATCAGAAATGATCGAAGCATTCGCAGCACCATCTACCGATGCATCGCGGTTAAGATCTTCATCGATGCGCAAACCGAGAAACTCCAGCCGCTGCAGTATTCTGCGACGCATAGTGGCACTGTTTTCACCAATGCCACCGGTAAATACCACCGCATCAACACCACCCATGACTGCTGCATAAGCGCCTATGTACTTTCTGGCCCGGTGGGCAAAAACATTAATCGCACTACGGGCGCGCTCATCACCCTGTTCTGCCTGATCTTCAATTTGCCGCAGGTCATTACCAACACCACTCAGGCCCAGCAATCCACTTTTGCGATTTAAAAGATCATCCAGCTCGACAACAGTAAAGTCACCACTGCGCAACAAAGACATCACTGCACCGGCATCGATATCACCGGCACGGGTACCCATCACCAGGCCCTCAAGCGGTGTCATACCCATACTGGTTTCAGAGGACTTGCCATACTCAACCGCACAGGCACTGGCACCGTTGCCGAGATGCAGCGTTACAATACGCAGCTCGCTGACCGATGAGTTAAGTGCCGCTGCTGCAACCCCTGCAACATATTCATGCGAAGTGCCATGAAATCCAAAGCGACGTATACGGTACTTTTCTGAAACCTCTGCATCAATGGCATAGGTATGTGCACGTTTTGGCATTTGGGCATGGAACGCAGTATCGAATACCGCAACATGCGGAATATCTGGCCACTTGTCCCGGGCGATGTTAATACCCAACAGGTTAAACGGATTGTGCAAAGGCGCATCTATTGAACAGGCGTCTATCTGCCTGATGACTGATTCATCAATCACCACAGGTTCAACAAACAGCTCGCCGCCATGTACAACTCGATGACCCACCGCATCGACCTGGTTGTCAGCAACTTCACTAACAACATACTCAAGAGCCTGCTGGTGAGTTTGAAATTTACCACCCTGCTCACCAATTGACTGAATTTTGCCAGTGATTAAGCGGCTGCTGTCGCTGGGATTGATCAGATTATATTTAACACTAGAGGAGCCACAGTTAATTACCAGAACCAGCATGAGTTACACCTTGATTTGCGTGGCGCTATAGTAGCTCATGAACACTGCAATACACATCGGGTGGTGCATACGGCCCGGGTGCCGGACTGCTGTGCGAATCTCCGCGCGGTATTACGCGCCGCTTGCTGACCGATCGGTAATTCTCATCACACCACAGCCGACAATTCATTAATTGGGATATTTATCCCACATAAATCGCCCACATATTGTATATTCACCACCCATGAGCAAACCCTCCGCTGTTTCCACAATGATCAGGAAAGTGCTGCGCCCGCTGGTGAGGCTGTTGCTGCGCAATGGCGTTGCCTATGCCGATTTCAGCAACGAGGCACGGGGAATCTTTGTTGAGGTTGCCAGCAAGGATTTCGGTTTGCCGGGCCGCAAACAATCAGTCTCGCGGATTTCGGTGTTAACCGGTATCAACCGCAAGGAAGTGAAGCGGCTGTTGGAAGAGCCCACACTGCAAACAGACGAGTATCAGGAAAACAATCGGGCAGCGAGGGTCGTCAGCGGATGGATGCGCGATAGCGACTTTCAGCAAGAATCAGGTAAGCCACGAGTTCTGAGCTGGGGTACTGCAGATTCCGAAGGCGGATTTGAAAATCTGGTTAAGCGCTATAGTGGCGACATGACAGCACGTGCCATTCTTGACGAGCTGGTACACGTCGGGTCAGTGCACTTCGATAAAGAAAAATCAAAAGTCACGCTCACCTCAAACGGTTATGTACCCGCAGCGAGCAATGATGAATTGATGCGCCTCTCGGGTGACAGTATCAATGACCTGTTGAACACCATTGATCACAACTTTACCACCCAACCTTCAGAAGCCACACGCTTACAGCTATCAGTTGCCTATGATGATGTTGGCGACCATGGTGTTGAGTTGTTCAGAAATCTGAGTCATGAAAAATCTCTTGAACTACTCAACCATCTTGATCAGTTTCTGGCAACACAGGATCGTTCAGTCAATCCTTCTGCCAAAGGCTCCGGACGCTATCGAACCGGTTTGGGTATTTACTACTTTGAAGAGCCTGTTGAATCACCAAGCGAGCAACAAAGCGAATCAAAAGAGGCAGACAACAATGCGAAGTAACTCGACACGGCACCACGCCTTACACCCGGCCTTAATAGTGATCTCTTTACTCACAAGCCTGTTGCTGGGTGCGTGCTCCGGTGGCATTTCCGGCACCGGAGATGGTGGACCACCGATAGTAATTAACCCTGAAGCTAACACTTCAGAGGATGTTGCTGGCAGTGATTCAGGCGATGGCCTATCAGACAACGCAGACTCAGGCGTATCAGACGGTTCCACAGATGTTAATGCGGACCCTGTTATCAATACGGACCCTGTGGAGAACAACGCACCTGCTGCCTCACCGGATACCTCTCTGCTGTTACCTGCAATTTTGCAACAGTTGATTTTGCTTGATGAAAACATCTCTGCAGCACAGCCACTGGCAATTGAACTGAACTCCCTGCAACAGCAGGTTATTGCATCACCCGGATTAACAAATACCACAACCGGCACACCGACTGTTAATGTCAGTGATGTATTTGATACAACGCTTTCATTCAGCACGCAGGATACAGAAACACTGCTGGCCGCAAGCAGCACAACCAATACCAGCTACCTTTTCAGTAGCAACGCTGAGAGGACTTTTCATCTGTTGCAGCAGAACCAGAGCCTGACCTTAAGGTATTTGAATCGAACCACTAACACACTCACACAGGCACGAATCACACAGCTGAGTGATGCAATAACAATCATGGAGGCTGACTTAAATCAGAATGGTCAGCAGAGCTATCTACAACTACACCTGGCAGCTGCCACGAGTACCGTATTTTCACAGCATCCAACCAACACCTCTATTGCCAGACAACGCGAACTGATCGACGAGAATGGTAATGTGCAGACAGTACAGACCTGCAATGCTGAAACGCAGGATTGCTCGCTGGATAACAGTTGGTCAAACTCCAGTGCAACAAGTAACGAGATATTTTCTATTGCACTGAGCGCAATTGAAGATACTTTGGATGCTATAGCTACACCGGATTTCGATTTACCCGATGAAATCAATGAAGCGGTGCTGACCACAGCACCCGATCAGTCGCCGACTGATGCACAAATCCAATGTAGCATCCAGCGGGTGTCAGATACATTGAGAACATTCTGCTACCTGCCACTGCCAATACCTGCAGCCGGACAGTCGATAACTATTTTTAGCGAGACACTTGCAGGTGGTGAAGTTTTCTACCGATTGATTGAGTGAGTGATAGTTTTTTCAATTAACTGCATAAGCGCTGAATCAACAGCGCTTATGCAGTTTGCATTAGATTGCTTCGCAGTAGGTTGCACCGCGCACCTGCCCGAGTGACTCATCCTGCAGGAACACCGCGCAGCTTCGGTTACCGGCTTTTATCTCTTCGGCACTGGCACCGGAAAATCCGGCACTTTCGGGCAACTGAAACGTTTGGCTTATTTTGCCGCCCTGCCATTCACCCAGTGAGACGAGCTCGCGCACAACGTGATGATTGACCATGGTCTTACCATGGTTCTCACCACTTGGTACATCAGTCGAGTGCACTATGTCGAAGATGGCCAGCCAAAGCGTTGATCCGTCTTCGCGCTCATCGTTAATATTAACCGCGAGCCGATTGTCTTTTACAGAGGCAGCGATTGCTACGTCGGGTACTTTATTATCCAGCGCCTTCAGCACCGGCCTTCTGCTTGAGCCAACCTGGGCAGTATTGCCATTGACGATCATTTGCGGTGTGTACACGCCGCGCCTGCCGGACAGATCAAGGTTGTTATAGCGTCGCTGACGCAAGGTGTAGTCGGGATTGGAAAACGGATCTTTCCAGACACCGGCTGAGCCGTACACCAGAGAATCCCAATAGTCGACGTGGTACTCAAGTGCGACTATGTTTGGTTGTTGCTCCAGCAAATCCCCCAGAAATTCATCCGCAGGCGGGCAGGAGTAACACCCTTGAGAGGTAAAGAGCTCCACCATTGGTGCGGGTTTCACAGCAAACGGTGTCAGCAACAATGCCAGCGATAATGTCAGTTTAAATTTTTTCATGGTTACCTTCCGGCTGAATCTGCAAGTGCTGCCCGGTTGTCGAATTCGGGACTATAGCTGGGTGTGGAAAACCTGATGACCATCAGTAAAGGCTGTCTGAGGCTGAAATTCAACGTCGACATTTGCGCGGGGTTCTGCGTCATCAGTCTTGTGTTTCTGGACAAGTACTCTTCACAGAAGTTCTGAGGCGCAGTCCGCAATGGCTACCACTGCACAAGCGATGTCCGACGCAGATCCGGTGCAATGACCAGACCGCCAACAAGGAAGTCAATGATACGAGTGACAACCCGACTTACAGGTTCAATATCGAAAGTGCCTGATCTGCTCGCCCTTGCTACCGATTTCAGTCATCGCCTCGATACCCAGCTCAAGATGAATCGGCGCCCATTTATCAGAAGTCTTGCGATCTTCATCTTCCATTTTTACCCCGTCAGGGGTGATTGGCACATCAGACACCAACAACAATGCACCACGCGCTATTTGATTAGCATGACCCACGATAAAGATTGTTGCAGTCTCCATGTCTATACCAATACAGGTCATTTCATGAAGCTTGGCATGAAATGCCAGGTCATGCTCCCAGACGCGCCGGTTGCTGGTATAGATCACACCCGTACGGTAATCAAAACCGCGCTCGGCAACTTTAGTAGAGACAAACTTATGCAGTTTGAACGAAGGTAATGCAGGCACCTGCGGGTGCAGATAATCATCACTGGTGCCTTCGCCCCTGATTGCAGCGATAGGCAATATAAAGTGACCAATTTCAGTGGAGGTTTTCAGCCCGCCACATTTACCCAGAAATAAAACTGCTTTAGGACTGACTGCAGTTAACAAGTCCATGATTGTTGCAGCGTTGGCAGACCCGATGCCAAAGTTGATGATTGTAATACCGTGCGAGTTGGTTGCGGCCTGCATGGGTCTGCCTTCACCAAATACAATGCAGTCATAGCGCCTGGCAAACGTATTCACGTATTCGGAAAAGTTGGTAAGCAAAATATAGTCACCAAAGTTTTCCAGCGGCATACCCGTGTAACGAGGCAGCCAGTTCAGGGTTAGCGCTTCCTTACTGACCACCAGGCCGCCCGGATCATCACTACGCCGTCCAGTGGGGGGAGTTCTCATTGAAGGGGTCCGTTTACTATGCGTGCGTCATAGAATACGGCAAGTCAGTGTAAGAATCAGCGATTTTTTAGAGCCTTATTACTTTGGAATACAGTGCACTACCGTGTGGAAATTTCCACATACTTTTGCATATATCGCCGACCAAGCTCGCGCAAACCTGCTGCAGAAAAATGATTGCCTGTTGGATCGGTGGGGGTAAAAGGCAGATCTGAAGTGGCAACACACGCACTGTTTTCATCACCATTGTTGTTCAGTGCTGCCAGATGGCGGTTTACCCCTTCAGCAATACGGGTTTCACCACAGATAAACGGCAAATCAGGTGCCGCCCATGGCTCGGAACGAAAGTTTGCGATCACTTCATCAAGCTTGAGCTTATAGTAAATCTTATACTCGGACGTTTCCTTGTCATTGTAAACTGTAGCGAAAGGATCAGAGGTACCTTCGAACAGCCAGTCACTCTCACCCTGGTGCCATAACATCACATCTATGGTGTTGCGATGCGGTATCTGCTCCAGTGCAGAGGTTATCTTATTACGCATCTTTTCATAAAAGGGCGAGTTATAGTCCCAGTTGGATATACCTTTACCGGGTGCCGCAAGTACTATGAATGCGGGTACTTTTGTTTTATCAAAACTCGCCAGTGACTTGCCGTAGTGAAATCCAAAGTTATTGTTGGGTGATCGCGTCGGATCTGTTAAAGAATGATTACCTGGATGGGCGTTTTCATCCCAGACCTGATGCAGATCGGCAATCTGCCAACCGGAGTCAGTAAACGCAAAAACTCTCCTGTGCGGTTGATCAAGTACCGGATCAAATGCAGTCTCCGGAGCCTCAACATTCGATTGACCGGTTACTACTACAACATGATTGATCTCATCAATACTTGCTTCGACTACCTGCTCCGGCAATGATGGAGCAATGCAACTCTCTCCATTTTCAAAACCAAAGCCATCTCCATCACTGTCGCTGGCAGTCATGCAAATCGGTAGCGCCCCCACTTCTTCGTTTTGAGTAAAGCTGTTCTGACTGGCTGTCATTATCGAACATCCGATCTGCTCATCCGCCTCGCAGTCGTCCCCGCCACCGGAACAGGCATACAAGCCACCACTGATTAGAGCGGCAAGCACTATCTTCCTTAAATTTCTCACAGTCGCCCCAGTTTGACCAGCCACCACGCGCTACCCGCCTGGATACCAGTCGGGCAGAGTTACGGGTTTTTAAAACATCCCCTCGTAATCGGCAGATGGTGCGATTCATTAAATTGAGGGTGAGAAAATTACCGGGAACCCGCACTGCAAAACTGGCTGCGTCATGCTGCTGTGAACAGCGGCCGCTGTAAACAAGGCCGCTGTGAACAGGCGAGGTGAGTTATTTGGAAAATTTGCTAACGAACTTCAGGCACTGACTACGAGAAGATTGCCCAGGTAAACTCTTGGGAAACTCTTGGGAAAATCATGGAAATTCGTGAGACATTCAAGAAATATTCAACAGAATGTCAGCGGATGTCTAACGATTCATTTGCAAATAAACTTCGGCAAAGTTAGCACCAATCTGGCGCAACGCATCTGCGGTAAAGTGCACTTCTTCTTCATCCCAGGTAGGCAATCCCGCACCCGGTACACAGGCAGTCCAGATGTCACTGTTCCTGTTTAATGCGTTTAATCTGTTATTGATGGGTGATCTTGCTGTTTCACCGCAGATAAACGGGCGCTCCGGACCAAACCAGCTTTCAAGTCGGAAGTTGTTGATCAGGCTAGCGAGTCTGTGGCTGTAGTAGTCATTTTCAGGCCGCTCTTCAAGATCCGGATCATTCGAGCCGTCACTACTCCAATCGGTTTCACCCTGATGCCACAAGATGCCATCGATACTGGATTTATGCGGCAATTCATTGAGTGCCAGCAGAGTCTTATTACGGATTTTACGGAAGAAGAAACTGTCAGCATCCCAGTGACTGATACCTTCACCGGGAGCAGTCACCAGTATGATTGCCACAACGCGGTCGCTGCGTTGCTGAACAAGGGTTTTGCCGAAATGAAAACCAAAGTTGTTATGTGGGTCCGAACCGATACCTAAAAGCGGGTGCGAACCAAGGTCCCATACCTGACGTAAGCTGGCGGGCTGCCAGCCGCTGTCTGTGTAGGCGAAAAATCTGTCAACCGGTGCATCAAGCTCAGGATCAAAAGCAGTCTGACTGCCAAGCGCGTTGGATTGGCCAGTGATCAGTACAACATCGGTGATGGTCTCAACACCTTCGGCGAAAACAAATTCCGGCGAGATGTCAGGCTGATCGTCTGCAAAGTTGTCAGAGGAAGCGGTCTGATCCACCCGGGTATTGCCACCAAGCAACTCTTCCAGATTCACTGGCGGTGACTCACCGCCCTGACAGGCAGCCAGATTGATGCAAAGCAACAGTAATGAGAGGTTTCGCAGGAACACAGGCTTACACACGTTTTCGACCTAATTACTATAGCCTGACTACACGAACTCTCCAATTCTGTTTTCGAAATCCTGAAACCGGATCTCGAAACAATTGCTCACATTCACAGGTTCAGACGTCAGTTTGTCTTACCTGATCTCCCGGTATTTTCTGGCGTACCTGTCTCCAAGCGTACGCAACGAATCAGCGCTGAAATGAATATCATCACCGATCGAGTCGAGACCAGCAGCGCTCACACACGCTGTGGCGGGATCTGCATCGGTGTTCAGCGCATCCAGTTGCGCATTCACCGGAGCGTTTAGCGTTTCACCGCAAATGAAAACTGCGTCAGGTGCGTGCCAGCTTTGCGCGCGAAAGTTCGCAATCAAGCCGCGAAGTTTGTTGCGATAGTAGTCGTTACTGTAGTAATCAGTTTCGCCCTGGTGCCACAAGATTCCCCTGACCCTGGGATTGCCCGGCAGCTCTTGTAGTGCCGAACGAACCCGGTTATTGATCCCGGTAAAGAAACTGCCATCGCGATCCCAGTGAGATATACCGGCACCGGGCTGCGTCACCATGATTATGCCAACCACCGCATCCGGATCAGACCGAACCAGTGATTTGCCAAAGTGAAAAGCAAAATTATTGGCCGGATCTGTGTGAATATCATTTCGTGGATACCAGCCCCTGTCCCAGATTTGCTGCAGACCGGCAATCCCCCAGCCATTCTGTGAATAGGCGTAGACGCGTCTGACCGGACTATCAAGCTGCGGGTCATAGGGATGATGAAATGTTGTTTGGGAACCCAGTGCATTCGACTGCCCGGTCACCAGTATGATGTCTGTGATACTCCTGCCACCATCTCCGGCGTTATGAAAAGTACACCCCCGACTGTTCTCCCAGCCATAGCCGTCGTTATCCGGATCAAACCGCTTATCACTGCAGGCTGGAAGACCTAAGCTTACCCGTTCTTCCGCAAGCAGCTCCGGTGAAGCGGCACTGACGTCTGGTGCACTACCAATCACACGTTCTGCAACAACCACGCACGATCGGTTGTTCTCCCAGCCGTAACCGTCGCCATCCGGATCGACTGACGCAGAAGTACACTGCGGGTTACCCGATTCTGAATCAGCAGCCGCCGCATCAGTAAAAGAGGTACTGCTGGCGACCCGACAACTGTTGTTGGCTTCCCAGCCATACCCGTCTCCATCGCTATCGGATGAAGCGCTGCGGCACAGCGGCAATCCGCCAACAACACTTACTGTGGACTGCTCACCAACAAGACAGGTTTGATTATTTTCCCAACCATAACCATCTCCGTCGGGGTCACTGCCCGGCAATTGACAAACCGGTCGTGCGATTACGGCTGATGCAGCAAGATACAACAACGCAGACACAGTGACTGTGCCTGCAGAACACTTATATAACATAGAAATAACCGGTTATTCCCACCGGGGACTCGACAGGATGTATGAGGTATCTTCGGAATACTTTGTAACTACGATGATTCTTACTGCTCTTATTACTGCTCTAATTACTGCTCTAATTACTTCTCTAATTGCTTACCTTTACTACTGTTCTTGCTACTGTTCTTGCTACTGTTCCGTCATTTGCAAATACTTGGTTGCGTAGCGGGTACCGATTGTTCGCAAACCATCAGCAGAAAAGTGTAGCCCATCCAGAAAAGTCTGCGCCCCTTCCGAGGTTACACAGCCAGTCCATGCATCACCATCTGTGTTTAAAGCCATCAGCCTGTTGTTTACCGGAGATTCAACTGTTTCACCACAGATAAACGGACGATTGTTTCCAAACCAGCTCTCACCGCGAAAATTGGAGATCAGTACTTTGAGTTTATTACTGTAGAAATCCGTATCAGCCCAGTCGGTTTCGCCCTGGTGCCACAGGATGCCATCTATCGTTGCCTTACTCGGTAGTTCATTCAGCGCGTTGATAACTTTATTGCGAATTTCCAGATAAAACTCTGTTTCGTAATCCCAATGGCTTATTGAAGCACCCGGCGCTGTAACAAGGATAAAACCAATCACTCTGTCAAGCCGACGCTCAGCCACTGTACGCGCAAAATGGAAACCAAAGTTATTGGACGGGTCAGTATCCGGATGGTTGCGCGGGTGCCAGCCAAGGTCCCATATTTGATTGAGATCGGCAACCTCCCAGCCGGTCTCTGTGAATGCAAACGCCCCCGGGTGAGGTGCATCCTGCTCGGGGTCATAACCTGTTTCTGCTCCAAGCGCATTGGACTGACCAGTCACCAGTACCACTTCAGTAATTGATGCAGAAGCAGCAGAGCTCATCAGTATCTGATTTTGCTCAACGCTAAAAGTCTCACTGATTGCTGTATCATTTACATCTTCAGCACTTGTTTGTTCATCAGTGACGGCATCTACAGAGATACTCTCATCATTCTGTATTTGAGTATCCGGATCGGTTTCCGGCCCGGTTATCAGCAGAGCCGAATCATCAAAACACCCGTTTGCCATAAGGCCTGCGGTGACAGACAACGCAGCTGCTATCAGCGCTCTCTTGAATGTCTCTACACGTTTTTTTATTAAAGCTGAAATTTTAACAACGTACATGAGAAAATACCGGGACGCTGCCAGGATTGTGGCATCGCAGTATACGACAGTCGGGTTTTACAGCTGCTTGTCATGCATAGACTGTAACTTATCTGGTCCTTTAACTGCCCTTGCTACGGCAACTTACCAACGTGAGCCGGGAGTTACTCAATGCCAAGATACATCTCCAGATAGGCATCAGCGTATCTTTGACCCAATGTTCGTAGTGACTCGGCAGTAAAGTGAGCAGTGCCGGGTAGCACAGCCAATCCCTCCGCTTGCACGCAGGCAGTCCAGGGATCATCGTCTGTATTCAAGCGCCTTAATTGATTGTTAACCGGCAACGCCGCAGTTTCACCACAGATAAACGGTCGGTCACTGCTGAACCACGGCTCACTGCGAAATCTTTCAATCAAGTCATAAAGAGCGGTACCGTACTGATCAAAATCAGCGCCGTCTGATTCACCCTGATGCCATAGAATGCCATCCAGCTGGCGTTTAAAAGGAAGTTCGTTTATCGCCTGAGAAACCCGACTTCTTATAAAATTGAACAGATCAGACTCAGGCCCCCAGTCACTGATAGAGCTACCCGGTGAGCTGACTAGAATAACTCCAACCACCCGACCGGATGTTCTGTTTGATACGCGCTTACCAAAGTGCAGACCAAAATTATTCGATGGTGGTGTATTGGGATCATTCAACGGGAAACCGCGATCCCATCTTTGATTGAGATCAGCAATCTGCCAACCGGTATCGGTGTAGGCCAGCACCTGAATATCCGGCGCATCCAGAAATGCATCAAATGCTGTGCCCGCACCCAATGTATTCGACTGGCCGGTTATCAGTACCAGATCAGTGACATCCAGCTCGGTACCAAAGAATGTTGCAGACGTATCGATTGGTGTTTGAGCCGGACTGTCTGATTGCGGCTCTACTATCGGTTCGACTTGCCCGGCATCCGTTACTTCTTCTGCTGCTGGAATCCCGGTTTCCCCGATCACCGAAACAGACCCATTGACCGGGGCAACAACACCTTCAGTAGCGGTAACAGTGGTGCCCTCTCCGACACATGAAAGCAACATAGGAAGTAAAATAAGTAGTGTTACCCATCTTATTTTTACAGCGTACCTTGCGGCGATTTTGGCAATGGCCCTAACAACAGAAATGTGTTTCATTTTGGAGATCCGGCTCGCATAAGTCAGAGGGGCCGATTGCCTGCCCCGGGCGAGTGCTAGCGTCTCATAAAATTAGTCAGTCTGATGGCTTGATTAACAAAAAGTTATTGTTTTGAGAAAATCTATATCAAAAGTTAGGAAAAGGTTTGATCAATGCTCTTCAATGCTTTTTCGCAAAGCTCATCGATCTCAGCTTCGGTGATGACCAGTGGAGGACTGAGTATCATGGCATCGTCAACTGCTCTCATCACCAGCCCGTTGTCGAGACAATGCTCACGACAGCGCACACCGGTTTCATCCGCTTTCTCAAAAAACTTTTGCGATTTACCTTTTTTACCCGGCACCAACTGCAAAGCGCCCAGCATGCCGACACCACGCACTTGTCCAACATTAGGATGCGTTGCAAACTCGGCAAGTTTCTTCTGCAGGTACGGTGCAGTGGTTGCTGCAACTTTTTCGATAATTTTATCTTTCTGAATTATTTCTATATTAGCCAATGCCGCCGCCGCGCAAGCCGGGTGACCAGAGTAGGTATATCCATGGTTAAAGTCGCCGCCTGCATCAAGACCTTCTGCGACCTTATCACTGACCACCACACCACCTATTGGCAGATAGCCCGACGATAAGCCTTTGGCAATTGCCATTAAATCCGGTTTGATATCAAAGGTATTACTACCAAACCAGCTACCGGTTCTGCCAAAGCCACAAATCACTTCATCGGCAACCAGCAGAATGTTGTACTTGTTACATACATCCTGAATCAAAGACCAGTAGTTGGAAGGCGGCACTATAACCCCGCCCGCCCCTTGCACCGGTTCACCGATAAACGCCGCCACATTCTCTGCACCGACCTCAACTATTTTATCTTCAAGCGCCTGAGCTGCTTTACGCCCGACTTCCTCTTCCGAGAGTTCATCACTATGCAGAAACCAATGCGGTTGCATAATGTGTTCAATACCACCGATTGGCAAACCACCTTGCTTGTGCATTGGTTTCATGCCACCCAGGCTCGCACCTGCCATGGTACTGCCGTGGTAGGCATTTTCACGACTGATAACAATATGCTTTGCAGGCTTACCAACAGATGCCCAGTAATGGCGCACCATTCTCAAAACAGTGTCGTTAGCTTCTGAACCGGAACTGCAAAAGAACACACGATTCAGACCTTCGGGGGTGAGCTCTGCAACCTTTGCACTCAGCTCTACTACCGGTGGGTGTGTGGTTTGAAAAAAGGTGTTGTAGTAGGGCAACTGCTGCATCTGTGCGGAAACGGCTTCAAGTATTTCCTGCCTTCCATAACCGACGTTAACGCACCAGAGACCCGCCATGGCATCGAGAAACTGATTGCCCTCAACATCCCACAGATAAACCCCTTCGGCCTTCGATATTACACGTGCACCACGCTTTGCCAATGACGGTGCATGAGTAAAGGGATGCAGGTGATGACGAGCATCGAGCTCCTGAAGATGGGCATTCGAGTTGTGCAGGTTTTGCATGGTGCCTCGTCATAAGCAAGTGCTGAACATTTAAAATGGTAACCTGCATCGGCAGGCGACCGCAGTGTTCATTCTACCGCTTACGACAGAACGACACTAGAAGTCTGCGCCGTGGTAAAAAGAGTCGCAAGCGAACGTAACAGCGGGAAAATTCAAACAAAATGCGCAGCTCATGATTGGAGCATTTTGCCAGCGATTTGCAGATCTTGTGATGCTGCGCCCATAGATTTCAGCAGCGGTTAGCAGCAATCCAGTGCCGCACCTGCTTGATCAATAGCACAGGTATGATTAACAGCACGGGCCTGATAAACCGGCCGGGTGTGATCGACGGATTAGCTCCCGGCAACTCCGTTTAGTTCCACAACGGCGCGCGCAATATCATCAGACAATGCAGCATAGGCCTCGCTGTAAGCAGCTACCAGCGCTGAATAACCAACACCTCTGACAATCTTGCGATATTCTGTAATTCGTGTTTCAAGCAATTGGTAAGGTTTATCACCGGTCAGTATCTGCCAGCGCACCTGCAGATAAACTTCCTCACGCAGCGTACCCGTCATCTGCAGAATATCGATTCTTGCAATGTTATCTATTTCGGTGCGCAACCACGGATAGGCATAGAGTTTATTTACCCCCAACCGATCAGCAACATTGGTTATCAAGACTCTCGAGATATTCTCGATTAACGGCTCACTCCAGCGATGAAACTCCGCCACCTCAAGCTTGTTAGAGTCTAACGGTGTGACAATATTTGCACGATTAACCGTTTCAGGAATAGTAATAGGCCCGACACCAATCGCAAGCTCGGCTACTTCAGTGTTGTCACGAAACTGCGCTGCAGATAACTCACCTGGCTCTGGTGTCAGCACGTAGTAGTCAGGCAACGGTGTATTGATACAACCACCCAGCCAGATAAAAACTGCTGCGAGCAAAGCAACACGGTGTGCGCTTCTATTTACCAAAAAGAAATTCCTCAGGTTTTTTCTCGACTGATTCAGAGACAGCAAGCACTGCACGCGCTGCCTGTTGCAAATCTCTCAGTGTATTGAGCAGGTTATAGTAAAGTGGAGAATCAGGTGCAATGCCCTCAAAGGACTCATCTGCCGTATTAACCAAAACCTGCATCTGACCGGTTAACTGGTTCAGGTCTGTACGCATACCGCTTGCAAGCTTCGCAAACTCTTTTACCGCAACATCAGCAGAACCAATCGTGCTGTCTACTCTACCGGCAAACCCCAGTGCATTGATATCAGTCACCAGCTGCTTGGCCTCAGCAATGGTAGCACTTGCGTTTAACACCAGGTCTTCGAGTGGCAGTTGGTTAATTTTCGCAAGTGCCTGTTGAACACCTTCGGTTACCTGATCAAGATCTGATTTAACGCTGGGTAATATCGGGATGTCGTCTTCGTTTAAGGCCAGTGGCACCGCTCCATCAGCCGATGGCTCAAGAGAAACAAACAATTGGCCAGTGAGCAAATTACCAACGTGCAGTTTTGCCTGCAGACCACTGGCGACTGCGGTATTCACTGCCGCAGAGTTAAATCCCCGCACACCAAACAATCGCTCTGGCTGAAACTCGAAATAAACCGGCACACGCACCGACTGTGTCGCTTCTTCATACATTAGTTTGATATCAGTAACACGTCCTATCTGCACACCCTTAAACTCCACCGGTGCACCGGGTGAGAGTCCACGAACAGAGCCATCAAAGTAGGTGACGTATTCGTACCGGGATGAACTGGACAGCTCAACTGTATCTTCCCGGGCCGCTTCATAAGATTCATGCAAGGTAAACACATGCCCACCTTCAACCTGATAGGGGAATTCGTACTCTTCGATAATATCGAAAGATACGCCACCCTGCGCCAGCCCCTCAAGCGAAGGTGTACGTACACTTAAGCCATTGGCATCAACGTTCAGTGCAACTCCGCTAACATTCCAGAACTTGGTGATATTGCGAATGATCTTGTGATGCGGCGCATCAACAAAAATGGTGAACTCGACCATCTCGTAATTGGGCAGAAAACGCTGCGCTTCGACCTGCCCCACCTTAACCTGCCGGTAAAAAACGGGTGACCCTATACTCACATGGCCCGCCTGTTTGGCCTGTAGACTAATGCGTAAACCAGGCGCACCTTCTTCAGTTAACGGTGGTTTTTCAAGTCCTACAAATTCATCAAGAAACGCAGAACCAACCAGCGAGTTCACTTGAATGTAGGCACCGGATAGCAGAGTGTTTAAACCAGAGACCCCACCTGCACCTACTCTCGGGCGCACCACCCAGAACCTGGCATGGTCGTTCAGATATCTGCGTGAGTCAGCAGTCATACGTGCTTCAACAATCACTGTCTCAAGATCATCACTGAGTGTGATCGTTTCAACGGTACCAATGTTTACATCGCGATAGCGAATCGGTGTTTTTCCCGCCACCAGTCCTTCTGCGGTATTGAACTCAATCGAGATCAGCGGCCCCTGATCCTTGTAATAGTTGTAGGCAAAGAAAAGTCCGAGCAACAGCGCAAACAACGGCACCAGCCAGTAGGCCGAGATTGCCTGGCGCTTTGATGGTTTCTCCACCAGCGGAGCCGCTGCTTCTATATCGTAACTACGTCGATTGTGAGAGCCACCGGCATGGGCTGGCCTGCGAAAGCGATCACTCATCTGACTGGCCCGCCAGCGCCCGGTTAGTCTCCGGCATCGATCGATTATCAAAACGATAATCACCAGACAGGCCATGAGCACGATTACGGGTATGACTATCTGTATGGCCACGGGCGCGACTGTGCGCACCTGCCTTTTCGTCCCATAACAACCTTGAATCAAGCGCCAGTGCTGACAACATAGTAAAAATTACTGTGGCACCAAAGGCAGTGGCCCCGACACCGGGATTGATTTGCGCCACCGAGCCAATCTGAACCAGAGCCGCAAGAATGGCGACAACAAAGACATCAATCATCGACCAGCGTCCGATAAACTCGGTCATGCGGAAAAGCTTTGTTCGATCATAGCGACTATGTTTGAAACGCTTTTGTATAGAGATCAGCAGATATGAAACAGCGATAAACTTTAGTACCGGCACCACCACGCTTGCCAAAAACACCACGATCGCAATCAGATAAGACTCCATATTCCAGAGTACAAAAAAACCACCAATTATTGTGTTGGGTTCAGAATCACCGAAAACAGTTGTTACCATGATCGGGTAAAAGTTGGCCGGCAGATAAGCCAATACACCTGCCGTTAACCACGCCCATGAGCGCTGTATGCTCATAGGTTTACGAGAATGTAGTCGTGCATAGCACAGCTGACACTTCGGCGGTTTATCGAACTGCTCAACAGAGAGTCGGGTGATAGTGCCACACGCGGGACAGGCAACCAGTCCACATTGCGCTGCAGTCATCATCGGGCACTGACTCCCGCATTGGAACCTGCCCCAGCGCTCGCTTCGGCTTCAGCGCTCTGCAAACGTTCACGATGACGAGCCTGAAGAATAATTTCCCACAAACTGTGCTTATCAATCATTTGCAGTGATGCAGCAGTCAACATGTTCAACAGCGCAAACGCCCAAAATGAATAGCCAAGCTCAATATTCGCCATGGCGGCAAGCTTAACCAGCGCGACAATGGCGCCAAACAAATAGATTTCCATCATGCTCCACGGAGATAGATATACCGTGGTGCGAAATACCAGCTCAATTCCAGGGAGCCGTTTGTTGCACCGCAACGGTATCAGGATATATAGCAGACCTGCCATTCGAATCAGCGGAAACAACAGAATAAATCCGAAACTGACCAGCGCAAGCAACCAAAGACCGTCGCCGGACAATGCGAACACGGCGGAAACAATAGACATTGATTGTGTATTACCGGAAACGCTAATCTTTAAGAATGGAAAACAATTGGCAATCACAAACATAATAAACGCTGCCATACCCACGGCCAGCGCTTTGTCGATGCTATAGCTTTTGTGGGTGTAGAGCTCCGCGTTACATCGCATACACCGTGCAGTCGCGCCGATTTCAATCTCGACCTTCTCATGCAGTAAATCGCACTCGTGACAAGCCACCAGTGACGACAGCACTGTCTCGACAACAGGCCGGTGGTGCCGCGCTTCACCCGGCGCAGGCTTACCGGGATGTCGCGGCTCGCTCGCCAACACGGGGTCTGTAGAAGAACGAGTCACCGACGACTCTCTTCAACAAAGAACCGGGTATCAATTACCTGGACCAACGCAAAGCTCATATAGACCCACAACACACTGCTAATAAGGAGAACCAATCGAAATCCCTACAAAAACACGGCCAACTGCCGTGCCATTTTTCCGGCTAACAGTTATTGATCGAGCCAACCTACCGACTGCCAGTGTCAGGTTAATTGCTATCGTCGACTCTTTTTCTGATCACAAGATCCGTCACCCGATGCCCGAGTTTCAGACCGCGCCGCTCAAAATGAGTTTCGGGCCGTAGTTGAACAACAGAGTTCAACTCATCACCTGCTGGCATCAACTCAAACCGCGGGTGTTCCGTCACCATCTGCTGCACCTGCTCAGCGTAGGGTACCCAGTCACTGGCAAAGTGAATCATTCCAGCAGGGGTTAACAGTCGGGCGAGCATATCGAGGAACCTCGTATTGACCAGTCGTCTTTTGTGATGCCGGGTTTTATGCCACGGATCCGGAAAGAAAATCAGCACTCGATCAACACTTGCCGGTTGCAGGTAGTGCTCAATCAAATCGACGACATCGTAGCGAATCAATCTCACGTTACTTAATTCGGCTTCAGCGATTTCACCCAGCGCATGACCGATACCAGGAAGATGTACCTCGACGCCTAAAAAATTTACCGCGGGGCTGTGCGATGCCATATGCACCAGAGCATCGCCATTGCCGA
Organism: uncultured Granulosicoccaceae bacterium; assembly: GCA_938007995.1. Lineage (GTDB taxonomy): Bacteria > Pseudomonadota > Gammaproteobacteria > Granulosicoccales > Granulosicoccaceae. The sequence goes on along the minus strand of CALLLW010000021.1, from coordinate 608 downwards.
TACCAATTTCCATCCACAATGGATGCTGTTGATTGAATTGAGCATGCGGATCTATGCGCTCCACCGTTAGCGATTCATCCCGTACCACACGAACAGCTGCGTCAACGGTTTTATTGCCAGCGTCGATAACGCCAGTTTCTTTGCTGCCAGTGTCTTTGCTGCCAGTGTCGTTGCCGCCAATGCCGTTTCCACCAGTGTCGGTAATCGCCGACCCGGCCTTTGCCGAATCGACTACCGGCTTGGACGCCACCTCAGGCAAAGCATCCTCAGCTCCGGCATTAACATCAATACCGAACTGACCCCAGTACATATCAAGGCTGCGCTGCTGACCTTCAGTCAGACGTCCTTGTCGCAGTACGAATGTACGAATAGATCTGCCGCTTAACTGGCCCATGTAAAAAAGATGTGTGGTCTCATCAATGACGAAGAAACCACCCATACTACCAAAACTGCAAGCAACCAAATGAGTAACTGCTCACCCCCTTGCCACATGTCAATTGAGTAAACAAGCTTTTATCAGTAACAGTTGTACTGCAACATGAGTTGTGCCCAGCGTCAACACCACATCGATTCGAGAAGAACTTGCGAGCGCCGAAGAGCAGCTAGAC
>CALLLW010000020.1 GCA_938007995.1 uncultured Granulosicoccaceae bacterium | reverse complement strand
CTGTTATACGCTAGCGCTTCTATCTGGGAGAGACTACGGGCGCTGTAGAATGGCCCAATTATCGCACTAAGCAGCTGATACCTAACAGATAATTGGCGGAGAGTGAGGGATTCGAACCCCCGGACGGTTTAACCCGTCAACGGTTTTCAAGACCGCCGCATTCGACCACTCTGCCAACTCTCCAGAAGTGCATGTGAGCGAGGAAGCAGGATTTTACTCAAATGTTTGCCTAAAAGCCATGCTTAGTCACTCAATAGATATTGAAATTTGGTCATCAGGACCCTATTGTTCACACATGTCGCGTCACTGGATGTATGCTGCGGGCGCAAAGTTTCAACAAACTTCATAACTCAGGAGCTTTTATGGCTATTCAAACACTAGACCGCGCAAGTGCGGTCAGCACTAATAAAGTATTGCGGGATACCTATCGCCTTCTGTCTATGACACTGCTGTTCGCCGCATTTACCGCAGGCGTGTCGTACTTTCTACAACTGCCGCGCATGACTGGAATGGTCTGCTCGCTGGCGGCGATGGGTCTGTTGTTTTTCGTACTCCCGAAGACCGCTAACTCGTCCAAGGGTATTGCAGTCGTTTTCGCTGTGACCGGCCTGCTGGGCCTGGGTCTCGGCCCAATGTTGAACTACTACCTTGCTACGGCCAACGGGCAGCAGATTGTTGCTACTGCGCTTGGCGGCACCGGGGTGATCTTTCTCGGCCTGTCAGCGTTTGCGCTGATCACTAAGAAAGACTTCTCATTCCTTGGTGGCTTTTTATTCGCAGGCTTCATCGTGGTACTGCTGGCTGCAGTGGCAAATATCTTTCTTGGCATGGGTGGCCTGAGCATCATGATTTCGGCAGCAGTTATTTTGCTGATGAGTGGTTTCATTCTGTTTGACACCAGCCGAATCGTGAACGGCGGTGAGACCAACTACATCATGGCGACTGTCAGTCTGTTCTTGTCTATCTACAATATCTTCCAGAGCCTGTTGATGCTGCTGGGGATGTCTGACGAATAGACAACGCCTTCCGGCAACCTAGCTGCCGGGCTTTTAAGCTTTACTAAAAACCCCGGTGCTGCCGGGGTTTTTTTTACCTGATTTTTAATAGCGTGTTGAAAACTAGAACGCTGGCTGTGACGGCGCCAGCTTCTTTCTGGAGCTAAAGCGCGGTCAAAATACCTCTGTAGGTAACCGCACGCTGCTCTTTATCTGGTCATATTTGCCTGTTGTAAACTGTGGTTTGGCGATTGCTCACTACCCTTTTCAACACGCTTTTAATCACCAAAAACGATAGATTCAATAACGATAGCGGAGCAATTACTATGGAAATGGGTCTGAAGATCGGCCTGGCGTTGATGATGTTATTTTTTGTTTGGCGGCTGTGGCCTGCCGCAAAGCATCAGCTGAAGCACGGGCCGAAGGGCGATTCGAATGACTGGATGACCTACGCCATGTTGATGGGTGGCGTGGTGGTGTTTGTGTTGATTTTGATGAAGCTGGTTTGATTTGATTTTTAGCGGTGATTGGTTTTAGGGGATGTTTGGTGTGGTTTGCGGTATTGGCTTTTGACAGTTCTGCAAGTGTGTTGCCCGGCGTATCATTGCTGGATGCCAGGAGTAGCAGCGGTGATTGTTGGTGTAGTTTATTTATGACTGACAGGTCGGTGTGGTCTGTTGGTGTGCGGTAGATGCGCAGGCTTATCTCCTCTACGAACTGCGGCTTGATGTTGGCGCTGTGGTTATTGATGGGGTGTGTTGATGACTGACACGTCGGTGGGGCTTGTTGGTGTGCGGTAGATGCGCAGGCTTATCTCCACTACGAACTGCGGGTGATTACTTGTTCGGCGATATGGCTACGTCTGCTTTGTATGCAATGCCGTAAAGCTGACGGATGCGCCATTTTCATGGCGCACCGTCAATTTTCTTACAGGCTTATTCGCCTTCTAGCAGCGCTTCCCAGGTAAAGCCGCTACCTTCAAGGATACGACGCAGCTTTTTTAGTGCTTCCATCTGGATCTGACGTACACGCTCACGGGTAACACCCAGCTCGCGACCGACATCTTCAAGCGTGGTGCGCTCATAGCCATGCAGGCCGAAACGGCGAACAATCACATCGCGATGCTTTGGCTCAAGCTTCATTAGCCAGTTGTTGATCTGCTTGTGGGTGCTGTCGTCCTGAAGCTTCCAGGCTGGATCAGGGTTGTTGTCATCTGGGATGATGTCGAGCAACGGGCGATCACCGTCGGGGCCAAGAGAGACATCAACAGAGGTGACACGATCGCGCAGCCCCAGCAGACGCTTAACGTCAGCAACCGGCTTTTCGCATTCCGCAGCGATATCTTCCGCAGTTGGCTCTTTGTCCATTTTCTGTTGCAGGCGTCTTTCGGCCTTTAGATAGACGTTCATTTCTTTCACGACATGAATCGGCAGACGTATCGTGCGGGTCTGGTTCATCAGGGCGCGTTCGATGGTCTGACGGATCCACCAGGTGGCGTAGGTAGAGAAGCGAAAACCACGCTCGGGATCGAACTTTTCTACCGAGTGGATCAGACCAAGATTGCCTTCTTCAATCAGGTCAAGAAGCGTTAAACCCCTGTTTAAATAGCGTCTGGCGATCTTTACAACCAATCGCAGATTGCACTCAATCATTTTGGCACGGGCTTTCTCATCACCCTTTTGCGCCAGTCTGGTGTAGTGCTTTTCTTCGTCCGCTGTTAGCAGCGGAGAGTTCTCTATTTCTTTAAGGTATAGCCTGGTCGCGTCCATATCACGCGATCTGGCTTTACTGCTGGGGGATGCTTCTTTGGTGCGACGTAGTTGATCAGCAAAAGATTCTTCTTCCTCCTGCTCTTCTTCTACTTCGTCTACAACGTCCTCTTCGCGTGCGCTGTGCGCTAATCGGTCGTCGTTAGTTGTATCCCAATCTGAAAGTTCGCTCTGGCCCATCTCAATCTCCGCATTGCTTTTAATATTTTTATTATTATTGTTGTGCGAAGTCTGCCCCGGGTCTCAAGACCCGGGAGGTGCGCCGATCTTCCGGCACATACTAGCGACTTCGTTAATAAATAGTATGCAAGTATTGTGCCAGGTGACGTTTAAAGCGCCGGTAAATAGTCGATCGGATTGACTGGCTCTCCATTGCGGCGAATTTCAAAGTGCATTTCGTGGCTGCCTGCGTCGTTCTTACCCACAGAGGCAATCAGATCACCCGCTTTAACTTTCTGATTTTCCTTTACAAAAATTTCACTCACTTTTGAATAGGCACTCAGGTAGTTGCCTTCGTGGCGAAGTATGACCAGATTGCCATAACTTGCCAGATCTCTGCCGCTGTACACCACTTCTCCGTCGGCTGCCGCCTGAACAGCGGCACCGGGGCCGGGATCAATGTCCAGTCCCTGACGGTTGATCTCACGCAGATCGAAACCTTTTGTGATAGTGCCAAGAACCGGCCAGCTCCACCCTGTGTTGCCACTCTGCTTTACTGTGATTCGCCTCGCGGGCGCTGAAGTATCTGCATCGGTGATATCCACAGTTGCTGCTGATGGAATATCGAGCGGAGCAGGTGGCTGGTTGGTTGGACCATTGATCGTGACTGTCTGCACAATCGTCTCAACGCCTTGCGGGCGCACTACCTGCTGAGCCGCCTCGGCAGAGGCATCGAGCTCGCCGTCTGGCACAAATATCGGCTGATCATCAAGCAGATCGTCGTTGACATTAACAACGGCGACGATTTCTTCTTCATCCTGCGGCGGTATTACTACGTCACTACCAATGACACCTGCATCTGGAGTACGTGCCCGCACTACTTGCGTTGTGTTTGGCAGCGGCACACTTTCACCTGCGCCGGACACCTGAGGATTACCCATGATCAGTGATGAGTCAGGGGTTGCGACACCACCGGTTGTGACTCCCTCGGTGCGGGTTGCTGCAGCGGCAAGCACCTCATCATCACGAATCAGCACCAGACGCTGGCCGGGAATCAGTTCTGCGAGTTCCAGTGAGTTCACAGTAAGCAGTGAGTCTGGATCTATCTTGTACCGGCTTGCAACCGAATTGAGCGTGTCACCGGGCTGAACAACATAGGAGTTTGAATCGAGGCGAATTCTGGGAACTTCAACGGTTTCCAGCGTTTCAAGGATGCCACATCCACTGGTGAAGGCGGTGGTGGTCGCGGCAATAAAGGCGGTGCCGAGCAGTTTTCTGTTCATTTTCAACCTGTATGTCATTAAGAGGTCTGTTTTCGCTCGCTGAAATCGATACAAAGGCGACTCAAAGGAAGATTTCTTGTGCAGCACCAAATGCTCCAGCGATGTCGTACAGCAGTTAGCCAGTCAGCGGTGCGTGTGCGCTGACAGTCGTCCATTTATACGGCAGGATAAAAAAATCTGCAATAAAAACAGCAAGGAAGGAACACTTCTTAATCCAGTTACTACTTAGTTGTAATATTTCAGACAAAAAACAGACAGCCAGGGCGATGAATGGATTATCACAGCGAGCGGGATTCATTTCTGTCAGCTATATCTGATGGCCTTTGGTTTTGCCTGTCCTGCTTGATGTGCCTGATGAGATGGACGCCCCGTGAAATCGGCGTCAAGCACCAAGCTGATACAGTGGAGTTGCAAGACAACACTTACAGCTAAACTAAACAGGAGCGTCCATCATGAGTAAGGTTACTTTATTAGCAGTCGATTTGGC
>CALLLW010000019.1 GCA_938007995.1 uncultured Granulosicoccaceae bacterium | reverse complement strand
GTTGACGGGTTAAACCGTCCGGGGGTTCGAATCCCTCACTCTCCGCCAATTATCTGTTAGGTATCAGCTGCTTAGTGCGATAATTGGGCCATTCTACAGCGCCCGTAGTCTCTCCCAGATAGAAGCGCTAGCGTATAACAGGCAAGCTGAGCATAGCTAGATCCTACTCGCGCGGTTTTGCTGTGGCCACAACGGTCACCTGCTCTGGCGTGTAGCGGCAGTTTGGTGTGTTAGCGTTAGGTGTAGTTGGTGGAATCGTGGCTGTGGTCGTGGGAAGATGTGGGATTTGGCGATTGAGCGCTGCTAGTGCCGAACCCAAACACGAGAGCAGTGACTTAAAGAAACTATACCTTTGCTCGCAGCCACAAATTATTGTGAAAGTTTTCGAGATCACCTGCATGCGGTGGCTGATCCCACATCAGGCATTTGATATCGTCGTAACTAAGAAGCGTGGTGCTATTGCTATGTGAACTTCGATAATCCAGTTATAGCGCGCTGAACAGTAAGTGGAAGGATATGCGGGATTTTCAGAAAATATCTGTCGTTTTTGGTGCTGGAGAGTTTAACTTTATAAAGCTGGTAGTTGGCTGATCAGGAAGTGGTTCTGTCGCCTATCAGGCGTAGATATTGATGCGATTTAGCACAAGGTTTTTGGTGCAATTAAGGGAATGCCAAACCGAAACATTTAATTTGCATTTTCTTGTTAAAACAATTGGTATGTCTGACCTTGATATAGCTATGTTGCGATGCGATCACCACTACAAAGCTGACAGTTTTGAAAGAACCACGTTGTTTGTGAGTGGTCAGCGATACATAACTTAGTAGTCTTTACAGTACGTGCGAAAGTGCAGCTGGGTATATGTTGCGAGCGCTGTGACTGGCTGTGTACAGTTCGTGTGCAGTGTATCCGGTTCAGTGAAAGTTTTGCGTTTTCTTAAATTACTATGATTGTGCGTAGGTTGGTGTTGCTGCCAAATCAAAAACCAAGGTTTCATCATTGAATGTTTTTACATTTGCAAATATAGTACGAGAGGTATCGTAGTTTGTAGTTGTGACGCAGGTGGTTCGTCGGGGAAACTGGTCACATACGTACACATGGAAGTATCGTTTCTACTAAGAGATGGTTGCGGAATTGGGTTGCGATTTAGGTACGGCTTCACAAAAGCTGTTCGATGCAGAGTGTGTTGAAGATCTCTTCTTTGCATTCTGCGGAATACTAGCTGTTGGAGGTTTTGAAGTAACCGCTCTTCACCTGGAGTCTGAATGTGCAGAGCTCCAGTCCCTGCTAAATGAAATAACTCGACAGGTTCGATGTGATGTTTCATCTTTTCCATCAGTGGAAAAGTCTTTTCGAACAAACCAGATCGTGCGTTTGGCCTTGTCCTGTGCAAATGCGTAGGTTACTAAGGATGGTAACTACGACTACAGTACCTGCACTGAAGGACTCTGCGTCAGAAACAAAAGTGCTTTCATCTGCGGAGATATTGAAACAACGTATCGGATGCTGTTTGAGAAAAAAGGATTTTTAGATAAAAAATGCAAGTTTTGAACACATCGATCAATACGCTAAGGGTGGCGGCCACAGCTGTAGTTCCGACCAGCTGGGGCGAAACGGCGTTCGCTCAGGCCCTTGAGGGTTGGGGTGCGTAGCGCCAGAGATGGCGCGAAGAGCGTTGCCAGGCATGGATGCCTGTTTACGCGACCCACTGGAATGACCAAAGATAAAATCAACAAGGCTCAAAATTCCAAAGGAACCCGCAGGGCTGGTTGGTCGCAACAAAGGTTTTTCGTTAGTTTTCGCCTTTTGAAAAGTAACTCCGCCGGAAGGGCACTTTGGGCATTTGCCGAAGTACAGGTTGAGATGAGTTCTGTTGCGGGCTGTCGCGTTTCATCGGAATTTGCAATAAACCGGTTTGTCGCTGTAGTCTCCTGCAGCGCTACAATTGATCAAGGAACTCAACAATTCTTCTGCAACCTCGCGATAGTGTCTCTTCATCAAGCGTGTAGGATATTCTTATCCAGCCGTCAGCGCTTTTTCCGAACGCGCCTGCGTCCAGTACTGAAACACCTTTGGCTTCGAATAGCGCACGACAGAACTCACCGCTCGTGTAGCCGTAACCGCGCACATCCGCCATGACATACATGGCAGCTTGTGGTTTAAGAATCTGCAGTTTGCTGGCGTGTGCGAGCTCAGTGCAAACCAGATCGCGGCGTTTGCGGTAGATGTCGCGCATCTTTGTGCTGGCGTCACGTTGGTTCTTTAAAGCGAATAAAGCCGCTTCCTGTATAAAGCCGGGGATGCCATAAAGCATACATAGCGTCAGGTTTTCAAAGTGTGGCGAAAGACGCTGTGGCGCTATTGTCCAACCGACACGCCAGCCGGTCATGGCGTGTGATTTTGATAAGCCGTTTACTGTGACAGTGCGTTCTGCCATGCCTGGCAAAGCGGCGATAGATAAATGTTCAGCTTCAAAAACAATATCTGTGTAGATTTCGTCTGAGATAACCCAAAGATTATGCTTGATGGCAAGATCTGCAATCGCCTGTAGTTCTTCGGCGTTTAGTGCTACACCGGTCGGGTTGTTTGGTGTGGTAATAACTATGGCTTTCGTTGCAGGGGTTATCGCTTCTGCAATCAGTTGGATGTCTGGTCTGAAGTTATTTTCTGCGGGTTGCGATACGCAAACGAGTTTCGCTCCAGCCAGTTGTAGTGAGGCCTCGTAACTGACATACATCGGCTCGAGGGCGATCACTTCGTCGCCGTGTTCCAGTAAAACCAGGCTGGTTGCAAACAAGGCGTTCTGAGTGCCTGCAAAAACAAATACATTATCTGCCTGAGTTGGGACACCGCTTCTAGTCTGAAAGTCATCTGATATTGCCTGTCGCAGCTCTGTGCGTCCTGCAGTGGCGGCGTAGTGAGTATCACCCGCTTGTAACGCCTCTATAGCTCGATCAACGATAGGGGCCGGAGTCGGGAAGTCCGGATCACCGACACTCAGAACAATAACGTCTTCACCACGTGCCAATGCCTGGTTTGCCTTTATGTGAGTATCCCAGGCTTCTGCGCCGTCGCCGCTGATCCGATCCGTAAAAGACGAAACACCCGGTAGTTTGTTATTCATTTGGTGGTTCTCTTGGCGATAGGTTAGAAGACAGCTTCAATAAGGTACGGGCCTTCGTTCTGCAGGCCTTTATTTATTTCTGTGATTAGTGATTTAACATCGGCAGCACGTCCTGCTTCCACTCCCATGCCTTTGGCCATAGCTACCCAGTCAAGATTTGGTCGGTCAAGTTCCATCATGTCCAGTGCAATTTTATTGGTATGTTTATCAATTTGACTACCTGAGGCGGCACCAACGTTGTTTAGTTCGTGTTTAAGTATGGCGTAAGCGCGATTGGATAGCAGTATGGTGGTGATATCGAGATTTTCGCGAGCCTGGGTCCAGAGTGCCTGCAATGTGTACATACCGCTACCGTCGGCCTGCAGTGCCACCACTTTTCTGTTCGGGCAGGCAACTGCAGCACCGGTTGCCAGTGGAAAGCCGGCACCGATTGAACCACCGCAAATCTGTAGCCAGTCATGGGGTGCGGAGGCTTGCGTCATGTTAAAAAAATCGGGTGCGCAGGTTATTGATTCATCGATGACAATTGCGTTTTCCGGTAGCAGATGTGCAACGGTGGCGGCGATGTTTTTAGCATTCAGCGCACCTTCGTTTGGTAGGTCAGCAACTGTGGCGGTTTGAATGACGGGAGCTGCCTTGACGGCATTGACCAGTTCGGCCAGCTCTTCCAGTGCCTGTACACAGTCTTCGTCTTCGTGTGCAAGGGTGTGAGTGGTCGATTCCGGTGAATATAAGGCGCTGGGTTTATCTGGATAGGCAAAGAAGGCGACCGGTGGTTTTGCTGACAAGCTGATTATATGTTTATAGGGACGCAAGGTTTCCACTGCTGCATCTACAGGATAGGGCACTGTTTTCAGCGCTACACGGTTGCGGCCTCGCTGGAGTCTTGCATTGGAGGTCTGGCCAAACAGATGTAAGCCTGTGGCTTGTGCAATTCTGCTGGCAGTTTCAAGCGCTTTTTCCCGCAGGGCGAATCCGGTGATCACCATGGCGGTTGGCTCACCACTTTGCAGTACCTTTGCAATGGCTTCAATACGCTCTGTGGGCGCTTTGGGTGCCGCTGTAGGCGTTACCTTTACTGCAGCTCCATCTGATGCTTCCCATGCGGTATTAGCAGGCAGAATCAGTGTAGCGATTTGTCCCGGATAGGTGCTCGCTTGTGCGACTGCTTCTGCACCGTCTTTTGCCACTTCCCGAGCGCTGTGGCTCGATTTAACCCAGTTCGATACCGGGGTGGCAATGCCTGCTATGTCAGCGGTTAACGGTGCATCGTACTGCACATGATAAGTTGCGTGATCGCCAACTATATTAACAATACCGCTTTTTGCCTTGCGTGCGTTGTGCAGATTTGCCACGCCGTTGCCAAGGCCCGGCCCCAGATGCAGCAGCGTTGCAGCGGGTTTATCCTGCATACGGTAGTAGCCGTCTGCCGCGCCGGTGACTACCCCTTCAAACAGCCCGAGCACGCATCGCATGCCTGCGATCTTATCCAGTGCTGCCACGAAATGCATTTCTGAGGTACCGGGATTGGTAAAACAGACCTCGATACCACAGTCGATCAATGTGTGTACGAGGCTTTCTGCGCCGTTCATCTGGTTGCTGGTTTTCAATGGGAATTCACATGGTAGGTTGTTTGGTATGAAAGGCTTATAAGCGAGTTGTTAAAACTCTTCGCACCAGACTTCAACTTGCTGTACAGCGTTATTGCCAAAGCCTGCGATGTCCCAGGGTGGTGTGAGTGGTTGCGTCTTGCCCTCTGCATCAGTGGCGCGGCACGAGAGCGTATGTTTGCCGACCGTTGCCTGCCAGTCTGCAGCCCACTTACTCCAGGCGTACTTGTTGTCTGATGTTTCAAGTGATGCGGTATGCCACTGATCATCGCAACACCATTCGACTTTTACAATCGGTACTCCACTGCCAGACCATGCTCGACCAGTGAGTGCGACAAGGCCGGGTTGTACCAGTCTCTTGCGTGAACTCCAGTCGGGTATGCCCGGTGGAATCAGTAGTGACTTTACCCGGATGGTAGTTACCGGTGTGCCGTTGTCATCGCTATTTGTTCTATAGACATAAGTGCCGGTCTGCTGATGACCTGTGAATGCATGATCAATCACTTCAATTTTATTCAGCCATTTAACGCTCGCCATGCCGTACCAGCCGGGTACGATCAAGCGTAACGGGTAGCCGTGTTGCGGCAACAGAAGTTGGCCGTTCATTTGCCATACAAGCATCACATCTTCGTGCATGGCGTCTTTAATTGAAAGACTGCGGGCAAAATGATGGATGTTGCCACCATCAATCCCTTTATCTGCTCCATAAAACACGACTTCCTGAGCGCGGTCGCTAAGCGATGCCTGTTGCAGTAAATTTTTTAACGGCATGCCAAGCCAGTCAGATGTGCCCACGGCTTCAACCTGCCATGGTTGGCTTGGCCAGCGTGGCTTGAGGTTTGCTCTGCCGTTGCCTGCACATTCCAGAGTGACTCTTCGGGTTCTGGTGAGATCTTGTTGCGTTGCCTGCTTGACGAGTTCATCAAGCGTTGTTGTTAAGGAACGATTGACCTCACCGCTAATGCTTATCTGCCAATCAGAGGTGCCATCCACATAGGGAACGTCAAAGTGGTTTAGCAGATAATGGGCGCCGATCGGTGTGACGTCGTACTGTAGTGTCTCAAGCAGGGTGCCGTTGTTACGGTTGGCAAGAGTGACTTCCGACTGGCTATAGTCTCCGTGCTGATGCTGTTTCTTCGGTGGCGATAATATCGGGTGTGACATGTTAAGCTGCACCGGCAAGCCGGGACTATTCCGCTTTGTTTCGAGTAAAAACCGGTTCGCTATCGGTTGACATTTTCTTGTTGTATTTATAACCGGCTGTATCGAAGTCTTTCAAGTCAGCAATTGACGTGATGCGATTATCGATAATGTAGCGAGACATCATGCCACGTGCTTTTTTGGCAAAGAACGATATTAATTTGTATTCGCCATTTTTCTTGTCTTTGAATACCGGTGAAACAGTATCTACAGTGAGCTTGCGTTTGTTCACTACTTTAAAATACTCATTTGACGCCAGGTTGACGACGACAGGCTTTTTCATATTATCAAGCTCGGCATTGAGCATATCGGTAACACTGTCACCCCAGAATTGATAAAGGTTTTGCCCGCGCTTATTCACGAATTTGGTGCCCATCTCAAGTCTGTAGGGAAGCATTAGATCAAGTGGTCTTAATACACCGTACAAGCCACTTAAAATCCGCAGGTGTTTCTGTGCGAATTTCACATCGTTCTTTTTCATGGTGGCGGCATCAAGGCCTGTGTATACATCACCCTGAAATGCGAACAGGCTCTGTTTGGCGCTTTGTGGTTCTAACGGTTGCTGCCATTGTTTGAATCGTTCAGAGTTGAGCTTGGCGAGTTTGTCGCTGACGTTCATCAGCTTGCCCACCTTGGCGGGTGACAGCTTCTTCAGTTGATCGATCAGCTCCTGCGAGTCGTCCAGAAATAGAGGCTGGGTGTTGTCCGGTACCAGCGGCGGGGTTTCGAAATCAAGTGTTTTTGCGGGCGAAACCAGAATAAGCATGGCGGTTTACTCAATTTGAATGTTAGAACTTTGACAACCTTAGATTACGTGGCCTGCGCTCCGCTCGCAATGGCGAGTTTACGCGGAAATTCTGTAGTTTTCTTACAGAGACAGAAAGTCACCAGAAACAGTCAGTTGCGAATATTTTGTACAGACGTACACGAGCGGCGATCTTTGGTCACTGCTTTTGTGGCACAGAAAATTGCTTATAAGTTCGGCCCGCAGTGTCAACCAAATTTCGGACAAATACTATAGACGGCTTGAACCGAAAACATTGATCAGCCGAAAAGTGTCGGCACTGCGGGCTTTACCTTTCTTACCTGCTACGGATTCTGACAGGGCCCACTGCAACAACAATTTCAGCTGTCGAAGAACTTTACTTCGCCTGTCTCAAGCGAGTACTCAGCGCCCACTACCTGTAAGCCATTGTCAGCAGCGAGTTGCTTAAGCACATCGGAGTCATTCTGCAGGCAAGAAACACCGGCGTTAACGTTTGAGTGTACTGCTGCGTTTAAGAGATTATCCGGCTGGTCGGCCAGATCTGTTTCCAGGAGTGGCTCAACGGACGGGCGGATTTTATCGACGATAGACTGCAGGCTTTCGGATAGTCCGCCGGATGGGTTTTTAACTTCACTCAACGTAGCGCTGATTGCGCCGCAGTTTGTATGCCCCATAACAACGACCAGCTTTGTGTTGAACTGCTGTGCGCAGAACTCAATGCTTGCTATTTGCGAAGATGCGGCGATATTGCCGGCAACTCGCACGACAAATAAGTCACCAATACCCTGATCGAAGACCAGCTCAGAGGGAACCCGTGAGTCTGAGCAGCCAAGGATGATTGCAAATGGCTCTTGCTTTCGAACCAGCTCAGCGCGCCTGTTGCTGCTACGTGAGGCTTCGCTATCGGTGTTGTCTGATACGAATCGCTTATTGCCGTCTTTGAGTCGTGTTAAAGCTTCTTCTGCAGTGATCATTGAAATTTACGAAAAAGTGTTTGACTGCGGGATACTATGTTCAGTTGAGCTCGGTTTCAACCGGGTCTGTTTGCCGGGTCTGTTTGCCGGGTCAGTTTGTAAGGAAGCTGGAGAGCTGAAATCTATATTGCCGGGGATATGAATTAAAGATCGATATAAGCGTTGAAACCCTCTGGCGGCTCAAAGTGATCCTGTTGCCAGACAAGTCTGGTGGGTCCGGGCATCTGTTGTAGCTCATCCGGATGAGATGGATCTCCTGGGTAGGTCAGGGTGCGGCTACCCTCTGTTTTTATTACATGTGGTTTGATGGTGTAGGCGGTGTTATGTGTTGCGTGGTCAATACACTCTTGCGCGTTATTGAATTTTGTCAGTGCAATCAGAGTCATGATTTGCGGCGGCGCGAGTGCAATCTTCAGGGTTGCATAACTTTTTAGGGCGTCTCGGGCTGTTATCCACTGGCTGTCAGTTGCTTCTACACCATCATGTGCCGCGTTTTGACCGTCCGGTAGTTTTGCAACAAAAAATCGTGCATCGAATCGCTTTTTCATCATTGAAGGTTCATTTGGAGTTACCCAGCGCGACCAGGTGCGAAGCTGCGGTGCTTTAAGCTGCACTCCTGTCTCCTCAAGAGTCTCTCTGCAGGCGGTTACAAAAAGTGCTGCTGCGAGTGACGGGTTGAGGTCCGGTTCGTTAAGTAGCTCTCTGGCGTCTGCGGCGAGTTTGCTTTGTACTGAGTCTTGTACTGAGTCTGTATCGCGCAAGTCCAGATCGTCGAGTTTGCCTCCCGGAAATACCCACGCGCTGTTCATCACGGTGCGGCTGTTGGCGCGACACAGCAGCAGAGTCTGCAGTGTGTTGTGATGGTCGCGCAGTAAAATTACCGACGCGGCATTTACAGGTTCTTCTGCAATGTGATCTTCCAACAGCTTATTCATGGGTTTTGTCGTTGGCCCTATGTATTGCTGACATCACTGCTTATTAACTGATTAAATTACTGGCGCAATTTATAACCGGATCTGAACATCCACCAGACAATGCCAAGGCAGATAAACAGGAAGGCAAGGACCATCAATAAACTGGTGGCGTGATTTACATCTGATATTTCAAAGAAGCTCCATCGAAATCCGCTGATTAAATACAGTACCGGATTGAGCAGCGATATTTTTTGCCAGAGTGGTGGCAGCATATCGATGGTGTAAAAGCTGCCACCAAGAAACACCAACGGAGTGATAACCAACAGCGGGATCAGCTGAAGTTTCTCGAAGTTATCGGCCCACATACCAATGATGAAGCCAAACAGGGAAAACGTAACGCAGGTTAGAATGAAAAAAGACAGCATCCACAACGGGTGTGCTATTTTTAAATCAACAAAAAAGCTGGCTGTGATGAGTATTATTGTGCCGATGATTAGCGATTTAGTCGCAGCGGCACCAACGAACCCGATAATAACCTCAAGAAAAGAGATGGGTGCAGATAATATTTCGTAGATGGTGCCGGTAAATTTAGGGAAGTAAATACCGAATGAAGCATTTGAAATGCTTTGTGTCAGCAGTGAAAGCATCATTAACCCCGGCACGATAAAAACACCGTATGACACGCCGCCTTGTCCATCGATGTCACCCACTGTTTGAATTCTGGAGCCGATTGCGGAACCAAAAACAACGAAGTACAGACAGGTAGAAATAACCGGTGATGCGATGCTTTGCAGCAATGTGTTTCGTGTGCGCAGCATCTCGCTTTTATAAATTACGCTGATGGCCTGCCAATTCATGATGCTTTCTCCACCGGCTTTTTATCCTGCTGCACCAGATTTACAAAAATTTCTTCCAGTGAGCTTTGCGATGTATGCAGGTCTTTCAGCTGTAAGCCTGCGGAGTTGATTAGCTGTAGCAATTTGGTGATGCCTGTCCGTTCGCTTTTTACATCGTAGCTGTAAATCAAGCGGGTTCCATCCGCAGATAAGCGAAGGTCGTAGTTGCTGAGTGAATCCGGAATAGTGGTGATTGCCTGGCGCAGTTCAATCGAGAGTTCTTTGCTGCCAAGTTTTTGCATCAGATCTGTCTTTTCTTCGACCAGCAAGAGTTCGCCGTTGTTAATCACGCCCACTCTATCTGCGATTTCTTCTGCTTCTTCAATGTAGTGTGTTGTCAATATAATAGTGACGCCGGATTCTCTGAGTTCACTGACCAGATGCCACATGTCTTTTCGAAGCTCTACATCTACGCCGGCTGTGGGTTCATCAAGAAAGAGAATGTCCGGTTGATGCGACAGTGCCTTACCAATTAACACCCGGCGTTTCATGCCACCGGATAACCTCATTAACGGGCTGTCTTTTTTGTCCCATAGTGATAGTTGTTTAAGCAGTTTTTCAATGTAATCGGGGTTTGGTTTTTTACCGAACAAACCTCTGCTGAAGGCAAGCGTGTTGGCGACTTGCTCAAACGCGCCTAATGTTAGTTCCTGTGGCACAAGGCCAATCATGCTGCGGGTTTTTCGATACTGCTTTATGTTATCAAAACCGCCGACAGTCACGGTGCCCGAGGTGGGTGTGACAATGCCGCAGATGGTTGAGATGAGGGTGGTTTTGCCTGCGCCGTTCGGGCCGAGCAGAGCAATAATCTCCCCGGCTTTTATATCCAGGTTGATGTTTTTAAGAGCCTGGTGACCTGAGTCATAGGTTTTGCACAGATTCTGTATTGAAACGATGGTAGACATAGCGGCGTGGAATAAAGAATACGCATAGTTTACATCGTTGCAGACGTTGTCGTGCTGTTATTCCGTGTGGTGTTGCACGATCCTTGATTCCGCGATCAGTGTTTTCGAATTTCGCATTAGCTATGTTTAAGTGTATTTGCAGGCTTTAGTCCAGGCGCTTGTTTAAGCTCTGGGGTGATCCAGCACTCTGACCTTACTCAACAGTGTGGGGCGGTTATGTGTAGATGCCCGCTTTACTGGTGCTGTCACCTCGGGCAGTTGAGACTGCATTTTATTCAGCGTGGATTGCAAGGTTTGTATGCGGCGCTCGCTACATGCCAGTTGTGCGCGCAGTGAACCGTCCGGGTCGTCCAGGTGGGTTGATTGCTCGTTGTGATTTTCAGCTGCGGACTCTATTTGTTGAGCGCTAGTTGGTGGGTGCTCTGCTGCCACCGGGTGCTGACGCGTTTTTAGCGTCGAGGCAATCGTCGCATTGTCGCTTTTATCAGTGGTTTTGGCGGATGGGCTTGCATCGTCTGAGTGATTCGCATTTGGCGTAGTGGCTCTTGCCGTCGCAGATATCTGTGAGTCCGTTGGTGGGGGATGGTCTGTTGTTGGCTTTCTATTGTTGCCAGGAGTGCTGTTGGTCAGGGATTGCTGTGCAATGACCTTCTCAATAGAAGATGCCTTGCGCTTTGACTTAAGCCTGAACTCCAACGTGGATGCGAGATCTGTTTGGTCTGCTGCATTCTGTTTTTCAGATTTCCCCCTGTCATCGCTACCAATATCAGGGGCAACAGTACCTGCGCCGATAGTGATTGAATGCACAGTGGCTGTTGATGTGGCGGGTCTGGCGTCAGTACCAGCTTGCGATGTCGACAACGGATCTGGTTGAGCGCCTGGTTTGCTTTGCCCGTCTTGTTGATTGGAATCGGTACGATTTGTCGTCGGCCTGGCTGTGTCTTTGGGTTGTACTGATTCTGCAGGAATCTGAATCGATACTTCTGTTCTCGCTGATGGCCGCTTTGCTTTTGCAGCGGTCTGGTACCTTGGTGCTTTTCGATCAGGCGCACCATGCGTACCCGGGAAGAAGTTTTTTCCGCTGGTGGCTTTCGGAAGATCGGTCTGCTTTGAACTCAGATCTTTTGTTGCTCGACTACCATTGTTATGGTTTTCAGCGCAATTGTTTTCATTGGCCTTGGGCACATTGGTGTCGTTTGTCCCGGTCACTGTTGAATGAGGTGCCGGAGCTGGTCGATTTGTCCGGTGAGGGTGTTCCTCACTTGCGGTTTGTGGGCTTTGCCGTTCGCCAGCATTATGATTGCGAATTATTTTTGCATGGTTGTTGGCTGTTGCAGTTATGGTTGCATCTTTAGCCGGCGTTAAATCATTATTCGGGTTTGTTGGTTGAGCAGCGCCTGTAGTAGCACTAGTTGTGGTTGGTACGCTTGCAGTCGCCTGAAGTTGGTCAGTGTTGTTTGTCTGCGTGGTCGTATGTGAGGTGGTTGAGTCACCAGTGCCCTCATCATAAGCGCGCTTTGCTGCCGTGGTGTCTTGCTTCGTGGTTTGTTTGTTTTGTTGCGAACTGTTAATTACAGACCTGTTTTCGTTTGATCTGTTTTGGTGCCGGGATTTGCTCTGTCCGGTGTGATGCATTTCGACGTCGCGCGGTGTGCTTTGAGTGCGGCTATCGGTCTGGTGTTTGCCGGTGTTGCCTGTTAAGTCTTTCTGAGTAATGCAGTCAGTTGTAGTTGCGCTACTGGCATCTGCCGCGTTGCTTTCGCGGTCAGCGATCAGTGCCTTTTTATTTGAAGGTAAATTGCTCTGCGCCGCCTTGGTAGTGTTATTCGTATCGCGCCTGTTGGTCGAATCTGCTGACTGATTGCTTTTCTCATGTGGCTCTGCTTTCTGACTGGAAGCTGCACCTGTATGTGCAGCTGTAAAGGCCGCTGTATTTTTGAGCGCGGGTTTTGTCAGTTGCTGTCTATTTTCCGACGTGTGGGACAGGGGCTGTGTTGCCGCGGTTTTGCTTGTTTCAGTTTGTTTTCCCGTGACTACTCCGGTTGCAGCAATTGCTTTGTCTGCATTGTCGGATCTGCCAGTGCCTTTGCCAGTGCCTTTGCCTTTGCCTTTGCCAGTACCTTTGCCTGTGACTTTGCTAGTACCTGTGCTGCTTGCCGCAGTGTTGTGAGTCTTTACTGAGCTGGCTGCTCCCGACCTGGCTATTTCAGAGCTGGCTACTCCAGAGCTGGCAGTTACGCCGCTGGCACTTAAACGGCCAGCTGTTGCGATGCTTCTTCTAAAGGCATGGGATCGAAACTTGGTTTCAGCATAAGTATCTTTCAAAGATAAGTGCTTTGGCTTTGATTTTGACTTCGGCTTTTTACCGAAGCCCCATTCAACAACAAACCACCAGATGCAAATTAACAAAAGCAATACAAGTGTCGCTCCAGTCAGCGGGTCAGCGAGGAGTTCGAGCATGCAATATCCGTAAAAAAGCGAAGTGAGAGGTGGCCTGGATAATACCGCCAACCGGGTGTCAGTCGGTGAGGTGAACCGGATTGTAACCAGTCCTGTACATCGCGATCATTACGATAACCCGGCGGAATTACATGCAAGGCGTTCCTTAATTATCAGTTACCTTGCGTGTCGAGTTTTTTGCTTTAACAGGAATAAAAACGTCAGGTGTTAGCAGCGTGCTACCATCAGCTTACGCTACAATAGTAGGTGTTCTGGATGCATTGTGAGTTACTTGTAATGCACGCAGCCCCATCTATCTGAACTGCTATACATTTTAATACTGCAGCGTCAGTCATTGTTTTAAGCCCGTGTTTTGAGTACAGGTGTTCGAAGTGATTAAGATAAAACTGCTGGTGGTCTTTAGTTTGATTATGCTTTCTGGCGCATCGTATTCGATACCATTGTGTCAATATCAAAACAATAACATTGACGCCAACGGCTGGGGTTGGGAAAACGGTGAAACCTGTGTGGTGTCTGGTTCATCTGCGGCACGCAGTATCAACCCACAATGTAGCGCCACAGTCATTGATTACGACGGCGATGGCTGGGCATGGGAAGCAGGGCGTAGTTGCAGGGTTGGTGTTGTTACAGCAAATGCACCCGCTACTGCGGCAGCGCAATCCGCTGCACCTGCAGATATCCCGGCATGCAGTAGCGCGACAACAGATCCAGACGGCGACGGCTGGGGTTATGAAAACGGCCAAAGCTGCCTTGTCATGATCGGCAGTTCATCGTCGGAACAATCCGCAGTTGGTGCGTCGTCCTCGGTGGCCCGCTCTGATGTGCCAGCGTGCAGATCTAATGACAGTGATCCGGATGGAGATGGCTGGGGATATGAGCAGGGGCGCAGCTGCCGCGTGGGTGGTGCGTCCAGCGTGCAAGCCTCATCGCCAGCCAGTGAATCAATTGCTAATGGCCGTACTCCCACAGGCGTCCGCTTTCTCGATTCAACCTTACGCAGGGTTGGTGGTAGTGGCGATAACTGGTGTCAGACGTGGGCGGCTGATGATAGCGTGATCACCGCAATGGACGATGGCGAGTGGCTGCGTGGTGGTTACGTGTACCACAGTCAGCTATACAAAATCTTTGGTGACGCAGATAACTTCAGCAGGTCAGAGGTGAGTAACTACCCGAACTTTCATGTCGATGGTGATGGTTGGTTTGCCTACGGCATGTTATCGGTGAAGGGCGTGCTGTACTCACTGGTGACAAAAACCCAACACGCTGCGTGGTCTGAAGGGCCTTTTCGTGGAATGAAAATGCTGCGCTCGTATGACAACGGTAGTACCTGGCATCGGGTTGATCGCAATAACAACGACCGCTACCTGGCTCGTTGGGATATCGGAAGGGAAGAGCTAAACCTTGAGGAGATGTTCTTCTTTGAAGAAAGTGGTCGTTACGGTAAGGGTAAAACAGCATTCCCGTTTGCGTTTGCAACGTTTGTTCAAAGTGGTCAGGATCATCGGGCATCGCGGGATGGCTATGTTTATATTTATTCGCCTGAGGGTGCAAACACGCATCAATTACAGCTGGCAAGAGTGCCGGAGGATCAGGTCGGTAATCGTGCAGCGTGGCAATACTTCAGCGGCTGGAATAACGGAAATGCCACATGGAGTTCAGACTTAGAAGCACGGCAGCCAAACATGGTTTTGCCGGAGCGCAACAGCGCTGGTGAGTATTTTGGCTTTTATTCGTGGTTGCCGTCAGTGGTCTGGAATCCCGGTTTGCAGAAGTACATCATGGTAAACGGTGGTACGTATGGTGGTCACAACCGTAGTAACTCCACAGATGATTACTACAACAAATGGATGCATAGCCGCACCGGCAGTCTTGGTTTGTGGTATTCAGACACGCCTTACGGTCCATGGAATCAGTTTTACTACACAGACTACTGGACAGTAGACGATACGCAAAACCTGACTTACCAGCCGAAGTTGTCGCCCAAGTGGATGAGTGATGATGGCCGCACCATGACGCTTATCTGGTCTGACGCGATGCGTAATGCGCAAGGCTTCAGTCACTCTGTTAACTATAAGTGGAATCAGATGGAGATAGAAATCCAGACACGTTAGTTGTGTCTGCTTTTTATTCTCGCTTTGCATTGGCCAATCCAACAGTGTTGTTAGACAAGGCAACAACACGGTGAATTGATGCTGTAGTCGACAGGCTTTATAAGCCAGGTCTGCACAGTATCAGGCCTGCATCTCAGTGAGAGCGTTTGCCTCTGCTGGAATTGACCTGATAACTTTTCGCCTGGCCGGTTGTAGTGCGTCGTTTTTTTGCGCTGGTTTTCTTCTTGCGTTTAGCAGATGCAGAATCTGCGTTTACACCTTCACGCGGGGGCAGACCAGTGTGTTGCGTTAGCACAGTGCCCGCTTCTGGTTTCTTGTTGCGGTTTTTCTTTCTATGCGCACGATAGCTGCCGGGTTCCGGTTGCCAGTGTGGTATCAGATGCTTTTTGCCATTACCGATTAAATCAGCGCGTCCCATTTTGGTGAGTGCTTCGCGAAGCATGGGCCAGTTATCCGGATCGTGATACCGCAGAAAAGCCTTGTGCAAGCGTCGCTGGCCGGTCTTCTTGGCAATTGGTACACCAGCACTGTCACGGCTGACTTTGGCAAGCGGATTTTTACCCGAGTGATACATCGCAGTGGCAGTCGCCATGGGTGATGGATAAAAATTCTGTACCTGATCCGCTCTGAAGCCGTTTTGCTTCAGCCACATGGCAAGATTCATCATGTCTTCATCGGTAGTGCCCGGGTGAGCGGCGATAAAATAAGGTATCAGGTATTGTTCTTTACCGGCCTTCTTTGAGTATTTTTCAAACAACTGTTTGAATTTTTCATAGGTGCCGATACCTGGCTTCATCATCTTATCAAGCGGACCGCGCTCGGTATGTTCCGGTGCTATCTTCAGGTAACCACCCACATGGTGAGTGACCAGTTCTTCGACATACTCGGGTGATTCAACAGCCAGGTCATAGCGCAAGCCTGATCCGATCAAGATCTTCTTTACACCGGGTAGCTCTCTTGCTCGTCTGTAGAGTTTAATAAGCGATGAATGATTGGTGTCGAGGTTAGGGCAGATGCCAGGGTATACACAGGAAGGTTTGCGGCAGGCGGACTCAATGGTCTTTGATTTGCACGCCAGTCGATACATGTTGGCGGTCGGGCCACCGAGATCAGAAACAATACCGGTGAAGCCAGGAACTTTGTCGCGCATGGTTTCAATTTCGCGAATAATTGAATCTTCGGATCTGCTCTGAATAATTCTGCCTTCGTGTTCAGTGATCGAGCAAAACGTGCATCCACCAAAGCAACCACGCATGATATTGACTGAGAAACGAATCATCTCGTAAGCAGGGATGCGAGCATCACCATAGTGCGGGTGGGGAACTCTGGCATACGATAAGTCAAACACGTAGTCCATTTCTTCTGTGCTTAAAGGTATCGGTGGTGTGTTGATCCACAGATCGCGATTGCCATGCTTTTGTATTAACGCGCGTGCATTGCCGGGGTTGGTTTCAAGATGCAATATCCGGTTGGCATGTGCGTACAGCACCGGGTCTTTTCTGACTAGTTCGTAGTCGGGCAGTCGAATTGCGGCTTTATTTCTAAGCTCGGTATTTCTTTGTATCCGCTGGTCTTTAGTGAGGTCGGATTTCTTTTTAAAAGTCAGTGTGATTTCATCAGCGGGTTTGTCTTGTTGACTGGCTTTTTTCTGCTGAGTATCGGTGCTTTCATACGGATTGAGGTGCGAATCTATTTTGCCCGGTGTATCGATGCTGGTTGAATCAATGACTTTCAGGTCGTCTGGCAGATCGCTGATCATGAATGCAGTACCGCGAACATCTGTTATCTCTTTAACAGTTTCACCGGCAGCGACGCGATGTGCAATTTCAACCAGTGCGCGTTCGGCATTGCCGTAAAGCAGGATGTCCGCTTTTGCATCAACCAGTATTGAGCGTCTGATTTTGTCCTGCCAGTAGTCGTAGTGTGCAATTCGTCTTAGCGATGCTTCAATGCCGCCAAGTACTATTTGGCAGTCTTTATACGCCTCGCGGCAACGCTGAGCGTAGACCACTGAGCATCTATCCGGTCGCTGGCCACCGATGTCGTTGGGTGAGTAGGCATCATCACTGCGAATCTTTCTGTCGGCAGTATATCGATTGATCATCGAATCCATGTTGCCCGCCGTAACACCAAAAAAAAGATTTGGCTTGCCTAACGCGGTGAATGGCTCGGCACTGTCCCATTGTGGCTGGGCAATGATGCCGACCCTGAATCCCTGCGCTTCCAGCAGCCGGCCGATGATTGCCATGCCAAAGCTCGGGTGGTCTACATAGGCATCACCGGTGACGATAATAATGTCGCAACTGTCCCAGCCAAGCGTATCCATCTCGGCGCGAGACATGGGCAGGAACGGCGCGGTGCCAAAGCACTCGGCCCAGTAGCGCGGATAGGAAAATAATTCGCGAGGCTTGGGGGGTTGTGTACCGACCGGGCGCTGGGCTGTGTTTCGGGTAACTGGCATGGGGGTCTCGGTGAACGCGGCGAAACGTAGCTGCGAGCGACAGTGTACAGCAATGCGACTGCTTCGAACCTGAGCGGGTAGCAAATATGCCGATGCTCAGGGTTCGGCTGAATTTGCATAGCAGATTGGTGTCGGTAGACGCGTTTTACAAGGCAGGCTTATAACGGGTGCTGGAGGAGCATTGTGTCTGGCGATTGTGCCTCTGCAAAACGCCTAATCGAGCAAGTGTGTTTTCTGCAGGCAGCGGGACATCCGAATTGCGTCTTCCCAGCGTTGGTAGTAACCAGGCACAACTTCAACTTCGCGGTAGCCATGCTGCTGGTAAAATCTTCTCGCAGACTCGTTCGACTCGCGCACTTCAAGCTGGCAGTGCTCAACGCCAGCGGTTACAGCGCAGTGTTCGAGCCACTGCAGTAGCCTGTGCCCGATACCAATAGAGCGCCAGTGCACATCCACACCGAGCAGATTCAGATGCGCTTTGCTGTAGCCGTAGTACATGATGCCAAAGCCCACCACTGCATTGTCATTGTGGGCAATCACCACGTTGATATCCGGTGACAGGATGCAACGGCCTATGCGCTCTGGCGTCCAGCTCCACTGCAATCCGTGTTCGATAATGTCGCGTGACATCGTCGCGATACTGTACGCATCAGCAACGCGGGCCAGTTTGATTTCGGTTTGTCTAGTGTCCATGAGCGTAGTCTGATCTGTTGAAAAACGATTGTTCGGTCCAATCGGCCAGTCAGGGCTGCCATCCATGACGATTTTCACCGTCCGTCAAAATCGCTATCGACGGCCACCAGTTTTAATTTGGCGCCATTCCGGGCACAAATCAAATTTCGCTGGGAATTGGCAGGGTTGTCACAACCCATGGCCAAAACCCACAGTGCCGCTTATAAGGCTGGCGGTAAGTAGACCAGGTCACTGATCTGGTATCTGCCAGATGCCCTCTCTTATCGAGTGTGACGAGTGTTTCAGCTTCTTATGAGGGGTTTGCTTATAGTGCGGTCGAGTTTTCACTGGCTGCGCTGCGGGGCCGCTGCAGTGCCTTGTTTAGGAATGCCTGTCCTGAATTCTTTGCTTGTGCGCTGGTGTTCCGGTGCTTGTTCTGTTTTTACCATGTCCTGGTAAAGAAGTGCCTGTCCCGTTTTCACCCCCGTTTTCAACGCTCACTTGAAGTCTGTCACTAAATTGTTGTTTGATGTGTCAATAAATTGACATTTCCTTTCTGTTTTGATACATTCCGGCAAATCAGTCGCATCGGCGCGACTTTGAAATATCGGAGTAGAATTAATGATTTTGTGGAAATACACGGCTCGTCTCGTTCTTGTGGCGCTCGCCATTTTTGCCGTTTCTCCGGCTGCACATGCAGGTAAGTTTGGCGTGCGAGTGCTGGATGCCCAAACCGGTTTGCCGGTGGCTGATGCGTCGGTTTGTATTGGCACAGCCGGTGACAGAAATCTGTATGGAACCCGGGTGACAACACCGGCTGGCATGGCTTTGTATGAAAATGTGCCCGCTACCTCTGTGTTGGTCACTGTCTCAAAGAAGAATTACCGTGGTATTGCTTTAATCAATCCCGCCACAGATGAAAACGTGATTGCAGATGTGCTGTTGACTGAAGGTATTTCGAGCCGCAAGTGTCGTGCGCTGAAGTACGTTAATCTGGAGCCTGGTATCACAAATGGCGACTCGCAGAATGACCCGCAGGATGACTGGCCACTTGAAATAACAGCACTTTCGTATTTCCCGAGTGGTAACGATGGCTTCGCTTTTCTTTCATACAGCCGTGGCAAGCCAACTCACTATCGAATCAGTACTGATCCTGAATTCAGGAATGTGGAATGGCTGGATTACAGCGATATTTTCCAATATTCCCCGGTGAGTACTGATGTAGGTAAGGGGGTACTGTACTTCCAGCTTCGGAAAGAGATAGAAGCCAGTGGTGGTGTAATAGAAGCGTTCTCTGAAGTGATCAGCCAGACTGTTAACTTATAAGTTTAAGGCTGTTATCGACGCAAAAACAACAGGGCTGATCAATTTGATCGGCCTTTTTAATCTGAAGATTTCAGAGAGTCTATTTCTTCCTGCGAAAGCGTCCGCGCATCAGATTCCATCATCACTGGAATACCATCCCTGATCGGGTAGGCAAGCCCGGCCTCTTTGCTCCAAAGTTCACTATCGATCTGAATAACTTTTGCCTTGGTGACCGGGCACACAAGGATGTCGAGAATTCTTCTGTCGAGCTTCACAATGATTGATCCGGATTGGTGGTGGATACAACGCCCAGTCGTTTTTTAAGTTCAGTGCTGGTGGTTGTGTATTGCAGATGAACCGGCTTTTCCGGTCGGAGTTTGGCGGTAGCTGCAAAGGCTGCCAGTGTAGCCTCGTGAAAGCCGCATAGTATCAGCTTTCGTTTTGCCGGATAACTATTGATGTCTCCGATGGCATAGATGCCCGGGCTGCCGGACTCGTAGTTTGCAGTGTCCACGGGTATGTGTCTGGCCTGGGTATCAATACCCCACGATTCAAGATCAACTTGTTTGGGTGAGTTACCTTGTCGAACAAGCAGGTGATCGACAGCCTGTGTGCTGGTGTTGTCAGTGCTTTGTTGTATGACTAATTCTTCAAGTGTTCCCTGCGTTGAGCAATTAAAGCCTGTGATTTTGCCTTTTATTTGCAGAACCTTTTTTTGTTCCGTCAGTTGCGCCAATTGTTGCAGTGCTTCTGTGCTTGCATCCAGCCTGCGTTTTCTATGTAGCAGTGTGACTTCAACGGCAAGCTTGCTTGCATGGATGGCGCAGTCAACTGCTTCCTGTGCATCACCAGCGATAGTCACTTTTTTTCCTTTAATATGTTGCTGGTATTGTTCATCTGACCATTGCTCGTAGTGCACCTGGCTACCTTCAAACTCACTGAGACCTTCAGTGCGCAGTTTTACCGGCGTAAAGGCACCAGCGCCTGTAGCAAGAAATACGGTTGTTGCTTCGAACTGGTCACCCGCAGTGGTTTCAACGTTGAAGCCGGTCGGAGTTCTTTCAAGCCTTTTGGCGGTTTGCTGATATTCAATCCTGGTATTGAATGGTTTTAGTTGAAGCTGAAGTTGCTCAATAAGTTTTGCAGCTGTTGTGTAGGTAGTGCCTGGGATGTCATAGATGGGTTTATCCGGGTATAGCTCAGTACATTGCCCGCCGGGTCTGTTCAGCGATTCAACAATGCAGCAATCAATCCCCAGCAGGCCCAGTTCAAAAGCCTGAAAAAGCCCGACCGGGCCGGCACCAATGATTAATGCCTCGGTTTTGATGTTCAATGCGTCTGTCCTGGATCTCAATTAGTTGTTTGTTTCTGATCGTCCCGCATTGTAGCTCAGGTAAAAGTGGGCAGGCGGCTTTGCGTTGCTACCACGCAACCGCTGGTAATTTTGCCAGTGTGGTCTATTTTTACTGCATGTGGTGCTTTGATGAAGCACTGAGCACAACATTCGGTGAAAATGACACTAATGAGCACGGTAAATCTGATCTATCTGTGGTGTGGTCTGGTTGGCGTGGTGCTCGGTTGGGCGCTGCACGCCGGATACACTCGTTCGGTGCTGCACCGACTGGAGCTGCGCGAGTCAAAAGCGCTGGCGCTTGCCACGGAGCGGCTAAACCGGCTCAGCACAACAGAGCAGAGTCTGCAGCAACAGCTGGCCGAAAAATACTCGCTTCGCACCGCAGTTGATACCGCACGAGCTCGTTTACAGCAACAGCAGGTCGCCAGCAGGCAGCAGGCTGAATTACTCGAAAAGCGCAATCAGGAACTCAAGCAACAGATTGAGGCGATATCGGCGCGTGTTTTTGCCGACAACACTCATCGAATGACACAGCAGACGGAAACACACCTGCAGCATTTGTTGAAACCTTTGCGCGAGCAACTCGGTGCATTTAAACAACGAGTAGAAGAGGTTTACGATAAAGAACAACAGGACAGATATCAGCTACAGGCAGAAATTTCGCAATTAAAAAACCTGAATGAACGTATCAGCACTGATGCTATCAACCTGAGCAATGCACTCAGGGGTAACAACAAAACACTGGGTGGCTGGGGCGAGCTGGTGTTAGAGCGGGTATTTGAGCGTGCCGGTTTGAATCGAGGCAGGGAGTATGATCGCGAAGTTTCCTTAAAACAGTCTGACGGTACAACCTTGCGACCCGATGCGTTGTTATATCTGCCGGGCGATAAAACTATTGTGATTGACTCAAAAGTATCGATCCGGTTTTATGAAAAGTCACTCAATGATAGCTGCGATAAAGAAACCAGAAACCGCTTGATGCGAGAGCATGTAAAATCGATCAAAAAACATGTTGATGGACTCAGTGCAAAGCAATACGAACGGCTTGAGGGTATAAACTCACTTGATTTCGTACTGATGTTTCTACCTGTGGAAGCGGCATTGCAATCAGCGCTCGAGTTTGATGAATCACTTTATAAAGAAGCCTATGACAACAATATTGTGTTGGTTGGACCTGCTTCGCTGATGGTTGCCTGCAGGACTATACAAAATGTCTGGCGTAGTGAATTGCAGGATAAAAATTCCCGCATCATTGCGAAAAGAGCCGGTGAGTTAATTGATCGCTTTAATGGCTTTGTCACCGAGATAGACAATATTTCTGTGGCTCTGGATAATGCGGCGCAAAGCTGTAACAACGCGCGCCGCAAGCTTGTTACAGGCCGTGGCAATCTGGTCGAGCGGGCAAGGCAGTTAAAGCAGCTTGGCGCTACTGGTAAGTCAGAGAATCACCAGGTACAAAAAAACCGCTCACGAAATTCAAAAGAGGCTGGTAGTGACATCATTTAGTGATGTGACTTAGCGCTTCCAGGGTTGGCGACACTGTAAATCACACACGCTAAACGCAAGCCTGTCATTCAGTAGTGGCACCAACTCGTTCCGAACGAGGTGTGCACTTGAAGCGCTCGCGATAACACTTGGTAAAGTGTGATTGACTGGTAAAGCCGGCAGCAATGGAAACATCAAGGATAGGCAGGCTGGTTTCCAACAGTAACCGTCTGGCATGCTGTAGTCGCAGATCCATATATTTCTGTTGCGGTGTGCACTGCATGTGACGTTGAAACAATCGCTCCAGTTGTCTTTGAGACACACCAATGTGAGCGGCGATTTGCCCCGGTGTGAGTCGTTCTTCGATGTGGTTTGCCATCACCCGGAAAGCGGCGGCCAGCTTTGGCGACTTTCTTGCCAGCGCAGTATGCTGTGCAACACCCTGAACATCAGTCGACATTCTGATGCGATCGTGGAATAGCCAGGTACATACGTCAGTGACTACTTCATCGCTATAATCCTCGGCAATCAGGTGTGCCATCATGTCGAATGCACCGGTGCCACCGCAGCAGGTGCATCGATTGTTTTCGATAACGTACACTGAGGGATCGGCTTTAACATCCGGAAACGCTTCGCGAAAAGCATCAATGCTCTGCCAGTGGATTGTGCAGCGCTGGCCGTGCAGAAGGCCTGCGTGAGCCAGAAGCCATGCGCCGGTGCTGATGCTACCAATGCAGGTGCCGCTTTGCGCGTGGTGTTGTAGCCAGCGCATTGAGTGTTCCGGTTTGTGCAGCTGCGTGTTGACGCCGCCGCAAACAAAAATACGATCAAACCGGTCGGTGATCTCCGGGCCTCGATCCGGTGTCAGTTGAATGCCGTTACCCGCAGTAACCGGCATGCCATCATCTGTCAGGAACGTCCAGCGGTAGAGCTCTTTACCGGAGGTTACATTGGCTGCTCGATACGGCTCGACGGCAGATCCGAACGCCAGCATGGCGAGGTCCGGCGTCAGCAGAAAGCCAATCTCGATGGGGGTGGAATCAGGTGCGTTGCTATTCATCGCACCAGACGATAACAGCGTGATGACGAATTTACGATAAAAAAAATAATCTCTAATGGAAGAATCATGGCGGTCCGGGTTCCGTGTTGTGACTTTCGCATAGACCTAAGCACTTGTTTCTTTGTTGTTTTTTGTTGTTTTTCTATGAGTAGGTCATATAATCAAACTGTCGACTGGATCAGTGTTTGAGTTTGCTGCGATGGAGTGGTTGCGTTCTAAAAGCCTTTCACCCGCACACAATGCTCATATTCCATCCATGTTGGTGTTCATTGCTGCCATCTGGTGGCTCGTTAATCTGCAGTGCTTATGTAAGTAGTGCGTGTTTTATAGAGATCTGATTTACAATGTCTGAGAAGCAACATGGAACCGTCAAGTGGTTCAATGACGAGAAAGGCTACGGCTTTATCTCACGGGAAAGCGGTAGTGATTTGTTCGTTCACTTTCGCTCTATCATCGGCGAGGGTCGCCGCACACTGGTGGAAGGCCAGAACGTATCGTTTGTAGAAACTGAGGGTCAGAAGGGCCCGCAGGCGGAAGAGGTCACAACCGCTTAGACAACGTTATATGGAATTGCAGTATTGCAGGGGCGCAGCAAAATGGTTATGCCGGGCTACTGCATTCTGATCAAATGTTTTACTGGAATTTCAAAACGGCCGGCAATTTGTCGGCCGTTTTTATTTGTACCAAGTGCGAGTGCATTTATGTTGCAGGCTACCCGCGCGACGTGCGCTACCAGCACGCCTCCGGACTGGTCGTTCCAAACTGATCGATGCTCATCGTAACGCAGTCGGTGTCGTTTGCTTGCGGGCCATCCGGGGCGGCAACAGCAGTCAAGGTATACGCCGTTGGACTTGAGTTATCGAGGCGCACTGTGTAATTACCCTCATCGGAGGGCAGGTCTGTGACTGGTCCTGTGCAGGTGGCTGCAGAGTAGTTAAATGTACGACTACGACATCTTTCCATCATCTGAACCGCGGCGCGCAGCGCAATGTGACCGTCAGTTCTACGTGCTTCGGTAACGTAACGGCCATACTGCGGCACTGCGATGCCCGCCAGTATTCCGACAATCGCAACTGCGATCATTAACTCTATAAGCGTGAAACCTTTTTGTCGAATTGGCACGTGCAGCGCTCCCTGGATCTGGATTCAACGGTTCGAATGATTAAAGGGTGATCGGCTGATGAGAGTAAATATTTAGCAGGTCGTTGAAAATGCGATATCAGTAGCACCAATTTGATCACAAACGTTTGGCGTGGCAATTGCGGATTGTGATTGGACGTATGTACGTTTGATCAGGTGAGAGGCAGTTACGCTGCACAATGAATCTTTCTGCAATCAATAAAAGTAACGGCGTCACGATGGTCGAGCTGATGATCGTGGTTGTTATTATCGGCATCATCGCCGGTTTCGCAGTGCCTCAGTACGGGTCGCTGATGAACAAAAAGAAATTACTCACAGAGTCGCGACGAATCACTTCGATGCTGAAGCTTGCTCGCAGTGAGGCGCGTGCGCGTGGCACGCGGGTGACGCTGAGTCGTCCGGATGGTACTGACTGGGGTGGGCTACTGACAGTCACTGAAGTGCGCACAGATGCTGCTGGCAACGAGGAAATCAAAGTGGCCGAAGGCCGTGGCAATCTTTCAGTCGATGCCAGCTTTGATGAAAACACAATCACCTTTAATCCGCGCGGCTGGGTTCAGAGCCGCTTTACTATTGGAATTTGTTCATCGCCTGATGTGAAAACGGACGGGCGTCTGATCAGTGTTAATCGTGTTGGCAAAATTGATGAAAGACCACTGGAGGATGACAGCTGTGTTCAATAGCCAACGGGTCTTTAACTTCCCGCGCAGAGGTTTTAGCGCATTGCAGCGTGGTGTGGGGTTGCTGGAAGTGCTGATTGCGCTGGTGATATTTGCACTGGGGGTTGTCGGCATGGCCGGACTGCAGTTGCGTACCATGAGTATCACGATGGATTCAACGCAACGCAGCTACGTGGTTGCCAAATCGCAGGATATTGCTGACCGCATAAGAAGCAGCGGTATCGAACCATCAAGGTATCTTCGCACTTATAACGAGGCAGGCGATTTCTGCGATGTGGAACCTACAGAGATCTGCTCTGATATTGATGGCGCTTTCGCTGTTCAATGCACCATTGATCAGATGGTGAACTTTGACTTATATGACGCCTTTTGTACTGGCGACGGCAGTCTTGAAGGTGAAGTTGCAGAGTGGCAGGTGACCATCGGTTGCGAGTTTGATGATGGCACCGGTATGCAATCAACCACTTCCTGTGATGAGCTGGCCGCCCGCGTCACGATAGAAACCAGTTGGTTTGCACGATCTTTAGATGAAGACGCTGCCTCTGACGAGCCCCGAAGAGACTCGATGATGCTGAGGTTTGTGCCATGAATGTGCGTTCACTTCCAAGCCAGCGGGCGAACCAGCGCGGGCTTAACTTAATTGAGTTAATGATTGCTGTTGTCATTGGCCTGTTTATCAGTCTGATGGTAGTTCAGTATTTGTCTACTTCATCAAAGCTGTTTAAACAGCAGGGTGTTGATTCAAACCTCGAGTCAAACGCGACCTTCGCAATCTCTTATTTATCGCAATTCATCCGGCAGGCTGGCAGTAACAGCCCAATCGGATCGGATGTGCCTTTCTTTACCGGTAGCTGCAGAGGCAGTGATCCGGGTGACCCGTTAAACCCGTGCACCTATAACTCGGATGTTATCGGTGAATCAGATCAGATCGCGGTACAAATGGTGCCATCGAGTCGGGTACCAGGTGATCAGCGGGACTGTGTTGGCAATGAAGTAGATGAGGGCGAGCGGATCGCTAACGTGTTCAGCGTGGTTGATTCGGAGCTTTTCTGCCGCGGTTACAGTGTGACTGACAGTGCGTGGTTGGGCGATGGTGAATCCTTGATCAGCGGAGTTGACCAGCTGCAGGTTTTGTATGGGATTAGCAACGCAGAGGGTGTAGTTGATCAGTATGTCGATGCTTCACGCGTTGCAGGAGATGGGTTGTCAGACCTTGAAGAGCAGCTTGCCTGGGATAGAGTCCGGTCGGTGAAGCTTGCTGTGCTTGTTTCTGACGGAACCAACTCAGGCACTGAAAAGCCGGAGGCCCGACAGTATCAATTACTTGATTCACCGGAGATTGAATACACGGACAGGGTCTCACGCAAGGTATTTACCACCACCATAACTATCAACAACAAGCTGCAATGAAAAATACATGTAGGCATAAAAGTGAGTCAGGTGCTGCGCTTATTGTGGCGCTGGTGGCATTGCTTATTCTGACTTTACTCGGCGTCAGCACCATGAGCGATGTGATGAATCAGTCTTCTGTAGTACGAAACGAACAGTTCAGACAGAAGGTGTTTTATGCGGCATCCAGTGAGCTAAACGTACAGATAGATGCAGTCAATAGAAACCAGCAAAACGAAGACGACGCAATTATTGATGATCTACTCAACAGCAACGCGACCGGTGTTGATATGGAAGTCGAAATTACCGAGGCTGATGAACCGCTGCGCTTAACCGATCCGGAAGAGGTGATTCTGTCTGACGTTTTTATTCGTGGTAGTCGCATTGATCACTTTGGCTGTCCCGGTGAGAGCATCGGCAAAGTGAAGGTTATTGCCGGAGAGATTGATACCACGGCATCACTTGATGACGGGCGTGGAAGTATCAGGTCTACGCAAAGACAACGCTATGTTTATTGTTGGCCTTAAGAGTTGATTACCGTGAAAACTAATTTATCTGTTGTGTGCCGAAAGCGCTACTCTGAAGGGCTACGCCGATGTAGCTCTTTTGTCATGTCTTTGCTTCTCTGTTATTGCAGCGGTGCTGTAGCGGACGACACAGAATTATTCTTCAGCGCTGAGAACAGACCGCCCAATATCCTGTTTGTGCTGGATGACTCCTACTCCATGAAAACAGTGGATAACCCGGCTACCGGTCAGACCAGAATGGATGCGTTGAAGTCTGCGATGAGCACCCTGGTTGCCCAGCTGGACGGCGTCAATGCGGGGATTATGACGTTTCATCGATTCGTTGAGCTAACGTCACCGGTACAAAGTATCGACATACCGGCCAACAGGCAGATCCTGTTAGATGCCATTGACGCAATGGCGATCAAAACCGACCAGAGTCTCTGGGGTACAGCAACGCAGGATGCACTGTGGGATGGTCGTAGCTATTTTCGTGGCGAGTTATCGGGCCCGGCAGAGGCTTACCCGTCGCCGTTGGATCACGAGTGTCAGGCTAATCACATCATTTTGATGAGTGATGGCTTGCCGTGGTACAGAGATGGTCCCCGTGTTGTTCAGGACGTAGAAAGCGCGATCGCTCCGGATAGATGTGCTGATGTGAGTGCTCTGACCTCATATGGCGTTTGTGGTCAGGAAATAGGCGAACATCTATTTACGGCCGATATCAGCAACACCGTTAACGGGATAAACAATGTCATTACCCACACGATTGGTTTTGGTCAGGCTATAGCAGGTGACTGGCTGCCAAGCATTTCCGGCAACACCCGGCAGGCGGACGGCACTTATGCCGGTGGGTTTGGCCGTCACTTTGATGTAACTTCTTCTGAAGCGCTGTTAACCGCGTTCAATTCGATTATTGATGGTATTGGTTCTACCTTCGCTGCACCCTCTGTGGCATTAAATTCGTTTAACGAGAGCCGACATCGCGATGAGATTTACTATGCACAGTTCGAGTCGAGCAGCCGGATTAGATGGAACGGCAACATAAAAAAGTATCGTTTAAATGAAGTCACTGATGCGACTACAGGGGAGACTGATACAGTTATTGTTGACGCGGATGGCATACCACTGGTTGATGATGCCGGGCAGATTATTTCAACTTCCAGAAGCTTCTGGTCAGAAATTCCTGACGGTGCTTCAGTGCCTGCGGGCGGGTTCGCGCACCGGTTGCCTGACTATGATCAGCGGGATTGGTACACCGATTACAACAGCACAGTACCGGTCAAGGTAGAGTTTAACGATCCCGATCTGAACAACAAACTTCCGGTTGCAAGTCTGGGTGCTGCGGACGAAGCCGAGCGCGATACACTGGTACAGTGGGCGTTGGGTTTTGATGTTGAAGGATTTGATGAGGCGGTAGCGGCAGCGGCGAGTGCCAGTGAAGCGGTAACAACCGAAGCATCGATAGCTGCGGCCGAGGCAGCAGCGGATGCAGCGGTGCTGCTACAGGCTGCAGAAGCAGAACTAACGACCGCGCGTGCAGTTGCAGAGAGTGCAGCGCTGGCTGCTGACAATGCCCAGGCTGCTGCTGATGCAGCAGAGGCCAACAATGCCGACAACGCGATGATTCTCATCGTAGAGGCAGGTATAGCGCAACAGGAATCCGCAGCTGCTGATGCAGCGGCTGAAGCTGCTGATATTGCTGTTGCAGTGGCAGCAGCTGCAGCTGCTGATGCGCGTGCAGCGGCAAATCAGGCAGCGTCTGAAGCTTCTATGGCAACAGTGGCAGCCCTGGAAGCCAGCGATGAAAATCATCATTTTGTTGCAGACTCGCTGCACAACAGCCCGGCATTATTAAGTTATTGGTCTGAAAACAATGCTGCTGATCGAGGCGAGATTCTCTATGCTCCAAACAACATGGGTGTATTGCATGCAATCGATCCGGAGACAGGTGTTGAACTGTGGTCTTACACCCCTGAGGAACATCTTGGCAATATAAAAACTTATTTCGAAAATAATCCGGGTCCCGTTCGAGCTTACGGGCTCGATGGTCAGTTTACTTTTCATACCACTCGTGCAGAGCGTGAGGGCTATGATGTATGGGTAGACAACGCCTGGTTGTACCTAACCGAGCGGCGTGGTGGTAACCGGGTTTATGCACTGGATGTGTCCAACGGTTTGCGCGATCGCGGCGGTGATGATCCTTTTTCTGTTCTGTGGAAGATAACCGGCGGAGATATCGACACACCTGTTTATGATCGCGACGGTGATGGTAGAAATGACTTTGCAGATCTGGCGCAAACCTGGTCCAAGCCAGAGGTTGTCAGTATTGCCGGAAAAGAGTTGTTAATGTTTTCCGGTGGTTATAACGCTGACATTTATGATGACGTCAATCTCGACTACAGTGCTTTAACCGTTCCGGCTGATAGTCACGGCAATGTGGTTTACTTTGTTGATCCTGAAACCGGAGAACTTGAATGGTCTGTCGGCAATGGTACTCAGCATGATCTTAACCTGCCGTTGAATCACAGCTTGCCTTCAACGCCGGTACCTGTTGATATCGACGTAGACGGTTCAATTGACCTGATGTTTTTTGTAGATGTGGGTGGTGACGTCTGGCGGGTTGATTTTGACAGTGAAGCAGAATCAACCGATGAGCTGCATCTGTCTGGCGGAAAAATAGCAGAGCTGTCGCCTGCAGGGGAGTCGCTGCGATTTTTTAACCCGGTTGATGTAGTTCTCAGTGGCACCAACTTCAGTACCGCGCACTACAGTCTGGTCACAGGTTCCGGTATACGCACCAGCCCGTTGTTCATTGAGCCACATTTGAATCGGCTGTACGCCATTAAAGATCGTTGGGTGCAACGAGCGCCGTTCCGGCTGGATGATGATGGTAACGAGGTTCCTGACTACAGATACGTGACCGGTGTGACTGGTAACCACAGGATTATTTCTGCTGATGACAACGTGTTGCAAAACGTGAGTGATGCAGCCGATACGGTTTCAGATAACTTTGGCTTTTTCAGAATCTTTGAACCCGGTGAAAAAATACTGCAGCCAACGCTGGTACATAACAATCTGATCTTTGCCAATTCTTACGTACCACCCGCATTGCAAGGCGGTGCGAACTGTAACTTTGATATCGGTATTAGCCGTTTGCATATCACCAGTCTGTTAGATGGCGAGAACAGTATTCCACCGGGCTTTGGTGGTGATTTTATTGTCGTAGGTGAAGGCCTATTGAGCGGTGGCCAGATAGTAGACACGGGGCATGCCGATGCACCATTCTTTCTGATTGATAAAAATGTACTGACACTGAAAGAGCTCACGGCTCCAAATGACAATGAAGTGTTCAGACGGTTTAGACGCACGGGTTGGGTAGAGTTAGATGATTATTAATACAAAGAACATGCATTTGTTGAAAAAACGAAAAGGTTTCACTTTAATCGAGCTCATGATTGTGGTTGCAATCATTGGTATTATTGCAGCAATCGGTTATCCGTCTTACACCAGCTATCTGAAAAAAGCTGGTCGCTCAGAAGCCTCTGCGCTATTGCTTGAAGTGATGGAAAAGCAGGAGCAGTGGTACCGGCAGAACCTGAGCTACACCGCTGATCTGGCAGAACTTGGTTACCCTGCAACACTTGAGACAGATAGCGCCAGGCACATTATCAATGAAATGAAAGCCTGTGATGGTTCAACACTAAGGCGCTGCGTAATTGTTACTGCATCCGCCCAGGGGAAACAAGCGGGAGATGTTGCCCTTACCCTGAACAGTAAGGGTGCAAAGACTAACTGGGAGTAGAAACTGGCATAGCGAGCCGCATTATAGTGCTCGCTATCCGGCCTGCTACTCTATTTTAGGTTCCGCAGGAAACGGGTTGTTGATCAGCTCCTTCAACAATACCATCGTTATCGCGTTCATCGGTAGCGAGTCGCCCGAGGCCGGTCACCCACAGGTTCAGTGCTTTTGCAGTTCTGGCATCGGTTCCGCTGCAAAACGTAAACGTGCCTTCGCTGTTCAGTCTGCCGCGTGCGGCAATGGTGATGCTGCTGCCGTAGGTGCTGGATATTGTGACACCGTTTGGTACGGATTCCCGACTGAGAATTTCCTCTGCCTCAACAATGCTGTTGTCATTCAGGTCAGCGTAGGCAATATAGCCCTGAGTCCAGGAGTCGCCGTCACCATTTGAACAGCTGGTTCCATCAGTACTCGAACAAATGACAATGGAATTGCGTTTGTTGACAGCCTCAACCCTCGCTGACGCAATCGTGCCCGCAAGTGTGTTGTAGGTCGAGCTGAGCTGACTGCTACGCATGAAGCTACCGAAATTCGGGACTGCGAAAGCTGCGAGGATTCCCAGTATCGCCACTGCGATAATGAGCTCGATGAGTGTTATGCCGGATTGTTTTTTCATATCTGGCTGAGTATCGACACATTCTGCAGGTTTTGGAGTATTACGGTGCAATGCTGTTATTGAAACCACATTAGCTTGTTGTGGCTACAGCGCTGAAAAATAAAGCGATCCTGTGTTTTCAATGACCAAATAACAGATTTTTCAGCTGCTGATTTTGTGAACTGTATCGGGTTGGCAATCTGTGGTCGCATACAGGGAGACTTGCGTATACGCAGATGTCACTATTCGTGCTTCTT
Organism: uncultured Granulosicoccaceae bacterium; assembly: GCA_938007995.1. Classification (GTDB taxonomy): domain Bacteria; phylum Pseudomonadota; class Gammaproteobacteria; order Granulosicoccales; family Granulosicoccaceae. The sequence goes on along the minus strand of CALLLW010000019.1, from coordinate 80,505 downwards.
GCAGGTATAACAATAAAGGTCTCGAGCGAACATGCGGTTGCGTCTTGGAATTGATACCGGTGGCACGTACACCGATGCCGTGCTGGTCGATGGCACTACCCGCACTGTGCTTGCAAAATCAAAATCTCTGACGACCCGCCATAACCTGGTCGAGGGCATCGCCAGCTCGATGGGGAATATCCTTTTAGACAGAGATCCAAAAGACGTCAGCCTGGTCTGTCTTTCAACAACACTCGCGACCAATTCCATTGTCGAAGGGCATGGTGCCAAAGCTGCGTTGGTGTTGATGGGGTACCGTAAGTCTCAGCTTGCTGTCGCTAACCTTGATCAGGCAACCCGGGATATGCCTGTCTTAATGGTTGAGGGCGGGCACGATGCCGGCGGAGTTGAGCTCTGTGAGCTGGATGTTGATGCTGTCGTGAAGCAGATTGCTGAGCTGGGTGGTTCAGTGTCTGCGGTTGCACTATCCGGAATGTTTTCTGTGCGTAACCCGGCACATGAAATTGCGCTGCGGGACCGTTTAATAAAAGAAACCGGTTTGCCAGTCACCTGTGGTCATGAGCTCAGTGCATCACTTGATGCGCCACGCAGGGCGCTGACCGCGCTGGTGAATGCCAGGCTGATACCGTTGATTCAGGATTTGATTGTTGCCTCACGACAAACCATGCATGAGCACGGCATCGATGCACCACTGATGGTAGTGCGTGGTGACGGTACATTGGTCAGTTCTGATTTTGCCGAGCGTTCACCGGTAGAGACTATTCTGTCAGGTCCGGCTGCGAGTGTTGTTGGTGCACAGTTTCTGGCAGGCCAGCCAGACATGTTGGTCTCTGATATTGGTGGCACCACCACAGACGTTGCATTGATCAAAGACGGTGAGCCTGTGCTTAGCAGTGAAGGCGCCAGTGTTAACGGTTGGCGCACGATGGTTAACGCGGTAAGAATAGATACGCACGGGCTCGGTGGTGACAGTGAAATTCTCTACGACCGTGAGCAACGCCGTTTTAACATCGGGCCGAATAAAGTCATGCCGCTGTGTGTATTGGCATCACGTTATCCGGCTGTGGTTGATGATCTTAAGGGCTTTGTAGATGCGCCATGGACAAAAACCAACATGGCGCGTTTTATTGTGCTGATGGCTGAGCCTGATGATTCATTACGGCTGACCAGTCAGCAGCGTTCATTGATTAACGAAGTCAAACATCACCCGCAGTCTATGCAATCCGTTTTTGCCGAACGGCATTTTTCACTGGCGATGAAGCGACTGATCGAAATGGGTATCCTGACACTGGCCGGATTTACCCCAACCGATGCAGCCCACGTTTGTGAATGGCAGAGTGACTGGCCTGCAGAAGCATCGAGGTTAGGGGCAACACTGTTAAGTCGTTACAGTGAATTCAATCTGGGTCATCAATACACTGATGTAAAAGATTACTGCCTCAGTATGCTAAACCAGATGTCACGACAATCTGCCTTGTGCCTGATGACAGCAATGATCAATGATGCTGAAGGTGACTTTGGTAAACCCATAAACCCGCACAATGCAAAGTTACTTGAACGTATGTTTGCCAGTACAAGTGCTGATGTAAAAAGCGGTAATGCAAAAAGCGGTAATGCTGCAAGCAGTGCAGTCGGCCGCGATGACTCCAATAATCAATGGCTGGGTATGACTGCAAAACTGAATGTGCCGGTGGTGGGGATTGGCGCACCAGCGCAAAGCTTTTATCCGCCAATAGAAAACTTTATGGATGCAAACGTGATCGTACCGGAGCATGCCGAGGTGGCCAATGCGGTTGGAGCCGTGGTTGGTAGCGTACGTCAATCAGCACAAATTACCATCAGTCCTTTGGCAGGTCGGAGCGTTATGGTGCACGCGCCTCAGGAGCAAAGAGAGTTTGAAGATCTTGAGCAGGCGGCGGAATGGGCCACTGGCATTGTCAGTGAGCAGGCCAGACACAAAGCCAGTGATGCAGGTGCATCGGATATCATCGTTCAAACAGAGCGGCATGACAACGCGGTTGAAGAAGGCGGGCAGGTGACTTTCTTTGAATCAATCATTATTGCCACAGCGACCGGGCTGGCTGGATAGCTGACCCGTGTATAAGCGAGTGCGCTGTGCTCAGGCCCGGCAGCCTGGTGCGGCCTGTTTCTTTTGGTCTGCTCCCGGGGAGTTAATTTGGACCGTTGCTTGCCGGAGTTGCTGACACCTGCGGATCCGGTTCCTCACCGTTGGCTGACTGTACTGCTTCATTCACACCATTGCTTTGCGGTGTCGCCTGCTCAATTGATGGTGCAGGGTTTCCGTTTGGTAAGAATGCAGAGCCTGATCCAGTGCCTGCAAGTTCCGAATCTGCGGGGATGATAATCAGCTCTTTGATGATTTTCTCGCCGTCTTGATTCTCATGCACGATCATGTGATTAGGTGTGATTTTACCGATCGCGCTCTCAACCGAAGTAAGTGCCACGCTAAGTGTTACCCGCTCGTCTGTTGGTTCGACAAAATCGACCGGTATGCCAGTGACCTTTTCAAGCTCCTGCAATAACTCCATCAAACTGGCGTTATTTGCTTCGATTGCTACGTCATCATCGCTGACATCGATATTAAAAGTATTGGCGGCGGCACTATTCCCTGCGTGCAATATGACTAAAGTCATTGCCAGCTTCGTGGTGCTGAACGTTCGGTATGCTGGTCGGGCTGGAGTCCTTTGCATAATCTTTTCTCCCGGTGTTTGGTGTCGAGGGTAACGGGGTATAGTTGCTGAAATGCTTAAGAATGTTGCTGGTGTGACTGTCGCACAGATACATCCTATGTGGTATCCCGATTTGTTAAAATGTGGAGCCGTGCATGCACTTTAGAACAAAACATTGGTGGAGAAAAACGAGAATGCGAAAAGCCTGGGTTGTGTTAAGCGCCATAGCGGTCAGCGAGGCATCCATCGCGGGTGGTTTTGCGCTGATCGAGCAAGGGGCATCGGGTCTCGGCAACGCCTATGCCGGAGCGGCCGCCGTTAGTGAAGATGCATCAACGGTCTGGTTTAACCCGGCTGGCATGTCAGAGATAAAAGAAAAGCAGTTGCTGGCTGCGGGTCACGTGATTGGTGTTAACAGCGAGTTCACTGATCGTGGCACCACGCTGAATAATTCTTTCGGCGGTATACCGGTGGATCCGAATTTTGCCACTGCCAGTACTGAGGATGCGGGCATCACCTCTTTTATTCCTAACCTCTATTATGTACATCCACTAAAAAACGGTGTCACGTTGGGTGTTGGTTTCAGTGTGCCATTCGGCAACTCGAGTGAATATGATCCAGCCTGGGTTGGCAGATACCAGGCGACCGAGTCTGCGGTCGCCGCATTTGATGTTAATCCGTCTATCTCGTACATCGTCAATGAGAATGTCAGTGTTGGTGCTGGTATCAGTGTTCAAACATTCACCGCGTCGCTGGGTAGTGCGATTGATTCCGGTGCTACCTGCACCGGTCTGGCGTCACAGGGAGTGGTTCCAATAGATGCATGCCAGGCTGCTGGAATCGGTGTGGCCGGTCGGCAGGAACTCGATGGCAGTGCTGATATTGAAGGCGACAGCACGGCAGTGTCTTTTAACGTTGGCGTGCTGTTAAAGCCCCGTCCGGGTACCAAGCTCGGTTTTGCTTACCGTCATAGTATCGACCACGATCTGGATGGCACCGGTGATTTCACCAACAACCCGGCTTTTGATCAGGTATTCGGCCCGACGCCACTGTTCAACGATGTTCCGGCATCAGCTGAAGCAAGATTGCCACCAACTGTCATGTTTTCTGCAGCGCACAAAGCCACTGATCAGCTCGAGCTCCTTGCGGATGCCACATGGACTGGCTGGAGTAGTCTTCAAGAGTTGCGCATTGTCTTTGATGGCCCGCAACCAGACACCTTTAACACTCTGGCGTTTGAAGACGTATGGCGCTTTTCAGCTGGTTTTAACTTTGCCTACAGTGACCAGCTGACTATTAAAGGTGGAGTGGCACTGGATCAGGAGGCTGTGCCTTCTGCGGAATTACGTACTCCGCGCATACCGGGTAGTGATCGCACCTGGCTAGCCGTTGGCTTTGGCTATCAGGTTAACCAGAGAATCGGTGTTGATGTGGGTTTTACCCATATCATGCTCGATGACACGCCGCTCGCTAATGTCAGTGAAACTCCGGGTGGTACAACTCTGCGTGGTGAGTTTGAAACCAACGCAAATATCTTAAGTGCACAGGTTACTGTGCAATTCGACTAGTACTGGAGTCCGATAAATGAAGCTCAAACTATTACTGCCATTACTAGCGTCTTTTGTTGTAGCTGGTTGCTCCGATTCAACTAACTTTGATTTTGATGCCAACAGAGCAGAGCAGGCCGCTTCGGCAGAACCACCTGCGTTGCCTTTTCCAACTTCTCTGCTTTTTGCAGGTTCTGAAGACGGTACGCTCAATATTCCACTGGGTGCTGATGTTGATCCGAATGACTTCGGTAATCCGCAGGTTGTATTGAACACGCTTGATGGTTTCTCAACAACACAACCATTGACCAGTGTTTTTTCTTCACCGTTGAATGCAGCAACACTGATCCCCGGTGAGACAGTCAGGGTGTTCGAGGTGAATACTGATCCTGCAACTGGTGCAGTTGTTGGCTTTGTAGCAGAACTGCCGGCACAGGCTTACGCTGCTGTGGTAGTTGCTGAAACTACACTGGCTGTGCAGCCTTTGCTACCACTGGCAGAAAGCACTGATTACATGGTTGTTGTCACAAATGGCGTGACAGACATCAATGGCGCACCAGCAGTTAATTCTGTATTTCGATTAACGTCCGGCCAGTTGCCACTGGTGCCGTCCACCACTGATGCAGATGGCAATCCACTAACAGAGGAGCAACTTGCTGAGTTAGAACCGGTCAGCAGCTTTGAAGCGTTAGAACCGGTGCGCCAACTCAATGGTGCAATGCTGCAGGTTGCAGAGGCGTTGGGTATCGCCCGTGATACCGTGGTGCAGATCTGGAGTGTGAAAACGCAATCTATAACACCGGTATTGGAAGCGGTAAGCAATGCATCGCAGGTCGGCGGCACAATCGCGCTTCAGTCTGTTGGTATAACTACCAATGGTGTTAATCCGGCGCTGCAGGGAGTGGCTGATGTGTTTGCCGGGACGCTTGATATCCCTTATTACCAGACAGCTCCTGCAAATCCGAATGATCCAACTGCGATCACCAGCTTCTGGAGAGGGCCGGGCGATTCCTTCCTGACTCGTTTTAACACCATGCCGGTGCAAACCAGCTTGCAGACAATACCTGTGCTAATGACTGTACCGAACGCAGCTTCTGGACAGGCAATGCCTGCAGCTGGCTGGCCGGTTGCGATTTTTGTGCACGGCATAACCCGTGATCGCAGTGATATGTTGGCACTGGCAGACTCCATGGCTGCTGCCGGCTTTGCGGTTATCGCTATTGATCAGCCAATGCATGGCATCACAGTTGACGCCAGTGTAAATCCACTGCGTACTGAAGTAGAAAGAACCTTCGACCTCGATCTGGTAAACAACGAGTCAGGTGCACCCGGGCCGGACGGTATTGTAGATGACAGTGGTACGCACTTCTTCTCTCCGGCACAGCTGCTGAATACCAGAGACAACCTGCGTCAAAGCGTTGCGGATCTGCTGGTGCTGAGTGCCAGTATTGGCAATGTGTCTGCTGTTCCGCTGGATGCAAATCGCAAAGCACTGATCGGATACTCACTGGGTGGAACTGCAGCCACAACAGCCGCAGCATTCGATAGCACTCTGGCCTCTGTAACACTTGCCAAACCCGCTGCAGGTCTGGTGCAGATGACTATCGCATCACCGGCATTCAGAGATCCTATCATCGCAGGTCTGGCGCAAGCCGGGCTGCAGGAAGGCACACCGGAGTTCAGTCAGTTTGTTATTGCTGCACAAACTGCAACCGACAGCGCTGATCCGATTAACTTTGGTGCGCGGGCTGCAGCAATGAATCGGGTACACATGATTGAAGTGGTTGGTGATGCAGCTGCCGGTATACCGCCTGATCAGGTTGTGTTAAATACCGTACCGGGTGCACCGCTTTCCGGTAGCAGCGCACTGGCTCGTGTGATGAGTCTGCCGCCGGTGTCATCTGATACTGGTAACTCCTCGGGCATTGTGCGCTTTACGCGTGGCGATCATGGTTCGTTGATTAATCCTGCTGCAAGTCCGGAGGCCACAGTAGAAATGCAATCTCAGGTGGCAAGATTCGCAGCGTCTGCTGGCATGTTGATCGATATTACCGACACGTCTGTGATTCTTGATGGTACCGAAGGACAGTAGTGGGTGATGCCGCAGCTCAGTAAGGTGTGTTACCAGATGAAACGCTATGGCTGCTAATCGAAAAAAAACGACCGGCTGGGGTTTCCGGCTGGTCGTTATATTGTTAACGCTGTTGGTTACCGCCGGAGTGTTTGCCTACTCTTTCTCTGGCACTGGCAATGAAGTCAAGGCCATGCTGCACGGAGCCATTCCCTTCGCTGGTGCCGTGTTTGCCTCATATCTGCTAGGCAAGATCGGCAAGCTCAGTCATAAGCGCTGGCAGATCTATCTAGCTGTATTGCTTATTGCAGCGGTGGCTACGTGTTTACGGATTTCCGGGGTTTTCTAATATCCCCGTAAACATGTAAAAACTGAAGGTGTGTGCAATACACCTTCAGTTGCATGCCTAAACACATGCATTAATTCTCAAGCTTCTCCTGTACCGCTTTTGCGCCCTCAACAATCGCAGACTTTGCCTTGTCTTTGGTTTCTGTAGCGAGTTGTTTGGCGCGATCCACTGCTTCAGATTCTGTAATCTGCGTGGCGACTTCGCCGGCCCTGGTTTTTGCTTCACTGGCAAGTTCAGAGGCTTTGCCTTTGGCCTCTTCGGCCACAGCTGCAGCTTGCTGTGCGGTTTTATCTGCACCTTCTTTAAGCACCGCACTGCTGGACTTTAACGAGGCCTGCATCAGTGCTTTGCCGGTGACCTTTAAACCATCAATCATCACTTCGTATGGGGCAGTTACGTAGGTTTCAGGCGTTCTGTCCCTTTTAAACATGCAAACAGATTCACCAGATGCATCATCGCTGCTGTAGGGCAGAACCATGGTTAATTCTCTGTTGCCTTTGGTTTCCTGTGGCTCACCAAATGTAGCGGCAGAGGTGAGCAGATTGCTGGTGATCTTCTGGCACATATCTAAATGAGGGTTTCCAGACGGGCTGCACGCAGTGGTTGAAACCACGTAAAAGGTAGCTATGGCGATAAGTGGTAACTTCATTGAATACTCCGTTGTGCAATATGGGTTTACCGGATCATTCTAACACGGCTAATGTGTCACGATTAAGCCATGCCAGACACCAAAGCAGGCGCAGAATATTCTTTGTGGTCATCAGTGAACCGCGCCTGTTGAGGAGACGTCAGGTAGTACTACTGATACGCCTTAATTGATTGACTGTCCGTGTAGAGTGCCTTGTTCGATTACATAGTGGCTGTCCGCAATCGCCTCACAATCCCGCAGGTCATGAGTGACCATGATAACTGCACGTGCGCTTTTGGTTGTGAGTGTTCTGATCAGCGATAACATTTCGGCTCTGGTGGTCTGGTCAAGCGCACTGAATGGTTCATCCAGTAGTATCACCCCGGCATCACGCAACACTGCTCTTGCTATCGCTACTCTTTGTTGCTGGCCCCCGGATAATAAAGTCACCTGCGTATCAAAGTAGTCTTGCAATCCAACGGTAGTCAATGCTGCCTTTGCCCGCTCAACATCGTGGCCCTGCTTTGGTACTTTCGGGTTGATGCCTACCACCACATTGTCTATTGCGTTCCGGTGTTCAAACAGGTTGTTGCGTTGAAACACCGTGGTAACCGGTCTTTTATCCGGTGGTAAGTGTGTAAAGTCTTTTTGGTGCCAGTGTATCGCGCCACTTACCGGTGGCTGAAACCCTGCAATTAAATCCAGCAGCGTCGACTTACCACTACCTGAGCGACCGCTGATGCAGCTGATTTCACCCGCTGTTACCTGTAGTGAGAAGTCATAAACCGTTTCACTGCCCGGGTATGCAAAGCGCACATTCTGAAGACTAAGCATGCTGCCTCCAGTGGCTTTTATGTTTGGTGTTGCCAAATAGCCCTGGGAGCAGCAGGAATACAGCGAGTGTGATTGCCAGCATCACCAGCGCTATGCCTGCTGCTTCATCGGTACGGTAGGAACCCATTTTCTGATACAGAAGCCATGGCAGAGTGATGAAATCCTGATTGCCGAATAATGCAATCACACCTAGATCCCCCAGTGACATACAAAATGCAAGGCTTGCGATATAGGCAAGCTCGGGTCGAACCAGGTGTGACTCAATCAATCGCCAGCGCGACCATTTTGTCAGCCCGAGTGAAAACGCCAGTTTGTCATAACGGTTAGCCGACTTCACCATCGCAGGTGCCAGTGCTGCCACTGCAAATGGTAAGACCATTAACGCATTAGAGGTGAGCAATGCGGCAACTGCCCATAAGTTCTGCTCGCCGCCAATCCGCCTTGCGAGCAGAAAAAAACCCAGTCCCAATACCAGAGAAGGTACTGCCAGATACAGCGTGGAGGAGAAGCCAAGCAGCTTGAGTAAAGGTTGCGATAAGCGACTGCTGCCAAGACGCTGTTGTGTGGCGAGCGTGGTGAAAGCCGAGGCGAGTAGTGTACTTGCCAGTATCACCAGTACGGTAGAAAGCGCGGCAATGATGAGGCTTGTCAGCAGTGCTGTCAGAAAGTTTTTATTAGTAAACAGGCTGATGAAATCTGCTGCCATTCCATCAGTGATGATTGCCAGTATCGGTAGCATAAAAAGTACAGCAAAAATAAACAGAATAAGATTCTGTATTGCCACCAGCATTTTAGAATCATGCCATGCGGCTTGTTTACCAGATGGCACTGAGATCAACTGATTACCTTTACTGAAGCGACTACCCAGCATGATCAGCACAGCGCATATTGCCAGCTGAGCCAATGCAAGCCCCAGTGCCCGGCCTAAATTAAAATCGAGCTTGATTGCCTCAAAGATGGAAACTTCGAGCGTATTAAACTTTGGTGATCCGCCAAGGATCAGCACAATTGAAAATGAAGTAAAACAAAGCAGAAAAATAGTAATTGAGACTGAGGGCAGGGTGCTCGCAATCGAAGGTAGTTCAATCATTTTAAATCGTTGCCAGGCGTTTAGCCCGATGCTTCTGGTCAGCTTGTGTTGTTCAGCGGGAATTGACTCAAGCCGGCTCAGCAAGGTACGCGCAACGTAGGAGCCATTGAAGTAAACATGCGCGATCACAATGCCGGAAAAGCCGAAGATAAAAGGCTCAAAGCCTGAATGGCCCAGCCATCGAAGCGTATCGTTTATCCAGCCTGATCGCCCCAGTATTGTCACAATTCCCAAAACTACCACCAGTGTTGGCAACACCAGTGCAGATGATAAAAACGCAACATAAAGGCGTCTGCCGCGAAATCGTCTGCGGTGGCTGAGTGCCCATGCGAGCACAATACCAAGCAATACCGAAAGCAGGGTTGAGCAACCGGCCTGCACAGTTGACCAGAAAAGTATTTTTAAGAAACGCGGCCCCAGACTAAGAGAAAGAGTGTCTGGTTGTGCTGCCAGTTGGTATAGCAATACAGAGGCAAGTAACAGGAACCCCCCGGCTATCAATAAACCGGGGAGCAGCGAGCCGCTAAATCTGAAGAGATTTTTACTTAACACCGCAAGCGTTTTTTAGTGCAGTGATTGGTGCGAATCAACCTTATGATTATTGGCCTAATGTTTCAACCCATTGATCAATCCATGCGTTTCGGTTTTTCTCAACCTCGATACCATCTAGCAGCAGGCTGTTTTCAGGCACGTGCAGTTTTTCGAAACCCTCGGGTAGCCCCTGTGCAGTGGTGGTTGCCGGGTAAACCCAGTTGGTGGTCGGGATAATATCCTGCACCGTATCTGACAACATAAACTGCATAAAATCTTCTGCGAGTGCTTTGTTCTCTGATGAGCCGACGATCGCTGCAACCTCTATTTGCATATAGTGGCCTTCTTCAAACGGTGCTGCCGCAAAGCGCTGATCACCTTCTGCAATATCGTGATAGGCAGGTGAGGTGGTGTAAGAGAGCACCATGTCCGCTTCATCTTTTAAAAATAAACCGTAAGCGTCAGACCAGCCTTTGGTTACAGTGACAATCTTCGGTGCCAGTTGCTGCCAGACCTCGTTCGCCTCGTCGCCATAAGCCTGCTGTATCCAAAGTAGTAGTCCTAAGCCTGGAGTGCTCGAACGCGGGTCTTGAATAACTATCTTAAAGTCATCCGGCATTGCAGCCAGCGCGGTAAAAGAAGTGGGTGGCTTTTCGACGTTTTCTTTGTTGTACACAAAAGCAAAGTAGCTGTAGTCGAATGGCAGGAAAGTGCTGTCAGTCCACTCACCGGTAGGTAGAGACAGGTTGGATGTATCAGCATTATGCTCGACAAACAGACCGGTCTCGCGAGCGGCTTCTGCAATATTGGTATCCAGCCCGAGCACGATATCCGCCTGAGTTTGTGCGCCCTCGATCTGGACTTTGCGCAACGCTCCAATAGATGAATCTGCGGCTACAAATTGCACATCGCAGTCGCAGGTTTCTTCAAACGCTTTTTCTATACCAGGTGCCGGACCCCAATCTGCTGCGAAGGAGTCGTAGGTGTAGATTGTCAGGGTTTTATCAGCTGCATTGACGGATCCCGCAGTTAAAGCACCGGTGATCAGTAAGGCCAGCCTGTATCCGGCTGATTTAAAGTGCTGCTTTGCAGTTTGGGGTGATATTTTTCCAAACATCTTTTTCTCCGAAGAAGTGGGGCAGCGGAAGATGCAAGGACAGGAAATCGTCTGTTGCTCACTTCCTACGCCAGTATGATCTGGTTCAGGTTCAATGGGTATTTCTCAGCAACACAAGCGTGTTACACCCCAGTGAGTAGTGGTCTATGATACCCAAACCATGGTTGCTTGCCTACTATTCATCACCGTCAATGCCTGAAATTACCAAATTTGATGACCCGGTCGTGCTTGTCGGTGGGGGCGAAGTGGATAGCGCGGTTTTGCAGCGGTTCAGCCATTTACCTTTGGTGGCAGCTGATGGTGGTGCTAATTATCTGCGAAAACTCGGGATAATGCCTTCTGTGGTGCTGGGAGATCTTGATTCGGTCGATGATAGGTCGTTCTGGAAAAATCAGTCAAAGGTGATTGAAATTGCCGAGCAGGATACAACCGACTTTGAAAAGTGTTTGTATTCTATAGAAGCGCCGTATTTTATTGCTGTCGGCTTTACCGGCGGCCAGTTGGATCACACGCTGGCATCGTTGCATGTAATGCACAAACTACATCGGCAGAAAAAAGTCATTGTGGTTGATTCAAATGATGCAGTTATTGTAAGCAGCGATCAGATAGATCTACAGCTACAGCTCGATATCCGGGTTTCGCTTTTTCCGCTTGGCCCGATTCAGTTCAAATCATCAGATGGCTTGAAGTACCCGCTGGACAACCTGACCATGCAATCGGGTTCATTTATTGGTACATCTAACTGCAGCGTGCAATCGGAAGTCAGTATTACACCTCAGCTAAATAGTGGGTGTTATGCATTGATTCTGCCGGCAACAGAGTTGGATGCGTTGATTCGTTATATGGAATCAGGTGCCGGAAATGTAGCGCTGTAAGAACAGCGTAAGCCCGAAGGATGCAACGGCCAGGGTTGCTATTGGCAGGCTGCTGACGGTAGAAATAAGCAATGCATCAACCAGTGAAATGCCTGCAATCATGCTGACAACGGCTTTGGGGATATCTCCGGGGTTGCGGCGGCGGACTAAATACAAAGCCAGTCCAGTCCATAGGCTGAGCACCAGCGTTGCGATAATAACCTGATAATCAGAGGCAGATCTAAACAAGCCATACACTATGGGTGCGGCGAGTAGTGCCAGAGGCCAGAGATTTTTTACTTCGCCCAGGCTCTCTTGCTTGGCAGTATAGGTAAGTCCGATCAAATAGCAAAGCATAACGAACGCACCAACATATAGAACTGAAGATGGGCTGTCATTCGCGGCGAAGCCTGCGATCAGAATCACTAGTACTCTGCACAGTCCCATAATGACCGGGCTAAGCGGATTGTTTTTGTGCCACATGTCGTACAGCACAATAGCACCGCACAGGGCAATGGTTAATAAAATAACCAGGAAAACGTTATGCCCCCAGCTGAGCGCAGCAATTGAGCTAAACATAACGGCTGCCGCAAGCAAGGTGAAGCCGGCTGCAAAGACTTCAGCCGCCTTCACCTGTTTTGACGGGATAGGGCGCTCAGGCCGTTCTTCGGCATCGATTTCCCGATCAAATGCATCGTTTAAGAACATACCGCCAATGTAAGCCAGTGACAGTGAAAACAGAAAAATAAGCAGGTTGGCGTTGAGCGGATTGCCACCGCTGAGTGCTGCACCGGCAAGTACGTTGCTCCAAACGGTAGGCAGATTTGAGACACGCCCCAGTTGCAGCGCAGTTTTAGCATTCCAGCTCATGAAACTTTTGCAGCTTGATCTGTAGTTTGGTTGGTTAATTGTGCTTTGGCCCATTCCAGTTCACGGACAATAGCAGTATCGATATCATCTGTTTTACAGTGATCGGGCAATACATTCCATGTGTAGGTCTCGACTTCGAAGTGGTCAGTCACCGATGCGGTTCTATTCAATTGCATAAACTCTTCGATAAAAAACCGGGTTGATGAATACTCCCCCAGGTTATCGAGAAAAATAGGTACGTGAAAGTGCACACGCCATTCCCTGTTTGCAGCTTTGGCGGAAGTTGTGTTTTCTATTGCGGCGAATGCCTCTGGCAAATCGGTATAGCGGGTTACCTGTCCATTGTGGCTTTCTACCACCTGATGCAAATAGACGTTGTCATCAAACGGCTTAAGCAGCTCTATTGTTTGCTGATCTACGTTGGTTAATCGCAGGCCGGCGCTGATTTGAATCTTGCCAATGGTGACTTCCGCCTGCTGTAGCTTTTTAATGCATGCTTGTGCATCCTCAAACTCAACTGCCGCATGGCACAGGTCAAAACAAAGCGTTAACCGGTCTTTTATCAGTTGCCATGCTTTATCGCTATCTACATTCAGCATTTCTGCCAGATGGTTGATAGAGTAATCCGCATATAGGTGGTCTTTAAAAAACGCCACGGACTCATCAATGGTTTCCAGAAAGCAACAGGGTTCAGGTTCCAGTGCAAGGATGATTTTCGCACCGGTACGTTCTTCCAGTTGATGCAGAAAGGCCACGTGGTTGATCATTTGTATGGCCATCCTTTGGATGTCGGCCTCATCTTTTACTCTCGCTTTGAATGCACCCGGTACCGTGCTGATGCTGCCGGTTAATCCGCTCGGCAGAAACTCTGCAAAGATCTCTGCCAGTTGATTGGTGTACCGCAAGCGCGCATCGTCCTTCCAGTCAGGCAGGTAGACATCTTCTTTAACCCTGGTGCCATGAAACTGACCGTAGGGAAAGCCGTTGATGGTGAAAACATAGCAATTATGGTCGTTTAAAAAAGACTTGAATGCCTGCATTGCCGCAGGCTCTGCAAGCTCACTGGCGGCAAGTGCCGACAGGCGCAGTCCAATACCAAAAGCCTGTTCTTTGGCAACCTCATCCTTGATAGGGAGCAAGTGTTGCTGCAGATTGCTCATGACTTCAGCCCAGCTTTCGGCCGGGTGAATGTTTGAGCAATAGCTTAAGTGCTGGATGGAGCCGTTTGATCTTGAAACGTGCATATGGAAGTCTTGACTGCCTGTGGGCTGATGACGGGTCGAAAGAACTGCAGTGCCGAATGGAAAGAGGCCTGCTAGACTTAAAGGATAGTTTAACCACACAACTTTTTATATGCACCCAACTCTGGTGATTCTGGTGGTCGGCCTGAGCCCGGCGCTGGTTGGTAATCATACCCCGCACCTGCAAAAGCTCGCACAGCGCGGCGGTTTGCGACCAATGAAAGCGATTACGCCTGCGGTGACCTGCAGCGCGCAATCGACCCTTGTCACTGGCGAGCTGCCATCACAGCACGGCATCGTTGCCAATGGCTGGTACTTCAGGGATTTGTCTGAAGTCTGGCTCTGGCGCCAATCCAATAAGCTGGTGGGTGGAGAGAAAATCTGGGAGGCTGCCAAAAAGCGTAACCCTGATTTCACCTGTGCCAAAATGTTCTGGTGGTATAACATGTACTCAAGCGCTGACTGGAGCGCCACACCGCGGCCGATGTATCCGGCAGATGGTCGCAAGATACCGGATCACTACACTTATCCGGCAGAATTACACGATGAGCTCGATGCCAGGCTCGGCCAGTTTCCGTTGTTTAAATTCTGGGGGCCTGCAGCAGACATCAGCTCAAGTAAATGGATTGCAGATGCCACTTTGCACATGATGCAAACCCGCAACCCGACACTCACATTAACCTATCTGCCACACCTTGATTACAACCTGCAACGGATCGGACCTGATCTGTCACATCCGGATATTCAACAGGATCTGCAGCAGGTAGATGAACTGTGTGGTGAGTTGATCGCTGCAGCTGATGCAAAAGGGCAGCATGTCATGGTGGTGTCAGAATATGGCATCACACCGGTAACGGATGCCGTACATATAAACCGTGCATTGCGGGAGGCAGGCTTGGTAAAAGTGCGGGTAGAGCAGGGCAGAGAGCAGTTTGATGCCGGCGCGTCAGATGCTTTTGCTGTAGCGGATCATCAAATCGCACACATCTACATCAACAACCCGGCGTGCACACAGCAGGTCAGGGAGCTGGTGCAACAGCTTGACGGCGTAGAACAAGTGCTTGATCAGCACACCAAAAAAGAACACGGTCTTGATCACCCGCGATCAGGCGAGCTGATCGCAATATCAAAGCCCGACCGATGGTTCAGTTACTACTACTGGCTTAATAATGAACGCGCTCCGGACTATGCACGCACAGTCGACATTCACCGCAAGCCGGGCTACGACCCGGTAGAGCTTTTTATTGATCCTGAAATAAAAGTACCAATGGCGGCAATAGTGTCACGTCTTGCACGCAAGAAGCTTGGCTTGCGCACGTTGATGGATGTTATATCGTTGAATGACACCAGCCTCGTCAAAGGGTCACACGGCAGACCAACGGATGATCCGCAGCACGGGCCTCTGGTGATAAGCTCAGATGCCGGTTTGCTACCGGAAGGTCAGGTTAATAGTGTGGATTTTAAATCGCTTGTCTTGCGGCATGTTTTTGCGAGTGCGTAGCGTTTAATTAGTTGTTTGGAAAGCCTCCTGCTCATGGTTAGGCAAGCTTCTTTAACTCAACTCAGGTTTACTCAGAAACTAGAATTTTTGAATTCGACGGTTGATCTACAGCCAGCCAGAACTTTGTTAGCCCGGTTATGTACCAGCTTCCCTTCGCCAGTGCCGGTAAACGCGTTCAATTGACCGCGCAACTTGAAGCTCCAGTCTTTCTGCCAATCCAGCGCGGCGGTAAATTTTCGTCTGGGTTTATGAATCCTGAAAGGTCATAACCGCTCACGCGAGTTACCACATAGCCGCCTGCTATTTGCAAATTGCCAAACTCTTTAATATTTCAACAATTTCTGCGAAGAAATCTCGCAAATGAACTTGCCGGAGTCTCAATAAGTATTATTCATCAAACCGCATCTCAAATGTTAATGATAGCGTTCTGAATATAATGCGTGGCTTTATCGCAATTCAGGTAATAGTCAAACTGCCAGGCAATGCAAACTATGCGAGCGTAGCAATTATGACTGCGCGTGAATTATTGATTCAACGCTGCTTGCAATGCGCCTGTCGCCTCAATTAAAAACGATAACCTAACGATACAAACGCGCCAGTCTCAAATTGGTTTGGAATTACTTCACCAAATATTTCTTCAAGGTGTAATTTCGCCCGGAAAACATCTAGTCCAAGCACCCAATGAGAACTACGACCTACGCCCAGGTAATAATTCATGCTTATTCCAGCGCCATGATTAAAATAGTTACCAAATACCTGTACGCCAACAGAAAAACTCTCTGAAAAAATACGATCATACCCTACCGTAAAACCAACAACACCCAGCCCCAATCTGGCACTATTCTCACCGGAACTTAAAGAGCCCTGCCAGCCCAAAACACCCCCATACTGGAGACCGATACCAACTGGGTGCTTTAGTTCAGTTGTGTAGCTGGTTGATGAAAATAACAGTAGTACAATAACTATCAACTTCTTTATTTGTCTTTGCATCGCTATGGTTTTTTCACTTTTCGATTTATAGCGTTAACTCGCTAAACGTATTTATGGTGCAGCTCCATAGTAAAAAATATACCAGGCATTGGAAAGAGTAAACGCTCTGTATCAATAGAACACCCTACTGTCGTTCAAGCGTACTGAAAGCCCAGTAGCTGGATTTTGGTTTTGAACCTCGCCAACCAGACTGGATTAAGCGCTTCGAGATTTGCCGGTTAAGAATGCCATGGCCGATAAACACAACGCGTTCGTGCTTTTCAGCAAGGAGTTCAAGCCGGCTTGCACCGACGGCGGCTCTTGAACGAAAACGCGAGACGCTCTCTGAATTTTTGCTATAGCCGCAGAGCCACGCTATGCGGAATACAACAGCCCATACCTTAGGCTTTAAGTGGATGAGGGGTATTTGCCCGAACGGAAGTCCGGCTTCTCTGAGTGCAGGGTTTCTCTCGATGATTTTTTCATTATCCAGTCTGTTGGCTGAGTCGACAGAGCGACGTGTATCGCTGCAAACGATTACATTTGCCTGATTCACAAGATCAATCAGTTCTTCGGGAGGCAAAGACTCACTTTGTATTGGCGCATTGTTGTAATTCTCTATCCACATGCCCATCTGATTGGACTGAATGCGGCCGGAGTGTTTGTAAGCCGGGCGTCCGTGTCTGACCAGTGTTATTTGCTTAAACAAGGCGGTGTGATACTCGCGTATGCGGATAGCGTGGGTAACTGTGGGTTGTGGGCATGATTTGTTGACTAAGCTCTTTGTTGATTATCGAGCTTCCTTATTTATGGGTATTCATGTCTGTTCAGAAATAAGCGCATCAGATGGGCTGCTGTGATCATAACCAGGCAGTTCTTCATTGACTGTAAGCCACGGTACCTGAGAGTCAGTGAATGCATGCCTGTCCGGGTGCACCTTGCTGATATCATCAAGGGTTCCAACATAGACAAATACCTGTTCTTTATTGTGCCAGGTGCCAGTCCAGCATACCGGCGTGCCGCATTCGTCACAAAAGCCGCGTCGGGCATCCTTTGATGAGGTGAAATATTTTGGTTGGTTGTTGGTGTACTCTAATCGTTCGTGCCTTACCATAACAGCAACAGTTACCGGAGCACCTGAGATTTTCCGGCAACTTTGACAATGGCAGAACGCGACCTTGTCTGGCTTGCCGCTGATTCGATAGCGGACTAGACCGCAATAGCAGCCGCCAGTCAATTCACTCTGATCGGTGTTTTTATTCATAGAATATATTATCTGTGGCTGCTTATTCCTGCTAGTTGCAAACCTTCTAAAAGTTGTTCGAAACACTCGGATTTTCTGTACGGAAGGATTGACTGCTTGTGAGCGATGGAATAGTCAGGGTTAATGACCATTGCCTTGTGCCAGCTGTTCAGTGCTTTTTTATTTTCTCCAAGATGGCCGTAGGTTGCTGCCAGTAGCACCCGACTGGTATCGCTATCCGGTTTTCGCAATAAGCGTTGACGTAATAATTGCTCGGCTTTTGAATATTCACGCAGATGAAAATAAGCCTGGGCTTGTATGTGTTGGTATGCATCACGATAGTACGGGTCCAGGTGCATTGCTGTCTCTAACGGTTCCAGCGCTTTGAATGGGTCACCGTTATACAGATGAATCATCCCTGTTACCGCATGGGCTTCACTGAAGCTTGGGTCAATATTAAGTGCGGTTGCAGCTGTTGTCAGTGCAGTTGCATATGCTCGCAACCACAAGGTGCTTGCTGCTTTTGCAAAATAACCATGTGGATTTTGTGGGTCCAGTGCAATGGCAAGATCTGCGTGATCCAATGCTTTATTTAATTGATCTGGTTGATGTTCGGGCCATTGATTGATGATACAGACAGCCAGATTACGACTGAGGTAAGAGTGAGCTGAAGAAAACCTGGCATCCAGCTCAATAGCGTTTAGAAAATGCTGACGTGCTTTCTGATTGCACTCCGGTGTGTCTCTTCTGTCCAGTTCTCTGCCTTTGAGAAAGTGACAGTAGGCAGCTTCATTCTGAGTACCTTTGTTAATTGAAGGTAGGGAGGCCACGCCGATGGCAGCCAGCACAGAGCTGATTACTCCTGAAATGATAGGGTTAATGGTTTCCAGAGCAATGTTATTGGTGCTGTGAAAATTACCGGCCCATGTGACCGAAGTGGTCTGGCAATTGTTTAGTGTGACACGGATGTCAAACTTGTCTTCTACCTCAACAATAGAGCCTTCAATGACATGGTCTGCATTAAGATTGTTTGCAATATGCTTGAGGCTGAATTTCTCGCGGTATTGGAAAGAAGAACTTCTTGATATGACGCGAACCTCTGATTGACGACTTAAAGAAACAATAATTTCTTCGGCTAACAAATCACCGGCAAGTCGAATGGGTTCATTCCCATCAATCGAGTCTTTGTATGTATGAAACGGCAGTACTGCAATAAGTGGTTTCGATGGTTTCGATGGATTCGGTGTGAATACGTCGGGATTTGAATCAGGCTTTAATGGTTGCTCTGTTGTAACTTGGGAAACACTGGCTATTAAGCGGAAGCCGGTTTTATGAACGGTTTCCAGAAATACCGGCTTTCTTGCGTTATCTCTTAGAGCTTTGCGAATCTTAATGATTGAATTACTCAATGCATCATAGCCCACCACCTGACCGGGCCAACAGGCAGATTCTAATTCCTCGCGCTTGACTGCTCTTTCTGCATTCGCTGCGAGATAACACAATACGGTCATGGCTTTTGGCTCAAGCTGTACTTCGGTATTACCTTTTAAAAGCCGGTTGGCATCCTGCTGTACCAGCCAGTCACCAATTTGATAATTCATCGTAGCTCGGCATTAGCTCCATTGAATAGTCGAAAAAACATCGAAGTTCCGTCATAACTTTAGCGTATCACACTGTTATAAATAATCCCTGCAGTATGACTGCCCCGGTACATTTATCACCTCAGGAGCTATTTATGCGGTCTAAAAATCACAAGTTAATTGTAATGTTAATCTTCTCTCTGGGCTTGTGGTCCGGGAAACACCTGGATACGATGACAAAACGCGCGCCACCGGAGTCGCACGCGGGTATCCGTGCAGTCAACCTTGGAGCGGTTGATGGTAAATCCATGCAGCAGACGCTGAATCTTGATGGCTATAAGCTACAAATGCGTGAGATTGGTCTGGCACCCGGTGGCAGCATCGCAAGGCATAGCCATGAGACGCGTCCGGGACTGGTTTGGATGCTTGAAGGCAGTTGGACCGAAGGCAGGGAGTCGGGAGAATCAACGCTAACGGCAGGTAGTAAAACCGGTACGCTGGTTGAGGACGAAAATACCATCCACTGGTTTTTTAATGACACAAACGAGCTGGCAAGTGCGATCGTTTGCGATATCGTGCCTGACTCCTAAAGCATTATCTGAGTATTAGTTGCAAATGGCAGTTTATGGAGGTGTAGTGCAGGGACGCTCTATTTATTCTCTATCGAAACCCCGGAAGGGTTTGTGTGGTATGAAACTCAGATAGACTGGGTGAGAGCATAGGGTTTGACTGCATCGAGCCCGGTACAAGCTCGATGCATTATTGTCGCAACCAACTCATTCGCTAAGCTGTTCCGGTTGAAGCTGGCTGCTTCTTAAAGAAAGCACCATAGACGCTCGCAAGTATGGTGATAAAGCCCGCGATTAACAGCCCCAGTGCGATAGGTCGGTTTAAAAATCCGCTGAACTCAAAGTGCAGCATTTGCATCGCCTGTGCGAATGTTTGTTCACCAATTTTACCGAGAATCAGACCAAGTACGATACCGGCAACTGAGTAACCGGAGCGGCGCAGGAAGAACCCTGCAACACCTGCCACAAACATCACGACCACATCGATAGTAAGACCGCGTACTGCATAAGCGCCTACTGTCGCAAGTAAAAGAATTAATGGTGCGAGGTACTGAAAAGGTATGCGCAGCAGGTTGACAATGGTTTTTGCTTCCAGAAATCCAACCAGCAGAATTGACAGGTTGGCGAAGAACATTGCAGCGAATACCACCCAAACCAGATCAGGACTGTTTAAAAACACCAGTGGGCCGGGCTCCATATCGTGCATTTGAAAAACACCAACCATCATTGCAGTCAGTGCACCACCGGGCAGTCCAAGTGCAAGCAACGGAATCATTGCAGCACCGGTTGCTGCATTGTTGGCAGTTTCAGATGAGATAACCCCTTCCATCTTGCCTTTGCCAAAACCTTCCTTGTCTTTTGACCACCGTACTGCTTCGTTGTAACCCATGAACGCAGCGAGCGTGGCACCAATGCCCGGTAGTACGCCACAAAAGAATCCGATAATTGCAGAGCGAACCACGGCAATCTTGTGTTGCCACAATTCTTTAAAAGTAGGGAAGGCGACACTCAGCTTGGGTGCGTTGTAAGAGCCGGTGGCTTTTTTCTCTGCCTGCACGAAAATCTCTGATACAGCAAAGAAGCCGAGAATGGTTGGTATAAAGTGAATGCCCGCTGCAAGATAAGGCATATCAAAGTTGTAGCGCTCTAGTCCGCCTACCGGATCAAGTCCAACCACGGCAATCATTAAACCTGCCATGATCGAAAGCCAGCCTTTCCAGAATGACTTGGCCCCCACTGAAGCCGCGACTGCCAAGCCAAAAAATACCAGTGCAAAAATTTCAGGTGGACCAAAGGCAGAGATAGCCCAGTCTGCGATTGCCGCGGTTGCCGCCATCATCACAATGCATGAGGCAACACCACCAATCGCCGAGCACATGACTGCAGCGCCAACCGCCTTGCCCGCCTCACCGTTTTGCGTCATCGGATAACCATCAAACGCGGTAGGTGCGTTTTCCGGTGCGCCTGGAATGTTGAATAGAATGGCTGTGATCGCTCCGCCATAAACACCGGTGCAGTAGATAACCGAGAACAACATGATTCCATGTTCCGGGCTAAGGTGTGCAGTAAATGGCAGAAGAATAGCGGCGAGTGTCAGCATGCTTACACCCGGTATTGCGCCGAACAGCATGCCGCCAACAACACCGCCGAAAAAAATCAGTACCCCGACAGGATCACTGAACAATGTGACAGTGCCGGTAAGAAAGTTGTTAAATGCGTCCATTGAATGCTATCGCTTTATGAGTTGTTGTTATATCAGCTGTGTGTAGTGTGTGATGAATCTATTGAAAGGTGTTAACCATCCAGGTGCCAAAGTCATAAAACGGACTGATGTAACCGGTGGGAAGTCCCACATAAAGTAGCGATACAAAAAACGCAATAAGAATTCCGTAGATAAGTGGCATTACCATTGCCATGCGCGTTGGCCTGCGTTCACCCATCAGTATCATCACACCGATAATGAACACTGGAGCCAGGGCATAAAAACCCATGTCCTGCATCATTGCGGCAAAGAACAATGGCAGGGTTAGTATTGCACCGACGTGATTGCGCCAGCTGATTACAATGTAAGCCAGAAATAATACAGCACCACAAATAATATTAACTTTTGCAGCGCCTTCTTCAGGCGTGCCGGTTTTTTCAATGATGATGTCCGGTACGATCATGTAGGCAAAGGGCAGGCAGAGCAGAATGAAAGTGTTGATATACCAGCCAAGCGAGTTGTACTGCGTGTCTTGCGCAGAGTCTTCATGGATGGCAGCAATTTTACTGGTCGATGAAGCATCCCCGTTTTTGCGCTGATCGAGCAGCTGCCCGATTGCTGCAAGCGCAATCAGCAGCAGGATAACGCGCGGCCATAGCGTTGCGCCGTACTTGTATATTTCTATGTTGTTATTGAATTCAAACGAGTAGGCAAAGAAAAAAGCTGCCAGTATCAGCCAGAATGCACCCTCGACAATCTGTCCCTTAGTGAGTTTGCCCATAAATATTCTGCTTTAAATTAATTGTTCTGATTGGCGGGGTTGTGTCTTAACGAACAAAGGCCAATACACGTTAGCGTATTGGCCTTTTTTGTTTCGCAAACTTTAAGTTTAAAGCTTACTTGACTTCAAGCCCCATGGTTTTATACACGGCGCGGTACTGGCCGATAGTTTCAGTGATCAGGTCTTTTGATCCATCTGTGTCACGGTAGCTGTCGATCAGTGTCATGAACTTGCTTTCGTTATAAGCCTGATAGTCTTCCTGGCAGTAAGCCTTCTGGAAAGCCCACTTCAGCCATTCAACGCGATCTTCAGGAGCGCCGGCGTTGACGTAGAAGCCACGGAAACGAAGCAGTGGTTCGAAGTCGAGCCCTGCATCAACCAGATCAGGTACGTCTGCGAAAGCATCTGGTGCTTCTTTAAGAATAGTGAGAATCGGCTTGAACTTGCCTGCATCGAGGAAGCTACGCACGTCACCCGGTTGCTCAAACAAAGCGTCTACCTGACCACCGGCAAGTGCGCCATAGCGTGGTGCGCCTTTGTCAAACGAGATCTGCTGAATTTGCATGCCGGTAGCGTCAGTGATGAATTTCATTGTCACACGTTCCATTGAGCCCTCTTTGGAAACGTTGGCAATAGTGGCTTTACCGTCCTGTGCTTTCACCCATTCAACAAAGGAGGCCCAGTCAGTGAAGCGATCTTCTTCAGTGCGGATATAGATTTGGGAAAAGGTGATTTGCGAAGTAACCAGCGGGATCAGGTCTTCAGCAGGGTTTGGCTTGCTTGAATCAAGTGCGTGGGCACTGGCCGCGTCATCAATGTGTTCCAGAACCGTGTAGCCGTCTGCCGGTGCAGCCATGTAGGCAGTCATGCCAACGGTTCCAGAGCCTCCCGGCTTGTGATCGCGATTGATTGAAACGTCAGTCAGGCCAGTGACTGCTTCAGCCATGGCTTGCGCGACCTGACCGGAACCACCAGCCGGGCCGTAAGGGACAATCATGGTCAATGCTCTTTCGGGGTAGCCGCCGGGGCCGTCCATTGAAGCAGGTAGTGAATCAGTGGCACATTCGGCCGCCGCATGGCCAGCCATAGCGGACATGGCGAGTGCTACAGATGCATTCAAAAGGTATTTTTTTACTGTCATTTTGGGTGTTTTCTCCGGTGACCTCGGTGTGTACTACATAGGGACTAGTACAGAAGAGCTACCCTTCGACCGTATCGGTAGAGAATGCTGGTGTCAATCGGGTATTTTCAAATGTGCGCCGCATGCGCGTATGAAATCACTACCGGTACTCGATTTGAGCTACCCGAGGTTCCAGGATCGCCACAGCATGCTGGACGCAGAAGCCAGTAAAATCAATAGCATAAGGTGTTGAAATCGATCCTCGCTGATCTTCCTGCGCAACTGTTGTCCCAGCACCATGCCGACGGATACCGGGATTACCGCCGCCAGTGAACCCCACAACAGCGGTCCTTGCAGCAGTCCGACAGCCAACAGGGAGACCGTCCATGGCACCACCGCACAGACATACAAAAAGCTGATCGAGCTCACGAACTCGTCTTTACCCAGGCCTTTCAACGACATCATGTAGACGATCAGCATGGGCCCGAACATCGATGAGATGCCACCGATAATTCCAGACAGCAGGCCGAAAACAATACCTGCCGGGATTATCAGATGGTTCCCGAGTTGCAGTTTGAAAGTAGAAGCCTGCAGCATAGTGAATGCAATTACGCAGACGCCGACCAGAAAAAGCAGAGTGCGCTCATCGATCACAGACAGGATGCGGGTGCCAATCAACGTGCCACACAACAGTGCAACCGCAGCCGGCCAGAACTTTCGCAAAGCGGATTTTATGTCTGGTGCTTTTGCGGCTTGCCACAGGTTGGCAGCCACAACCGGCATCGCCATCAGTGTGACTGCACTTTGCGCGGGTAATACCAGCGCCATCATTGGTACCGTCAGCAAGGGTGTGCCAACCCCGAGTGTGCCTTTGATAAGGCCGCCACAGGCGAGAGCAAATGTGCACCACAAGACGATGTCCCAGGATAGATTGTCTAGCGGCATTTCCGGAGTGAGCCTGTAAGTTCAGCGATTAGCATGCAAAATTCAATGGAGTGTTGGCAACTGTAAAGGTGTTGAACTTCGGCTGCATGCTTTGAAACACTCACAGTTCACCAGCCTACAGAAAATCAGGCTGATAGAAAATATAAAGGAATGCCTGTGTGAAATTAATTATCATAGCGGGGGTACAGCGCGGCTCAGATGCCGGTAACACTCAGGTGTGAGTATTCGCGCAAATTAACTATCGTCGGAGCGAGCTAATGGCCAGAGGTATTAATAAAGTTATTCTTGTAGGCAACCTGGGTAATGACCCCGAGGTGCGTGCAACCAACAGTGGTTCGCGGGTGGCGACAATCAGTATCGCGACGTCAGAATCGTGGATGGACAAAACCACCAACCAGCGGCAGGAGAAAACCGAATGGCACAGAGTGGTGTTTTTTAACCGCCTGGCAGAGATCGTTGAGCAGTATCTTGCCAAAGGCTCGCAGGTGTATGTTGAAGGCCGACTGCAAACCCGCAAGTGGCAGGACCAGAATGGTCAGGATAAATATACCACGGAAGTCGTTGCCAGTGAGATGCAAATGCTCGGCGGTCGCGGTGGTGCATCAGGCGGTGCCGCTGGCGGCGATTATCAATCCACAGCACCAATGGATCCACCGGCGGCCAGGAGTAACGCACCAGCTGCGGCGCCAGCACCGGCTGCTGCTGGCGGGCCGGACATCAACTTTGATGATGATATTCCGTTTTAGGAGGTTGCCTGAGGCCTGTAATTAAACTGACACCGTATACGCCTCTGCTCTGCTGCAGGGGCGTTTTTTGTTGGGCTGCCTCAACTCAGACTGAGTGCTATTCGCGAAAACTGCAATGTGCAAAGAAAAGCCCGGGCGTTCGGCCGACCATGTGGTAAAAACCAGAGTACTCAGCACAAATTCAATTTCAATGTGCGGGCAATTCATGGAGTATCACTTTCGGTTCAGTCAGTTGAGCGGCAAAGATTATTTGATAGCTGCTAGATATTGTACAGTAAAGTTAACGAGCCAAAGGTATCTGGCTGAACTTGACGCATTGTTCGCAGCGCTACAATACCGAGCTTTCAACGGAACGTTTTGACTTAATGAACAACTCCTCAATACTCGCCTTTCAAGCACATAAATTTCCGCCAATAGTTGAAGGCGCAAGTTTTTCGGAGTTGTATATCTCTGCTGATCGTCATGCTGCCGTGTTCTATGCAAGCTACACGTTAGAGCGATTGATCGATTACATATGCAAAATGGTTAATACGTTAGTGCATGCCGATTATTCTGAACGTGCATCAGTGCTGGTAGTGAAAGCCCCTGGTTTTTTCGGCTTCAGAAACCCGGGTCACATGCGTGTGCCTATCGAAACTGCGCTGCGGGGTGGGACCAGTGATTGCCGTAATCGAAATCTTCAAATTATGTTTAGCTTGATCGGACTGGGTGAACAAGCCGGTTCTGGTATTCCACGGGTGCTGCAAAACTGGAAGGTGCAGCACTATCGTTTGCCGGAATTGTGGGAAATAGAAACGCCGGCGGCAACGCTAATGCGGTTGCGTACAGTTAGTCTGTTGCCAGAGGACACTCTGGTAAAGCTGTTGCATCAGTTTGGTGAAGCATTTGAGCAATTGGATGAGCATGGCAGAGTGGCTTTGGTTACAGCCGAAATCGAAGGCTATCTGACTAACTCCAGAATGCAGCAACTTTGTGATGTTCATCCTAGCGATATCACGGTTTTATTAAAGGCGCTGGTGGACAAGGGTTTGTTGATGGTCGATGGGCAGGGGCGTGCGACCAGTTATAGAGTTGCGCAGGCCGCCGTCACTGAGTTGACTGACGTTATAAATTTTGAGGATCCAGTGTCGGGTGCGGCTAGCTCCGGTCATAAGAGTGCTAGCTCCGGTCATAAGAGCACCAGGTCCAGTCATAAGGACGCTAGCTCCGGTCATACCGGATTGATTGGTCTAACAGACAAAGACTGGAAGTGTCTGATCGTAAAGGCAAAGCCGGTTAGCGAATCCCGGCGTTCAAGTCCCGAGATTGTGCGCGAGACAATAGTGTCACTCTGTGCTCGGCACTATCTAAGTATGGCCCAGATCGCGGAACTCTTGAACAGAGATCAGGATGCTATCAGAAGACGGTATGTTACACCGATGGTGAATGAAGGGTTGCTTGAACGTAGATTCCCTAAGCAACCGAATCACGAGCAACAAACATATGTGGCTAGTGCATCTGAATCGGGTTCAGAAAGCTCGGATGGAAGCTAATCGGTGGATACCCGGCCAGAACTCGCGTTTCTAACACATGAGATCACTACTTTCTCATCATCACACGCTATTTATTAATACCGCCTCATTTACCTGGCTGACCCGTGCGAACTCTCATTACTTTCGCAGCACTGTTTTTATCTATTGCGTTGTTGCAACTCAGTAGTGGTTCGATTTCGCCGCTTGACGCGCTTGTCGGGCTTCAAAATGGTTTTACTACCACCGAAGTCGGGCTGCTGGGCTCTTCGCATTTTGTAGGGTTTTTTGTCGGTTGCTGGTTGGCGCCTCGTTTGATTGCTGTTGTGGGCCATACGCGCACGTTTGCGGCTTTTGCTGCCTGCGGTGCGATTGGTGCAGCGGGTCATCCGATTTTAATTGATCCGACTGCGTGGGCGTTGTTGCGTGTACTCACCGGCTTCTGTGTCGCCGGTTGTTACACTATCGTGGAAGCCTGGCTGCATGCGCGGGTAACCAATGATAACCGCGGGCAGGTGGTTGGTGTTTATCGATCAGTTGATCTTGGTGCATCTCTCGGCGCGCAGCTTTTAATTGGTGTACTAGCGCCTGTTGAATATGTGGCTTATAACGTTCTGACTATTTTGTGCTGTATCTGCATATTGCCGATGCTGGTCACACGGGCACAGCCACCGC
Source organism: uncultured Granulosicoccaceae bacterium (assembly GCA_938007995.1). Classification (GTDB taxonomy): domain Bacteria; phylum Pseudomonadota; class Gammaproteobacteria; order Granulosicoccales; family Granulosicoccaceae. The sequence continues at coordinate 53,344 of CALLLW010000019.1, read as the reverse complement.
AGATATCAGAATTACCCGGCTTACACCCGATAAAGACATTCAAAGTTTCGCCGTTGGGTGCGCTTGGCGTTGTAGTCGCTGGTGTCACCGCTGCATCTTTCAGAATGGTGGGGCCGGTTTATGGTCAGCAGTCGGGTCTGGTAGTCACCGAAATAGCCTGGTTTCTTGCGGCGTTTGTTTTGGGTGGTGCGATTGCACAGATACCCGTTGGCTGGCTTGCGGATCGCTATGATCGAAGATGGGTGTTGATTGTGATTTCGGTGCTGTCTGTATTAGCCAGCATCGGGATGGTTAGCTATGGCAACAATTCACAGAGCTCAACTTATGTTGCAGCGTTTCTGTTTGGCTTTGTTACGTTCCCCATCTACTCGCTTTCTGTGGCGCACGCCAATGACTTTGCCAAACCCGGTGAGTCCGTAGAACTGAGCGCTTCATTGATATTTATTTACGGAATTGGAGCTATTGCCAGCCCGTTGCTTTCTTCCTGGCTGATGGACACAGGCGGACCATCAATGTTGTTTGTAATGATTGGCTGCGCCCATGTGTTTCTTGCTGTTTTCGGGTTTTATCGAATGTTTTCCGGACCAACTGTGGAAGCAAAACGTCCTTATCGTTATTTGCCACGGACGAGTTTTATACTTGCGCGGCTGTTGCGTCGGGGCCAGAAATAGATACTAATGCACGGCTGTCAACAGATCTAACCTGCAGAGCTATTGAGCTTGTCAAACTCAATAACAAGATGTGATGCCAGTTTAGAATTACCGTGAGCGTTTAAAACTTCTATGATGCATTCTATCGTGCACAGTCCTCCCTGAGTCTGGTTGCGCCGTAGTTGATATCTGGACGGCTGTCTGGTATTCAGAGTTGCTTTCGGCATTTTCTGTAAATACGCGCTTTTGTTGTATATTTTTCTCGATTGTTGCCACGTGCTGTCAATGATCACCACATATTCGAAATTTTTAATTCTGCATTCATCAGTTTTTTGATCTTCAAGGCAAGGTTTTTCTGCTATCTGTGCCGGATAAAGCAACAGCGCTTGTCCGTCATCAATCAACTTTACCAATTTTTCGCTCGGGGTGGTTCTTTGCCAGACAATTCGCTCAACTATATTTGCTGCATGTTTAACTGCGATTGAGCCAGTGTTGGTTTTTTTATTTAGCTCGTGCTCATGGGTAAGCAGGATAATATTCATATTGCTGTGTAAAACGAGTTCCCTGCGCTTGAGGTTCTGAAAACAGATACTATTGCTACTTTTAAACACAATGCCGCTGTGTGAGAATTTTAACTGGCCTATTGCAGTTTGTATTGAGCACCGCACACCATCAGGTAACCGAATGGCGCAGAAACCAGATCCCGAATTGCAAAAGCACCTGTACCTTGAAGAAGTGATGGGTGAGCTGGCACTTGAGAAAGTCAAATCATGGAACGCTCGCACATTAGAGCGGCTTGAAAGCAATCCGTTGTTCGATGAGTTATATGCGAATGCGCTGGCGATTGCCAATTCAAAAGACAAAATACCCTACGTTTCCTATTGCGACGGTCAGGTACACAACTTCTGGCAGGATGCCAATCATGTGCGGGGTGTCTGGCGTAGCACCACTCTTGAAAGCTATTTAACAGATAACCCCGATTGGCAAACCGTGCTTGATATTGATGCATTGTCTGAAGCGGAAAACAAAAACTGGGTGTACAAGGGAAATATCGTTTTAGGTCCGGATAACAAGCTCTGTATGGTTTGCCTGTCTGATGGGGGCAAGGATGCGTCGGTATATCGTGAGTTTGATATACAAAGCCGGTCGTTTGTTGAGAATGGCTTTGAAACACAGGAGTCCAAAGGCAGTGTCAACTGGCTCGATCACGATCATCTGCTTGTCGGTGTTGACTTTGGCATGGATGACCACGGCAACAGCAGCATGACCGAAAGCGGCTACCCGATGATCGCTAAACTGTGGCGACGCGGTACAGGCATAGATCAGGCGAAAGAGATTGGGCGCGGCGAAACAACCGATGTAAGCTTTCGTGCCTATGTGGTTGAGCTGCAGGACGGCACCCGTCAGGTGTTATTAATGCGCTCGTTAAGTTTTTACGAAAGTGAACACTATTGGGTGCCATCAGACGCGATCACTGATAACTCCAGTGATGCAGAAACTGCCAGTGCACCAGACGCGAAGGTACAGCTGCCTTTGCCATTAAAGGTCGATGTATTAGGCATATTCAAAGATCAGGTGTTGCTTGCTCTTAATGAAAACTGGCGTGAGTTTCAATTGGGTGATGTGGTCAGTTTCTCGTTACCTGATTTTATGGCGCGATCTAATATCGGTCAGGTACATTTGCTTTGCCGACCCGGTGCACGTGGCTCGGTCAATGGCTACGGTGTTACCCGATCCAAACTGCTGGTGTCGATCTATGAGAATGTAGCAGGGCTCGTTCGTGAATTTGACTGGGATGGAAGCCAATGGAGTTCTGAAAAACTGGAGCTTCCAGCTCTTGGCTCTGTTTCAGTTGGCGCAACAAGCCACAGAGAAGATGTGGCATTCCTTTCTACCAATAGCTTTTTAAGCCCGAACACATTGTGGCTATACAACACAGGCAGTGTCGATGCGCCTGATACTGAGACACCAAAAGCTACTGCGGTAAAGTCATTGCCTGAATGGTTTGATGCAAGCTCAATGGTGGCTGAACAGTTTGAGGCCGCATCGTCTGACGGCACCATGATTCCGTACTTTGTGGTGCGGCAGCAAAATATTGCATTGGATTCAGCTAATCCTGTGTTGCTGTATGGCTATGGTGGCTTTCAAATTCCGTTGAATCCGGCTTACTCTGCTATGCGCGGTAAGTTATGGCTAGAGCGCGGTGGTGTTTATGTGCAGGCGAATATCCGCGGTGGCGGGGAGTTTGGTCCGGCATGGCATCAGGCTGGGCTAAAAACCAAACGGCAATGCATTTACGACGATTTCATTGCAATTGCTGAAGATCTGATCGACAGAAAAATCACCTCGCCACAGCACCTTGCTATAGAAGGCGGATCAAATGGCGGGTTGTTGGTGGGGGTGATGGTCACACAAAGGCCGGATCTTTTTGCGGCAGCGATTTGTGCTGTACCGTTATTGGATATGATGCGTTATCACTTGTTGTTGGCAGGGGCTTCGTGGGTCGGCGAATACGGTCATCCGGATGATCCAGTTGAAGGAGCCTTTTTGCAATCAATTTCGCCTTATCACAACGTGCAGTCAGACACGCGCTATCCGGAGGTGTTTTTTGTCACCTCTACCAAAGATGATCGTGTGCATCCCGGGCATGCCAGAAAAATGGCCGCTCGATTTGAAGATCTGGACCATGACTTTCTTTACTATGAAAACATCGATGGCGGCCACAGTGCTGCGGCAAATCTGCAGGAGACTGCGCGGCGAGTGGCGTTACAGCACGCGTTTTTATTCGAAAAGCTGGTGCAGTGTTCTGATGATAATCAGTGATCGATGTTTATCTGTTGCACCGTGTCTGCCTTGCTATGACAAAAAGCTGCTTATTGTTGTTGCCTTTTTCGAGACCGCTCAATCATGCCGAACAGATCTCTGGTGTTATCCGGATCTGCAATCATGTCTAACTCAATAAAACAGCCTGTCTTTTCGAGCTGATCGTGAATGTAACGTAGCGCAGAAAAATCCTCTGTGGCAAAGCCGACGCTATCAAACAGGGTGATTTGAGTGTCTGATGTTCGCCCTTTATTTTTTCCTGCAATAACTGTCCATAGCTCAGTGACCGGGTGATCGTTGTCCAGTTGCTGGATCTCACCTTCAATACGCGTTTGTGGCGGGTACTCTACAAAGATATCAGAGCGGAGCAGTATGCCTTTATACAGCTCTGTTTTACCGGGGCAATCACCACCGATCGCATTGATATGTACGCCGGAGCTCACCATATTGTCGCCCAGCACGGTAGCGTATTGTTTATCTGCAGTGCAGGTGGTGATGATATCTGCATCTAATACAGCTTCTTCTGCAGAAGTGCAGGTGACAATATTCAGTCCTGAGTTCTGAAGATTTAAAACGGCCTTTCGGGTGGCTGCCGGATCAATGTCGTAAAGCCTGATGGTGTCAATTCCAATAACTTCTTTAAAAGCCAGCGCCTGAAATTCGCACTGTGCACCATTGCCTATCATCGCCATAACTTTGGACTTCTCTGGTGCCAGGTACTTTGCCGCAACCGCTGAGGTTGCTGCTGTGCGTAGGGCCGTGAGAATGGTCATTTCCGAGACCAGTATCGGATATCCATTATGAACTCTTGCTAACACACCAAAAGCGGTAACCGTTTGAAAGCCGCGAGACATGTTTGCCGGGTGACCGTTGACGTATTTAAAGCCATAGTTGTCACCATCGCTGGTCGGCATTAACTCGATCACTCCCTCTGAGGAGTGCGCGGCTACCCTTGGAGTTTTGTCAAAGGATTCCCAACGAAGGAAGTCTGCTTCTATGTATTCAGCAATTTCTCTGATGATCACCGGCAGTGTAAGGGTGTTAATGATATTCATCATATCTTCAACACTGACAAACGGGACCATCGCGAGGTCTGATGGGTCCAGGTGTGTTTTTGCAGCGGCTGTTTGCAACATTGTTTGAATTACTCTGCTCTATAAAATATGAAGTTAGGTAGCGCTTATCCGTAGCGTCTTTCCGTAGCCCTTATCCGTAACGCCTTTCCGTAGCCCTTATCCGTAACGCCTGGGCAGGCGATGTAGAATTTTTCGCCCCATTAAGCTCGCCACAAGATCGACCATGAGCGTTGCTGTTTTGCCGCGATCATCTAAAAATGGATTGAGTTCTACTAAATCCAGTGAGGTCACCAGGCCGCTTTCATGCAGCATTTCCATCACATGGTGTGCTTCTCTGAAGGTGGCACCACCGGCGACGGTTGTGCCAACAGCTGGCGCTATTTCCGGTTCTAAAAAATCCACATCCAGACTGACATGCAGTGCCCCGTTGGCTTTTTCTACACGCTGCAGGAATTCGCCAAGCGGATCTGCAAATCCGTGGTCATCGATGTAGCGCATATCAAGTACTTGTATGTTGGTTTCTGCCAGAGCGGAGTGTTCTGCTGCATCAATAGAGCGAACTCCCATCATGCAGATATTCTGCTCGGCAACTTTATGTTTTAAGGGTGGGTAGTAACCATCGAAGCCTGCCTGGCCGGAGAAATAAGCCACAGGAGTGCCATGCAGGTTGCCACTGTCAGTACTTGTGAGATTGTGAAAATCGGGGTGGGCATCGAGCCAGAGTACAAATTGCTCTTTGTTATTTTCCTGAGCGTGTCTGGTGACACCGGGCACGGTGCCCGCAGACAGACTATGATCACCGCCTACAAAAACAGGCAGCTCATAAGATGAGATGGCTTCATACGCGGCGGCCTCAATGGCTTTAGTCCAGGCAACAATTTCCGATAAATGCCGGATATTGGAGTTCTCGTGTTCGAGAGGTTCATGTGAACCGGGTTCCAGATTACCAAGGTCAAAAACACTGGCGCCTTGTTCTGTTAAAACACCAGCGAGGTTGGCTGTTCGAAAAGAATCCGGCCCCATCACGCAGCCATTGACATGTGTGCCACATTGAATGGGAATTCCAACGATACAACAGCTTTTCTGTGCCATAAAAAATAACCGATCAATTGTGCCACTAAAATTAGTTATCCTTTATACAGCGGCAGCTTAATTAAGTGTATCGATTATCCGGGATTGCGGAAAAATATAATTTTGAATACTGGTCGGAAAGAAGGGTTTTTTGTCAAATGTTGATGGTGAAACAGGATAATTTATTTGCTTGATTATCAACAAAAACGCAGAGGGTGCTGGATGCCGATTGCATCACAGTGACAGAAGCAGCTTGTGTTTCAGGCTACTCATCATCTGTAAGCAGGTATTTCAGAGGGTAGCCTGTGAAGCGTTTCACATTCGATAGAACGCAATGACTCTGAATACTTTTAATGGGGGATTTTGAAAGGAGTCGATCTGAAATAGATTTGTAATCTTCTATGTCTTTGCAAACAAATCGAGCTGAGTAGTCGTAAGGGCCGGACACCTGATAGCACTCAACCAGTGTGTCTTCCTCCATGATAACGCTTTCAAATTGCTGAAAGGAGTCTTTGTCATGCTCCTGCAAAGTAATTTCTGCCAGAAAAGTCACGCTGGTACATATTTTAGATAGTTCAACATTTGCACTATAGTTTGTAATGACCCCCTGGCTTTCGAGTTGTTTGATTCGTTTCTGGCAAGGGCTCGTTGATATGCCGGCGTCGTCGGCGATGGCAGCAATTGACAGACGAGTATCTTTCTGAAGAGACCGTAGAATACTCTGATTAATATTGTCTATCTTGATGCTCATCGAATCACTTCCAGCTGTTTATTCGTAATTATACAAAACCATACTGATCAATGTGCCTGGCTGATACATTTGCTTTTTTCAACTTACTGAGCCGCCAACAACGAGGCATTGCCACCTGCTGCTGTGGTGTCGATACAAAGATGACGTTCAAGAATACAAAAATCTTTCATGGCGTCTGTGGCAATCAGCGGCAGCAATGGGCCGTCCCTTTTTGCGAGTGCTTCACGGGTTTTGATCAGATCACTTTTTTCAGACCAGAGTGCAACGGCGCTGAAACCTTTTAAACCAGACAAAGCAGCGCGATCCAGATATCCGTTCACAGTGTTTACGCCGCTGAGGTCGGGTGCAACCCCGACTGCGGCGCAGTGTAAGTTGCTTGTGATCTCCATTTGTTTGCGTGCATCTTCTGCGGTTGGCCCCAGGCAAAGGATTGTGCCTCTGGGCCAGGTGGACCAGCGATTGGATTCGCCGGTCGGGCCGGGCATATCTATAGATTCAAGTGCAGCGTGGTTATTGGTGACGGTTTGGTCCAGTACGCTTTGCACAGCACTTGCCGGTACCTCTTGGCCGGCCACCCGATGATGAAGTGGCAGGCCGTATTTTTTAAAGCGTTTGACATAATGCGGGCCGCCCGCCTTAGGGCCGGTGCCGGAAAGCCCTTCGCCACCGAATGGTTGTGAACCGACCACCGCACCAATCTGGTTGCGATTGACGTAGATATTGCCAACATTCAAGGCGCTTGTAATATGCTCCACCCGGTCATCCAGCCGCGTGTGCAGGCCGAAGGTCAGGCCGTAACCGGCGGTATTTATATCGTTAAGCACTGCCTCAAGTTCTGATAGTTCGAACGTAGCAACATGCAGTACTGGCCCGAATACTTCCCTCTGTAAAGAATGAATGCCGTCTACCTGAATCACGGCAGGGCCAACAAAAAAACCGGTGGTAGGGGTGTCGAGTTGTTTGAGCAGTTGTCCCTGATTCCTTGCAGTATCAATGTGGTTGAGTATTTCCTGACGTGCTAAATCAGTAATGACTGGTCCCACATCGCAAGACAGATTCAACGGATCAGAAACTTCCAGTTCATCCATCGCGCCGAATAACATTGTCATGAATTCATCGGCGATATCTTTCTGCAGATACAACAACCGCAGTGCAGAGCAACGTTGCCCGCAGGAGCGGAATGATGAATCTATGATGTCTTGTATCGCTTGTTCAGGCAGTGCGCTTGAGTCGACGATCATCGTGTTCAATCCGCCGGTTTCTGCAATGAAAGTAGAGTCCGGCTCCAATGACGATGAGGCTGCTCGATAGATATGCTGTGCAACTGCGGTGGAGCCGGTGAAGCATAACCCGTTGACACGATTATCGGTCGTGAGTTTTGCGCCAACAGTTGCACCCTTGCCTGGTATCAGCTGTAAAGCCGTTTTCGGTACACCCGCCTGATGCAATAACCTGACTCCGATGGATGCAACGATTGAAGTCGGTTCAGCAGGTTTGGCCAGCACGCCATTACCGGCACTCAGTGCCGCCGCAATCTGGCCGGTAAATATCGCAAGCGGAAAGTTCCATGGCGAGATGCAGGTAATAAGGCCACGCTCCGGCAGGCCCTGCAGACGCACAGCTTCTGCTGCGTAGTATCGTAAAAAATCAACCGCTTCTCTAATTTCTGCAACCGCATCTTCAGCGGTCTTGCCGGCTTCAAAGCAAAGCGCTGCAAAGATTTCACCGGCATTTTGTTCGTATAAATCTGCCGCTTTATTTAATGTTTGATGACGGACCTCAGCGGTTGCTGTGGACCAGGAGGTCGCAACATCCAGTGCGGTATCGACATCATTCAATGTGGCAGAAGACACAAACCCTATTCGCTTTTGTGGATCTGCCGGGTTATAGACAGGCGAGGGTGTTGCCGTAGGTATTGATCCGGCTATGATGGGGCCTGCAAGCCATTCGTGAGTGCTGAAATTATCCCTTGCTTCTATGAAAGCATTGATGTCATCAAAGTTACGCAGATCCCAGCCAGTGGAATTGATACGTTGCGGCTGATAGAGGTCTGCGGGTTTTCGGATGTTATGGCTTGGGTCAGCCTGAGTTGTACTCAGCGCATTAAACGGATCTTCGGTGATAAATTCTGCTGAGATGTTTTTATCGACCACTTGGTTAAGGAACGATGAGTTGGCACCGTTTTCGAGCAGTCTGCGTACTAAGTAAGCAAGAAGGTCACGATGCGTTCCTACTGGCGCGTAGATTCTGCAACGTGTTTGGTTCTGATCAAGCACCAGCTGGTGTAGCACTTCACCCATGCCATGGAGCCGTTGGAATTCATAGGCCACGTTTTGATTGACCCTGTTTTCATCAACTTGGGTTTGACTGACCTCGTTTTGACTGGCCTGGGTTTGATCAGTATGAGTATGATTGGCCATTGCCAGAATAGCGCAGACGGTATGCGCATTATGGGTGGCAAATTGCGGATAGATTCGATCAGAGTAGTCCATTAGCTTTTGTGCACAACAGATATAAGAGATATCGGTAAAAGCTCTGCTGGTAAAGACCGGAAAATCACTCACACCGTTAACCTGGCTTTGTTTGATTTCCATGTCCCAGTAAGCACCCTTGACCAGACGCACCATGATTTTTCGATCGAGTGCTGTCGATAAAGCATAGAGCCAGTCAATAACGGCTGCAGCACGTTTGCCATAAGCTTGTACAACAACACCGAATCCATCCCAGTTGGAAAACTCAGGTGCACTGATAACCGCCTCGATAACATCAAGTGACAGATCGAGTCGATCCGCTTCTTCTGCATCTATGTTAAGGCCCATGTTGGCTTCTTTGGCGATGCGTGCAAGCTGTATCACGCGAGGCACCAGCTCTTTTAATACCCGCTCGCGCTGGCTCATTTCGTAGCGTGGGTGCAGCGCAGAGAGCTTTATTGAGATACCGGGGTTCTCGCGTACCTGTTCATGCCCTGCATGGTTTGAGAGATGCTCTATCGCATCGCGGTAAGCGATAAAAAATTCCTGTGCATCAGCTGCGGTCAGTGCTGCTTCACCCAGCATGTCATAGGAATAGGTGAAACCTGCTGCTTGCTGCGGTATGCCGCGCTTGATAGCGTCTGTGATGTTTTCACCGAGTACAAACTGATGCCCCAGCTCCTGCATGGCGCGTTTTACCGCCACTCTTATAACCGGCTCACCCAGTCTGCGCACTGCATTATGTAGTGTATTGGCAATGCCGCCGTTGTCGGTTTCCTTTAAGACTTTACCGGTGAGCATCAGCGCCCAGGTAGAGGCATTCACCAGTGATGAACTCGACTTGCCGAGGTGCTCGCCCCAGGATGATGGCGCAATCTTGTCCTCAATCAACTCATCGATAGTTTGCTCATCGGGTACGCGAAGCAGGGCTTCTGCCAGACTCATCAATGCGATGCCCTCATCTGTCGAGAGGCCGTACTCAGCAAGAAAAACCTCCATTAAGCCAGGATCGCCTGCTTGCCTGATGCGTCTGACCAGGTCGGCTGCATGGTCACAGACTTGCGCGCGCATTTTTTCGTCAGGGCCATGTTGCTCTGCAAGTGCGGTAACCACCGTGGTTTCATCCGCCATGTGCAGGCTGCGAATGCGGGATCTTATTGCGGCTAACTTTTCCAATAGTTTGCTCCGGTGCGGTCTGCCGTTAGTTTATCAATGGTGTTAGAGGTGAATGTCCTTATAATTGGAGATTTATGGTCGAAACAACTTATTAATAGTCAAAAATAAGATCAAATGAACTCAAAAATAGAAGAGCCCAGGAAATTAGACCAGTTTGATTGGAAAATGCTTCAATTGTTGTCTACAGACGGGCGGATAGCGATAACGGATCTTGCCGGGAAGCTCGGGATGTCAAAGACTCCCTGCGGGGTCAGACTAAAACGACTGATCAGCGATGGTTACATCATGGGATTCAGGGCGGTTTTAAACCCGGTAAAACTGAATCTGAATCATGTTGCGTTTGTTGAAGTGAAACTGGAAGACACAAAAGAAGCTGCGCTCACAGCGTTCAATGAATCTGTGCAGCAGATTCCTCAAATTGAACAATGCCATATGATCGCCGGGTCTTTTGACTACCTGCTGAAAGTTCGGACCAAAGACATCAGTGCCTACCGGCGTGTATTGGCTGAACAAATTTCAGGTCTGCCGCATGTTGCGAATACATCAACCTATGTGGCGATGGAATCGGTAAAAGAAACCGGCAACTGACTGCTGGCGGGCCGTTGTGTCATGTTTGCCGAATAACAAAAGTAACATCAGCAACAGGAAGTGAAACCCGATTGTACCGCCGCCCGAGCTTTGGGGTGATTCGTTTGCCAGTATGGGTGGAGTGTCAAGCTCCGGTTCTGGTGCAGCCTGGGGCATTTCTGTTTCATCGTTAGCGTTCGAGTTACCGTTGTCTCCGGTGGCAGGAGTTTCATCAGCCTGTTGCGAGTTGTTTTCTGTTGATGATGGGTTATCGTCAGTGTTTGTCTGATCATCGGTTGCGTCGTTGCCGCTTTGGTTTGCAGGTGGTTGCATCGGCTCCGGTTGTGGCTGTTGCTCTGGTGTTAGTTCTGGTTGTGGTTCAGGTTGCAGCTCTGGTTGTTGTTGTGGCTCCGGCTCCGATTCGGGTTCAGGTTGCGGTTCTGGTTGCAGTTCTGGCTGAGGTTCTGGTTCTGTTTCTGGCGGCGTTTCCGGTTGTGGTTCAGGTTGTGGTTCAGGTATCGCAGCAATCAGTTCATACCCACCGATATCACATTCAAGGCCTTGCGGGCGGGATATGCCGCGCTGATCCTTGGCAGTTGCACCGTTGCCGCAATTGCCTGTGTCAATCGCATCACTACCGGGTTGCAGGGCATGGGTTTTACTTAAGCCACCATTGTCTGCCAGTGGCAGTAACCCCGGGTTGCTGAATGGACTGTCGGTTTGTTGAGTGATGCCGCATGTACCATCGGTATGCAGATTGTGGCCGAGTGACACAGCAGGCGTTACACCGCCGCAATCAGTGCCGCTTTCAACGCCGGCTATTATGGTGTTTGAAAGAGTGAGTTCGCCGGAGTTACCCAATTGACGATCTCCTCCAGGTGGCCTTGTATTGTTGGCAATCGTGCTTGTAGTCACTCGCATCAGGCCTGCGTTGCTTATTGCGCCTGAGTAGTCTTCGTCGATTCCGCTAACGCCGGCGTTATTGCTGCTGATCGTGCTGTTAAGGATTTCTGCTGAACCTTCGTTATTGATGATAGCGCCGAAAACATCGTTATTAGTAATGCCGGTGCCGCCTATCTTTAGTACGCCAGTGCTTTCAATTACGCTTTGATCGCCGGAATTCTCGTCGATTGATGAATCGAATATTTCAAGTGTGCCGCGGTTTTGAAACGGGCTGCTGCTTCGCGTTAGTGTGCAGTCGAATAGTTTGAATGTTGAGTCTTGCTCATTGTTTACAGACCAGACGTTGTTTGTACCAAGCCCGCTGATCTGGCAGCCCCTTAGTTCTATGACACCCCTGTTGGTAATCACCGGGCCGCCCGTTGAGATATGGCTTTCAATGATTACGTCACTGCCTGTGATAACACCGGTGTTATCAAATACGGAGTCAAACAGAATTCTATTTCGATACTGCCTTGTGTTGCGAAGACTCAGTGTGCCGCGATTCTGTATGGTGGCTACATTGCCGTCATGGCCTGTGATCTCGGCATTCTCGATGCTCGTGGTACCCATATTTTGCAGCGCGATACCACTGGTGAAATCTCCATTGGTTATATCTATGCCACTCAACTCAAGAGTAACGCCGGGCAGCACACGAATAATTCGATTAAAGCCTGCTGCTGCAAATGCCACCTCTGTTGTTGCACTGATCTTTACGTTCTTGGTTATTGTCAGTTCTGGCACAGGTATCGTACCAGTGCATTCAATAACAATATCCCGAGCGTTATCCAGTGCGTAGGCTAATGTTTGCGGTGTTTGGTTGTCTCCGAAGCCGGTGCAGTCAGTCACTGTTGTATTGGCCTCGCGGTTATCTGTGTTATCAACACGCTGCAGTATAAAAATACCCAGATCAAGATTTTGATTTTGCTGTAGCGTGATGGACTGTGGAAACATGGCATCCAGATAGATGGTGCCTTCATCCGGTAGCGGATCTTCATCAACAAAGATAATGAAGTTCTGATCAGCGAAAGACAGTTGATAACTACCAGCGGGTACTGACAAGAACTGATATCTGCCGAAAGCATCGGTCTGTTGAACCAGCACCTCGCCGGACTCATCACTAACCAGGCTGGCTGTGATTTGTGGCAGTACGTTACCGGAATCATTACTGACTGTGCCTGATAGCATTCCTGCACCTTGCGCATTGGCCGTGCCGGTATAAAAGATAACTAGCAATAGTAGTGCTGGTAAGTGATAGATGCGCATCTATAGCTACCTCAGGAAAAAGTCATGGTAGTGTCATTCTTGTCATGACATTTGGTTGTTGTCAACGAGTCTCGCAGATGGTGATTAGAAAGCTCACTCCTCATAGCTTTTCGTCATGCCGCATCCAACACATAAACACACGCAGGCGCCTCGGGTGACGACACGCCTAATGGCAGCCGTAACCCTGACCAGTTATGATTTTCGTATAAGTTGTTGTAAAAAAAGAGGTGTGGTGAATGTACTGGAGAAACATTGTGCTGGCGTGGGCGGCCATTTTGCTGCTGCTTTTTCTGGCTGCAGAGCATTTGCTGGAAACCGCAGAGGCGAAGTGTGAAGCAAAGTGTGAGGCGCAAGACCGGGGTTATTCCTACACCCCGCCGCGTGGATCGAGGAGAGCCATGCCCGACAGGTGTCGCTGTGTACCGTGGCAGAGAAGCTCTTTCGAATAGTGCCTGTTTGGGAACTGACCAGGCGCTTTCGCGGCAGGGTAATCAATCTTTTAATCACCTGGCTCTTAGCCATTTGAGGTTGCTCGGGCGCATGCAAAAGCGCTGCAACCGGTGCTTGTTGCTCAGATTCGGCGTTTGTACTCTGCGCTGGTTCACATAACCACGGTATTCCGTGACACAAGCGGGCAGTATTTTGCTAATAATTCGGCGACGCATATATAACGATATAAAGATGTCTTTATATCTTTTTCTGAACTATAATCCGCGACACTTGCCGGGAGTGGGGTATGTTGCGTACTCATCTCGTGGCCGCGGATGCCCTTGAATTCTATTAGCAGAGACCATTTAATCAATGACTAAGGAACATATTTTCACCTCTGAGTCGGTATCGGAAGGACATCCGGATAAGATGTCAGACCAGGTGTCAGACGCAGTACTAGACGCGATTCTGGCCGAAGACAAGCACGCTCGTGTGGCCTGCGAGACTGTATTCAAAACCGGGCTGGCAATGATTGCCGGGGAGATCACCACCACCGCCAAGCCGGACTACGAAAAAGTCATTCGTGACACGATTCGCGAGATCGGCTACACCGACTCTGCAATGGGATTCGACTGCGACACCTGCGCGGTAATGACCGCCATTGGTGTGCAGTCGCCTGATATCAACCAGGGTGTCGATCGTGCAAAACCTGAAGACCAGGGGGCGGGCGATCAGGGGCTGATGTTTGGCTATGCAACTAATGAAACTGATGTACTGATGCCTGCGGCAATCACCTATGCACATCGATTGGTAGAAAAGCATGCCGAGTATCGCCGCGCTGGTGCTGACTGGTTACGACCGGATGCAAAGAGTCAGGTCAGTTTTAAATATTCTGATGGCAAAGTGGTGGGCATTGATGCGGTAGTACTGTCGACTCAACACTCTGCAGAGACCAAACAAAGCGATCTTAAAGCAGCCATCATGGAAGAGGTCATTAAACCGATCCTTGAGCCAACCGGATGGTTGCATGCGGATACCAAGTATCACATCAACCCGACCGGTGCGTTTGTTGTCGGTGGCCCGATGGGCGATGCGGGTTTAACCGGTCGCAAGATCATTGTTGATACTTACGGCGGTGCGGCACGGCATGGTGGTGGTGCTTTCTCCGGTAAAGATCCATCCAAGGTTGATCGTTCTGCCGCTTATGCCGGTAGATATGTCGCAAAAAATATTGTTGCAGCCGGTCTTGCAGATCGTTGTGAAATTCAGATTTCCTATGCAATCGGTGTTGCAGAGCCTACGTCAATCATGATTGAAACGTTTGGCACTGGAAAAATGGATGATGACAAGATCACCCAGCTGGTACGTGAACATTTTGATCTGCGTCCTTATGGCATCTTAACCATGCTTGATCTTTTGAATGCTGAAAAAATCAAGTACAGAAAAACAGCAGCCTACGGGCACTTTGGCCGGGAGAATGAAGGCTTCACCTGGGAAAACACCGACAAGGCAGACGCGCTGCGGAACGCCTGATTGATACAATTTAAAAGTACATTAAAGTTCAATGCCTGCGGTATAACACTGCAGGTTGCATAAACCAGTCACACCGATATTTAAGGATTACCTAATGGGACAAGCAGCAGAAAACATCAGCGGCGATTTTAAAGTAGCCGATATCTCACTCGCCGAGTGGGGTCATAAAGAAATCAGAATTGCAGAGTCGGAAATGCCTGGCCTGATGGCTATTCGTGAAGAATATGCCGGTAAAAAGCCTCTGGAAGGTGCGCGTATTGTTGGTTGCCTGCACATGACTATCCAGACTGCTGTATTAATAGAAACTCTGGTAGCACTCGGTGCAACAGTGCGATGGTCTTCATGCAACATTTTTTCAACTCAGGATCATGCGGCATCAGCCATTGCTGATCAGGGCATTCCTGTGTTTGCGTGGAAGGGCGAAACCGAAGAAGAGTTCTGGTGGTGTATTGAACAAACTCTTGAAGGTCCTGATGGCTGGAAGCCTAACCTGATTCTTGATGATGGTGGTGACGTCACGCAAATCATTCATGATAAGTATCCTGAAATGCTTACAGACATTAAGGGTCTTTCAGAAGAAACGACTACTGGCGTACACCGTCTTTATGAAATGGCGCGTGAAGGAACACTTAAAGTACCTGCGATCAACGTCAATGACTCGGTAACAAAGTCGAAGTTTGACAATCTTTATGGCTGTCGTGAATCACTGCTTGATGGTATCAAGCGTGCCACTGATGTCATGATCGCCGGTAAGATCTGTGTTGTGCTGGGTTACGGTGATGTGGGTAAAGGCTGTGCGCAGGCGTTCCGCGGTATGGGTGCAACCGTCATGGTTACCGAGATCGATCCGATCTGTGCACTGCAGGCTGCAATGGAAGGTTATCGCGTTGTGACTATGGATGACGTAGCAGACAAGGGTGAGATATTTGTCACCACCACAGGTAACGTCAATGTGATCAATCACGACCATATGGCTAAAATGCAGAACGAGGCGATCGTTTGCAACATTGGTCACTTCGACAATGAAATTGATGTCGCCAGTCTTAAGCAATACGAGTGGGATAACGTTAAGCCACAGGTGGATCACATTATATTCCCTGACGGCAAGCGTATTACCCTGCTGGCTGAAGGGCGACTGGTGAATCTCGGATGTGCAACCGGTCACCCGAGCTTTGTTATGTCAGCTTCCTTTACCAACCAGGTGCTGGCTCAGATCGAGCTGTGGGAACGAGCAGACCAGTACGACATTGGCGTTCATGTTCTGCCAAAGCAACTGGATGAAAAAGTAGCGCGTCTGCATCTTGATAAAATCGGTGCCAAGCTGACCGAGCTCGACTCAGAGCAAGCGAAGTACCTGGGTCTGGATCAGAACGGTCCTTATAAGCCTGAGCACTATCGTTACTAGTAAAGTAGCTCGCTCCACAGCTTGCAGCTCTGGGCCTGTCTGGCCCGGAGTGGCGATTGCCTCGGCCATCGTGATTGATCCAGCACCATGTTCGCAGAGTCAGCTCGCCAACCGGCCTGCGATTCAGCGTCACAAGCCTCAATATTTTGCTCATTATTGCCAGGCGCACCGGTCCTAATGGAACAAAAGCAGAAAAACAGCTATGCTCCGCGAAATGGCGAAAAGCCTGTGTCTCTGACGGAGCCCTGTTGTCACCTGTGAAAAACCGCTAATGCAACCCTCTAAACCGCGTTCTACTTCAGCGCGATCCCCCGAAAAGCGCCAGAGGGTGTTTGTAAAAACCCATGGCTGTCAGATGAACGAGTACGACTCGGCGAAAATGATAGACGTGCTCGACGAGCGCTTCGGTGTCGATGTCACCGACAACCCTGAAGATGCAGATATTCTGCTGGTCAACACTTGCTCAATCCGTGAAAAAGCCCAGGAGAAAGTGTTCTCCCAACTTGGGCGCTGGCGTCCATTCAAAGAAAAGCGAGACGACGTACTGATTGCCGTGGCCGGATGCGTTGCCAGTCAGGAAGGCGAAGCATTGCAGCAGCGCGCACCTTACGTTGATCTGGTAGTCGGCCCGCAAACCATCCATCGACTGGCTGATATGGTCGAAACCACGCGGCTCGAAAAGCGCCCGTTGGTGGATGTGAGTTTTCCTGCGATTGAAAAATTTGATCAACTGCCGGAGCCACGCATGGAAGGGCCAACGGCTTTTGTCTCTATTATGGAAGGCTGCAGCAAGTACTGTAGCTTTTGCGTGGTGCCTTATACCCGTGGTGAAGAAATTTCCCGACCGTTTGATGATGTTATTGCAGAGGTTGTTTCACTGGCAGAGCAGGGTGTACGTGAAGTTAACTTACTCGGCCAAAACGTCAACGGCTATCGCGGTGAAATGGATGACGGAGAAATCTGTGATCTGGCATTGCTGATTTCTATTGTTGCAGCCGTAGATGGCATCGAGCGTATTCGGTTTACCACGTCGCATCCGATAGAGTTTGGCGATCGTTTGATACAAGCCTATGCAGATGTACCTGAACTTGCTTCATTTCTGCACTTACCTGTGCAGTCCGGTGCTGATCGAGTATTGGCTGCAATGAAGCGTAGTCATACCAGCATTGAGTACAAGTCTAAGATTCGCAAGTTAAAAGAAGCGCGTCCGGGTATCTCGATATCTTCAGACTTTATTATTGGTTTTCCCGGTGAAACTGACGCTGACTTCAGGCAAACAATGAGCCTGATCAAAGACATTGGCTTTGATCAGTCTTTCAGTTTTATCTATAGCGCCCGTCCGGGTACGCCCGCTGCCTCACTTGAAGACGATACCCCGCTTGAAGTTAAAAAAGAGCGTTTATCGATACTGCAGAAAACCATCAATGAACAGGCCGCTGTGATCAGCGAGGCAATGGTGGGCTCTGTGCAGCGCATACTGGTGGAGCGACCATCGACTCGCAATGAAGCAGAGATGGCAGGCCGCACTGAAAACAACCGGGTAGTTAATTTTGCTGGTGACACGTCAATGATCGGCAAGTTTGTTGATGTTGAAATAACCGAGGCACGACCCAACTCTCTACGTGGCGAATTCAAGCAAATCAATGACCCGCTTTATTAAGCTTCAAATCAAACAACAGGTGCGGCAGTCACGCGCTAAGGATACATACTAACTTTGGCGACGCTTGAATTTCAGCTCAGTCCGGATGACAACCAGCGTTTGGCAAATCTGTGTGGTCAGTTCGATGAACATTTACGACAAATCGAAGGACGGCTTGATGTAGAGCTGCACAATCGTGGCGGCAATTTTCGCGTGTCTGGTGAAGAGAAAGTTGTGCAAAGTGCCTGCAGTGTATTGCAGGGTTTGTATGATGCGACTTCCAGAGAAACCTTAACGCCTGAAAAAATACATCTGTATTTGCAGGAAGCCAATCTTAGCGCTGATGATGATCAGCCGGATGCCGAGCCGCGCGCGAGTGCAGATATAGTCACACGCAATGTGAAGTTGCGCTGCCGTGGTAAAAATCAACAACAGTACGTGCAAAGCATTCGTGATCACGATCTGAGCTTTGGTATTGGTCCTGCAGGAACCGGTAAAACCTATCTTGCCGTTGCCTGCGCAGTTGAAGCACTTGAGCGTGAACAGGTAAGGCGTCTTGTATTGGTTCGCCCGGCGGTTGAGGCCGGTGAACGGCTGGGTTTTCTGCCTGGCGATCTAACCCAGAAAGTTGATCCGTACTTACGGCCTATCTACGACGCGTTATATGAATTTCTTGGTTTTGATCGAGTCGCAAAGCTGATAGACAGAAATGTGATTGAAGTAGCACCGCTTGCCTATATGCGTGGTCGAACATTGAATCACTCCTGTGTGATTATGGACGAGGCGCAGAACACAACGGTTGAGCAAATGAAAATGTTTTTAACCCGCATTGGATTCGGGTCGAAGGCGATAGTCACCGGTGATGTCACTCAAATCGATTTGCCCAAGCATGTGACTTCAGGTTTAAAGCATGTGCGTGGCGTGCTTGATGGTGTTGAAGGTATTGGATTTTGTGAATTTAAAGCACGCGATGTGGTACGTCATCCGCTGGTGCAACGAATTGTCGGTGCTTACAACAAGGCAGAGAACCTTGTTGAAAATTCCGACAAGCGCTCGTAGATGCTTGCTGAACGCCTGAACGTGCCAATGCCTGAATTGCCAACGCCTGAATCATTTGATCATGTGGATGCTGAAGCTTCTGTCGAGATTCAAAGATCAGATGCTCTGTCGGGCGAGTTACCGGATAATGATTCACTGATACGATGGGCCAATGCAGCTAAACCTGCGGGCTCGGATGCAGGCGTTACTATACGCATTGTCTGCAGCAAAGAAATGCAGCAAAGTAATCTGCAGTGGCGCGGAAAAGACAAACCAACCAATGTGTTGTCTTTCCCTGCTGACTTCCCGGCGGAGGCTCAAATCAGTTATCTGGGTGATATACTGATTTGTGCCGAAGTGGTAGAGCAGGAAAGCAAGGCTCAGAGGAAATCGTTAGTTGATCACTGGGCGCACATGGTGATTCATGGTGTGCTGCATTTACGTGGCTATGATCATGAAACAGAAGATGAAGCAAAGCTGATGGAACAGCACGAAAGAGAAATTCTGGCGACACTGGGTATTGCCGATCCCTATGGCGAGCAGGGCCTTAATCAGAATGATTCGTCAACGTGAATCATTGCCCGGTTGATCACATTAGGTGAAGTAAGTTGTACTTGAAATTAAAAATATATAGCCGGCAATGTAAACCGGTAGAGCAGAGGATAAAACAAATCTGATGGCCAGCGAGCCTGTTGAGTCACCCAAGTCTCTGGTTGAGCGCATTATTGGCGCGCTCGGTGGAGCAGACGAGCCTAAAAGCATACATGAATTGAAGACTGTGCTTCACGAAGCAGCGGGTCGTGACGTACTCAGTGACGACACCATGCTAATGCTTGACGGTGTATTTGATGTTGCCGCGATGCGTGTGCGTGACATCATGATTCCCAGGGCGCAGATGGTAGTCGTTGAGATAGACGAACAGCTCGACGAACTGTTACCGAAAATAATTGATAGTGGCCACTCGCGTTTTCCGGTCATTGGTGGCAGTCGTGATGAAGTCATTGGTGTATTGTTGGCAAAAGATCTGTTGCGCTTTTCACTGCCTGGTAAAAAAGAAGCTTTCGATTTGCAGTCGCTGATTCGTGAGCCGGTTTTTACACCGGAAAGTAAGCAACTAAATGTATTGCTGACAGAGTTCAGGGCCAATCATAATCATATGGCCATAGTGGTGGATGAATACGGTGGTGTCGCGGGCCTGGTCACCATTGAAGATGTGCTTGAAGAAATCGTTGGTGAAATAGACGACGAGCACGATGCCGAAGAAGACGCTAACATTCGCAAACAGGAAGAGAGCGTGTACAACGTTAAAGCGCTTACTCCCATAGAAGAGTTTAACGAAGAGCTCGATGCTGACTTGCCGGATGATGAGTTCGATACGATTGGTGGTTTGGTGATGCAAAAAATCGGTCATGTGCCAAAGCTCGGCGAACAGACCCGCATTGACCGTTTTCTGATTGAAGTACTGTCTGCAGAGTCACGACGAATTCATTTGCTTAAAGTCACGGCAGAAGAGCAGACCTCAAGTTGATGAACAGGGTTGACCAATAGGGTGACGAACAAGGTGACAGATAGGCTGATAAACAAAGATCCGGTCACAGGCCAGCATGCGGCAGTGGTTCCTTCATTGGTCGCATAAGCTACTTGCCTGAGCTACATATAGGGCCTTCAATGCCTGTTCAAAATCGTCCGAAATTACTGCAAAAAAACTGGCTGAATTTATTATTCAGCTTGCTATGTGGCGCCGCTTCGGTGCTGTCCTTTGCACCTTTCGGTTTGTGGATGCTTTTGCCATTCACCATTGCCGGCTTCTTTATTCTTCTCTTTTATACGCAAACTGCCGCTGCGAGTTTCAGGGTCGGGTATGTTTTTGGTGTCGGGTTGTTTGGTGCAGGGGTCTATTGGGTCTACTACAGTTTGCATTTGTTTGGTGGTGCTATAGGCCCACTGGCAGGATTAGGTACGCTGTTGTTTGTTTTGGCGCTGGCATTTTTTCCAGCATTGTTGGCGAGCCTGCTCCATCGCTTTGATAAAAATAACTTCTGGCTTGTGTTACTGGCACCTGCGATCTGGGTTTTGTTTGAGTGGATTCGCAGTTGGTTTTTAACCGGCTTTCCGTGGTTGAGTGTGGGTTACTCGACGATTAACTGGCCATTGGCAGGATATGCACCAGTCGGTGGTGTTTTCCTGAACTCTCTGGCGCTGGTGTTTTGTAGTGGTTTCATTGCCTGGGTGGTTTGTCATCGTAACATAGCGTCAGTCATCAGTGCTGTTGTTGCAATCAGCGTTACTGTTGGTGGCGGGTATTTATTGCAGCAGATTGAATGGTCACAACCAGTGCAGGACAGAACAGTCGATGTAACAATGGCGCAAGGCAATATTGCTCAGGAGCTTAAGTTTCAACCAAACCTGCTGGATGATTCGATTAATTTGTATTCTGAGTTGAGTGAGTCCGGTGCCGAGTTGGTTATCTGGCCCGAGAGCGCGATTCCTACGGTATTTTCTGATCTTCCTGTGTGGGAAGTTGAATTTGCAGAACAAATGCAGCAGCAGGGCACCACAGTGATCAGTGGTGGCTTTACCAGTAATGAAGACTTCAGTCAGTTCTATAATGCCATCAAGGTATTGAACGGCTCGGAAGATCAGGTTTATGTAAAGCGACATCTGGTGCCGTTCGGGGAGTTCACGCCGTTTAGGAACATTATTTCGCTACTATCAGATCTCATCACTATACCGATGTCTGATCTGTCTCCCGGTACTGGTCCTGTACATCCGATAGAGGTCAATGGCGTGCACTATGGCATGTCTATCTGCTACGAAGATGCGTTCGGCTCCGAGATGCGTGCGCAATTTCCTGATGCCAATGTGCTGATCAATGTCAGCAACGATGCGTGGTTTGGTGACTCCACCGCACCCCATCAGCATCAGGAGATCGCAGCCATGCGTTCGCTTGAGTTTGCCCGACCGATGCTGCGTGTGACCAATACCGGTATCACCTCGCTTATTGATCATCGCGGTAGAATTGTGCAGCAGGGCCCGCAGTTTGAAGCAGTGGCTATTGATGTTGAGGTCACGCCGCGTGAGGGAATTACACCGTATGTACAACTGGGCGACTGGTTGGCTGTGCTACTTTCGGCGTTGATGGTGCTGGTCTGTGTTATTCGTGAGCGTTCGTCTGGTAGAGACAATCGCTGATTAATACGCGGCTTAATGTCAGTCATTAACTGATAAATCGGCGCTTAATTTTGCGCTCAAATCACTTGCGGCAGCGCGGCGAGTCGAGAACTTTTTGAGCTAAACGGAAATTTTAGTTAAAGTCCGTGACTGACCCGTTTTAACTCTGTAAGGACCTTTGCTGTGAATACACCTAACGATCTCTTTTACACCGAATCTCATGAGTGGGTGCGTTTGAATGACGACGGTACCGTAACAGTTGGTATTACTGATCACGCTCAGGAACAGTTGGGGGATCTGGTGTTTGTCGAAACTCCGGAGATAGATAAAGTAGTAGAGGCCAGAGATGCGATCGCAGTAGTAGAGTCTGTCAAGGCGGCTTCAGATATTTATGCCCCGATCAATGGCACGATAATCGATACCAACGGCGAACTAGCCGATGAGCCTGAGCTGGTTAACAACAGCCCGTATGATGAAGGCTGGTTGTTTAACATTCAGCCAGAGAGCGCGACTGACGTGGAAGAATTGATGGATGATGAAGCTTATGAGTCATTCGTTGCTTCAGAAGCATAGGACGATCTAGCACTTTGCGAGTGCACGAGTAGCTTGAAATGGCCTGTTAAATCAGACAGGAATCGCAGGTCACGCAAAGTTTGTTTGTAGCTATTTCGTGCGCCGACAGGGTTGCTACGCGGCGTTCAGGCTGAGGTGAAATCCAATGCCGTTGAGTTTTTCAATCTCGTCTTCAATAAATGCACAGGTAAGTGGATGATCTGCAAGCCACTCCGGGGAGATGTTGAGATTGATTGTGCTGTTGGCAAAGTCAGCAATAATTTTTGGAGTCTGGTCGGTGTTTCTGGTTCTGTGTAAGAGTGTCGCGAGCCTTACCAGTGTCAGGAGTTTGTAGTAACGCGACTTCTCTGATTTATTCATCGAGTCAGTCACTGAAGTGTCTATCTTGCGCCGATGATTGCGTACCAGGGCGGCGATAAAGCGTTGATCATTTCTTGAGAAACCCAGCATATCAGCGTGGCGCAGAAGGTAATCACCATGTTTATGGTACTGCACATGGGCAACTGACAAACCGACTTCATGCAGGTGACAGGATGAGCGCAACGCTGCCCAGTCACGCCTTACATCAAGGTTCCAGTATTCAGATGCGGCATTAAACAATTCTTCTGCGGTTGCGAACACTCTGGTGGCTTGTTCAATATCGACCCGAAAGCGATTCTGCATATCGTTCACAGCATTACGTCTGACGTTATCGTTCGTTGAACCGCCAGCCAAATCAACAATAACGCCTTCTCTGAGCGCTGAGTGAGAAACCTGCATGCGCGTTATGCATAGTGCGTCGAATGCTGCCTGCAAAACCGACAAGCCACCAAGAATAACTACGCGTCGGTCATCACTGATGGTGGCTACTTCGTTCAGCACTTGCGGGCCACTTTTAATTATTTTTTCAATCAGCCATTGCAGTTTTTCATTGCTGATGCCGTTTTCATCCGGGTGAAAGGCCTGCAATATTCTCTCGGTTGCTTTGATGGTGCCACTTGAGCCAATACATAGCTCCCAGCCGTGTTTCAGATACTGTGGCACTATGGCATCTGCTTCCAGTCTGCCGTTGGCGATTGCTTTTTCAAATTGTTTCTGGCGTTTTTTAGGGCTTGAGAGATCGCCGCAAAACCATTTTGTATTGGCGCTAACGCAGCCCATGTTGATGCTTTCTACAATGTTGGGCTTAGTGCCTGTGCCTGCTATGAATTCTGTGCTGCCTCCACCGATGTCTATGACCAGTCGCTGTTTGTTATCGCGAACGCCATAGGTCACACCGTTGTAGATGAGTCTTGCCTCTTCACGCCCGGCAATAATTTCTATAGGTACGCCGAGGATTTCCAGTGCGGCAGTGTTAAATTCATCTGCATTGCGTGCGCGGCGCAGCGTATTGGTGCCGACAGCGCGGATCTGGTGTGCGGGCACATCGGTCAAACGCTCGCCAAACATTGAAAGGCAATCGAGTGCTCTTTTAAGCGTTGCTGCGGTGATGTTGTTTTTTTTATCTAATCCTGCGCCCAGTCGGACCGGCTCACGCAGCTTGTCGATCATTTGCAGGTGAGAGTCGGTAGCGCTTGCTACCGCCATGTGAAAACTGTTTGAACCTAAATCTATCGCAGCAAAGGTACTGTCTGCAGTAATTGCAGCGCTGCTGGTCTGTTGACTTTTTATTGTATTGCTCATGGATTTTTTCCGAGCGTTACTCTGTCATTGCCGGAGTAGTCTTTAACAGTTTCGATCTGGGTGAATTCTCTTTCCAACATTAAACGACGTGTCTGACTGCCTTGTAAGTGACCATGTTCCAGTAGCAGCCATCCGCCGGTGGCAAGGTAATCCGACGCTTGTTCAATGATAGCAGTGATGTCGGCAAAACCATTGTCACATGATCGCAATGCTGTCGCCGGTTCAAAAGGTAGCCCGTTTCTTTGAAGGTGAGGATCGCTTTCTGCAATATAGGGCGGGTTGGATGCGATAACGGCATATTGTTGCACTGCAAGATTATCAAACCAGTGAGATTCGCTAAACATTATCTCCACGGTGTGTCTCGCTGCGTTGCTGCGAGCAACTTCCAGTGCGGCACTGCTGATGTCAGTGGCATGAACTTCTATATCGCGTCTTTTCAGTGCAGTGCAAATGGCGACAATACCGGAGCCTGTGCCGAGATCAAGAAACGGCCCTGCAGTATCTGCAAGTTTGCCAAGCGATTGTTCGAGCAGAATTTCTGTCTCTGGCCGTGGAATCAGAGTTGCCGGGCTGACATTAAACGTTTTTGACCAGAATTCTTTTTCACCGGTTAGGTAGGCAAACGGCTCACCGGTACAGCGACGTTCAACCAGCGTATTAAACTGTTCGAGTGCCTGTTTGCTAACCGTCTTTTCAGGCCAGGTGTACAGATAGCTACGATCCTTTTCAAGACAATGGCAAAGCAATAACTCCGCATCGAGCCTGGAGTTATTACTTAGGGTGTGTCCAGGGCAACTACTTAACTTTCTGGTCGAAGTTGCCAGTAGCGAAGCTATGGTGGGTTCTTTATTCACTGTAAGCGACTGGCACAAAAAGCAATTGGCAAAAAGCTACGGACGGCGTAAACGACTGGTCGGGTTAATCACCGAGTTCAGCTAACAGGTCAGCCTGATGTTCTGCCAGTAACGGATCGACAACCTGTTCCAGTGAGCCGGTCATGATTTCTTCCAGTTTGTATAGCGTCAGGTTAATACGGTGATCAGTGACTCGACCCTGCGGGTAGTTATAAGTGCGGATGCGTTCAGAGCGATCACCGCTACCCACTTGCAGGCGGCGTGACTCGGTTTCTTCTGCCTGTTGTTTTTCTATTTCATCGTTTAGCAGTCGTGCCTGTAGTAGTGACATAGCGCGTGCGCGGTTTTTATGCTGTGAGCGTTCATCCTGACACTCCACCACAATACCGGTTGGCAGGTGAGTCAGACGAATTGCAGAATCCGTTTTATTAATATGCTGACCACCGGCACCGCTGGCACGGAACGTATCAACGCGTAAGTCTGCCGGATTGATTTCAATCTCTTCGACCTGTTCAACTTCAGGCAGTATCGCCACAGTTGCCGCTGAAGTATGCACACGCCCCTGTGATTCGGTTTCCGGTACGCGTTGTACACGATGTGCACCGGACTCAAACTTTAGCTTTGAAAAAACGCCGTCTCCAATCAGTCTGGCAACGACTTCCTTGAAGCCACCGTGATCGCCGTCGCGCTGACTGATCAGTTCAACCCGCCAGCTTTGCGTGTCTGCATAGCGCGAATACATTTTCAACAGATCACCGGCAAAAATTGCTGCTTCATCACCACCGGTACCAGCTCTGATTTCAAGAAATACGTTGTTGGCATCGCGTGGGTCACGCGGTAGCAGCAGCTTTTGCAGATCGAGTTCAAGAGATTCTATTTTTTCTTCAGCACCGGCTATTTCTTCTTTAGCCATCTCACGCATATCAGGGTCAGAATCGTTGGCCATCTCTTTGGCTGATTCCAGATCTTCCGTGGTGGTTGTGAAGTCGCTGTAGGCTTTGACAACCGGTTCGAGTTGCGAGTACTCACGCGATAGGTCACGAAAGCGATTCTGATCGGCAATGGTATCCGGGTCACCGAGCAGGGCGGCGATCTCTTCGTGGCGTTCCTGCAGGCCTTCAAGTTTTGCTTTTATCGATGCTTTCACAATGCGGCCTTAATCTTTGTTTTGGTTTTGCTGGTCAAGCTTGAATAGCTTGCGTGCCGCTTCGGCTATTTCTGTTTCACCTGCTTCACTGGCTTGTCTCAGCTGTGAAGACGGTGTGTGCAGCAGTTTATTGGTAAACGTGTGTGCGAAGTATTGTAACGCTTTCTCGGGATCTTCGCCTTTCCTGAGCATTGCCATCGCTGTACTCAGTGATGTCTGTTGAATACCGGTAGCATAGGCACGCAGATCACTGATGGTGGTACCTGCGTTCAGGCCGCGCATCTTCTGCATAAAGGTATCGGCCTGGCTGGCAATGATGTGTTCTGCCTGTATTGCTGCTTCCTGTCGTGCTTCTATGCCCTGGTCAATAATCTCTTTGAGGTTATCAACGGTGTACAGGAAAACATCACTCAACTCGCCAACCTGCGGCTCTATGTCTCTTGGTACGGCAATATCGATCATCGCCATGGGGCGGTGGCGTCGGGCTTTAAGCGCTGCCTCGACTGCTCCCTTGCCAAGTATCGGTAGCTGTGAGGCAGTAGACGATATGATGATATCCGCTTCGTGTAATCGTGTTGGAATTTCGGCAAGCGTTATCACCTCGCTGCCATTCAGTGCTGCAAGTTTTTCTGCGCGGGCAACTGTGCGGTTGGCAATAAGTGTTTTGCCAATGTTGTTGGCACGCAGGTGTTGCATAGTCAGCTCAACGGTCTCACCCGCACCAATTAAAAGGGCAGTGTGTTCGTTAAGGTCACCAAAAATCTGCCGTGACAAAGACACCGCTGCGAAAGCCACGGATACCGGATTGGCGCCGATCGCAGTATCTGTACGAACCTGCTTGGCAGCATTGAATGCTGACTGAAACAACAGGGTCAGATCACGGCCAACTGCGCCGCTTTCACCAGCTTCTCTGTATGCCTGTTTTATCTGGCCAAGAATTTGCGGTTCACCGAGAATCATTGAGTCTAAACCGCTGCATACCCGCATCAGGTGCAGGGCCGCGTCACGGTCATAACGTGTGAATAGAAATGGTGAAAAAGTCTCCTGCGGTGCCTGATGGAATTCGTGCAGCCAATTGATGACATTCGCGGTTTTATCATCCGGCATTCCGCAGTAGATTTCAGTGCGGTTGCAGGTTGAGACAATAGTTGCCTCAGGTACCTGAAGATCCGACTGCATTTGTTGCAGCGCTTTGCCGATGTGCTCCGGAGCAAAGGCAATTTGCTCTCTGATTTCCACAGGAGCAGTTTGATGATTAAGGCCGACGGCAACGAGAGACATAAAGAGTGATAGCAGTGGCGATCAGTACATTCGCCGGATTTCCCGGGTAGTTTGGGTTAGTGTGCGAGTCGGGCCGCACGGCACAGGCGAAGTCGCAGTATACTCTGTTGGCACGGGTACTCTTGCATCTGTCTTGAAATGTACCGGTGCTTTGTTACGCTTATTATAGGCGGGATCTCAGGCAGACACTACGGGAAGAGATTGATTGTGAGAAAAATTATTCTATTCAGTCTTGTGAGTCTGCTGGCTGGCGCCTGCAGTACAGTGCCCGAACCGCAAATATCGGCTCCTGAGCCCGACCTTGCGGTCAAAAACACCAGCGTTGTTGTGGCCGACTCCGGTTTGGGTAACTCAATCGACAGCTTGCCTGCTGCCACCGCGCCACAGATGACAGTCAGCGAACAGTCCGATCTTGTGTTCAGCATCCTTTCCGGAGAAATTGCCGGTCGCCTGGGGTTGGTTGAGCTGGCTTCAGACAACTACTATGACGCTTCAGTAGCATCGGATGATCCGCGTGTCAGTGAACGCGCCACCAAGCTTGCGTTGTTTGCAAAAAATCTTCAACAGGCAGCACCCGCATCACTGCGCTGGGTTGAGCTTGCGCCGGAAAACCTGGAAGCATGGCAACAGCGTGCCCGGGTACTTATTCAACTGGATGATGTCGAGCAGGCAACGTTTGCTATCGAGCAGGTGGTGGAGTTGTCTGTCGGTGAACCGGGATCAGTGATACCACCGTTGGTTGCATCTGTTCTGCCGCAGGCAGATACCGCTGCAGCATCGCAATTATTACGGGAACTCGCCGAGCGTTTCGCCGATAGCGCGCACACACAGCACGGCATTGGTCAGCTCGCTTTGAGCCGGGGCGAGCATCAGTTGGCCAGTCAGGCGTTTGAGCGCGCGCTGGCTATTAACCCGAATGATGCTGTAACGCTGCTTGCGCGTGCCCGCTTGCAACTCTCCGGCGGCACAGGCACTGGTGGCGAGCAGGCATTTGAACCCGTGCAGCAGTATCTTGCACGCTCACCGGAAGACCTGGACGCGCACATCGGTTTTGCACAGCTACTGGCTGACAGTGGTAATGCAGACGAAGCAGCTGAACAACTGGAAGTCATTTATAACAACTTCCCCGGCGATGCAGATGCGCTTTACACCGCAGGTTTGCTCGCGCTGGAGTTGCGGCGAATTGATAATGCTGAAAGGTATCTGAGTTCAGTTGCTGCACTCGATAAGCATCAGGATGAGGCAAATTTTTATCTGGCGCAGATTGCCGACAGCAAATCGGATTATCAGATAGCCATTGATCGATACCGTGAAGTGCAGGGTGGTGAACAATACTATTCTGCGCAAATACGTGCGGCTGAATTGCACGGGCTGGTTGGTGAGGTCGAAGCGGGGCGCGAGTTACTAACGCAGTTAAAATCCGGTACCAGCGACAGAACGACCACCATAGAGCTGATCAACGCTGAAAGCCGGCTGCTGACGTTTGATGGCCAATACGAAGAATCTTTACAACTGCTGAGTGACGGAATTAAACAGTACAGTGATGAGACAGGCTTGTTGTACTCACGGGCGCTGGTGGCAGAGCGACTGAATAATCGTGCTGTTTTTGAGACTGATTTGAAAAGAATTATTGATATCCAGCCGGATCATAGCCATGCGTTAAATGCGCTCGGTTACTTTCTGACCAACCGTAACGAACGGCTGGATGAAGCAGAAGAGTATCTGCTCAGAGCCCATGAATTATCGCCGGATGATGCCGCAATCACCGACAGCCTTGGTTGGTTGTACTATCAGCTCGGGCGCTATGTTGAATCATTGCAGCTTTTAAAGCAGGCTTACGCCGCATTGCCTGATCCTGAAATTGCAGCGCATCTGGGTGAGGTGTTGTGGGTTAGTGGTGATCAGGAGCAGGCAACCAAAGTGTGGCAGGAAGCACTGCGTGAAACCCCCGGTGATGACTTGCTTAATCGTGTGATGAAAAAATACATTCGTTGAGTCTATTGAACCACCAAAACATTGCTCCAGTGCCAATAACCATCCTCTCGAAATTATTGATCATGCTTGCTCTGCTCAGCGCCTGTAGCGTCAAGCAGGATGCTGGTGAGCTCATACCTGTGCAAACCGTTGCAGCACGTGAAGCGGCACTTCGCGCCTTTAAACCCTGGCGGGCTTCGGGTTCGATAGCGGTAGATTCCGAAACAGAGGGCAAATTCAATGCATCGTTTGCCTGGGAAGCAAGCCTTGCAGGCTTCGACATTAAGCTTTTCGGGCCGCTTGGCGTGCAGGTGATCCACTTGTCAGAGGATAAAAACGGTGCGCAAATTACTGATCGTAATGGCAGCATCAACGGTGACGACGCACAGCAACTGCTCACTGCAGCGCTTGGAGCCACAGTACCTATTGTGCAGATGCAGGACTGGGCGGTTGGCTTACCCGGTGATGCAACTGAAATTGAGCGTGACAAAATTGGCAGGCTGAACAGCATGGTGGTGACCGATGACAGCAACGGCAAGTGGAACATAGATTTTAAAAACTACACGGTTCAGGAGAACATGTACCTGCCAAAAACTGTGTTGGTTGAGGGGCCGGAAGTGGCGATCAGTCTGTCGTTTAAAAAGTGGGGTCGTGGTGTTGTTGTTGATAGTGGCCGTTTATCCATCCCAGGTGTGAGTAGTTAATGATCAGACTGCAAGGCTTTTGTTGAATTAAGTCTTCAGTATCTGGATCTGTGGCGAAAATGTCTCGATTAGCAAAAAATAAAACCTGGCTTGCTCCTGC
Organism: uncultured Granulosicoccaceae bacterium; assembly: GCA_938007995.1. GTDB lineage: Bacteria > Pseudomonadota > Gammaproteobacteria > Granulosicoccales > Granulosicoccaceae. The sequence goes on along the minus strand of CALLLW010000019.1, from coordinate 23,044 downwards.
CAAACTCAATCTTTTTCTGCATATCACAGGCAGGCGTGATGATGGCTATCACAACCTGCAGACCGTATTTCAGTTGCTCGATTATGGTGACCATCTGACGTTTGATGTCAGCACCAATGGCAATATAGAAATGCAAACCTCGATTGCAGGTGTTGCAGACGCGGATAACCTGATTATTCGTGCGGCAAGACTTTTACAAAAACACACTGCTTGCCGTGCAGGTGCGACTATCAACATCGATAAAGTTTTGCCGATGGGTGGCGGGCTCGGTGGCGGTAGTTCAGACGCGGCAACTACCTTGCTTGCTCTTAATCAACTTTGGTGCACCGGCTTATCGCAATCAGCACTTGCCGAGCTCGGTCTGCAACTCGGTGCAGACATCCCTGTATTTGTGCGTGGCAGGTCAGCATGGGCCGAAGGAGTGGGTGAAAAATTGCAGCCACTGACGCTGCCACCTCGCTGGTATGTGGTGCTTAATCCGGGTGTTCACGTCGATACAGGTGAATTGTTCTCTCATCCGCAATTGACACGTGATTCTGCAGCTATCACAATACGCGCCTTCCACAGCAGCAACGGTTTGTGTAACGTGTTTCAGCCGCTGGTGTGTGAGCTGTATCCGCCCGTCGGTCAGGCTCTCGATGCGTTATCGCAAGTTGCGATAGAACGCAACGTGACAGATCAGCACGGTCAGATTCAAAAGCCACACATGACCGGCACCGGAGCCAGCGTTTTTCTGGCTTGCGAAACTGAATCACAGGCACAGAATGTGCTGGCGGGGTTGTTTGTTGCGAGTATCGATAAGGCAATCACCCGACGCGGGTTTATTGCCAGAGGCATCGACTGCATGCCGCATGCGGTGGACGAAGGTTGTTAGCAAGATAATTGGGGCGTGGCCAAGCGGTTAAGGCACCGGGTTTTGATCCCGGCATTCGTAGGTTCGAATCCTACCGCCCCAGCCATCTCGCTATGTTGTGTCAGATGCTATTGGGCCAGATGCAAGTGACGGGTGCCACGGTGAACAACGCACTACAGTCACCTGGTATCGTGCAAGGCAAATGGCAGTTACCCACAGATTTCCAGGCCGGGCTAGTACTCAGTGACTGATTCAAGCATGATGGTTTTTTCGGGTAATGCCAACCTGCCGCTTGCGCAGAAAATCGCAAACCAGTTGCGAATCCCGATTGGCAAGGCATCAGTTACCGAATTTTCAGATAGCGAGACCGCCGTAGAAATACTCGAAAACGTTCGCGGTCGCGATATTTTCCTCATCCAGACCACCTGCAATCCATCTAATCATAATTTGATGGAAATGCTGATCATGGTAGACGCCTTCAGACGCGCGTCTGTTGATCGCATCACTGCCGTGGTGCCGTACTTTGGCTATGCCAGACAGGACCGCAGGGTGCGCTCGGCCAGAGTGGCTATTTCCGCTAAGCTGGTGGCCAACATGATCACCATTGCAGGCGTTGATCGTGTGCTGACGGTTGATGTACACGCAGAACAGATCCAGGGCTTTTTCGATATACCGGTTGATAATGTCTATGCCTCACCGGTGTTACTCGGTGATTTATGGCGCCAGAAGCATCAGAATCTGATCGTCGTATCGCCAGACGTCGGCGGTGTGGTTCGTGCCCGCGCTGTGGCAAAACAACTGGACGACGCCGATCTTGCCATCATTGATAAACGCCGACCGCAGGCTAATCAAGCGCAGGTGATGCACATCATTGGAGACGTTGCGGGTAAAACCTGCGTGATTATTGATGATATGGTCGACACCGCAGGCACCTTATGCAAGGCCGCTGAAGCACTTAAAGAGCACGGCGCGGTGAAGGTGGTTGCCTATGCGACTCACGCAGTGCTGTCTGGCAAAGCGCTCGATAACCTGATCACTTCTGAAATCGACGAGCTGGTTGTGACTGATACGATCCCGCTCTCGGAAAGGGCGGTGGAGTGCGGCAAGATTCGACAGCTGTCGGTCGCAACCATGCTGGCAGAGACCATCCGCCGAATCCACGAAGAAGAATCAGTAAGCTCGATTTATATGGACTGACAGGTTTCCGTGCCTGCTGTTTGACAACCTGGCAGGCAACTCCGCGGCAGCCAGAGATTTCTCCCGCGGGTTTTGCTGGCTATAAACCAGATCTTTGTTATACTGTTCGGCTGGGTTGCTTTGGTCGCGAATCAACCTGCTGTATCAACGACACTTCAAATTAATCCTCCAGAAAAGGTATCTCAATGAGCAACGATTTCACATTGAGCGCGGAAGTACGCAGTGACTATGGTAAGGGTGCGAGCCGCCGACTGCGTAGAACAAACAAATTTCCGGGCATCATCTACGGCGGCGGTAACAATCCGACGCCAATCTCGCTGGATCACAACGAGATTGTCAATAACCTTCAGAATGAAGCGTTTTTCTCCAACATCCTGACTGTGAAGATCAGCGGTGCTGAAGAGAAAGCCATCATTAAGGACATACAACGTCACCCGTATAAGCAGAAAATTCTGCATATGGACTTTTTGCGTGTTCGTATGGATGAAGCTATCTCGGTCAGAGTTCCTCTGCACTACCTTAACGAAGAGACCTGTCATGGTGTCAAGGTGGAAGGCGGCGCACTCAACAAGATTGAAAACGACGTTGGCATCAGCTGTTTGCCAGGCAAACTTCCCGAATACATCGAAGTGGATGTTATCGATCTGAAACTGGGTGAGTCTCTGCACTTGTCTGATATCAAATTGCCGGAGGGTGTGACCTCAACCGATTACACCGAAGGTGACGAAGATCATGATCGTGCCATCATCACTGTATTCCAGCCTCGTTCTGCGGCTGAGCAGGAAAGCGCAGAAAGCGGCGATGATTCGGATGCACCGGCAGCTGATTCTGCTGAAGATTCGAATGAAGGTGATGACTCCTAACCGATTGTCTGATGTGTGCGATCAAACTGATAGTCGGGCTCGGTAACCCCGGGTCTAAGTACGAGGATACCCGCCATAATGCGGGTTTCTTCCTTGTCGACGAACTGGCGCGTAGTTTTTCTGCGAGCTTTACTTCGGAAAAGAAGTTTCAGGGTGAACTTGGTCGCACCAATATCGGCAGTTGTGATGTGAGGTTGCTTAAGCCAACCACGTTCATGAATCTCAGTGGTGAGTCGGTAAGAGCTGTGGCAAATTTTTATCGCATCGCAGCTGAAGAAATACTGGTAGCACACGATGAACTTGATATCCCGCCCGGTACGGTTAAGTTAAAGCAGGGCGGTGGACATGGTGGTCACAACGGATTGCGTGACATCATCAACCACATGGGTCGTGACTTCTGGCGTGTGCGGTTGGGTATCGGCCATCCGGGTGATGCTAAAAAAGTGGTGTCTTTTGTACTGCAACGTGCGCCTAAGTCCGAGATGGACCTTCTCACACAGAGCATCGACGACGTAGCACACGAGATAACAGACATCGTCTCGGGTGATATGGCGAAAGCCATGCGAACGCTGCACACAAAAAAATAGTTTTTCAAAATTCTGTCAGCTGAACAATCAGGCCACCAGAAACAATAGCCGGAACCACCCGGCAAACTGAAAGCGGCTGGATTTTACAGACCGGATTAACCAGGAACATCAAACATGGGTTTTAAATGTGGCATTGTCGGTCTGCCCAATGTGGGTAAGTCGACCCTGTTCAACGCGCTGACCAAAGCAGAGATTGCTGCAGAAAATTATCCGTTCTGCACTATTGAGCCCAATGTGGGTATTGTGCCGGTACCTGATCCGCGACTGGAAAAGCTGTCGGCTATAGTGACGCCGCAAAAAATCCTACCTGCCACCATGGAGTTTGTTGATATAGCCGGTTTGGTAGAAGGTGCTTCAAAAGGTGAAGGGCTGGGTAACAAGTTTCTGGCAAACATTCGTGAGACAGACGCCATTGCACACGTGGTGCGTTGCTTCGCCAATGATGATGTGGTGCATGTGGCAGGTAAGGTAGACCCGCTTGCAGACATTGAAGTAATCAACACCGAGCTAATGCTTGCCGATATGGAGTCAGCTGAAAAAGCAGTACTTAGAGTCGGCAAGAATGCCAAGTCAGGCAACAAGGAAGCGATTGCCGAAAAAGCCTTAATGGAACGTGTTGTTGCCCACATTGACGCCGGTAATCCGGTTAGAACCATGGAGCTAAGCGACTCTGAAAAGCTCATCATCAAGATGATGCACCTGATTACATCAAAACCGGTTATGTATATTGCCAATGTTGATGAAGAAGGTTTTGATAACAACCCGCTACTGGACCAGCTGCGCGAATATGCCGCTGCAGAGGGCGCCGGTGTTGTCGCTGTTTGTGCTGCGATTGAATCGGAAATCGCGCTGCTTGAAGAAGATGAAAAAGCAGAATTCCTGACTGAGCTTGGTCTGCAGGAACCGGGTCTGAATCGTGTCATCAGAGCGGGTTATGATCTGCTCGGCCTGCAAACGTTTTTCACCGCCGGTGAAAAAGAAGTGCGAGCCTGGACGGTACGCGAGGGCGCGACCGCACCGAACGGCGCTGGTCGAATCCACACCGACTTCGAAAAAGGATTTATCCGTGCCGAAGTCGTCTCTTACGACGACTATATAGAGCACAACGGCGAACAGGGCGCAAAAGATGCCGGAAAATGGCGGCTTGAAGGCAAAGAATACCTAATGAACGAAGGCGATGTCGTGCATTTCCGTTTTAATGTTTGATGCACTGCACCGTTACCAGCCACACACGCTTGACAGTTCACAAGCAACTATCCAGAATACGCAGTCTGCCAGATACGGCCATGTAGCTCAGTTGGTTAGAGCACAGCATTCATAATGCTGGAGTCGGTGGTTCAAGTCCACCCATGGCCACCATACAAATAAAGGACGCCTCCGGGCGTCCTTTTTTGTATCTGTGATCTTTGTCGCCAGAGGAGTGCGCCGCCCGCTATTGGGTTCTGGCGTATACCGTAGGGTGATATGACAAGCCTGCATCGTGGCGTTGGATTGAAGAACTACTGCCGGGTACTTCGGTCACAATCTGAGCGCGTTGGAATCTGGCATTTCTGAATAGTATATTGAGAATCTACACTGGTTGGTTTGAGAGAGTGATAAATCAGTTGGAGTGATGGCCCGCTTGAGATGCTGGTTAATCATACTTAAGCTGTGTTTTACGTTTGAATACAAGTTTCTCGATTGTATATTGGCCGTTGCCAATTTTTTCAACAAACACTTAAACCTCACAAGCAGAGCTGCAATAGAATCATAGCAATGGCCACTGCTTCATCGCTTTGGAAACCTGAACATGCAACAGCTGGCACGCATCATTCAACCCTGGGCTGTGATCTTTTCTGCGCTCTGTCTTGCGGTATTACTCGTGTTGCTGGTTGATGCAAGAGCAGGGCGAGAACATCAAGCACAACAAACTGAGCAGAGCCAGATTCAAACACGTATAGCTGAGTCATGGCAGCTGTTATCTATCAAAGCCCCCGGCAATAATGGCAAAGGGTCAGCGCTTGAGTATTTGAATGAACAGCAGGTCAGGTTGGCCGGTATTGATCTGAGCGCCGGGAGTAATCAATTCCGCGCATGGCTGAATGATATAAAACTCGCTGGTGTCGATCTCACCGATGCCAATCTGGGTGGTGCGACCATGATTCGCGCTGATCTTAAAAGTGCCATACTGGTGAACAGTCAGTTCAGTGAGGCTGACTTGAGTGATGCGGATCTGAGTGGTGCTGATCTGACTGACGCGACACTGAATGCAAGCAATCTGTCGCGTGTAGATATGAGTAACGCAAGCCTTGTTCGTACTGACCTCTCCAATGCTCTTCTGGGTGGTGCAAAACTAACAGGAGCAAATCTCGCTGAAGCTAACTTTAGTGATGCAAATTTAATTGCAGCAGATTTAAGTAATGCCGATCTGACGCTTGCCCATCTCTTTGGTGCGGAGTTAATCGGTGCAAATCTTACCAATGCCAATCTCAGCGGAGTGCACATGATTGGCGCTAATTTGATCGGTGCTGTGTTAAATGGCGCCTGTGGTAATGAAGGTACAAGTTACCCGGACGGCTTTGATCCATTGCCTGTGTGTGAAGAGTAGATTGCACAAGTATGGCGAAGATGCCGAGTGCGAGAGCGAGATCGCCATGCCGGGTTCGTTATTTGGTAGCAATTTAGCATTGCTTATTGTTTTCTGAAGCTTGTTAGTCAACTGTTTGAAATTGCATGTGTGGTTGATAAAGTGGTCTCCAGGCTAAAAGTAGTCTTACCTTACCGCCTGCCAATTTTAATTTTATTAATTTTATTCATCAGGATTGTCGCAGGATATCTGTCGTTCATAGTCTTCAGTGGGGCAGTCTAATACCAATAATCTCCCTTTATATGATCAACAGGCCTTTGTGCCTAAACCTATAAATGAAATTCGTCAAACAGGGAAAATACAGTCAAAAAATGTCACGTAAGTTCGTTGCTTCTTCCATAATGATCTAAGACAAATTAACGTGGTATCACTGCGGTAGTTGGTTCAACAACTCAAATTATCAATAAAATACTCTTAGCATCGTTGCTGACATTGCCGCAATTGTGATTGCGCTGCTTTTGTCCATTACAATCCTTACATAAGGTTGTAGTGTGCTTGTAACAAATGGGTATTCGCTAAAATTATGTGCATGGATAAGAATTTTGCTCGGATTGTTAGGAGTGCTAAGCTGTGGTAACTTCCCACAGTTGGTGTGCAACCTAATGTACATTAGCGCCTAACGAATACGCACGCATTGTTTACTTGTAGGCGAATAGTTGTGAAGGTTATTTAAATTGGACATTTCCTATCTCGCATCACTTCGATGTCTCGTCGGGAAGCTTGGCGAAAAAGAAAACACCGATCGGTGGGGCTCTGATTTCTTTTCCAAATCTAGCACTTCATTCATCAAGCCGGTGTTTCCAAGAACAAGCTTACTCGCGAAATGTAACGGGGTTTCGTCAGCTGCGGCCTTGGTTCACGACGAACGAATAGGGGTTGGGTCGGTCTTTCATCTTTTCCGACTGCCTGAAGACATTGAGCTTGAAATACATAAGCAACTTCAAGATTCAGACTTCATTAGCGATATCACGCCGCACTTAGAATCCACTGATGCAACTAGTTCTAAGTTGATTGAAGGTGCTGAGCTAGATGGTGTCCCCGAGGGACCGATAGTCGCTGGTAACATATCCGATATGCAACAAAAGGAGAGTTGGCAACGCATAGCGAAAATGTATTCGTGTGGTTTCACCAAAGGAAAAAAGGTCTTTCCGTATTTTGTTGGTACGGGCGGCTAGCTTACTTTGTGTAAATACACAACACAGCTTCAGGCAGGTCTCGGTCTTATACCGGAAACCTTGGAATTGCTTGAGATCTGGACACCTGATACATCCTCATCGCAACTAATAGACTCCGCACTTGAGTCTGGCCAATTCCCCAACGTGTCAGCCAGGCGCTTGCGCAATATTGTCTCTGAGTGTTTTGCACCACGACTTTTAGTCGGAGACCCACCCATTGCAGAATGGCTTAAGCCTCTATCGCCTCAACTCCAATCACGATCACTAAATCAGCTTTTTTTTATATTCGCGTGTCGTGCGAATCGGATACTGGCAGATTTTGTTAGGCAAGTTTATTGGCCGAGCTATGCGGCGGGTAATACCAGTATTGAAAGAGAGGCCGCACGTGACTTTGTGGTTCGAGCTAATCAAGATGGTCTGACACATAAGCATTGGTCGGAGACTACTGTCAAACGAGTGAGCTCATATCTAATCGGGGCTTGCAGAGATTTTAAGTTAGTAGATTCCAGCGGAGGCAAAAAGGTAGGTATCAGTGTCGTGCGTATTGAGCCGACTGTGAGCCTGGTGCTAGCTTATCTGCTTCACTTGAGCGGTCTTGGTGATAACCATGTTCTTACCCATGAAGATTGGGAGTTATTTGGTCTGGAAAGAGCCGATGTACTTGCTGAGTTACAAAACCTTTCAAAACAAGGCCATTTCATTGTGCAAAGTGCCGCCGGAATCTCAGATATATCCTGGACTTACAAATCCATGTCGGAATTGATTGATGTCATCACTGACCAATAACTTCAACGAACTGCTCAACCGCGTAGGTGACGGTCGCGAATTCTCGCAGGCGAGTTTTGAGCCCATCTACTACCTGGTATTCAGGCCCCGGGAAATTCTGGAGGTGAAGCGCTTAACCCCAAGCTGGGTAGCCAAGCTGCGCGATACCGGTTACGAAGTAACCCAATTTTCTATAGCAACTGAAATCGAAGAAATTTTTAACGCTGCAAAACTCAGGAAAATCTGGCTCGCCGCTGACAAGAAAGCACCGCTGGATTGGGATAAAACGAATGCTTCATTAACCAACGCTCTGGTGAAAGAAGATGGTGGCCCATTGCAGGAAAGGTTAGAAACAGTGCTCGAGGAAATCTCCAAAAAGGACAATGCCCTATTGCTAGTCACAGACCTCGAAGCATTGCACCCCTACCTGCGCATTGGGTCTCTTGAGGGCAGATTGTACGGCAAGTTCCAAACACCTACAGTTTTCCTCTACCCCGGTGAGCGTACAGGCAAAACCAGGCTCAAATTTCTCGGGTTTTATCCAGAAGACGGTAACTACCGTTCAGTACACGTTGGTGGTTAACGCAAGGAGTTCAACATGCAAGTAATTAAAGATTTATTCGATGCGCAAAAAGATATTTATCGCTCGATAGAAAAAGTGATCACCTACAGCGCTTCGCAAGAAGATCGCTTGTATGCTGAAATCTCAGAATACATTGTCACAGAGAATATAGATGCTGATTTTGAAAATCTGATATCTAAAATGCAAACTGCCATGGATACCGGCAGTGGTAACGAAATTGGTGTCTGGGTCTCTGGGTTCTATGGGTCTGGTAAGAGTTCGTTCACCAAGTATCTCGGGTTAGCGTTAGACGAGCAGCAGCAAGTCAACGGCGTGCCATTTCAGCAGCATTTGCAAGATCGTCTCCTCACACCTCAAACTAAGGCGCAGTTGGGTGCCTTAGCCAAGCAATTTCCAGCAGCCGTAGTCATGCTTGATCTTGCGAGTGAGCAACTAGCAGGGGCAACCATGACAGACGTGTCGTCGGTTTTGTTCCTTAAAACACTGCAATGGGCAGGGTACGCAAACAACTTAAAAATCGCAGCATTAGAAAGAAAGCTTCAGCAAGACAAGCTATATGAAGACTTTTGCAATAAAGTCAAAGCAGAATATGACACCGACTGGCAAGATATTCACAATGACCCGTTAGTAGTAGATAGCGTAGTACCTGATCTAGCACATCACTTTTATCCAAATGAGTTTAAAACCCCAACGTCATTCAACACAGATGAGTCCGAGTTTTTTCAATTCGAGAACAAGCGCGTAGAAGACATGCTTGATATCGTAAAAGAAGTATCTGGAAAAGAATACGTCATATTTATCGTTGACGAAGTTGGCCAGTACGTCGGCTCCCGAGACAATCTCATCCTCAACCTGGACGGACTCGCCAAAAACCTAAAAGAAATAGGCGGCGGCAAGGCATGGATAATTGGTACAGCGCAACAAACTCTGACTGAAGATGATCCAAACGCCGCGCTAAACTCAGACAAGCTATTCAAGCTCAAAGACAGATTCCCAATTCAGATAGAACTTGAATCCAGCGATATTCGAGAAATTTGTCACCGCCGCTTGTTAAGCAAATCAAACGAGGGCGAATCCAAGCTTGCCCAGGAATTTTCAGACCACGGCGAAGCGCTTCGAACTAATACAAAGCTACAGGATGCAAAGTCGTACGATTCAGACTTCAATAAACAATCTTTTATTGACCTATATCCGTTTCTACCCGCTCATTTCGACATCTTATTGCAACTGTTGGGCACGCTCGCAAAATCTACAGGTGGTATCGGATTGCGATCTGCAATCAAGGTAATACAAGACATTCTCATCGAAGGCCCGGATAACCAAACTCCGGTAGCAAATAACCCGGTCGGTTGGTTGGCAACTACCGTCACACTGTACGACGCGCTGGAAAAAGACATTCGCCGTGCTTTCCCATCAGCGCACAAAGCAGCAGAAAAAGCCATCGACATCCGCTTCGCAGACTCCGATCTTCATAAAGATGTCGCGAAAACCGTTGCCGTACTCCAAATTCTCAACAACATGCCGGTCAGTAACCGCAACGTGGCAGCTCTTATGCATCCGGCCATAGACACGCCTGGCAGGGCACCAGATGTCGATAAAGCGATTGAAGATCTTATCCAGGACCCAATCGTGCCGCTGGGTGAGAAAGATGGCAATCTCTGTTTCTTCAGCGAGAAGCTTAACGATATTGAAAAGGAACGCTCTGAGCTTTCGGTTCGTACAATAGAAGCGCGAAAAATTCACAGTGAACAATTACGTGAGCTATTTAGCCCATTGCCATCAACTCGGTTGGAGAATACTCGCAACGTTCAATCAGGAATAAAAACCAACGCTGGCAACCATATTTCAAGCGTCTCCGGTGAGCGAGAGGCGGTGCAAACCATCGTACAGTTTGTGGCGCCAGATCAGTATGATGAAACGAGAGATAACCTGGTTGATGAATCTCGAGAGCGTGCATCACAAAACAATATCTATTTGCTGGGCAGATCCTTTGATGAAATTGAAAACAAAATCGCTGAAATTTCGCGTTGCAGAGATATCGTATCCAAATACCGCAATGATCCTGATCAGGAAATCAAAGACTACTGTATCTCTCAGCAGGAACGCGCTGCAAAGCTAGAGCAGGAACTGCGCGTATCGTTAAAAAACAGCCTCACAGCCGGTTCTTTTGTTTTTCGTGCAGACATAACAGCCGTCAACAGCGAAAGCTCAGACCTGCACGATGCTGCTAAGAAGCACATGGCAAAGGTCGCAGAAAAGGTGTTCGATCGTTATAAAGAAGCACCCATTCAGGCAAATACCAATCTGGCTGAGAAATTCCTGCGCAAAGACAATTTACGAGCGATGACCAAGGAGGAAGATCCGCTCGGTTTAATACAGCTGGAAGGTGGCACGCCCTCAATTGACGTTGATCGCAAAGCACTGGTTAGTATCAGGGACTATATAGAGCGCAATGGCAGCGTCGAAGGAAAGCGACTAATAGATACGTTTACCAGTGATCCGTTCGGCTGGTCACAAGATACGCTCAGATATTTGCTGGCCGCTTTGTTGTGCGGTGGTGAAATCAAGCTTAGGTCTTCAGGAGTCGAGGTCACTGTCAATGGTCAACAAGCCATTGAAGCACTCCGAACAAACAACTCATTTAAAAAGGTCGGGGTTTCACTTAGAGAAGGGCGTCCGTCAACAGAGCTTCTCGCCAAAGCGCAAAGTAGATTAGTAGAAATTACTGGTGAAGATATACTTCCGTTGGAAGACGAACTCAGCAAGGTGGTTGTCAAGAAATTCCCCGCCTACCAATCGCAATATGCACCGCTGGGTGAGAAGCTGACTAATCTGGGCTTACCCGGTAGAGATCGCATTGAAGCTCTGACTCAAGCCATCAACGGCCTGCTAGAGTCTGATGCGTCTGAAGCACCCCAAGTATTTGGCAGCGAGCAATCACCACTATTTGATGACATCTGTTGGGCGAAAGATGTTAGTAAAGAGCTTGAGGCTGGGTTGGACAGCACAGTGCGTGAGCTTCAACAGCATATTAAGGAAATAAAGTCGCTACCGAGCACCGGCATTCCCGGTAGTCTTAAATCTTTGCTCTCAGAAGAGATGGGGGCGGTAGAAGCAAAAATAATCAGTGACGAATTCTTTAAACACGCGGCAGACATGCGTACCTCGCTCACAGAGATAAAGTCCCAAACCGCGTCTGCTGCAAAGGAAATGTCAATTGAATGCGAGAACGCTGTTAGAACCGCGCAAGAAGATCTGACAAGACTATATGACTGGAAAGAGCTCAATGCAGATGAACAGTCTAATGCATTGGCTGAGCTAGATGAATTTTCCATTCAGCATTCAGAGGATCTTAGTGGATTGTTAGCTTTAATCCGGCAAACCTATAGCTTGAGCGAAAAAACGAATAAGTTAAAGGGGTCGATAAAACTTCGAGTCGCGGAAAGAGTCAAGGAGAGGCTAGAGCAAGAACGAAAAAGTGTGGGTGCCGGTGAGGGTGTATCAAAAACCATCAAGCGAGAACTGGAGGTTCCCAGTCGAATCGACAGTGTAGAGCAGTTAGAGCAACTGATAGGCAAGTTCAGATCAGTTCAGCATGAGATGAACGCTTACCAACACATCGAAATCACCCTGACAGTTAAAGGCTAACCGCTATGGCATTTGATGATGCAACGCGTAATCGCCTATCGAATTTCGTCACAACGGTAAGGCGAATATTAACGGAGGAATTTTCAGATCAGCTTAGAAATGTGTATGGGTTGGACCCAGATTCCGGAGGTGTTGCGGAAATTGACACATTGCCATCGATGGCTGAAGGTGAAAAACAAACTGCTGTTATTTTGCGAGAACTGCTTTCACATTACGCAGCCAATGAAGCAAAGCAAACGAAGAATACAAACGCAGAGTTAATAGACAGAATCGTTCGCGAACAATCATTCACCGTACTTAACAGACTCTGCGCACTGCGAATGGCAGAGGCTCGGGATTTAGTCACAGAATCCGTTGTAAATGGATACCAATCCAAAGGGTTCAGGCTCTACAGTCAACTAGCAGGTGCTGCGTTAGGTGAAACTGGCGATGCTTATCGGTGCTATTTGCAAAGTGTGTTTGATGAATTAGCTGTTGATTTGCCAGCACTGTTTGATCGGTTTAGTGAATACGGTAGATTATTCCCGCGTGAATCTGTACTGCAGGAAGTATTAGATGAAGTCAATCACCAAGATCTTCAGCACCTTTGGGCAGAAGATGAAACGATTGGCTGGATTTACCAATACTTCAACAGTAAAGAAGAGCGCAAAGCGATGCGGGATGCCTCGCAAGCTCCTCGCAACAGCCGTGAACTAGCAGTTCGTAATCAGTTTTTTACTCCACGTTACGTTGTGGAGTTTCTCACCGATAACACTCTTGGTCGCATTTGGTATGAGATGCGGAAGGGAGAAACTCGTCTGGCTGACGATTGCCAATACCTTGCACGGCGTCCCAATGAAATCTTCCTGTGCGTGGATGATGATGTACCAAAGGTTGATGATTCTGAAGCTGAGGCAGAACTCACACAGGAGGAGCTTCTAAATCAGCCAGTTATCATTTCACACCGCCCACTGAAAGATCCTCGTGAAATCCGCATGCTCGACCCTGCTTGTGGAAGCATGCACTTTGGTCTCTATGCTTTTGACCTTTACTTAAAGATTTACGATGAATTCTGGGATTTGCTTGCTGCTAACTCGTCGGTTGAGGTGGAGGTAACCGAACTATCGCCGTTGCTAACGATATATGAATCAAAGGATGAGTTCCTTAAAGACGTGCCCCGCCTGATCATCGAACACAACATCCACGGCATCGACATCGACCCGCGAGCGGTTCAAATCGCAGGCTTATCGCTTTGGCTTCGTGCCCAGCGAGCCTGGAAATCGCAGGGTATAGCTTCCGGGGATCGTCCGCAAGTCACCCGTAGCAATGTGGTCTGTGCAGAGCCGATGCCAGGCGACAAGGGGCAATTGGATTCGTTTTGTAAGCAATTACACCCGGCCATAGCGCAGATGGTTGTTACGATCTTTGAGGAAATGAAGCTTGCGGGAGAGGCTGGATCGCTACTCAAAATAGAGCAAGAAGTTAGTGAGCTGGTAAGCCGGGCGAGGGAGCAGTGGTTGGAGCAGCCTGCTGATGTCCAGTTGCAGCTATTTGGCGAGACTGAAAAACCTCAATCACAGCAACTTGAGTTTGATCTCTCCGGGATCACCGACCAGCAGTTCTTCGAGCAGGCCGAAGAATCCATTTATGAGGCGCTCCGGAAGTACGCCAGTGCAACTTCCGAAGGCGGCTTTCGTAGGAAGCTGTTCGCGGGTGATGCGGAGAAGGGATTTGCGTTTTTAGATGTGATAAAAAAATTTTATGACCTAGCGCTAACGAATCCCCCGTTTGGCCACACAAGCGGAAATACCAAACCCTTTCTTGGACGCATGTATCCCAATTCGAAAAGTGACTTGTTTTCAATGAGTCTGGCAAGACTTGTCGAGAAGTTGCACGACAATGGCCTGGTGGGTGCTATAACTTCTCGGACGGGTTTCTTCTTAAAGAGTTTTGAAAAATGGCGAAGTGAACTGTTGTTGAACAGTGTGCAGCCGACTACGTTTATTGATCTTGGTGCTGGAGTACTTGATGCCGCAGCGGTTGAAACTGCATGTTATGTTTGCATCAAAGCCAAAGTTGACTCAACTGTATTCATAAAGCTTGATGATATCGACAGCAAAGAACCGTTGGTTCTATCCGAAATTATAAACCTTAATTCAGGCTCTCTCTCGCAAAAATCGTTTTGCGTTGCGGCCGAATCATTCGCCGCGCTTCCGGAATCAAAATGGCTCTATTGGCTGCCAAGTGATATTTGGAGATGCTTTGTAAGGCTGCCTAGTTTCCGACAAGCTGGCTATCTTGCATGTGCAGGGTTGCAAACCAACGATGACTTTCGATTTATTCGCTTGTCGTGGGAGGTTCCACGCAGCGAACTGGGCTCAGAGAAACGTTGGGCAACGTTTTATAAAGGAGGAGAATATAGTCCTTTCTATGATGATTTTCATTTGGTCGTTAATTGGCGAAAGGAGGGCTTTGAAATAAAGCAGCACACGGTTTGTCTGGGAAACTCACCCTCACGGCACGTTGTAAACGAGCCTTATTATTTCAAAAGCGGATTGGCATATATCAACATAAGTAGCTGTGGGTTTTCACCGCAGGTATTTCCGCCCGGCATTGTTTTTTCAATACAAGGTCAATACGTCGGCGCAATGACCGAGAGTGGTCTGGCGTTGTTGTCTTCGAGCACAGTCGGCGAGTTTTTGGACATAATTAATCCAGGACGACACTATCAAGCTGGTCAGCTTCAGATTCTTCCAATCCCTGAGGCGAGCATCTCAGAATCGGCTACGCAAGCCGCCGAAGTTTGTGTTCAACTGAAGTTTAGACAATCGTCACTCACGGAGGAAAGTCGAACGTTTCAATCCATATTTCTTGACAAAACACGAAAACCATTGGAAGAGCATTTCGCAGACCTGAATGCTTTCTTCGGTGAGTGTCGAACCACTATTCGTGCGAAACAAAATGAGATCGATGAGATTGCCTTTAATGCATATAAAATTGAAGAAGCAGGTCGAAATGCTATAAACGAAGGCGCTGCGGAAGCACGAACCAATAATGGGCATTTATTTATATCTGGATTAGTGGAGTCATCGTCAAGTGGCTCAAGGCTAGAATCATGGTGGCGACACTCTTTGGCTTCATTTCTCGTAGGCTGCGCTTTTGAAAGGTGGGACTGTAAAAAAGCATTGCGGGATTTCCAAACGTTAAAACCGCTAGATGAAGTACCCCAATCCCCGGTCGCGATGAACTCAATTGCAAGTGGAAACTCTCCTGCGGTACTCTGTTGCGGAACCTCGGGGCCACAAACGTTATTCGAACGCGCGTTTAGTGCGTTTGAACAGCACGTATTTGCTAACGGAGATTGCTCCGCTTCCGAAGAGCTGGACTCTCAATTCCCTAAATCCTCGTTTCTTGAATATCTTGAAAATTCTTCAAAGTTCTTTGCTGAACACCTAGACCGATACTCCAAGAGCCGGCGGTACGCCCCGATCTACTGGCCGATCGGGACTGAGTCGGGTTCTTACACTCTATGGTTTTATTATCATCGTCTTACCGATCAAACGCTATACAAAGCGGTTAACGACTTTGTCGATCCTAAGCTCAAGGCGACGCTTCGGCAATTGTCGGACTTACGGGCCATCAAAGATCGATCTACTTCCCAGGAAAAAGAACTCGCCCAGCTCACTGAACTGGAGACTGATCTTACGCAGTTCAAAACCGATCTGCTGGAGATCGCTGCCTTCTGGAAACCGAACCTCAATGACGGCGTGCAAATCACCGCCGCACCCTTGTGGAAATTCTTCCGCCTGACCAAGTGGCGTAACAAACTCAAAAAAACCTGGTCCGAGCTGGAGTCCGGCAAATACGACTGGGCCCATTTGGCTCTCTCCATCTGGCCCGACCGCGTAGTTCGGGAGAAATGCACAACTGATAGAAGTATTGCTATAGCCCATGACTTAGAGAATGATCTGTGGGAAGAGGTTGAAGAAGTAACGGAAAGTAATAGCGGCAAAAAGACCAAAAAGATGATTTGGAAACCCAAGTCGCTCAGAGCTGATGAAATAGATGCAATTATCGAACAGGTTAAGGGTAGTGAGTGGATACGTTGAATGTTGTTGGCTATCGAATGTTGCATCATGTAGGCAGATTTTTCGATGAGACTTACTGAATATATCAGCCAAGAGGTGTTTCTACCTCGGCTTAAAGAATCAGATATTCTGGTTGTATACGATCCGGAGAATATCTACCGGGATACCTGCCTCTCTTTAGACACCGAAGAGTGCACAGTGGTTGATGCCAGCGAGTCGAGTATTCAAAGTCGAGAACGAGCATTAGACACACTACAGCAACTAAGGCAACCAAATAGCCCGATTATTCAAGTGTTGGTGTACGTGCCAGCTGAGGCCCCTACGACCGATGAAGATTCCCAGCGCGATCCTTTTGCGATCTACGGACAGATTGGCGCTGTGTTTCCACAAGGGGATGGGGATGAGTACCAGAGCATTTGCTTGGTCGCTAAATCTGATCACCAGACTCAGGTCAGGCAATTGTTTCGTGAAAATACCTGTCCAGGCTTTGATGTAATTGATGCGATCGGTGGTGGCAGTGGTTGGCCGCAATTGCAAGCAGCTCTCAGGGCAGATTCTGCCAGGGAGCTCTTGTTGGCAATCATGGCACCCACAGACTCACAGAAAAGTGAGTTAAAAAATACTGATAACTGGGTTACTGAAGCTAAAGCGCTTTTCGAAACGGCAATTGGTTTGAAACTGGTGACTCGTGGCAAGACCTGGAACTCAATCAGCGATGAGCTTTGGCGATATGTACTAATGAGTGAGTTTGCGTTTGACTTACCCGCTGCCATACCGGAAGAGTTACAGGAGGTGCCAATCTCACCACCTGATGCAAAGCCTGTGATTGAGTATCTGTGTAACAAACTCAGAGCGGACAGGGATTGCCAAAGCACCTATATTGAGCGTGCCGAACAAGTAGAGAATGAATTGAATTTGGCCGCGTGCTGTAAAGATATTCAAGATCTCGGTGTGCTCGATACTTTCGCGTTTGAAGAGCGTTCTTTTTTCCGAACCGCCGTTGCGGCTCTCAAAGAAGACAATGTAGATCAAGTGCGGCAGATACTTGATCAGCACGCGAATAGTGTCTGGATAGGAAAGGGAGAAAGCCAGTCACAATGGCAACTACTTCGTGCGGCATTGCAGCTGATAGAGGCGTGTGATGATGCAGATCGGCAATTGCCAGAGCATACTAAGACACAGCAATCGCTTATTGATTTTTACACCAGTATGTTTCGCGTGGTGGATCGCGCTCAGCGTGAGTTTGAACAGGCAGCACCTGACTGGCTGATTAGTAGTGACTCGTTGGAAGAAATTGTCTCTGTCGCTAGAAAATCTTATCAAGATATTACCAACCGAGTGCAAGGGCATTATGTAAAACACTTACAATCAGTTGGCTGGCCTGCAGCAGAAATGCTGGCTAACACGCAAGTGTTTGAGCGACAAGTAGCAAAGCATCTCCAGACTAGTGGGCAAAAAATTGCCTATTTCCTGGTGGATGCACTGCGTTATGAGTTGGGTGTTGCGTTAGAGCAAGAATTGCGTGGGGAAGGGCAGGTAGAGCTAATTGCCGCCTGTGCTCCGTTGCCATCGGTAACGCCAGTTGGTATGGCCAGTTTGCTACCGGCAGCGGATACTGCACTGAGCATCGAATCGGTCAGCGACAACTCAGTTGTTAAATACAACGGCGAAAAGCTAAGTACGGTCAATCATCGTATGGGCGTGTTTAAGTCACTGTATAACGAGCGATTTGCAGAGGTAAAATTGGATTCATTGATTAAACAGCGAACTAATTTTGAGCCTGCGGTGGATCTATTGGTTGTGAGAACGAATGATATCGACGAGAGGTTCGAAACTTCCCTGGAAGCGGGGTTATCTGATGTATCTAATCAATTGCGCCGCTTGAGGGTTGCTGTTCATAAACTAGGAGAGTTTGGCTTTGATCGAGTTGTGATTGCCACGGACCACGGCTTCTATATCAATGCCCACGCCGGACCGGGCGACGTAATCAATAAACCTTCGGGCACTTGGAAAAATCTACACAACCGATGTTTGCTGGGTGATGGCGCAGAAGATTCTAGTAATTTTGTAGCTAGCACCTCCGATTTGGCAATTAGCGGCAACTATAACCAGCTCGCTTGCCCAAGAAATCTAGCAGCGTACGCGACTGGAGTTTCTTACTTTCACGGCGGGGCTTCTCTGCAAGAGTGTATCGTACCAGTGATCTCCGTTAAATTTAAGGATTCAAAAGGGAATTTAGAGCCAGAAAAGCATCAGGTACAATTGAGCTACAAGGCAAACAAAATCACCACAAGGGTGCCTGTGATCGACATAGCGATTGGCCAAGTAGATATGTTTGCGGCAGGTGAGCTTGAGATATTGCTAGAGGCACAGGATGCTGCAGGCAATGTAGTGGGTGAGGCGAAGCCGGGTGGTCAGGTTAATGCCGCAACAGGAACCATTAGGATGGCGACTGGCAGCGAAGCTCGAATTACCATGAAAATGGAGGAAGATTACGAGGGTAAATTTACTATCAAGGCAATGGACCCGGTTACCATGGCACTGTATGGCAAACTGATTCTGAAGACTAATTACTTATAGGTGTTGTAATGGATAAGTTAGATACAAAGCTCAATGAAGTCTTCTCCGGCAAGGTTGTCCGTAAAGATCTGCTGCATCGAGTAAAAAAAGGCACTAACGTGCCCACCTTCGTGCTTGAATTCCTATTGGCAAGATATTGCGCCAGTGACGATGAAGATGAAATCCAAGCCGGCATTGATGCGGTTCTGGCGACTTTGCAGGACAACTATGTAAGGCCAGATGAAGCCAACGCAGCGCAGTCGCGTGTAGCGACTAAGGGCAAACACCGGTTTATTGACAAGATTCACGTTCGTTATGTTGAAAAGGAAAAACGTCACTGGGCATCGCTTGAGAATTTTAATTCTCAAAGAATCGCAATTGGTGAAAAGTTTTACAAAGACAATGACAGAATACTTGAAGGAGGAATTTGGGCGGAAGTGACCTTGGTCGCCAACGAAGTCGACGATGATGACTATGCTTTCTATGTTGAGGAAATGCGTCCAATTCAGCTCAGCCGGTTTGACTACTCCGGCTACCAAGAAGGCAGAGCAAGTTTTAGCCGCGACGAATGGCTGGATGTAGTCCTGAGGTCGGTTGGATTAGAGCCAGGCAAACTGACTCACCGGTTGAAATTACATTTTATGGCTCGACTAGCACCGCTAGTAGAACCAAACTTTAACTTTATAGAGCTTGGTCCACGAGGAACAGGTAAATCATATTTCTACAGTGAGTTCTCGCCCTATTCGACGCTGATCAGCGGTGGACAAGCCACAAAGGCAGCACTTTTCTATAATAATGCACGAAGACGCGTTGGCCTTGTTGGATTTTGGGACACTATTGCTTTTGATGAAGTAGCGGGCATTAAGGTACGTGACCCCGATACCATTCAAATTATGAAGGACTTTATGGCGAATGGCCGTTTCTCTCGTGGGGTAGAAGTAATTGCAGATGCAAGCATGGCGTTTGTTGGAAATATAGATCATTCAATACAGCAGCTCGTTAATTCTACCAAGTTCGATCTGTTTCTACCTTTGCCAAAGGAGTTTGACCTGGCAATTATGGATCGATTTGCCTGCTATTTGCCGGGTTGGGAAATGCCCAAGACAAGCTCGGATTTCTTAACCAATAACTACGGTTTTATTACTGATTATCTTGCTGAGGCATTTCACCATCAGCTTAAACACACAAACAGGTTTGAAGAAGTTAGCCGGCGTATTAAATTGGGCTCAGCCGTAGAAGGGCGTGATGAGAAAGGAGTAAAAAAGACTGTCTGTGCACTGGTTAAGCTCTTGCACCCAGACGGTAAAGTAACGGACGAAGAGTTCAATGAGTATGTGGCATATGCTGTTGAAGGCCGCCGTCGCGTAAAAGAGCAAATGAATAAGCGTAAGCCTGATGATGAATTCGCAAAGATCGATCTGTCTTATTTTGATGTTGATGCGAAAGAAGTAGTCGTACACTGTCCTGAGTCTGTTGGTGCTCAGGCAACGTTAGACCCTGTTCGTGAGTCAATGGTTATCGATGGAGATGCGCCGCAGGTTGAAGCGGTAGTCGACGTTCCTGAAGTGCTTGATCCCATCCCGCCAGCTGTGGATGAGGTAGCTGCAGCAGTAGTCACTGAGCCAGAAGAAAAGCACTTCAAAATACTTTATGGTGATACCGGTCATACTCTACAATCGATCGTGGGTCCGTATCTTGTGGGTGCGAAAGAAGTGGTCATTGAGGATGCGTATATAAGGATTACTCACCAGGTGCATAATTTGGTGCGGCTGTGTGAGGTAATAGCAAAGAATTCCAGCGTAAGAAAAATTAGACTGATAACGGGATGCGATAATGATGAATCTTTCAAAAGAACTAAGGATATGTTGGAGGACTTAAAGCAGAGTCTAATCGAGGTTGATATCGAATTTGTTTATGAGGTCAGCGACACGCTTCATGACAGAGAAATACGCATCGATAATGGATGGACGGTGAAAATTGGTAGAGGCCTCGACTTCTATCAAAAAACAAATAGCTTTTTTGATATAGGTGCTAATGATCTTTCTCAGAGAAAATGCCTTGAAACCTCGGTCGATATTTACAAAAGCTAGATGCTCACGCAGTTGTGATTTCAAGATGTAAAGTCAAATAGAAAAAATCTAATCCTCCTTTGATGGTTGATTTAAGTTTGTGAGAAAAGTTTGAAAGGTACAGCTTTAGTTGTTTCGGTTGGAGGGAGCCACGAGCCAATTATTACAGCGATTGGTCATGTGCGCCCTGAGTTTGTTCTTTTTGTATGCTCGAAAGATGACCCTGTCACTGGATCTAAAGGTTCATACACTCAGGTGCTAGGGAAAGGCAATATCATCAAGACGACGATTAGTGATGAAAAGGCCACACTGCCGAATATACCAACTCAATTGGATTTGACTGACGATATGTACGATGTCGTTAAGATTGACTCTGATGAAATCGGCGAGCCATACCAAGAAATAACAGAAAGACTGAAAGAATTAACAGCGAAGTTCCGTCGTGTGGTGTGTGATTACACGGGCGGCACGAAATCTATGGGTGGTGCTTTGTTATTGGCTGCTGTCGACAACGATGATATCGAGGTCTAGGTTGTTGCCGGCTCACGGGTCGACTTGAATGGAGTACGTACAGGGTTCCAATCAGTAAGATCTGCAAAAGTGAGCCGAACAAGATTCTATTCCGACTATAACAATGCCATGGATTACTGGAACTCATATTCCTACGCTTCAGCGCTAGAGCGACTGAGGCAATTAAATCCTGACGATAATGCGGACAATGCAATGTGTCAAACAGCGGCAATTGCAAGTCAGGCGTTTGTCGATTGGGACGTGTTTAACCATCAAAAAGCACTCAATAATTTGTTGGTAATTGTAGGTAAGAATGGCCAGGCACTAGCACCCTACATTTCGCGCCTTCGTTCGATGGTCGATAATGGGCCTACAAGAGTGCCGGAACGTATTTTAGATGTCTGGTTAAATGCCCAGCGATGTGCGAGAAGAGGGGTAAGCGCTCGATGCACCACATCATTGCAAAAACACAGAGGCAGCCGGAAAGTACTCGCTCCTATCCAAAGTGAGTAAACCGAATGCCCCACAGACAAAGACGAAGCGCTGATCAATGGAAAGCGCTGATAGCTGAATACGAGCAGAGCGACGAGACCATGGAGTCATTCTGCAAACGCCGAGAGTTGGCAGTTTCAACCTTCTCCCGGTGGCGCGGCTTTATCCGCGCCAGTGAGCAGCACACGCCCGAACGATCAGCCTTCAAGCAAGTCGTCACAACTGCGCCACCGATTGATGATCAAGCTCCTGCCGCTACCAGACTCACCACCTCGCAGATTGTGTTAAACATCGGTGATCAGATCACTCTGAGTATCCACACCGGAGACTCACAATGAACACTCAGCGTTGGACACCACAGGCGATCTT
Organism: uncultured Granulosicoccaceae bacterium; assembly: GCA_938007995.1. Taxonomy (GTDB): domain Bacteria; phylum Pseudomonadota; class Gammaproteobacteria; order Granulosicoccales; family Granulosicoccaceae. Next base: position 681 of record CALLLW010000019.1, on the reverse strand, counting down.
TGTCTACCGTCATCCGGTCGATATGCGTAAGCAGATCGACGGACTGGCCACCATCGTATCGATGTCGCTACAGCGTGACCCGGCAGATCGATCAATGTATCTGTTCATCAATCGAGGAAGGAACAAGATCAAACTGTTGATCTGGCACTTGAATGGTTACTGGCTACTCTATAAGCGTTTGGAGCGACAACGATTCCAGTGGCCTGACTGGTTTGAAGATGACTCACTGGAGCTATCTGCAGAACAACTCGATTATCTACTCGATGGCTATAACCTCAACGGCATGAGACCTCACCGTAATTTTATCTGTCAGCATACCGCTTGATGTAGTTTCGGGTTATAATTGCTACCCATGACGGGTATAACGAATCATCTTCTTCACGATCCAGAAGCATTGATCGCGTTGCTGAATAAACAGCAACGCGAGATCGATCTACTGAATCAAAAGGTGGATCGTCAAGATAAGACATTAAAGAAAAAAGGTAACTGCTCACCCCCTTGCCACATGTCAATTGAGTAAACAAGCTTTTATCAGCAACAGTTGTACTGCAACATGAGTTGTGCCCAGCGTCAACACCACATCGATTCGAGAAGAACTTGCGAGCGCCGAAAAGCAGCTTGACGCTTTGGTATCTGCTGGCAAAGTGAGTGACGAAAGTCGTGTGTTGATAAACACACTGC
>CALLLW010000018.1 GCA_938007995.1 uncultured Granulosicoccaceae bacterium | reverse complement strand
ATGTTGGTAGATGCGCTTTTAGCTTATCTCCCCTACAGTATTGTGTTGTTCTTTTTCATGGGGAGGGGTGTTAGGAGGGGTGGTGTGTTAATGCATTACACAGAGTATGTGTGTTGAGGTCGCTACACTTTATACTTTTTTCCAGACCAGCGCGGCATACGAAAATGCAGCATTGCCTGCACCACTGGTTGTTTGAAACGTTCAAGTGATACGGTCTCGTGAATACCTTCAGTGTTCTGACCTTCTATGGTGGCTCTGATTGCCGAGCGTGCATAAAAAGGTGTGTCTTCCATTCGCGTGTGTACAACCGGTGCATGCTCTTCGCTGCGCGCTTGTTGTTGTAACAGCCAGCGTGTTCTCTTCAGCGGGTACATAGTTGGCGGTTCAGTTTCCACCGCAACACCCTGATCATTGATGCATGTGCTAACCGAGTGTTTGCCGCCGTCTTCGTGGTCGACGTCATAGTGAATGTGGGTACAATTATTCTTCCGGTATCGTGCCCAGCTCCAGCTGTTAATATCATTTTCCAGAGGTCTGACGCCCTGATTGCTGTCTACATAGGCATGGCCTCGCCAGTTGAGTGCGGGGTGATCGAGTGATACTTCTACTGCACTGTTGGGTGCAACCGGCCACCACTGGTGACCGTCTGCAAGTGTGTATACAGTTTCATTGATATTGCTGATATCTACTATCACCCGGCCTTGCACTGCGCGCGGCAGAGGTGCTGACTTTTCGTTGATGGTGAAAATCAGTTTGGCCTGATTGTTTTGATGTTCAAAATCTACCGAGCTCGGGCCGATGGTGAAGTTGTTTTCGGATACCGCAATATTAGATACGGGGCGTTCGGTCATACACCATCGGTTCACACTGCCATACAGTGCAATATTTAATGAACAATAGTTCAGCGGGTCTGCAACGCCTTTTCTGTAGGCACGTCGGTAGTAAGGTGAAAATACACTGCCAACAAAAGCAATCAACGTGATCATGGATTGCTGATCATCACTGATGGCATCAACGTACCACCATTTATAACCGCCGGACGGTACCAGCTGATTAAAGGCTGGGTATGGACGTCTGTTGATGTTACGTCCTAATGTTTGTTGACTAGCTGGTAAATGCCTTCGGCATCCAGATTGGCGCTGGCGAGTAATTCGCTTTGCCTGCCATGTGACATAAACTCATCCGGTAGACCGAGGTTAACCACTCGAACATTAAGACCCTGCCGGTTAATTTCTTCATTGACCGCACTGCCTGCGCCGCCTGCAATCATATTGTTTTCGAGCGTGACAAACGTTGTATGATCCGCTGCCAGTCTGGTGAGAACATTTGCATCCAGCGGTTTTACAAAGCGCATATTAACTACGGTTGCGTTGAGTCTTTTGGCAGCAGTTGTTGCGGCTTCCAGTACGCTGCCAAAGCAGAGCAGGGCGATGCGCTCACCGCGACGGGTGATTTTGGCTTTGCCGATAGTCACGGTTGTTAAGTCTTTTGATGGCTCAACACCGGGCCCGCTACCGCGTTCATAGCGAACTGATGCAGGGCCGCAATATTCGAGGCCGGTCTGTAGCATCTGTCTGCATTCACGTTCGTTTGCCGGAGCCATGACGACCATATTGGGTAGGCAGCGTAGAAAACTCAGATCGAGATGGCCGTGGTGTGTTGCACCGTCTGCACCTACTACCCCGGCGCGGTCTATTGCAAACAACACATCAAGATTTTGTAGCGCGACATCGTGGATGACCTGATCATAGGCGCGTTGCAAGAACGATGAATAGATTGCGACCACAGGTTTGCGTTGTTGACACGCGAGGCCTGCGGCAAAAGTCACAGCATGTTGTTCTGCAATGCCGACATCGAAGTAACGATCAGGGAATCGTTTTTCAAATTCTACCAGGCCTGAACCTTCACGCATTGCCGGAGTGATCGCATCCAGTTCATCGCAGCTGGCTGCGGCATCGCATACCCAGCGGCTGAACACATCGGTGTAGGTGAGTTTTGTTTTAGAGCTTTTGCTCGTCGTGCCTGCAACAGATTTTACGGCAGATAATTTTTTGTTGCTTATCGGTGTGAAAGGACCCACTGCATGAAACTTGACCGGGTCTTTTTCTGCAGGCAGGTAGCCTTTACCCTTTACGGTGCGGACATGTAGAACCTGTATACCCGGTTTTGCTTTGAGTGCACGCAACCTGTTGCTCAGCAATGTGGCATTGTGACCCTCAACCGGGCCGGTGTATCCGCATTGCAAAGATTGGAAAAATAGCTGGTAAGGGGTCTTGCCAGACCTGGTGCTGCGCTTACCTGCATTGCGTTTAACAGAATCATCACCGGACAGCGCACCAACATTGGGCGAAATAGACATATCATTGTCATTCAGTACGATCAGTAAGTTCAGTTTGGTGCTTCCGGCGTGATTCAGCGCTTCAAAAGCCATACCTTCAGTCAGCGCACCATCACCGATAACACACACAACTCTTTCTGTTGAGCCCTGTTTCTGCAGCGCACTGGCCATGCCCAAAGCTGCACTGATTGATGTGCCGGCATGCGCCACCCCGAAGCTATCATAAGGGCTTTCACTACGCACCGGAAAGCCGGATAAGCCATCAAGCTTTCGAATGCCGTCCATCTGCGGCAGACGTCCGGTCAGTATTTTATGTGGATAACACTGATGGCCGACATCCCAGATCAAAGGTTCGGCCGGTGTATTGAAAACATGGTGCAAGGCAACCGTGAGTTCAACAGCGCCAAGGCCGCTGGCAAAATGCCCGCCGGTTTTAGCGACGCAGTCAATCAGTTGCGCTCTGAGCGCGTCACTTACCGAAGGTAGTTGCGCTGCTGGTAATAGGCGCAGCTTGTCCGGCTTACCTATTACTTCATGAGGCCGTATGCCGATCTCGCTGCCCGCTGGTGGCTTGTGTGACGGGATTGAATTGCTTGCAGATTCGGGGTTGCAGCTTATAGGTAAGTCTGTGCAACCGCTTTGCGATGCGACTGGTTCAACTGCGGCCGGAATATCTTCGATTCGTTCCAACTCAAGTCCATCGACCATGTGATCACCCAAATCCAGAAAAAGATTGCACCCCGCTGATATGTAATATAAGTTGGACACATGTAAATGACAACAAGAATTTACACCCGGGGGAGACATGCACACAAGAAGTTCTGTCGAGGAAATTCTGCAAGCCACCATTGATCGAGCGGGTGCCAAACCCTGCCCGCCGGGGCTTTCAAATGCAATGTCACATGCGGTGTTTCCCGGTGGATCCCGGTTGCGACCCAGGCTCTGCCAGGCGGTGGCGGCCGCTTGTGGTGAAGACTCCGGGCTTGCCTGTGTGGCGGCTGCATCAATCGAGCTTCTCCATTGTGCTTCACTTGTACACGATGATATGTCGTGCTTTGACAATGCGACTCTCAGACGTGGTCGGGCGTCTGTGCAGGCGCAGTTTGGCGAGCAACTGGCGCTGCTAACCGGTGACGCACTCATAGTACTGGCACTGGAGTTATTGCCGCGCTACTTAAAAGACGATCCTCTGCTTGCTGCAGAACTGACGATGACACTCGCGAACGGCGTTGCAGCTCCATGCGGCATTGCCGCAGGGCAGGCATGGGAGTGTGAGTCTGAAGTCGATCTAAGCGCTTATCATCGAGCCAAAACCGGTGCCTTGTTTGCCGCTGCGACCACCGCCGGTGCAGTCAGCGCGCGCATGAAAAACCCGGATGCGTGGGCCGAGCTGGGTTTTAACCTGGGCGAAGCGTATCAGGTGGGGGATGACATTCTCGATGCAGTCGGGCGCGAGGAAGACATTGGTAAACCGGTGGGTCAGGACCAACGACTCGACCGACCCAACTGCATGACCGCACTCGGACTGGCCGGCGCCATCGGCAAGCTGAATAGTCTGGTAGCCACCGCGATCGAATCAATACCCGCATGCCGCGGACGCGCACAACTGTGCAAGCTTATTCAGAAGGAAACAGACCGGATTCTGCCGCAGCACATCGCGGCGCTGGCGGCGTGAGGCATTTGCAGAACATTGTCAATCAATATGGACATACAAAAATGTCAATAATAGTTGACTATCGGCAGCGGAAAGAAAATAATGAGCTTGTCTTCGGAAGAACAGAACATCCATGGGTAGCGTCACAGTGAGACGGCATGCAACACCCCCCTCTGCAGCAAATGCGGTAGTTTTTGAAGCGCCCGGTCAACTGTCTGTTCAATCCCTCAATTTAGTTGAGCCATCTAATACAGATCTGGTGGTCGATGTAACGGCCACCGGTATCAGCACCGGTACCGAACGATTGTTGTGGGACGGTGAAATGCCTGACTTCCCCGGCATGGGTTATCCGCTGGTGCCAGGCTACGAGGCTGTCGGCACAGTAGCGTCCGTCGGTAGCGCGTGTAATCGAGAAGTGGGTGAGTTTGTTTTTGTCGGCGGCTCCCACAGCTTTCCAGCAGTGCATAACCTGTTTGGCAGCGCCGCATCTACATTAATAGTCCCTGCAGACAAAGCCCTGCCCATTGAACGCGAGCTGGGTGATCAGGGTTTATTGCTGGCACTCGCAGCGACAGCGCACCATGCGCTGCATATCGATTTAGCAAAACCAGCCGTGCCGGATCTTTTAATTGGCCACGGCATTCTTGGTCGTCTGGTGATGCGTTTGTGTGCAGCGCTGGGTTATCAGCTGCCAACGGTTTGGGAAATTAACTCAGCCAGAATGCAGCTGCCCGAACGTAGTGTGTCTGCCAACTCTGCTGGTAGTTCACTGGATAACTATCGAGTTATTCATCCAGAGGCTGATGACAGAAAAGACTATCAGCACATTATGGATGTCAGTGGCGACAGCAACATATTGCATCAGACATTACCCAGATTACAAAAGCGCACAGCCGCAAGTCCACCACCTGAAGTGTTACTCGCAGGGTTCTACCGTCAACCGTTGTCTTTTAATTTTGTTGATGCGTTTATGCGTGAAGTCCGTATACAGGTCGCAGCAGAATGGACACCGGCAGACATGCAGTCTGTTACCGATCTTATCAGTAAAAACAATTTGTCCCTGGCGGGACTCATTAGTCACACACTGCCGGCCACTCAGGCATCGGCAGCCTACGAACAAGCGTTTCGCGATGATGAGTGCCTGAAGATGGCGCTCGATTGGAGGGAAGTTCAATGAGTACAAATAAGAACGTTACCGAAGCACCGATGGTACAAATGAAGTCTCCTGTCGGGTTGTCGCAAACCGAAGCGCTGCGCAACGAGGCCAAAATAGAGCCTGATGCCGTGGCGACTGGCAAGGTGACTAAAGAAACACAAGTTATCGCGATCTATGGCAAAGGCGGTATCGGCAAAAGTTTTACCCTGTCCAACCTGTCTTACATGATGGCTCAGCTCGGTAAGAAGGTTTTACTGATTGGCTGCGATCCAAAGAGTGATACCACATCATTACTTTTTGGTGGTCGAGCCTGCCCGACGATCATTCAAACATCGTCAGCTAAAAAACTTGCTGGTGAGGAAGTCGCCATCGGCGATGTCTGTTTTAAGCGTGACGGTGTTTATGCGATGGAGCTCGGTGGCCCGGAAGTTGGTCGTGGCTGTGGCGGTCGAGGCATTATTCACGGCTTTGAATTGCTTGAGAAGCTCGGCTTTCATGAGTGGGATTTTGACTATGTGTTACTGGATTTTCTGGGTGACGTAGTCTGTGGTGGCTTCGGCTTACCTATCGCGCGTGACATGTGTCAGAAAGTAATCGTTGTTGGCTCCAATGATTTGCAGTCATTGTATGTGGCCAATAACGTTTGTTCGGCGGTTGAATATTTTCGCAAGCTAGGTGGCAATGTCGGTGTCGCCGGTATGGTGATCAACAAGGATGACGGCACAGGTGAAGCAACAGCATTTGCCGAGGCTGCAGGGATACCTGTGTTATCTGCCATACCGGCTGATGAAGATATTCGTCGCAAGAGTGCCAACTATCAGATAGTCGGGCATCCGGATAGCGAGTGGGGGCCGTTGTTTGAGGCTTTGTCGTTACAGGTTGCCACGGCACCGCCGGTACTGCCAAAAACACTTACGCAAGATGAGTTGCTCGGTTTGTTTTCAGCTGAGGCCGTTGGTCGCGATGTAGTGCTGGAACCTGCCACCATAGATGAGCTTTGTGCTGCCAACAGTTTTACCAAGCCATCGCTTGAAGTCATCTACGAAGCGGTATAACCTGATGACTGTTATCAGCCCGCCTCAACCTGCAGCGCCGAACAAGCCGGATGCACAACCGATGCATGCGGTGCGCAAAAGCCAGCTGTCACAACAGTCTGTTGATATGCCTGCACTTGCCGCAGAATTAACCACTGACCTTGAATCACAGCTAACGCCGGCACAAGCAAAAGACGCTCAAACCGCAGAGCAGAGTGGTAACTGTCACAGTCAAACTATTCGTGCGCAGGCTGACGACAACGCCGTCACGTCATCGGTACTTGATCGCTACGCCAAAGACTATCCACTCGGCCCCCACGATCAGCCGCAAAGCATGTGTCCGGCATTTGGTTCGCTGCGTGTGGGGTTGCGCATGAAGCGTACTGCAACGATATTATCTGGCTCAGCATGCTGTGTGTACGGGCTGACGTTTACCTCACACTTTTATGGCGCACGTCGCAGCGTTGGTTATGTGCCGTTTAATTCAGAAACACTGGTAACAGGTAAGTTGTTTGAAGACATTCGCGAAGCCGTGCACGACATGGCAGACCCTGAGCGCTTCGATACCATAGTCGTTACCAACCTGTGCGTACCGACAGCCTCCGGTGTACCACTACGATTGTTACCGGAAGAGATCAATGGCGTCAGAGTGATTGGCATTGATGTACCTGGCTTTGGCGTACCGACTCACGCAGAGGCAAAAGATGTGCTGGCCGGCGCGATGCTCAAGTATGCGCGTGAAGAAGTACAGGCAGGACCCGTGCAGGCGCCGGAAGGAAAGCAGCCGGATAAAACACAGAACGATATTCCATCAATTACCTTGTTGGGTGAGATGTTTCCGGCAGACCCGATGATCATTCAAAAGATGGTTGAACCGTTGGGTATCAAGGTAGGCAGCACTGTTCCCACGCGTGAATGGCGCGAGCTTTACACCGCACTTGACTGCGGTGCCGTGGCAGCCATCCATCCGTTTTATACGGCCTCGATTCGTGAATTTGAACTTGCCGGTAAAAGCGTTTTTGGGTCGGCACCAGTCGGAGTAGACGGTACAGTTGACTGGTTAACTGAACTGGCAAAGCAGATACCTGTCTCCGACAAAAAGCTCGGTGCGGTTAAAGATCAATCAGTCCAGATGATTCGTGCGGCTCTTGCAAACGCACCGATAAAACATCGCATTACCTTATCTGGTTATGAAGGTTCTGAGTTACTGGTTGCCAGGCTTCTGATAGAAAGTGGCGCTGATGTGCCTTACGTAGGTACCGCTTGCCCGCAAACCCCTTACTCGGATGCAGACCGGCAGTGGCTTGAGGCGCGCGACGTTATTGTGAATTTCAGAGCATCGTTGGAAGACGATGTTTACGCCATGCAAACCTTTAAACCGGATCTTGCCATTGGCACCACACCAATCGTACAAAAAGCCAAAGAGAATGCCACACCGGCGCTGTACTTTACCAACCTGATCTCTGCCCGACCGTTAATGGGTGTGGCTGGAGCGGGTTCACTGGCACAGGTTATCAACGGTGCGGTAGCAGGTGTTGAACGTCACAACAATATGCAGCAGTTTTTTGCAGGTGTCGGTACCGAGCACGCCGCCGGTGTCTGGGAGTCTGTACCGGTTGACCGCCCCAAATTTAAAGAAACCATGCGGCGCAAGCGTCTGAAGCAGGAACAACAAAAAAATGTCGAGGAGGCGATCTGATGTTGATTACCGATCATGATCGCGCCGGTGGTTACTGGGGTGCGGTGTATATGTTCACCGCTGTTAAAGGTCTGCAGGTGATTATCGACGGGCCCGTTGGCTGTGAGAACTTACCGGTCACGTCCGTACTGCACTACACCGATGCACTGCCACCTCATGAGTTGCCGATTGTGGTCACCGGTCTGGGTGAAGAAGAGCTTGGGCAGGATGGTACTGAAGCTGCGATGGCCCGTGCGCATAAAATGCTTGATCCGGATTTACCCAGTGTGGTGGTTACAGGTTCCATTGCCGAGATGATCGGTGGTGGTGTTACTCCGGAGGGCACCAGCATACAGCGTTTTTTACCGCGTACCATCGATGAAGATCAATGGCAGACCGCAGACCGGGCGCTCTACTGGTTGTGGTCACAATATGGCACCAAACGTATTAAGCCGCGTAAGCGACGTGAAGGTGAAAAGCCACGTGTGAACATTATTGGTCCGGGTTATGGCTACTTCAATACACCGTCAGATCTTGCGGAGATTCGAAGGCTGGTAGAAGGCCTGGGTGCCGAGATCAATATGGTGTTTCCACTGGGTTCTCATCTGCAGGATATTCCCAAACTGGCTAATGCTGATGTCAACATTTGCCTATACCGCGAATACGGACGGCAGTTGTGCGAAGCACTGGAACGGCCCTATCTGCAGGCACCGATCGGGCTTGACAGCACGACCAAATTTTTAACGCAACTCGGTGAACTGCTTGAGCTGGATAGTGAGCCGTTTATCGAGCATGAGAAACACACAACCATTAAGCCCATCTGGGATTTATGGCGTTCAGTAACGCAGGACTTCTTCGCGACTGCAAGCTTTGGCATTGTCAGCACGGATACCTATAGCCGTGGTGTGCGCAACTTTTTAGAGAATGAACTTGGCATGCCATGTCACTTTGCCTATTCGCGCTGTGCCGGTAAAAAGACTGATAACTTTTCCGTGCAGGACAGTATCAAGGCCAATCCACCGTTAATTGTTTTTGGCAGTGTTAACGAGCGCATTTATCTGGGTGAGATGGACGCGCCTTCTGTTTATATACCGGCATCACTGCCCGGTGCGATTATCCGCCGCCACACCGGCACACCGTTTATGGGTTACAGCGGTGCGACTTATCTGGTGCAGGAAATCTGTAATGCCTTGTTTGATGCCTTGTTTGGCATTCTGCCCAAGACTTCACAAATGGATGCGGTCAGCGCAACTCCTGCACGAGCTGTCTCTGACCTTTCGTGGGACAGTGATGCGCAAGCGTACTTTGACAAAATCATTGACCAGCAGCCTGTGCTGGTGCGTATTTCTGCAGCCAAAAAACTGCGTGATGCCTCGGAGCTGGCTGCCAGAAAATTAAAACATACCAGTGTTTCATTAGGTGATGTTCAAGGTGCCAATGAATTACAGGGTGTAGCTCCGGCAGCTAGCAAAGTTTCTGTGAAAGGTACAGCTGAACAAAAAGCTGGCAGCACAAGAGCTGATCAAACCGAATTAAATAGTAAAACAAAGAACCAACAGAAAAAAGAATCACAAAAGGTGACGGCAGAGTAACTGCGCCACCGGATAAAAATCAGGCATTTAACCTGGTATCACAACGAGAGGACAGCAACATGATTGAGAATAATCACAACAGAGCGCGGGCAGCTGCTACCGAGTATCGGTTCTTTTGGTTGGTTTCGTTTTTGGTGCTGGTGATTGCGATAACTGCGGTTCGATTGTTTCCAACCAGCTGGTCAAAATGGCGGCGGGATAAAAACATATTTACAGTGATTCGAGAAGCGCGTGAGCTTACTGATTCTGCAGTACCCATGGCCTTTATGGCCTTTTAGTTTTAACTGATTAACCATTGCAGCAACCCATAAGCAGAGGAGTTATAAAGAGTGACTGAATCAAACCACGAAGTCGGTTCACTGAGTGGACTGACTGATCAGGAGGCGCAGGAGTTTCATGCGCTATTCATGAAAGGTTTTTTTATCTTTACGCTGATTGCGATCATTGCGCATTTTCTGGTGTGGTCATGGCGACCGTGGTTACCGGGCCCTGAGGGCTATACGTCATCACTGGATGTAATGCCCGATTACCTTGCAGACCCGCTGGCAACAACAGTGCTGGCACAGGTATCAACACTTACAACGCTGATTGGAGCATAACCCTATGTGGCGACTATGGCAGATATTTGATCCGGCGAGATCACTGATAGCACTGGCAACATTTCTTTTTGCACTGGCAATCGTGATCCATTTTATTCTGTTGAGCACTAACCGCTTCAACTGGTTGGATGGGCCTCGACCGGCTGCGACGAGCAGTACATCCATGAACATGGATCATCAAATCAATACAGTTGAATTCCAGCGTTTCGTGTAAGCCTGACTGTGCCATGGAATTGTATCCATGGCACGAGTTATTGCTTTTGACGTAAGGTCAACCACGGCTGTGCTTTGGTTTCTGTAAGCGACCGGCTGAGCGGCCGGATCGTTTTAGAAGCTAGTTGCAAGATCAGCCCGGGATTAGAGCAGGATCAGCCGTTGAACAAAGATAAAGGAGGGCATCGCAGTGCCGATGCTTAATTTTGAAAAAAAGTACCGTGTGCGCGGTGGCACACTCATGGGCGGTGACCTGTTCGATTTTTGGGTCGGTCCTTTCTATGTAGGCTTTTTCGGTATAACCACCATTTTTTTCTCAGTGATTGGAACCGCTCTGATCGTCTATGGTGCGGCGATAGGTCCCACCTGGAACATCTGGCAAATCAATATTGCACCGCCAGATTTGAGTTACGGTTTAGGCTGGGCGCCGATGACAGAAGGCGGGCTATGGCAAATCATCACGATCTGCGCTACGGGGGCGTTTGTTTCATGGGCGCTGCGTGAGGTAGAAATCTGCCGCAAACTGGGTATGGGTTATCACGTACCGGCAACATTCGCGGTGGCTATTTTTGCGTACGTTTCACTGGTAGTGATTCGCCCGGTGTTGCTGGGTGCGTGGGGTCATGGTTTTCCATACGGCATACTGAGTCATCTGGACTGGGTGTCTAACGTGGGTTATCAGCACCTGCATTTCCATTACAACCCGGCCCACATGTTGGCCATTACCTTCTTTTTCACCACAACACTCGCATTGTCAATGCATGGCGGATTAATTCTTTCTGCGACTAATCCGCCTAAAGGTGAGGTGGTTAAAACGCCCGAGTATGAAGATACCTTCTTCCGTGATGCCATTGGCTATTCAATCGGTACGCTCGGCATCCACCGGCTTGGAGTTTTTCTGGCAGTCGCGGCAGTCTTCTGGAGTGCGGTCTGCATCATTATCAGTGGACCGTTCTGGACCAAAGGATGGCCTGAGTGGTGGAGCTGGTGGCTTGAACTGCCGGTCTGGCATTAAGTCTGGCATTAAACGGATTAGGAATAACCACCATGGCTGAATATAAAAATCTGTTTACCCAAACCACAGTAGTGGGTCCCGGTGAAGTCGGGGTAGCACTGCCCCCGGGTAACTCGCAGCGTAGATTAAAAAAACCTAAATTTAACTACTGGCTGGCGAAGCTTGGCAACGGACAGCTCGGGCCTTTTTATCTGGGTAAGCTTGGCTTCTGGTCGATTGCCTGCGGTGTTATAGCGTTTGAAATCATCGGTCTTAACATGCTGGCGTCTGTCAACTGGAGCCCGGTGCAGTTTGTTCGGCAGTTGTTCTGGCTTGGACTGGAACCACCACCGCCGCAGTATGGCTTAAGCATCCCACCAATGCATGATGGTGGCTGGTGGTTGTTAGCGGGTTTCTTTTTAACCACTTCTATCATGTTGTGGTGGCTTAGAATATATCGTCGGGCCCGTGCGCTGCGCATGGGAACGCATGTCGCCTGGGCCTTTGCAGCGGCCATCTGGTTGTATCTGGTGCTCGGGTTTATACGGCCTGTGTTAATGGGCAGCTGGAGCGAAGCCGTACCGTTTGGCATATTCCCGCATCTTGACTGGACAGCTGCCTTTTCAATTCGCTACGGCAACCTGTTTTACAATCCGTTCCACATGCTCTCAATCGTGTTTTTATATGGATCAGTGTTGTTGTTCGGTATGCATGGCGCGACGATACTTGCCGTCAGTCGTTACGGCGGTGAACGAGAGATTGAACAGATAGTCGATCGTGGTACCGCATCTGAACGTGCTGCCTTGTTCTGGCGCTGGACGATGGGATTTAACGCCACCATGGAATCGGTGCACCGGTGGGCCTGGTGGTTTGCAGTGCTTTGTCCGCTTACAGGTGGTATCGGTATTTTGTTGAGCGGTACCGTGGTAGACAACTGGTATTTGTGGGCAGTTAAACACGGTGTTGCACCTGCATATCCATCGACCGGTGTGGTCGATCCCGCTCGCTAATGTGTAAGACTCACAATGTGCACCATACGGTCGAGGCGCAAACAATGAACCGCACACGTAAGACATTTCAATACACAATGCTGTTGCTGTTGGCGCTTGGTGTTGCCGCATGCGATCTGCCGCCGATGGACTCGGAACAGCAGGGGTTCCGGGGCACCGGAATGGCACAGATCGATAACCCGGAAGACGTCGAAAGAGTAGCAAACGCAAATCAGCCGTCGGCACCACTACCGGCAGCTCCGGTCGTGCCCGGCCCTAAGGCCGGGGAGATCTACCAGAATGTGCAGGTACTCGGTGATCTGGGGGTGGCTGAATTTATCGGCTTGATGACTGCAATAACGCAGTGGGTATCTCCTGAACAAGGGTGCAATTACTGTCATAACCCCGCCAATCTGGCTGAAGATTCGGTGTACACCAAAGTTGTGGCAAGACGTATGCTGGAGATGACGCGCCACATTAATGTTGACTGGACCGACCATGTCGCCGACACCGGCGTAACCTGCTACACCTGCCATCGTGGTAAGCCGGTACCGGACTACATCTGGTTTAAAGGCAATGAACTCAAAGACACCAGCGGCATTGCAGCCAGTCGTATGGGGCAGAACCTGGCTTCGCCCTCGGTGGGATATTCATCTCTGCCGTATGATCCATTCACAGCACTGTTAAACACACCAGGTGCCAACGCCAAAGTCCGGTCGGGTACTGCCTTACCCACTGGTGAAACAGCCAGTATGGGCAAGACCGAGTCGACCTATGCGCTGATGATACATATGTCCGAGTCACTCGGGGTTAACTGCACGTACTGCCACAACAGCCGTGCATTTCGTGAGTGGGATCAGAGCACTCCAGCCAGAGTCACCGCATGGCACGGTCTTGAAATGGCGCGATCACTTAACATTGACTACCTTGAACCGCTGCAACCGGTATATCCCGCATCTCGACTCGGGCCTACGGGCGATGCACCAAAACTAAATTGTTCTACCTGTCATCAAGGGGTTAACAAGCCACTTTATGGTATAAATGATCTGGAAAATTTTCCTGCACTCAGTGCGTATTTGTTTGATCAGAAAACCGAGCAAGATAGTCTGCTCGCCTATATCGAACAGAGTGAGCAGCTTGCTTCGAAAACAACAGATACGGATTAAATCTTGACCCTCGCCACGTATAAACCCAACGCTGTTGCAGCTGCTTCTGCCGTTAAGCCGATTCTGAGCAGCAGCGAGTATTATGACGCGCTGACTCATGCACCGGACAACAATCTGCATGACATCATCACCGCCATCGGTGAGCCCGCCATCGGTGAATCCGCTATCGGTGAGCAAGCCGAAGACAGTTTATATCCGATAGATAAGCTGGAAGCCCATGTGAAAGACGTACCGCATGTTGCTGTATCAATTTTTATTTTTCATAAAAACAGGCTATTACTGCAGCGCAGAGCGCAAACCAAGTATCACTCCGGAGGCTTGTGGGCCAACACCGTTTGCTCACACCCGCGCTGGCAGGAAACCGTAGCTGACTGTGCAACACGACGCCTGCAGGAAGAAATTGGACTGCAGTGCGGGCTGAAAAGATTTGGCGTGATTGACTATCGTGCGCAGGTAGGTGAGCTGTTTGAAAACGAGCAAGTACATTGCTACGTAGGCCGTTGTCCGGGCACTGATCAAGACAGCACGATGCCATATTTCCAAAAGAAATCTGTACCCGGTGATCCGGTAGCTAAACCGGTGCTTCTATGTAACAACCCGCAGGTTGCATTCAATCCGGACGAGGTGATGGAGGTCAGCTGGCTGACACTTGAAGAAATCGACGCACAGATTCAGGCGACGCCGGAAGCATTCACAGAGTGGTTTAAGATTTACATGAGTAGTCATCGGCAGATGATTTATTCGGCGTTACAGGATTTGTCTGGTGACACTTGCCATGAGTGTTAACAGGGTATTGATAAAGGTTATGAGAGTGTCGGAGTTTTGCAGCGCACTGGCAAACCCGCATGAATGATTTGCTAGATAGTATTTTTCAAATGCTCTCAAGCGGTGAGCTATTTTTATATCTTTGTCTGGCAATCTGTCTTGAATGCGTTGTATTAACCGTGTACTGGCTGGTATATAAACGTGGTGTAAAACCAACAGGACTATTGGCAACAAATATGGCTGGTGGCTCTCTTATTGCCGCGCTGATGGTAGCGGTAAGCTCGGGGCCTAAGTCAGTGATCTTACTGCTGTTGCTATGCTCTCTGGGTTTTCATGTGCTCGATGTTATTTTGCGTTGGCAACATGAATAAAGCGGTCGATCCACAGGTCACCCAGGCGCTAGATGATGTCGCTCAAGATGGTGCTGTGAACTATTCACCTGATGCGGGTGAGAATACGCACAATAAGAAAGCCGATACACACACCCGCGCAAAAGCAATAGTCATTGGTAGTGGCCTGGGTGGACTGGCGGCTGCGATCCGGCTCGCGGCCAGAGGTTACCACGTTACTGTAGTAGAAAAGCTCGATGCACCCGGTGGACGCGCTTATGTGTATCAGCAGGACGGCTACACGTTTGATGCCGGCCCGACCATTATAACCGCACCGTTTTTACTGGAAGAACTCTGGACACTGTGCGGTAAAAACCTCGCTGACTATATAGACCTCAGAGCCATAGACCCGTACTACCGTATTCGCTTTGACGATGGAACAAGCTTTGACTACAACGGCAATGCGGAGCACATGCATCGTGAAATTGCGAAGTACAGCGCTGCTGATATAAAAGGCTACAAGCGTTTTTTGAATATAAGCCAGCGTGTTTATGCGGTGGGGTTCGATCGATTATTAACCACATCATTTGATTCAATCTGGAAAATGATCAAGGTTCTGCCCGGGCTTGCGTTTGTACAGTTTTATCGCTCGGTGTACGCATTGGTTGCGCGCTGCATAAAGCATCCCAAATTAAAACAGGTGTTCAGTTTTCACCCGCTGCTGGTCGGCGGCAATCCGCTTAGCACGACCGGCGTTTACACATTGATTGCACATCTTGAGCGTAGTCACGGTGTTCATTTTGCGATGGGCGGCACCGGTGCGGTTGTCAATGGAATGGTAGATCTTATTCGCGATCAGGGCAGTGAGTTAATCTACGATGCATCGGTAGAGAAAATCATCATCAAGCATGACCGGGCAGTTGGTGTCGAGCTTCAGAACGGGGAGACACTGGAGGCAGATATTGTGGTGTCCAACGCAGATGCTGCCTTCACCTATAAACACCTGGTACCAGAACAAAAACGCTACCGTTGGAACCAACGGAAACTTGCTCGCGCCAAATATTCGATGAGTTTGTTCGTCTGGTATTTTGGTACTGACAAACAATACCATGACATCCCGCATCACATGATTATGCTTGGGCCAAGGTATCGCGGTTTGCTGCGTGATATCTTTGATCGCAAGGTACTGTCAGACGATTTCAGTCTTTATCTGCATCGCCCGACTCACACCGATCCATCGCTTGCCCCTGAAGGCTGCGATGCTTTTTATGTATTGTCTCCGGTGCCGCATCTTGAGTCCGGTATTGACTGGAAAACAGAGGCAGAGGTTTATCGAAAGCGTATAGAAAAGCATTTGCAGGACACTGTGTTACCTGAGTTAGGTGCACATGTAGTCACTTCACATATGCTGACACCACAAGATTTTAAAGATCGACTCAACAGCGTGAACGGTGCTGCTTTCAGTTTGCAGCCAACGCTGTTGCAAACAGGCTGGTTCAGACCGCATAACCGTAGCGAAGATATCGAAAATCTATTTCTGGTAGGTGCTGGTACTCACCCGGGAGCCGGTATACCCGGTGTTATTTCATCTGCCAAAGTGCTCGACGAAGTCGTACCTGCGGCCGAAGTGTTCTCTAATCGTAGCAACGCGCTATAAAGAGAAGTCACTGACCAGATTGTCTGCCGCCATCTGTCCCGACAAACTCACCATCGGTACTCCAGCACCAGGATGTACGCTGCCACCGGCAACATAAAGCCCTTTAATTGTTGTTCTTGTACCGGGCCGCTGAAACGCTGCACGCCATCCATGTGAGGGCATGCCATACAGTGCGCCATCACGGCCTGGAAAGCGCTGATCAAAATCTGCAGGATTACTGTATACGGCCTGGCTGTCATCGAGTTTTAATCCATACAGAGCCAGTGTCTGACAGATTTTTAGTTGCTGCTTATGCCAGTAGTCAGGTGATTGCGAAGTGGCCGGTGCATTCATCAGGCAGAAAATTCGCTCGGTTCCGTTTGATGTATGTGGCTGTAGTCTGTCTTGTGCACATACATAGATGGTTGGGTGCTCTGAAATAGTATTATTTGAAAATATACAGTCAAACTCGCGCCGGTATTCTTGGTTGAAGAATACGTTGTGATAAGACAAAGGTGTGATGACAGGCTTTGTCACAGTGCACATCGTGATTGCTGAGAGTGAACGGCCTCTCTGTTTTGTTGTTAAATTAAATCTGTTCTTTAATCCAGCCTGAGGTCTGTCGAGTAGCGTGTCATGCAGTGCGGTGATGTCGCCGTTGAATATGACAGCATCGGCCTTAACAGAAGATCCATCAGCGAGCGATAAGCCGGTGATTTTGTCGGCGTTTGAGTCTATTTTTTCAACCCGGGTGTTGTAGCGAAAATCAGCACCCAATGATGATGCCAATTGTTCTAAAGCAGCTGCGAGTGTATGCATACCGTCGCGCAAGGTCCAGACACCTGCGCGCTCAGCATGGGCTATTAACATCAGGGTTGCCGGTGACTTAAACGGCGAGGACCCACAGTAAGTACTATAGCGTGCGAAAAGCTGTTGTAATCTCGGGTCTTTGAAGCGCTTGCCTAACGCACTCCATAGTGACTGAAACGGATTTGACTTTGCAATGGTTAAGAGATCGCGGCCCGCGCTGCTCGCCAGTTGTAATGTGCCATGCTTGTCAGCTTGCATAAAGTTGCGATCGAGCGCGTTGAACAGCGATTCACTTTCTTTCGCAAAACGCCGGTAGTTATCGGCATCATCTGATGAAGCGAATTGTTCAATAGCCTGGCAGGTTTGCTCTACGCTGGTGAACAGGTCGAGTGTCGGTGAGTCTTGCCAGAAATGTCGCGCCAATATATCCAGTGGCTGTAGATTGACGATGTGATCGAGCGATTGACCGCTACCTCTCAGCAAGTTATCAAACACATGGCGCATCGTGAATACAGTCGGGCCGGAATCTACAGAATTGCCGTTCACTGTTGTTTGGTGCATTTTTCCACCGCAGCAATGGTGCTGTTCAATCACGGTGGTGTTGATCCCACGTTTGCAAAGCGCAACTGCAGCGGATAAACCACCGATGCCTGCGCCTATCACGGCCACGTGTGGTTTAGTCATAGCTCTATACGTTCTGTTGAGATGTCAGTGATATCAGCGATTTTGTTATTGTCAGAAACTAAAAAGGGCCGCGTAAATGCTGCCCTTCTCTGATCTTGAACCTGTCACCAGTGAACCAGTCATAGTCCCACTTGGTGTTGTTCAAGCTGACCCGCTAGGCAGGCTTAGCCTGATAGGCGCTGCACCACGCGCCTGCCGGCACGACCTGGCCCGGGAAGATGGAACAGTTTCCGTGATCCTTTCCTTCGACTGGCACATACAGCAGGCATCCTGAGCAGACGTCACCGTTTTCCGAAGCTACAACATATTGTAGACCTTTAGCAGTTGGCGATTCCGGATCAACCATGGCTGCTTCCCCTTCTGCGCGCAGTGGAAGACTGGTGGCAAGCGCCGCGAGCGGTACTACAGCAACACTTTTAGCAACTAGCTTGTTAAAACTTCTGCGATTCATTTGTGACACGTTCATCTCCGCCGTCATTGTGGTAGCCAAGAAGCTATCACCGGTTATGTGAACATCCGGTTACTAAATTGTTTGCTCATCGTTGAGTGCAATCGACATCAATTGTGTTAACAGATTGCCGTATATCACCGGGGAGATCTACTCAAATCCGCTTTTTTTTAATCCTTTCTGTATTTCATAAATTGACACAGGAACATCGGGCTGTGGTTGTGGAATTCTGATCGGTATATCCTTTAGCCGCGGGGTGAGCGTCGGTTTGCCGCAAAGCATTCGAGTATTGTAGTCTTCAATGCCATCCCAGCTGGTTAGTGATCCCATAATCGGAAACGCATCAGCAGCCATCATTTCATAAAACAGAATTCGTCTTGAGTGACTGGACGTGTTCTGCGCTGAACCATGGACTATTCTGCCGTGGTGTAATGATATGGAGCCTGCGGGTCCAGTCAGCTCGACTGCATCCTTCGGGTTTAAGCCGACCTCCTGCGGTGTGAAAGCCCCGGCAAAAACATCGTCAACATGATGATCATATACGGGGCCTTTGTGACTGCCGGGATAAACCATCAGCGGCCCGTTCTCGCTTCGCATATCATCGATGATGACACCTATGGCAAGAATGTCATCGTTCGTGTGTGGATAAAATGCATAGTCCTGATGCCATTCAATGGCCGCACCGTTTTCAGCTGACTTCATATTCAACTTGCTTGTATGCAAACGCAGATCAGGGCCAAGCAGATCTCTGGCTGGTGCGAGTATGTGATCGGAATACATCAGATCCTGCATGACGTGGCTTATTTTATGAGGCAGCCTGATCCGTCTAACCCTCGGGTGTTCTGCGCTGTGTCCATCCTCAAGTTCCAGTCGATCATTCGATTCGGTCAGACTACGGGATTCGTCTTCAAAGCGGGCAATTTCATCACGAATGTTGTTAATGATCTGCGCGGAAAGATGAGACTCCAGCAACAGATAACCAGTGTCCCGATAAGAGGCAATTTGAGATGCTGATAGTACTTCGGCCATGGTTATCCTCCTCGCCGGCATTTTTGGTTTAGCAAGATAACAGAGTACATCTGTTGTCCAGCATTGTCACATGTGCCAAAGGTGTGCGAGACAGACAAATTACATCATGCGGAAATTGGTACTATGCATGATCGTGTCTGCACAGTTCAGTTTATAAGCCATCATTTCAGCCGGAGTTTTCCGGTCGGGAAAATCGTATGAGAAAAGTGTCAATCGGT
This sequence comes from uncultured Granulosicoccaceae bacterium, assembly GCA_938007995.1. Taxonomy (GTDB): domain Bacteria; phylum Pseudomonadota; class Gammaproteobacteria; order Granulosicoccales; family Granulosicoccaceae. Next base: position 28,735 of record CALLLW010000018.1, on the reverse strand, counting down.
GACTCCGGGTTGCAGATTTCATCAATCAGTTTTGGCACATCGTGTCTCGGTGATATGCCCGATACCTATGGCTACCAGGTGGATGAGGTTCGGGCAAGAGATACTTTGCATGCGATTTTCAGCAGCCCGGTGAACCTGTTGGATACTTCGAATAACTATGGGTCAGGGCGCAGCGAGGAACGGATTGGCAACTATCTGCGGGAGATTGGCGGATTGCCGGATGGCTTTGTGCTTTCGACTAAACTTGATCGCGATATGCAGACCGGTCGCTTTGATGCGGCCCGTGTAGGACAGTCACTTGAGGAAAGTCTCGGCAGGTTGGGTATAGACCGCATTCCGCTGTTACATCTGCATGACCCTGAGCATGCTCGTGATCTTGCCGAGATTACTGCTGATGGCGGCGCACTGGATGAGCTCTTTAAGCTGAGAGAGCAGGGGATAGCAACCACTGTAGGTCTTGCGATGGGTTCTCTCGATATGATGTTTCCGATACTTAAAGCTTACCCGTTTGATGCGCTGATCAGCCATAACCGCTATACGTTGTTAAACAGATCAGCCAATGAGATGTTCGACTATGCATTTGATAACGGGATAACCATCCTTAACGCAGCGCCATTTGCCGGTGGTGTGTTGGCAAAAGGCAGTGATGAAATGCCGCAGATCACTTATCAGGCAGCAGATGAACAAGCGCTTGAACCGGTAAAGATAATCGAGACCGCCTGTGCGAAACATAATCTGGCATCGGGAGCTGTTGCATTACAATTTTCAGTAAACGATCCGCGCATCGCATCAACCATAGTGGGTGTTTCAAAAGCGGAGCGCGTAAAGCAAACCATCAGCTGGGCAGAACAAACCATACCGAAAACCGCATGGGACGATATCAATTCCTGTGGTTACTCCACTGAAGATCCGGAGGCCAATCGGGAGTACAAGCCCGGTTAGCTTTATCGTTGCATCGGTACCGGCTTATTCGCAGTTGCAGCCTGTGGCTAATTTGTTCATGCTATCGGATTAGCTTCTTTTTGGATAAACCATGATTAATGTCGGGCTGATTGGCGCCGGTAGGATCGGCAAAGTGCATGCAACTGCCATCTCTCAACACACAGGTAGCAAATTAGTTGCAGTAGCGGACGTGATCGAATCCAATGCATCAGCTCTGGCAGATCAATATGGTGCCAAAGCCTGCAGCGCTGAACAGATCATTTCTAATCCCGCGATAGATGCAGTATTGATAGCATCTTCCACCGATACACATTGCGATTTAATTGAAGCTGCCGCCAGTGCGCACAAAGCGGTGCTATGTGAGAAACCGGTCGACTTGAATCTTGAGCGTGCAAAAGCTTGTCAGGCGCAGGTTGCAAACGCCGGAGTACCGGTCATGATTGGTCTGAACCGTCGCTTTGATCGCAATTTTGCCGCAGTTCAATCTGCTGCATCCAGTGGTGAAATTGGCACACTTGAGATGCTCGCTATTACCTCGCTTGATCCGTCACCGCCGCCAGTCGAGTACGTGCGGGTTTCGGGCGGGTTATTTCGCGACATGATGATTCATGATCTCGATATGGCCAACTTTATGATGCGGGATTTGCCCAAGACTATTACTGCAGTCGGTTCATGCATGGTGGATAGCGCGATCGGAGCAGAAGGCGATGTTGACACCGCTGTGGCGACACTCAGCTATGCCGATGGTCGTATCGCTACGATCAGAAACTCCCGCCGTGCCGCCTATGGATATGATCAGCGTCTGGAGCTTCTGGGTAGCGAAGGTATGTTACAGGTTGAAAATGTGAGCGAGACTACGGTCGTCAAATCGACTGCACAGGGAGTAACGAGCGCCAAACCAATGCACTTTTTTCTTGAGCGATATATGGACGCCTACCATGCAGAGTGGGCAGCCTTTGCAGACGCACTTGACCGAGGCACCGACATGCCTGTGACGCTAGCGGATGGTGTTAATGCACTGGCTATGGCAGAGGCCGCTACCCGTTCATCGGAATCCGGCCGGTCAGTTAACCTGCAGGATCTGCTTTAAAAAAACAGTTTATCAATCCGCTAATGCGCCCGGTCCGGGCGTCGCCTGTGGCGGACATTTGCCAAGTATGATCATGCCGAGCGCTTCGTCCTCGGTGATGTCTTTGGTTGCAGCTGTGCCGACCATCTGGCCGTTTTTCATCACAGCGATCCGGTCAGCCAGATCGAAAACATCATGGATGTCGTGGCTGATCAAAAAGATACCGATGCCGTCTTTCTTTAACTGCTGAATCAATTCACCGACCTGCGCAGTTTCTGCAGGACCAAGAGCCGCAGTCGGTTCATCCATGATAAGAATACGGGCATTAAAGTGAATCGCTCGAGCAATCGCGACTGACTGCCGCTGCCCGCCTGACAGTTGCTTAACGGGATCCTTAAAGCGGGTAAAGTTAGGGTTGAGGCGGTTCATTACTTTGCGGGTTTCAGCCTCCATGGCGGCATCATCCAAAGTGCCCCAGCGGGTTAGCAGTTCTCTGCCAAGGTACAGGTTGGCTGCAGCGTCGACATTATCTGCCAGTGCCAGCGTTTGGTAGATAGTTTCAATACCATAGTCTTTGGCATGGCGTGGATTATTGATGATTGCGGGTTTACCATCGACAAAGATCTCGCCTTCGTCTTTGGCGTAGGCGCCCGAGAGTATTTTGATCAGGGTACTTTTGCCTGCACCGTTATGGCCGAGTAAACCGAGTACTTCACCCGGATGCAACTCGACGGAGGCATTGTCTACCGCATGAATGCCTCCAAACGAAATGGAGATATTCTTCATCGCAACCAGTGGCGTTGCGGTGTTCGGGTTTTCGGAATTGTTCGCTACGTCTGCCATAGATTTGTATTTTTCAGAGTGGGTTAGCGTGCAGTGAGTTTTTTCGTTCTAAGTAGAGTTGCGGCGGTAAAGATTGTCGAGGAATACAGCCAGTACCAATACACAACCGACTACCAGTTGCTGGATAGCAGAATCGAAGCCGATCAGTACCATGCCGGACTGCAGTGATTGCATCACGAGAGCACCCAGAATGGCGCCATAAATAGTACCGATACCACCGGCAAATGAAGTGCCGCCGATTACTGCCGCTGCAATAACATAAAGCTCATCGAATTGACCCAGTGCCAGGGTTGCCGACTTTAATCTTGCACTTGCCACTACCGCTGAAATACTGGTGAGAACGCCCATTAAGGTAAAGATCAGCAGCGTCATTTTTTTGGTATTAATACCTGCGAGCTCTGCGGCTTCAGGATTACCACCAATCGCAAACACATAGCGACCAAATCGTGTACGAGTGGCGAGGAAAGTCATGGCTATGCCAACGGTAATGGCAACCAATACCGGGATTGCAAAGCCGTGGGATATAAACAGCCCGCCATCCGGTACGACAATATTATTTTCTGCCGCATAACGTCTAACAATACCTTTTGGCCACGGGTAGGAATTCATCACGTTAACAGCGCCAAGTACCACGCCGATACCGACACCACCGATCAACAGCTCTGCCCACATAGGCCGGGTGGGGAAGCCGAACCTGATCCGCTGGCGCCTGCCGTTGAATAACAACCAGACGATTGCAACAGAAACTACTGCGCCAAGTATCCAGGAGCCGGTCGCGCCGATTGTGCCGTAGGGTCCGCCACCGATCAGTGCAAAGGTCTGATCGACCGGGGCAATGGTTTCACCACGTGCCACCAGATACGACGCACCGCGCCAGACCAGCAACCCACCGAGCGTGACGATGAATGCAGGTATAGAAAGATAAGCAATCAAAAAGCCCTGAAACGCTCCGATCAATGCACCGGTAATAACGCCTGCAAGAATAGTGATGGGCCATATCATGGCATGACCCAGCCCGAGGAACTGTGGCAGCACCCATACCTGTACAACACCCATAATCATAGCGGTGAAGCCAAGTAATGAGCCGACTGACAGGTCGATATGTCTGGTGACAATAATCAGCACCATGCCACAGGCCATAATGGCGATGGATGAGGTTTGTACTGATAAATTCCATAGGTTTCTCGGTGTTAGAAATGCACCGAAACCATTGACGAAATGACCGTAAAGATGAAACCCAACCCAGATAAGCAGCAACGCGCCGATCATGCCCAGCAGGCGCGTATCTACCTCGGTGGCTCGTAAGAACCGCACAAATGCACCGTCGTGGTTTTGTGTGGCCGGGTTTGGAATGGCCGGATGTTGGCTGGCGTCAGACTGGCTGGGCTGCTCAGACACAGGTATCTCCATGAAATGCACGGGGCTCAGACACAACCAGCCCTATAAACAAGAGGTTAAGAGGAAAAAAACGAGTTTGGAAGATATAAGAGCTACACACACGTGCCCGATTCGGCACGGTGTGTAGCTCTATGACTACATCAAAAAATCACCAGAGTGATTTAGCAGCCGCTTACACCGTCGACTGCACCTTCGCAGGCTTTCTCTTTTTCGATCCAGCCGGCATCGATGACTACATCAATGTTGGACTGGGTGATTGGAGTAGGAGGCAGAAGGATGGAAGTCACTTCTACGCCACGCTTACCGCCGGAGAAAGGTGCGGTGTCTGGGATATCAGCCAGGCTGGTGCCATTGGCAAGCATCAGAGCAGCTTCTGCTGCAACCGTACCCAGTGCACGAGAGTCCTTCCAGACTGATACCAGCTGGGTGCCACGTGCAACACGATTGATCGCAGCCAGATCACCATCCTGACCAGTCACAGGGATACCCGCCATGCCTTGTGCATCAAGTGCCGCAACCACACCACCTGCCATACCGTCGTTTTCAGAGATAACTGCATCGATGTTGTTATCTTGAGAAGTCAGGCATTGCTCCATGTTCTTCTGTGCGTTTTCAGGCTTCCAACCATCGGTGAAAGTTTCACAAACGTTTTTAATATCGCCGGCGTCGATAGCAGGTTGAAGGACTTCCATAATACCTTCAAACAGGAAGGTCGCATTCGGGTCACCCTGGTCACCTTTAATGAAGGCGAAGTTGCCTGAAGTCTGGCCGCTGTCGAGCATGGTCTGCGCCATCATGCGCCCCACACCTACGTTATCGAAGGTGACATAAAGCGCGTCAGGGTGTTCGATCTGAACGTCGTACGCGATCATCGGAATGCCTTCAGCAGATGCCTGCTCAACAGCAGGGAGAATCGCCTCTGAATCAAAAGGTACGATCATGATTACGTCTGCACCCTGGGAGATCAGTGATTCAACGTCTGTCAGTTGCTTGCCGGCAGAGCCCTGTGCATCAGCAGAGATGTAGCGATCGCCATTGGCTTCAACAATTTTTTTAATAACGGCTTCATCGCGCTTCCAGCGCTCTTCCTGAAATACTTTCCAGGAAACACCAACGGTTTTTCCTTCGGCCATAACAGAACCGGCGAATAAAGAGCTTGCCAGTGCTGTTGCCAGCAAAGTTGCGGTTTTCTTCATTTAAATCTCCTCCAGAGGAGTAATGTACGTGTGTTTTTCCGGGTGCGGCAGTTGCCCACCAGCGATTACGGCGCTATTTTTTCACGCCATGAAAAAATAATGCAATCGTTGGCAAAATGTGTCAAGTTATTTCTGTATGCGATCTCACTCAACCACACAAAGCGGTACTCCGCGTGATTTGCCGAAGCAGCAGATCATGCGAAGTGATGACCTGCGTGCGGAAAACCGGCACCGGCTGTTGAGCACCCTGCGCGCTGATGGACCTTCGAGCCGAACTCACCTTGGAGAAGCGTCGGGCCTGAGCCAGGCGGCTTTGTCTAATTTGCTTGGCGATATGATTGAGCAGGGCATATTGACATCGAGCAACAATAGCAAGGCCGGGGAGGTGCGCCGTGGTCGACCGCAGAGCACTATCTCATTGAATCCCATGGCAGGACAGGGCATTGCACTGTCACTGGTGAATGATCGCTGCGTTATCCGTGCAACCGATTATTCCGGCGAGTTAATCTATACCAATGAGCTACACCTCGATACCAAAGCAGCTGATCAGCAATCATTACTGACAACTTTTACTGATCAGATCAATCTTGGGCTGCATGAAAACAAGGCTTTGCCACTGCGCGCTATCAGTGTCGGCTTTCAGGGAGTCACCGATCCGTTACAGGGGCAGTTCCTCTGGTCACCGGTGATATCCATGCGCAAGTTGCCTGTGGCAAAAACACTGGAGCAGAATTTCAACGTGCCAGTGGCAGTCAATAATGACTGCCTGTTGATTGCCAAAGCATTGCATCAGATACAATCCAGTGTGCTGACCGATAACTTCAGTACGATCTTGTTATCGTGCGGTCTCGGTATGGGCATGTACCTGTCAGGTGAACCGTTTACCGGTATAAAATCATCTGGTCTCGAGCTTGGACACATACGGTACCGGCCGGGTGGAGCCAGATGTCGCTGCGGCAAGTCAGGCTGCATAGAAGCTTATGCGTCTGACTATGGCTTGCGGCGTTCAGCGTGTAACACAAAAGATCTCCACTCACCACTCGGTTTGGTATCCAGAGATCAGCTATCTTCTTTGTGCAGGCAGGCCCGTGGTGGAGATAAAAAAGCCTTGCAGGCATTTAGTGAAGCGGGTCAGGCTCTTGGATATGGTTTGAGCAATGTATTCAGTCTGTTTGACCCGATGCCGGTTGCACTGGTGGGTCCCGACGAGCAGATATTTGAATTAATGCATGATGATATTATCGAAAGCATGTCGAGTTCGAGCCGTGAACAACTGGACTTCGATCAATTGATTCATACCTACGAAAACGCGGATAACCTGCTGCAGCAGGGATTGCACTTCGACGCGATGGAAAATATTGATAAACAGTTGGCGCATTTGAATTCGCAGATGGCAGTCTGAATATGAAACATGGCAGTCTGAATATGAAACAACTTACTGATCCACTATCTCAAAAAAGTGTCTTTAAATTAGCGTCCGGCGCTTGCTTGATTACCGGATTGATATTGTCGGGTCTTGTTACCGCGTCACCGTGGCACGAAAAAGCAATCAGTCAACATATCCATCGCAGTGAATTCAGCGGACAACTTGGCGCCAGTGAGTTTGAAGCGCTGCGAAGCAGTGGCGAACATCTGTTCAGCGCGCAATTTACTGTTCACGATGGCGTTGGCAGACCGATGGCAACCCAGGCCATTATCCCGACCAAACGCAAGCGCCCGCCACGCAGTGAGTTTGCACGTATGGCAGGGCTCGATGCCAATGCATGCTCAAGCTGCCACAATCAACCGGTAAGCGGTGGCGCCGGTGATTTTTCGGTCAACGTGTTTGTCTCTGAGGGATTTACGCAAGCTGATTTTGATAGCAGTGATCCACAGTTCTCGAATGAAAGAAATACCAATCATTTATTTGGTGCCGGGCTGGTAGAACTGCTTGCCCGTGAGATGACCGCCGATCTGCATCAACAAAGACATGAAGCACTGTTAGAAGCGCACCGCACTTCAAGCGATGTACGCAAAACACTTGTTAGCAAGGGTGTGGAGTTCGGCTTCCTGATAGCCACACCTGATGGTCTGATAGACACACACCGGCTCAGTGGTGTCGATGATGATTTGATCATCAAGCCGTTCAGTCAGAAGGGTGTCATCACCTCGCTCCGGCAGTTTACCGTAAACGCACTCAACCATCACCACGGCATGCAGGCCACTGAACGCTTTGGCTCTCGATGGACCGGCACACCGGATTTTGATGAAGATGGTATGTCAGGCGAAATAACCGCAGGCGATGTCAGTGCCCTGGTTGCTTATCAGGCAAGTCTTCCGGTGCCAGCATCAAAGCCGGTAGAGGGTGAGTGGCTTGAAGCGTCTAACAGAGGCAGTGCATTATTCGATGAGTTGCAATGTAGCAGTTGCCACGTAAGAGCCTTGCCACTTGAGTCGCTGCATTTTTCTGATCCGGGGCCACTTGATACTGCGGGAACACTACGGCAATCTGAAGCGGGTGCAGATGCTATTTACGATCTTGAGCTCCTTGCATCAGTACGGCAGCTTGAGAAAAACAGTGAAGGTCACTGGATGGTTCCACTGTTTGGTGATCTTAAACGGCATGTGATTACTGATAATCGTAACAACCATTTCGGTAACGAATTACTCTCACAACGATTTGTTGAACGTAATGAATTTATGACCTCTGAATTGTGGGGTATTGCATCAACTGCACCGTACGGACATCGTGGTGATCTAACTACCATGGCAGAAGCAATTGAAGCCCATGGTGGTGATGCAAAAAACTCGCGTGATCAATTTGCAGCACTATCGGATGCAAGCAAAGGTGATGTGATTGCTTTCCTGAAAACACTGATTATTAGTGAATGAGCATGTTATCGCCTGATCATCTGATTGCCAGAGGCAGCCGCAGTTCAAAGAGCCTTACAGTCCTGGTGACCGGGTTGGTAGTTTCGATTAACGCTTACGCCACTGAAGAGTCCGGACTGGATATACCGCTGTTTGAAGAAGTCGCTATGCCGGCTGGCATAGAGCATAGTTATGATGGCCCGTGGGAGCACTTTGTTGGTGGCGGTGTGGCAGCGTTTGACTGCAACAATGATCGCTTTGCAGATGTATTTGTAGCTGGTGGTAGCAATCACAGCGCGATGTATATCAACGCCAGTTCAACCGCTGGAGATATTCGTTTTGAAAAAGCTGATTCGCCGATAACTGATTTAAAAAATGTCATCGGTGCCTATCCAGTCAATATTAACAACGACGAATGGATGGATCTGGTGGTATTGCGTGTCGGGCGCAACATGCTGCTCACCGGTGAGCCGGATTGTCGTTTTGCCAACGCCAATCAAAAGCTATTGTTTGACGGCGGTGTCGAGTGGTCTACCGCGTTTTCTGCCACTTTCAGCAATGATGATATATACCCGACGCTGGCTTTCGGCAACTATGTAGACCGTACGGCACCCGGCTCGCCGTGGGGCACCTGCTCTGACAATCTGTTATTTCGACCAGCGGTAGACGATAACAATCAGGTGGCTTATCCGGAAGCCATACCGCTCGATCCAGGTCACTGTGCATTGTCCATGATTTTCACAGACTGGAACCGTTCCGGTACAGATTCGTTAAGAATCACCAACGACCGGCAATACCATCGTGGTGGTGAGGAACAACTCTGGCGTACCAGTGATCGTTATCCGAGGTTATACAGTCGTGCAGACGGCTGGGCGCCACTGGTTATCTGGGGCATGGGTATCGCCGAGGCCGACTTAAACGCTGATGGCTATCCGGAGTATGCACTGACTTCAATGGGTGACACCAAGCTGCAATCGGTAGACGTGGCACAGGCAGTTGAAGAAAATCGCCCCGCCTATGAAGACATTGCCTGGGACAAGGGCGCCACTGCACACAGGCCCTACACAGGTACTGATCTAAAACCTTCAACCGGATGGCATGCAGAGTTTGCAGACTTAAACAACGACAGCTTGCCGGATCTATACATCTCCAAGGGCAATGTGGAACAAATGCCTGACTTTGCTCAGTATGACCCGGACAATCTGTTGCTCGGCACTCATGATGACAAATTTGAAGAGCAAGGCCTCGCTGCAGGCATTGCGCTGCCACGGCGTGGTCGCGGAGCCTCTATAGTCGATCTGAATCGCGATGGGCTGCTCGATCTTATCGTTGTGAACCGCGGTGAGCCGGTCAGTGTTTTTCAGCACACCGGTTACAAGAGCGATCACGGTCCACGAGCAGGCGGTAACTGGCTTGCCGTCGAGCTACAACAAAAAGGGGGAAACCGGCACGCGGTTGGCGCACGTATCACGGTTAAAACCGGTAACAGGGTTCAATCGAAAAACATCAGTGTCGGTGGTGGCCATGCTTCCGGCACAGCAGACTTTGCACATTTTGGATTGGGTGTGGCAGAGCGCGCAAATATCCGGGTACAGTGGCCCGATGAAGAATGGAGTGCTTCTTACCGTGTTTTTGCCAATCAACATGTGGTTATTAAAAGAGGCGATGATCAGGTCAGGTATTGGTATCCAATACGCTGAGCTCACATGGCCAATCGAATAATAAGGAAGCAACATACCGCCTCCGGCAAGCTCAAAGGACGCGAGTTGCAGGTTGAGATAGTGAGCCTCACTAACTCAGGTGACGGCCTCGCACGCCTTGAAGATCAGGTTGTCTTCGTGCCTTACACCATGCCGGGTGACACTGCTCGCGTGAAAGTGCAGCAGGATAAAGGCAGATTTCTGATCGCATCTTTGCTGGAACTGTTAAGCGAGAGCCCGGATAGAATTACACCCTGCTGTGACTACTTTGGCGAGTGCGGTGGCTGTGACTGGCTACACATCCCTTATCAAATACAGCTCGATGTCAAGATGAATGAACTGCGTGAAACACTGGCTCGTATTGGTGGATTGCCGGATATTGATATCAAGGAAATTATTCCCTCACCAAAGCCGGTGCATTATCGAAATAGAATACAAGGCCATGTTAAGGGTGGCAGTTTTCACTACATGCGCAGAGGCAGTAATAAAGTCATTCCGGTACAGCAGTGCAAGATTGCAGACGAGCAAATAAATCAACGCCTGGCGGACGGGTTGAAAGACGTTGCCAACGGCAAGGTAGAAATTGCTGTGAGTGATGAACAGGTTCATGTCACTCCAATGCATTCAAAAACCACCACCGATATGGGCTTTCGACAGGTGAATACCGCGTTGGGCCAGGTGCTGAATGAGCTGGTGCTGTCAGAAGTGCGTGATGGTGAGTTTAAGATCGTCAATGACCTGTATTGTGGCCGTGGTGCCTGGACTAACGCCATCGCCAGGCTTTTACCGGACTGTAGTGTGGTGGGTATCGATGCGATGCCAGAGAACATCGCATTAGCCAAATCCGAAGCTGCCCGTGAAAGTTTGCAGAACGTTAGCTATGTTCAGGCATTGGTAGAAGAGGCGTTAACGCAATTCAAGCCAAAGAACAGTTTGTGTATTGTCGATCCACCGCGCTCCGGGCTTGATCCAGCGGTTACAAAGGCGCTGTGTAAGAAACCTGCCAAAGGGCTTGTTTATGTATCTTGTCACGCAGCTACGCTTGCTCGCGATTTAAAAATTCTCACCGATCAGGCTTACGAAATAACGCAGATTCAACCTTTAGACATGTTTCCGCAGACAGCGCACCTGGAATGCGTGGTAAAGCTGCAAGCGACCTGACATACATATTGCAGAACAACTGCAATAATTGCACAGGTGTCGAAAATATTCCCGCTGCCTGACTACCGGATTATTGCCGGATTATTGTAGGAACGCACTGTTTTGCACACTACTACAGCACTAAAGGCTGGTGATTTGGCAGGATCCACCCGCATACAACTGTCTGAAAATCTCACCAGCGTGCCACCGGCATTGTACGATCTGGCGGATACGCTGGAGATACTGGATCTGTCATGTAATCAGCTATCAGAGTTGCCGTCAGATTTCGGACGTTTTACGCAACTGAAAATATTGTTTCTGTCGAACAATGACTTTGAAGTGCTGCCTGAGGTTCTTGCAGACTGTCAGGCGTTGACAATGATCGGCTTCAAGGCAAACAAAATCCATTCTGTGCCGGAGAACAGTTTACCGGTCAATACGCGCTGGCTGATTCTGACTGATAACAACATTGCCGCACTGCCGCAATCAATGGGAGCTTTGCATCAATTGCAGAAGCTGATGTTGGCGGGCAATGCGCTGACCAGTCTGCCTGAAACTATGTGTCAATGCGAAGCGCTGGAGCTCGTCAGACTCTCTGCCAACCAATTTACTACTTTACCGGATTTCCTGTTCGATCTGCCCAGGCTTGCCTGGCTGGCTTATTCCGGCAACCCGTTTTGTCGTAAGTTTGAGTCTGAGCGTTTACCGGTAGTCGGTTTTGATGATCTGGATAGTGGTGAGGTTTTAGGGCAGGGTGCATCAGGTGTAATAAGTCGTGCAACATGGATTGATCCAGCTCATACCCTTGCTGCTGGATATCCCACAGTAGCTGTTAAAAAGTTTAAGGGTGAGGTAACCAGTGACGGCTTTCCTGACGATGAGTTACGTGCCTGTATTGCTGCAGGCACACATGCAAATCTGGTTGAGTTGGTGGCTCAGATTAATAGCCCGGAAGGCTCAGGGCTGGTCATGGGGCTGATTGAAGAAAGTTTTAAAAATCTCGGCCAGCCGCCAACCTTTCAAAGCTGCACACGCGATCATTTTCCAGAAGGCTTCACACTTACGCTTACTGAAGTGCACACTATTGCGCAACAAGTTGCGGAAACAATGCAGCATTTGTATCTGCAAGGTATCTGTCACGGCGATCTATATGCACACAATATTCTGATCACTGAACAGGCAGACGTGCTGTTCGGTGATTTTGGCGCAGCTTCAAACTACGAATCGTTAAGTGAACAACAAGCGCACGCGATGCAACGCATCGAAGTACGTGCTTTTGGGTGCTTGCTTGATGATCTATTAAGTATTTGCCCTGATGCTGACACAGAGCGTGACGGGTATATGCAGCTGATACAACTAAAAGACAGATGCATGGATAGCAAGATTGCGTTGCGCCCTGCATTTAGCCAGATCATCATGGATTTGGCAGCACGTGATTAGTATTTGGGTGAAATTTAATCCGGTGAGTCTCCGGAAGTGGCAGTTTTGATCAAAACTCACTTTAACCGGACTCAATCTATGGGAGATTTCTTTAATTGAGGTGGCGCGTATAGCGATTGATGCACTATGCAAATCGTTGGGTATGATGACACGTGTGGGAGCCACACTGGCCTGGAAAGGATCGGTGTAGAAAGTTGAGGTGAATAATAATCTCTGTGCCTTCGTCTAGAGGAGGGTGCGTAACAAACAGGCACTGGATTTGACTTGCAATGCAGAGTTGAGCTGGTACAAAAGCGCCTGTTATTCAGGTTTGCTATTCAGGTTTGTTATTCAAGTTTATTTTTTAGATTTGTTATTTGGGGCTGCTCTCCATAACCTGGTTTCGAATCGTTGGTCAGTATGCCAAGCGGCAGCGAAGCAGACTGCACTGTGCTAACAACTCCAGCGCGACTTTTTACACCGAGTTTCTTGAAGATTGATTTTGTACAGGTTCTCACAGTGGCTACCGACACATTGCGCTTATCTGCAATCTGTTGGTAGTCCTTGCCTGAGGCAATCATTGCGGTTATGTCACTTTCAGCATCTGTAAGTCCGTAGATTTTTTTTAGTGCCTTTGGCGGAGGCTCATGTGTGATGTGTGGGTCAGTCAGTGTACAGGCAATAAGTGAGTGCCCGTTAATCAGTGCAAAGCCTCCGAGCAGAGCCTTGCCGCCATCCGGACCCTGCAGCAGCAATGGCTCAACGTTAATGCTTTGTGGAGAATCTATGCTGTTGCCGATCTGTTGATTTAATCGGGTGATTGCCATATCGCGGCATCGTAAGCGCTTATCCGCAATCCATAGCCAGTTACGTTGTTCAATAAACCGTTCCGCAGCCTTGTTACAAGCGAAGACCTCACAGCTACCATGAAATAAAACGATAGGTATGGCCAACGGATCCAGTAAAGCATGGATAGGAAATAGCTTTTCACTGCAAACGAGCTCATTGCTGCTTGCGTGGCTTCTGATACTCAAACGTCTATCCCTGTCACCATCATTGCGTAGCAAATGTTATTTTTATGATACTGCAACCTGAGGGCTGCTCTTTCGTGGAGGGTGCCATGGTGTGCGCTCTGGCACTCCGAGTAAGCGCATTCCCGCCCTGCATATATGCACCAGCTCGCGCACCAGGTTTTCGTATGTTGGACCGTTACGTGTGCCAAAACCAAAGACTAACGCTCAGCGTTTATAGTAGTTATATCTGGAATACTTACCATCCCCCACATGGGGGGTACGGCACAATCATGGGACCTGGTAGTACGAGCTGTTTGTCACTCGCAATGAATTATTCTCCGGGACATACTGCGTGCCATCAGTTCTGCAGGCAAATAACTGACGATAAACCCTGAGGTGCGTGTGAGTGCTGCTTTGAATTTTGTGAATTTCAGGGAAATTACAGCTGATTAAGGCGTCGCGCTTAAAACACCGATAGTCACAAATGGTACTGTTCTGTCTGCGCAGCGAATAACTCAGATTAGTAATTGATCTTGAGTATCGGCTTCACTTTCATCACGATTTATAACGTATTTATAATCGTTTTATAAATTATGGTTCGACACACGGCAGTTGAGCGACTCACATGCTAAAGCCTGTTATCCGGCGAGCTCGTTAGCACGCTTGCGCAACTCATATTTTTGCACTTTACCAGTGGCTGTTTTTGGCAGTGCACCGAACACCACTTTACCGGGCTTTTTAAAGCGTGCTATGTGGGAAAGGCAGTGTGTGATCAGGTCTTCTTCTGAGGCGTTCTGACCGGGCTTGAGTTCAATAAATGCACAGGGTGTTTCACCCCACTTTTCATGTGGCATGGCGACCACCGCGGCCTCGCCGACGGATTCATGTTTGTATAGTGCGTTCTCTATTTCAACAGATGAGATGTTCTCGCCTCCGGAGATAATAATATCCTTGGCTCTGTCTTTGATCTGGATGTAACCGTCACTGTGGCGCACTGCAAGATCACCGGACCAGAACCAGCCATCGTGCAGCGACTCCCGGGTTGCATCTGCATTTTTGAGGTAACCGGTCATCACAATGTTTCCACGAATGACGATCTCACCCATGGTTTCACCGTCGGCAGGTACCGGCTTTGCGTCTGAGTCCATTAGCTCAACTGCATCAGTCATTGGAAATCTGACGCCCTGGCGTGCCTTTAACTCGGCAATTTCATCCGGTGTTTTGTCCTGCCATGAAGGTTGTGGCTCTGCCTGCAGAATATGGCCGTAGGTTTCTGTCAGCCCATAGACATGCATGATGTCACAGCCCATCGAATGCATCTTAGCAAGCACGGTAGCCGGCGGTGGTGCACCAGCTGTCATGCAGTTCACAGTATTGTGGGGGTTCAGTTTGTCAGGAGCTGCCTGATCGTTAGCCAGCATGTTTAACACTATCGGTGCACCACCGAAGTGGGTGATCTTGTGCTCCTGCATTATGTTAAAAACTTTATCGGGTTGAATATAACGCAGGCAAACTATTGTTGCCGCCATTGAGGTCATGGTCCACGCGTGGCCCCAGCCGTTGCAGTGAAACATCGGCACGGTGTACAGGTACTTTGGATGACGTGGTATCGACCAACCTGCAACGGTCCCCAGTGACATCAGATAACTTCCCCGATGATGGTACACAACGCCTTTAGGGCGTCCGGAAGTACCAGACGTGAAGTTGATCGACAACGGCGCGAGTTCATCTTCAACGGTGCAGGGTAGATACTGATTCCGCTCACACGGGTTGTCATTTAGCAAGTCGCTGTAAAGTGTTACCTGAAGGTCAGAAGGGATATCCGGTTGTTGCTGCGCGTGTGGATCATCAATCAGAATTACATGAATGTTCTGCCCGCGTGCATGCGCCGCGTGTAAACCCGCTAATGCCTGAGGCATAAGCTCGCGATCAAGGATGATCGCACCGGACTCTGCAAATTCGATTATCCAGCCGATTGTATCTGCCTCAAGGCGGGTATTGATGGTGTTCAGCACCAGCCCGGCCAGCGGTACTGCAAAATGGCATTCAAACATTTCCGGTGTGTTGAAAGCCAACACAGAAACAGTAGAGAAGGGTGCAAGGCCAAGCTTCTTTAAACCGTGTGCTATGCGCTGGCAGCGTTCCTCTGTTTGGCTCCATGTGTAGGATTTGTCTTCGTAGACAATACTGGTCAGGTCAGGATGTACATCTGCGGTTCTGGATAAAAACGCGATCGGTGTCAGTGCAACAAAGTTGGCGTTGTCAAATCCGCGCTGTTGCAAACTCTGATACATGGCCGGTAGTGCCGGTGTGTTTAAAGCCATGGTTTTATCCTCTGATTTTATTTCTTGCGACATTGACGGAAAAATCTAGCTGATCTTCAGACCGTTGATTATTTTGCAGTCTGACACACACTAATTGCGCAGTGTCTGGCCGAGATCAAGCATGCTGTTGACACGCGCCTGTGTGCCTTCGGTTTGCGCAAGCTCTACAAATACCTGTCTTTCCGCATCAAACAGATCCTGTTCTGTCCATACCGTACCCGGTGTGATATCACCACCGCTCATAACAGTTGCTACTGCGCGTCCAACCACACAGTCGTGTGGCATGATTTTGTTTGATGCATGGGCTTTTTCAAGCCATTCGTTCATAGCATCGAACGATGATCTGCCAGGCATTTGTAACTCGAGACGATCATGATGAATCGCTTTACTGGTGTGGACACGCTGAATAGCCGCTTCAAGCATGCGGTCTCTGTTCATCAGGTAGGTATCGGCATCACGCAACATTGCCTGCTCTTTAGCGAGCTGGGGTGATGAACAGGTTTTACCAGTGCCAACATTCATGAACGCGCGCCATGAGGCATCGGCTATGTTGTCGTTGGATAGTTCGAGCTTTTCTTTCCATCGGTAGAGCGATTCCTTGCAACCACCACCGGCAGGGACCAGCCCGACCATGGCTTCAACCAACCCGGTGACCGAGTTGGCATGTGCGATCACCTGTTGTGCATGCAGTACGACCTCAAAGCCACCACCGATAGACATGCCGACCGGGGCTGCAATCACCGGAAAATCCGCTCTTGCCAATGACAAACAGGTTTGTTGAAAGTGATTTAAAAATGCATCAAGTCCCTGCCAATCCTTGTTGTTGTAAAAGTCCCGTACTCCCGAAAGATTAACGCCACAGGAAAAATGCTGTGCATCGTTATGTACAACCAGGCCTTTTAAACCACGGCTGGTAACTGCCTCCTGCGCTTCTGCGAGTATCTCCATGGATTGTCCATCGAGTGCATTGGCTTTGGTGTGAAACTCTACAATTGCCACCTGTTGATGTTCATACCAGCTGGCAGACTCATTGCGGGTCAGCGGTTTGAGTGCTTTGCGAATTTCGGATAGGCGAGTTACACCGGATCCGCGATTGATATCTGCCCACTGCAGTTTGTCTGCTGATTGATATACCTGGCGTTGGTAAACACCGTTATGCACTCGATAGCTGCGACTGTCAGCACCACCTTCGGCAAGTAACTTTAAGTAAACCGGTATATCACGCTGTTCGCTTTGCAGTCGATTGACAAATTGTTCAGGCCCGATTTCATCGATAAGCTCAAATGGACCTTTAATCCAGTTGTACCCAAGCTTCATTGCATCATCGATGGCAAGCGGATCATTGCCAACTTCCGGGATAAGTGCTGCTGCATAACTCAGGGTGCGGGACAACACCTGCCAGGCGTACTGACCGTACTCGCTGTTGTCGTTAAGCAGCAGGTTGACGCCCTGCTTTTCGGCCTGGTCTGCCGCTTCAATAGAAGGGCGAGTAAAGTCGATGTAGGTTTCAGATTTAAAATCAAATACCTGTTTATCACCAGAGTCTGATTTGCGGTAAAAGCCTTTACCGCCTTTGTTACCGGTTTGACCGTTAGCGATCATTTTTTCCATTTCCGGCAACGGTGAGCCAACAGAAATAAACTCATCGGTGGGTGGAAGAATGCCCACCAGGCTTTTAGCCACATCTGACATCAAATCGATACCAATTAAATCGTACAGACCGAATACGCCAGTCTTTGGTATGCCCATGGGTCTGCCGAATAAGGCATCTGCTACCTGTGGAGGCAAGCCGGCTTTAAACGCTTCATGCAGAGCACATTGAATCGCAAAGCAGCCGACGCGGTTAGCTAAAAACCCCGGTGTGTCTGCACAATCAACAACTCCTTTGCCTAACTGTTGTTCACAGAACTGTGAGAGTGTCTGCATCACATCGTCACGGGTATGCTCGCCACGCACCAGTTCCAGCAATCGCATGAAGCGCACAGGGTTGAAAAAGTGCGTGATCGCAAAACGCTGACGCAGAGAATCGGGCATGCCTTCGGTGAGCAGCCGGATAGGTATTGTGGATGTATTTGAGCTCAGTAGTGCATGATCACTGAGGTGTGCCTCGAGATCTCTGTAGAGCTTATGCTTGATCTCCAGCCGCTCGACTACGGCTTCGGCCACCCAGTCGCAGTCAGCGACTGCAGCGAGGTCATCACGGATATTGCCAACAGTGATTCGAGCAGCTGCCGCATCATCCATGACTCCTGGAGCGGCGGGATTTTTCAGCCTTTCCAGACCACGTTTTGCCACTGAGTTTACATCGTTATCTTCACCCGGCAGGTCCAGTAGTAAAACGTCGACACCGGCGTTTGCGACTTGTCCGGCAATTCCGGCGCCCATGGTGCCGGCGCCAATCACGGCGACTTTTCTGATACTTGTAATGGGGTCTCTCCTGAAGCAGACAGATAGGCGCCGGAGTTGGCAGAATCGATGCGTTTGTCCGATTTGACTGGCCCGACTATTGGGTCGCAGACTAGCGGAGACAAGCGTAAATTTCCACTGCCTGTCTGAATTTATCGCGCTGCAGAAATTGCATTGCCTGCGGTGGTAGCTGAGGGGTAGGTCAGGGCAGTTGCGAACACCCCTGATTGATCCAACGGGCCGATGAACTGATCGGCTTACGCGGTCCAGAGACGGTCTTTAAGTGTCAGCTTTATTTCCAACTGCTGCTGACCATGTTTATCCATTGCACGGAAGGTCAGATGAGGATTGTCTTGCCAGTCGATATCCAGCAGGCCGAAGTTTCTGCCAAAGTAACTGTTGTGAGGCCCATAGTAAGCGCGAAGCACCCGGGAGACATTCGGGCGGAATAAATAGTGGGTCAGCCCGCTGCTCATAAATTCGTGCCACAGCAACCCTTGCACTTTTTCACTCAAGTGGGCGGCAAAATGTCGATCACCGGTAAGGAACAAAACGCCACTGTTGTTGTATTTGCGTAACAGATTAAACAACCGCTTTTTAGCCCACTTAAAATCAGACCACTCTTCGGCCCCCGGTATTTGTGTTGACAACACCGAGTAGCCGGATGCAATCAAATGAACTTTAGCGGTGGAATGTTTCAGCTCCTGCTCCAGCCAGTTCCACTGTGTTTCTCCCAATGTATCTGCTCTGCCTGTGCCACTGGTATCCCGATGAAACCTGCCGTCCAGCAAAAGCAGCTTAATCTGGCGGTCACCTTTACCGAGCACGTATGACGTGTAAATACCCTGTTGCTGTCTGCGCGGGCTTTGCGGCGGCTCTTCGAGAAAATCAAGAAACAGCTGCTGGCTTTGCCTTCTGACAGGGTTTTCCTTACCGAGATTATTGCCACCGTAATCGTGGTCGTCCCAGATCCCGATGACGGGAATCTTCGTTCTAAAGCGTGCGTAGTCAGCTTGATTGAACTGCCGTTGAAAGAGTGCCTGCATGGTGTCAGTGTTTGTTGTGTTGGCGTAAACACAGTCACCCAGCCAAAGAAACAATTCCGGTTGATATTTTTCAATTTGAGACCACATCTTTTGTGGCAAGTGAACACGATTACAGCAGCCGAATGCAAGACGGGTTTTTGCGTTGTCAGCGGCTGACAGCTGGCTGACATTGCCAGCTACGGAGCTGACAGAAAGTTTAAGAAATAATCGGCGTTGCATTGTGGAATTTGTCTGTTTTCCCGTCTGGCCCGTTTGGCAAGCATCTACGTCATGTTCACTGGCTATCAGCCACGCTGGCCCGTGAGCTTTTGCATAAACGTGACCTGCGACGCATGGAGCCGGCACATCTACACCATTGCAGGCTTAATGCCGGGCACAAAATGATGGTTTTGGCAAGTGAAGACCAGCTGCAGAGGTGGGGTCGGTACTGACCGTGTGAACTTAGAACTGAAGCTCCGATCGTAGTGATTGACGGAAAAAAATGTCTTATTACTCACCACGGCCGGATAGCGCAGCCAAAACTTTTGTCAATACTCAAGCGAATATTTTAGCCAATACTTTATTAAGTCGGGATTGGCGGCAGGGTTTAACAGGTAAGAACGAACGCTCCTACAAAATGAGTAAGCAACACTTTTAACTTTCTTCTAATTTTCTTCGGGACTCTGCAATGGCGAAAACTTCAGTAAACATACTTATGCTCGGTGCATCTTACGGCTCGTTGTTTGCCACAAAGCTCGCACTTGCCGGGCACAACACCACCATGGTTTGTCTGCCAGAAGAAGAGCATCTGATCAATAGCGAGGGCACGCTGATCCGCCTGCCGGTTCGCGGCCTGGATACTCCGGTAGAACTCAAGTCAACGACTCTTTAGGGAAATATTTCTGCATGTTCTGCTGACGCTGCTGAGCCGGGTGATTACGATCTGGTTGTGCTCGCGATGCAGGAGCCTCAATACTCGGTTCCTGCAGTTAAGAATCTTATGCAGAAAGTCGCACGTTCCGGCCTGCCGTGTTTGTCAATAATGAACATGCCACCCATGCCCTATCTGGCGAGGCTTCCGGGAGTAAAGGCAGAGGATGTAAAAGCCGCTTATACAGACCCGCAAGTCTGGAGTGCTTTTGACCCGAAATTAATGACTCTCGCCAGCCCTGATCCCCAGGCGTTCAGGCCACCTGATGAGCCCGTCAATGTGCTTCAGGTGGGACTGCCAACCAACTTCAAGGTGGCAGCTTCGAATCCGAATCACACACTAAAATGCTGCATCAGTTGCAAAGCGACATAGAAAACATTCGATACGACAACAAAGGTTCGTCCATTGAGTTGCCTGTTAAATTAAAGGTGCACGACAGCGTGTATGTACCACTGGCTAAATGGCTGATGCTTATAGCGGGCAACTACCGCTGCGTTGGTGATGATCAGATGCGGGCAATCAAAGATGCAGTACATAGCGATATCGCAGCTTCAAAAAATTTCTATGACTGGGTAGGTGAGCTTTGCATTAGCTACGGTGCCAGCGAGTCTGATCTGGTGCCGTTTGAAAAGTATGCCAACGCAGCCAACGGCCTGTTGAAGCCTTCGTCAGCGGCCAGAGCGCTTGCCGCTGGTGCGAAGAATATCGAACGGGTAGACAAGGTGGTAAAAACGCTTGCAGGCATAAAAGGCATGCAGCATCAGGAGGTGGATGCTATCGTGAAACGGGTCGATGGCTGGCTTGCAAAAAACAGCGAGCCGGTACCGGCTTAAACAGCAATTAAGTAAAACGAAATAATCTGCAGCCAGTTACGCTGCAGATTGCGGGGCGGGGTGATGCGGTGTATCTGTCGCATCACCTGTCGCTTATGATCTTCGGCAGAAAACCTGGACGGTTATCTGCAGCTAACACGTGGGTAGAGATCTTTAATAATCAGGGCATCGGAATTTCTGTTGTAAATTTCGGCACTTGATATCCCCGTTGCACAGCGGGTCGGGCTGCAATGGATTTGTACCAGCGCGTGAGATTTTTATATTCACTCAAGTCAATACCCTGCCATTCAAAACGAGAGATCCATGGCCAGCAAGCCATATCGGCAATCGAGTAGCTGTCGGCGATATATTCGCGCCCCTCAAGCCGCTTCTCTAGCACGATGTACAGGCGTTTGGTTTCGTTTTGATACCGCTCCTCGGCGTACTGTGATTTGCCGGCGTTGTATTTGACGAAATGGTGTGTCTGACCTGCCATCGGACCCAGCCCACCCATTTGCCAGTTCAACCACTCTATGGTTTTCCAGCGGATGTCATTGTCGCTTGAGAGAAACTGACCGGTTTTTTCAGCGAGATATTGCATGATGGCTCCTGACTCCATCATCTTCACGCCGGTGTCATGATCAACAATTGCCGGAATCCGGTTATTTGGCGCTATCGCCAGAAAGTCCGCAGCAAATTGTTCATCTTTGGTGATATCAATCGAGTGCACCTGGTAGTCGATTCCCAACTCTTCAAGCAGTATGGAAACCTTGCGGCCGTTCGGAGTAGTCCATGTGTAAAGATCGATCATGCTGGATTTTCCTGGTGTAGAACTGATTGGGGTTCAAAACAGATTAATGGCTAACTTACCGGATTCCTACCTTTTGATTTACCAATCGCGCCATTCAGTCGATTGGCTCTGCCGTACTATGGGTGTCGGTCGGTACAATACAGACATGCCGGTTTGCTTCAGTAATCGGCTGCCTTGTTGATCAGTTGCTATGAAAACAGGAACAGAGCCCCGTGTCAGATAATCCGATCCCTTCTATAAATGCTGTTGCGTTGTTTGACCCGAATCACGAGCAATATGAAGCGTCTTTGTCTGCAGTTCGCACTGCAGCCACTGATATCGGCTTTATGACGATCTACAATACCAGTATCAATGCAGATCAGGTCAATGGATTGTTGGCGATGTACCGGGAATTCTTCGCCTTGCCAGATGATATAAAAGCAACTGTCGATATGGCAAACACCCGGTCTAACCGTGGCTGGGGCAGATCTGGCGCGGAGCAGGTATCAGGCGATGCGAACCCCGATTATAAACAGGTCTTCGACTGTGGTATGGAATTGCCGGCAACTGATCCGCTAACAAAGCTGACCTACTATGCACCCAATTTATGGCCAGTAGCACCACAGGATTTTCAAGCTTGTGTGCAGAGTTATTATCAACACGCATGCACGGTAGCACTGGATTTACTCTGCGCGATTTCTGTCTCTTTAAATCAAGATCCGGACTACTTTAAAACCGCTTTTGACAAACCAATGGCTTTGCTACGCGGCAACTATTATCCGGTAAGACCGGCAGACGCCACCGATAAAGATGCTGGCATTGCTGAACATACTGACTACGGTTGCCTGACTCTGCTGGCCACCGACGGCACGCCGGGTCTTGAGGTAAAAATGCGTGATGGCAGCTGGCAGCCGGTGTGTGTGCCTCCGGGGGAGTTTGTGGTTAACTTTGGTGAGATGCTGCAGACCTGGAGCGCAGGCAGGGTGGTGGCAACACCGCATCGGGTTTTGGGTGATAAGCATGAGCGATTGTCAGCACCGTTGTTTTTTAACCCCCGACACGATGTAAACGTGGCACCGGACAATGCCGGCAGCAAAGTAATACTGGCAGGCGATCACTTACGTAAACGCTACGATGAAACCTACCTGCATCAAAAGACATCCTGACCCCGTGCCTGAGTGTGCCGCTTGCAACAGCGAAGTGGCTCGTTATAGAGTGGCCTGCTAATCATTGTTGCTTCCAAACTCGAGTGCTCTCTATGAAAAATGTCGTTATCGCTGCTGCGGCGAGAACACCCATTGGTGCGTTTAACGGTGCACTTTCCAGCATACCTGCGACAACACTTGGTCAAATTTCCATCACTGAAGCGCTGGCCCGTGCTTCTGTCTCTGCTGAAACTGTTGACGAAGTGATCATGGGGCAGGTTTTGTGCGCTGGCAGTGGACAGAATCCGGCCCGGCAGGCGGCAGTAGCGGCTGGTATTCCAGTGGAGCGCACCGCGCTTACCATCAACCAGGTCTGTGGTTCCGGATTGCGCTCACTGGCGCTTGGTTATCAGGCGATTGCCTGTGGTGACAGCAATGTCGTCGTAGCAGGCGGTCAGGAGTCCATGAGTCTTTCAACGCATTGTGCGCATTTGCGCAACGGACAAAAAATGGGTGACATGGCTTACGTGGATACCATGATCAAAGACGGCTTGTGGGATGCATTCAACGGCTATCACATGGGCACTACCGCTGAGAATGTCGCCAAAGAATTCAATATTGATCGCGATCAGCAGGATGCATTTGCTGAAGCCTCGCAACAAAAAGCCGAAGCAGCACAACTGGCTGGCAGGTTTAAAGATGAAATCGTCGCGGTTGAAGTAAAAACCCGAAAAGATACCCATCAGGTTGAAGACGATGAATACCCCAGGCACGGAACAACAAAAGATTCATTAGGGAAGTTAAGGCCGGCGTTTGACAAGCAGGGGACTGTAACCGCTGGTAACGCATCAGGTATCAATGATGGTGCAGCTGCGATGGTACTGATGAGTGAAGAGCAGGCAGAAAAACAGGGCATTGTGCCACTGGCACGAATAGCCGGCTGGGCCACTGCCGGTGTCGACCCGAGCATTATGGGAACCGGTCCGATACCAGCCAGTCAGGCGGCATTGGCCAAAGCCGGATGGACAGTAGACCAGCTTGATCTTGTAGAAGCTAATGAAGCGTTTGCTGCACAAGCCTGTGCAGTCAATCAAACCATGCAATGGGATGCGTCTATTGTAAACGTCAATGGCGGTGCCATCGCGCTCGGCCATCCGATTGGTGCATCTGGTACCCGGGTGGCGACAACCCTGTTATATGAAATGCAGCGTCGTGAAGCCAGGCGCGGACTTGCCACCTTGTGTATTGGCGGCGGCATGGGAATCGCGATGTGTTTTGAACGGGTTTAGTTTTGACTGTGTTGAATGATGGCACTGCCTGGTAATGCGGGCAGTGTCAGGCCACTTATCATAATAGCTGACAATAAAAAGCATCATTTAACTCTGTAAAACCAGAGTCTATCTCTGTATAACCAGAGTCGCCGGCAACCCTTATCTGTAAGCTTACTTGGTACCAAAAATACGGTCACCTGCATCACCGAGCCCAGGCACAATATAACCGTGTTCATTTAAATGTGAATCGAGAGCGCCGGTATATAGTGGCACGTCAGGGTGGGCCTTGTTGAAGGCACGAACACCTTCAGGTGCTGCCAGTAAAGAAAGAAACTTCATGTTTTTTGCACCACCATCTTTCAAGCGCTGTACTGCAGCGACAGCCGAATTCGCTGTAGCCAGCATCGGATCAACCACAATGGTAAGGCGCTCGCCGATATCCTGCGGTACTTTGTAGTAGTACTCGACAGCTTGCAGAGTTTCCGCATCACGATACAGACCCACATGCCCGACACGTGCACCGGGGATTAAATCAATCATGCCGTCCAGCAGACCATTACCGGCACGTAGAATAGACACAAAACAGACTTTTTTACCAGCCAGAGTCGGTGCATCCATCGGTGCCACCGGAGTTTCGATGGCGTAGGTAGTGAGGGGCAGATCGCGTGTTACTTCGTAGCACAGCAACAGCGATATCTCACGAATCAATTTGCGAAACATAGCAACCGGTGTTTGCTTCTCACGCAACAGGCTCATTTTATGTTGTAGCAGTGGATGGTCGACAACCACGATCTTCAGATCATTGTTCATGCTTCAGGCATTCCTGTATTGCGAGCTATCGGTGTATTGTGCCACCAAAAAGCGCCTGCATCACAGCTAATCGAATAGTTTAGCAACGGCTGCGGTATGAGTAAGTTCAACCCGATGGTTTATCATCGAGTACACTTGAGAGTGATACCAAAAGCGAGAGTCGTCTGTGACCGATAAACGCAAAATACTTATAGCCGAATTAACCGCCATCACCGGATGTGAAGATCAGGTGAAAGCAGTGCTTGCTGACTATGCCGTTCATGTGCGCGCAGAGGCGGGCAATGAAACTTTCGAGTGCTATCAAACAGCAGACACACCTGCGCGATTCGTGGTGTACGAAATCTACACGGATGAAGCCGCTTTTGAGGCTCATCTGGCAGCACCAGAGAACAGGCAGGTAAACGAACGTCTTGCGTCAATTACTGAAGGTGGTTCCAGCCTGACGTTTCTACGTGCTTTTGGCTGAGCACTCGTGCCATCTGCTATGGTTCATCTGCTATGGTTGATCTGCCATGGTTTTACCGGCACGTCAAACCGGCTCTGCCAGGTTTAGTGAACCGTTTCAGAATACAACAGAGCGTTTCTATCAACTGTTGAAATTACAATCGACTGAAGGCTTCCGGCGCGCTCAACAACCACTGAAATATCAACACCGGCATCGCCGGCAGACCATACCGCCCGAAACAACCCGGCCAGTGTGCTGACTTTGCTACCGTCTATTGCTTTAATCAGATCGCCTGCGACTAAGCCTGCTACTTCTGCAGGCCCGTTGTCGCTCAGCCCGACGATTGACAGTCCTCCGGGTGCTTCCTGCGTAAACCATCCCACCCAGGGTCGGGCTGGTGCATTACGTTTACCGAACTGCATCAGTTCATCAAGAATGGGTGGCAGCAAATCGATCGGTATCACCATGTTTGCGCTCTTGACCGAGTTATCTTCATACTCGGTTTGAAGCACCAGTGAACCAACGCCATAGAGTTTGCCGTCCTCTCCAATCAATGCGGCACCGCTCCAGAACGGATGCGCAGGCGCGGTATAAATTGCCGCATCGATCAGGTATTCCCAATAACCGGCGAACTCATTAATACCGGTGACCTGAGTCTGTTGCGCCTGTTCGACTCCACCGCAGCCTGCCAGCAACATTTTATTGCCCACCTTAAGCTCTCTGGATTTACCCAATGCAACCGGTGGTAGTGAAATTTTACCCAGAGCCTGCACCAGACCAAAACCACTTTGTTGATCATAGGCGACCACGTAGCCCTGAATCGTTCTGTCCTGATGATCAACCAGCCAGACGCTGTTTGCTTCGGTAACAATGTAACCAATGGTGAGTACCAGCCCCTGCTCGTTAATTACAATGCCGTGGCCCTCACGTTCAATGCCGAGGGTATCTGCGGTCATCGCTGTTTCAGGAACACGTGTACGAACTGATACGATGCTGTCCAGTGCCCGCAATACCTGTGCGCTGCAGTTATCCGGATCGGGTGGTTGATCCGGCAGCGGTGGAGAGGGTTCGTTCATCGGTTACTCAGGTGGAAGATGCCTCGTTACATGTTCAGTCTGCATTATTCAGTGCGCTGTGGGAAGGTCGCACTTTTTGGTGGATGAATTTTTGATGGGTGGATTTTTAATTGGCGGATTTTTGATTGGAGATAATCGAACGTTGAAAAATGCCAAACGAACAAGTGTCTTGCAGCACCTGCCGACCCCTCTATGGCTTCGAGTGACCGTCGGTGAGGTTTTCGATCAGACGTGTTTCCAGCAATTGACCACCGCGTTTTAGAATCGGATAGGCCAGAGAAGTGATACGCCCGTTAAACTCGTTCAGAGCGCGCAGCGTTTCCAGATGAATGTTGCTCGAATCAAAACTCACCACAGATCCATTGTTGAGGCGTTTCAGATGTTTTTTGCGACTGGAGCGTTCCTGCCGTACCAGTTCGGTTTTCTCTTCAAGCATCAGTCGCGCATGTTCCATATCGCCGGAGACTAGCAGATTCATGGCGAGCGACAGGTTCGACAATACTTGTTGATGCATTTTTGTCAGCTCATCGCCACCGTCTTTCGAGAGTCTGATTCCCTGTTCCTCTTTTTCCTGTGCAAGCACCAGTAGCTGCTTGCAAACAATATCACCGGCAGACTCTACAGCAATCGCATATTCTGTTAGTTCTCTCGCCTTTACTGCCTGCTCAGCAGTCATAAGAGAACCGGGAATTGAAGCGACATAGCGCCTGATGTCATCCAGCGCTTTGTTGACCAGTTGATCCTGCTCGCGGATGGCTTTCATTCTATCCAGATTGAACTCGTGATAAAGCTCCATGACCGGTGACACCATACCCTCAACGATCTGTGCCATGCGTAAGACCTCACGCTGCAGACAGGTGATCGCGAGGTGTGGCTGATCCAGTACATTGTTATCCAGAGCCGGACGCAACACCGGATTAAAAGTCTCGACCTCTTTTTCATCCGGCAGCAGCAATAACATGGGCTTTTCAAGAAAACGGCACAAAGGCAATGTGATAAGCAGCAGGAAGTTAAACAGGATATGAACGTTGATCAGTGACTGCGCATTGCCCATGCTGAACAGCCAGCTTGGCAAACCGACCCACTTTATAACTAACAGTGTGAGCAATGCACCAGTGCCTCTGATGATCAAACTGGCGATCGGTAGTCGGCGGGCCTGTACATTCATACCACGACCCAGCCATACCGGTATCACCGAGGAACCGAGATTTGCGCCAAGTACCATGGCAATTGCCGCCCCGACTGCCAGTGCATCAATAGATACAATCGTCACGCACATAAGAATCGTTGCCACTGATGAATGCATAAAGACAGTCAGGAATGCACCGATAGTGAATGCGGTCAGATAATCACTCTCAAGGTAGGCAGATATAGCCGGCAGAAAACCACTTTCCCGGATCGGTATCATGGTTTCGCGCAGAAACCTGAGCGAGATAAGCATAAACGCAATGCCGAGAAGGATTCTGCCGAATTGTCGGAGCTTGCGTCGATCAGACTTGGTATAGATCAGGCCACCACCGGCAAGCAGAGCAGGCACCAGCCATTCCAAATCAAAAGACAGTACCTGGATCACCAGAGCGGACCCGAGATCCGCGCCCAGAATCAGCGGAACCCCGGTGGCGAATGTCAGTGCACCAGACCCCGCAAAACCGGCTGCCAGCAAAGCCACGGCGGCAGAGCTTTGCAATATAACCGCCATAAACAAGCCGGTGGCAGCTGCTGTGGGCAGATTGGAAACACTCGTTACGTATTGCCTGAACGACCCACCGAAGGTGCGTTCGATGCCGGTTCGCACCATGCGAACGGCAAACAGCAACAACATGGTCGCACCGGTAAGCTCCACAAGAAACGAAAGAATGCTCACATAATTTCCGGAATCGGGTTCGTTTAATATAGCGTGTGTAATATAGCGTGTGTGGGATCACTGCACGGCTTGGGCCAGCAACCTCGCAAATCCGGGTCAAAGAGGTGGTGAGTCGTATTAAATTTGGGTCCTCAGAGGAATCTGTGGGTAAAAACACGACAAGTGGCGGCTGAATAATGGCCCATAAGGCTGAAGGTGCACCCGGCACTAAACTTTGACATGATTGAGTTGCATAAAACAGTCAATCAAAGAAAAGGGCCGGAGTG
>CALLLW010000017.1 GCA_938007995.1 uncultured Granulosicoccaceae bacterium | reverse complement strand
CATTGTGAGTCACCGGTGTGGATACTCAGAGTGATCTGATCACCGATGCTTAACACAATCTGCGGGGCGGTGAGTCTGGTAGCGGCAGGAGCTTGATCATTAATCGGTGGCGCAGTTGTGACGACTTGCTTAAAGGCTGATGGTGCGGGCGTGTGCTGCTCACTGGCACGGATAAAACCGCGCCACCGGGAGAAGGTTGAAACTGCCAACTCCCGGCGCTTGCAGAATAACTCCAGGGTCTCGTCACTCTGTTCGTATTCAGCTATCAGCACTTTCCATTGATCAGCGCTTCGTCTTTGTCTGTGGGGCATTCGGTTTACTCACTTTGGATCGGAGCGAGTACTTTCCGGCTGCCTCTGTGTTTTTGCAATGACGTGGTGCATCGAGCGCTTACTCATATGCTTCGGATTCCCAATGATACAAAATACTCAAACACAGGATCATAAAATTCAGGCAATCGAGTCTGATCCCGCTCATCACCTTCAGGCACAAAGATAATCATCCCCTGCCGCGCCCGTGTAAGCAAAACTCGATACGAGTTCAACAAATACCGCTGTGCCTCCATTTTTTTTAGCTGCTGCCACTTGGTACCCGAAAACCGCCGGTATTCCCAACCATCAGCAGTCTTCCTCAAGTTCGCATCCCAAGCAACACAAGTCCAATCAAGCTCTAATCCCTGAACATCAAACTCGGTACCCACATCTTCCAGAAAATCAGATGATCTAATGTCATCCGAATCATTCAAAAACCAAGCTGCCGGATCAATCGTTCTTTTCACATCAATACCGTATGGACGTAATCGATACCCACCAGACGAGGCAACAATCCCCCTACCCTCTGAGCCACGCGCTTTCTCTCTCAGCCACTCACGCGCGGCATCGGCATTTCTGGTAACAAAGATCGGGTAGTCATCACGAATTTCCGAATAGATGGTGCGAGCTGCTCCAACATCGCAATCTAACAGCTTGCCAACAAACTCAGATAACCGTTCTGATCGGTAAGAACGAACCGCAACGTCTAAGTGAAGATCTTCTTCATAAGTTAACTGCCCACTGGTAAAGCCGGCGTAGATATTCTCACCATTGGTGTATACCGGATCAGCCAATCGGTCTGATACAAACACCTTCCATTGAGGGAACTTTTCTTTTAAAGCAGTAAACCATTCAGTCAACCCGGCCTCACCGGTATTGATCTCCTGCCCGCCACCGACCAAGCAAATAATTACCGCCCAATCTTGGTGACGGTCCATTACGCTAATTAGGTACTCTGGCTCTGACTGGTTAAAGTCTGCTATTCCTTTTTTCTGGGCCATGAACTTACTTGTCTGTTCTTTTGTCCAGGCCCTCTGTGCTTCATCGAAAATAACAATACGGTCTGACGGTGCACGAGTATCTTTTATGTATTCGTCACGGAAGTGGTGGATGTTTTGTATGAAGGTTTTGGTCTGCGCTTTTGCATCAGACTTTCGGATAGAGTGCCCTTGCTCTTTTGCAGACTGCACTTTGTCTCTGGTTAGTGCTTCCTGCAACACGGTAACAAGCGGCCCATTTCCAGACAGAAATACTGCATGCTCGCCTTCCTTCGCATCTGAGCGTTGACTGGCGACATTTAGCCCAGCAAGTGTCTTACCAGAACCAGGCACCCCAGTTACAAAACAGATCGCCTTATGACCTCGACCCTTCGCACCCTCTATCACTTCTGAGATTGCATTTGCGGTGATAGTGAGGTTAATCTTTTTAGCACTGGAACGCGTTATGTCTTTGACACTGTGGCCTGCGTATAACGCTTGCGCCGCCTCCACAATAGTGGGAGTGGGTTGATACATCGACTTTAGCCATTCATTGGCATCAACTGGTGGAACGAAGTCGCCCTCTTGTTGATTAAGTACCCAAATCGAATCTAGATAGTTATCTGCATTACATTTAAGCGGCTGAAACACACCATCGCCAAACTTGCTAATGGTTTGCGGAATCTCTTTAGCATTAGTTGCTACAAGAACGGGCACAATCTCCCGCTCGTGGCTTTCTGCATGAAAATTCTTAAGATCTAAGGCGTAATCCAACGCTTGTTCAAGAGCGGCAGCAGGATAGTTACCCTCACCAACCTTAAACTCCAGTACAAAGACCCGCCCAGCATAGAGAACAATTACATCAACCCGTTTACCCATGCGGGGTATTACGTATTCGAATGCAATATGAGCTTCAGGTAGGCGCGACAGATTAGCCTGAAGGATCTGGACTTGTCCTTTCCATGCATTGAGCTGCAAGTCAGTGATTGACGATGACAACTTGATGGCATACTGGGATAGCTTCCCCACTATCGCATCGGGAGATTCCTGCAAAAACTCCGACATTGGCGCCGAATAGTACGAACGGTCACTCACAATTATACCAACGAAGCCACATAACAAAAGTTGCCGTATTCTACGATAGTAGGTCGCTAATTAGCTACCTTAGAATACTATCAGTCCTCACCGCTTATTCATCCCCCCGAATAATTCATCACACTCCGATTGCAAGCATTTTCCTAGATAATCATTTCACCAATGCGTAAAACCATTCTGCTGCTAGATTTTCTATTCTTAAGGTTTAGCAATAGATTCGAAATGAGACTCTCGACACGCTACCGCCCACTCCCTAGTCCATAACCCCCATAGCGGCCTAGCAACAGCTTTAACAAATTCCGCCACACTGTCGTTAAACGTAGGAGGAAGATGTAAAAATAGGCACCCCCATGGCAATTTTTCTAAATACCAGCGGCACAAGCTTTTATCTGGAAAAACTAATCAAGGACGCCTCCGAGCGCGTAATTCTGATTAGCCCGTTTCTAAAGCTAAACGATCGAATCAAAGAATTGCTTGAAGACAAAAATCGGCTAAAAATCGATATAAGAATTGTCTACGGCAAATCAGAGCTGCAACCGGCAGAAATCAACTGGCTGAAAGAGCTATCTTTTGTCAGAACCAGCTTTTGCAAAAATCTCCATGCCAAATGCTACTTGAGCGAAGATTCTTGCATCATCACCAGCCTCAACCTCTACGAATTTAGTCAGGTGAACAATAACGAGATGGGTGTATTGATTGACAAATACACAGATGTCGATATGTACAAAGATGCTTACGAAGAAGCGCAGCGAATTATAAGAATTAGCGACGAGGTTCGCATCTCGCTTGAAACCATCGCCCGAGACGCCGATTCACCGACTTCAGGTAAAAATTCTGCTGAAAAAAGTAGTGTACCTACCATCAAAACAGAAAAACTGACCACCTCCAAACTAGCAAAGAAATTAGGGTGTAGAACAAAAGAACTACTCACGAAATTGGTTACTGATGGCTATCTGGAAGGAAGCGATGACGACCATAAGCTAACTGAAAAAGGCACGGGTATTGGTGCGGAGATGAAGAAAGGAAGATACGGCGAATATTTCATTTGGCCGGAAAGCTTCAGCCCGTAGAAATTGTGACATTCAGAATTACGCTATGGATTTCACTCCGATCATAAAATCAGCATTCGGCGCTATGTGGTGGATTATCCCTTTCCTCCTTTTAGCGATGTTTCTGAAATCATCGCGATTTAAAGGTGCAATGGGTGAGGCGCAGGTAAAACTCGCAGCAAAACTCAGACTCCCGGCTGACACTTACCACGCAATACATAATGTAACGCTTGCAACAGCAGACGGGAGCACCCAAATAGACCATGTTTTTGTATCGCGCTACGGTGTATTTGTTGTTGAAACAAAGAACATGAAAGGCTGGATCTTTGGCAGCAAGGACCAGGCACAATGGACTCAAAAAATATATAAAAATTCGTACAAAATCCAAAACCCGCTCAGACAGAACTACAAACACATTAAAACCTTGGAAGCAGTACTCTCTGTTTCAGAAAATAATATACATAGCGTAATCGCTTTTACCGGAGACGCTCAATTCAAAACCCCGATGCCAGAAAACGTCACTAGTGGCAATGGCTACATAAAATACATAAAGTCGTTCGACAAAGAAGTATTTTCAGAAACACAGGTGCAAGAATTAATCGCGATCATTCTATCAACCCGCCTAGCACCGTCTATCAAGACATCGCGTGAGCATGTAAGAAACCTGAAAAAACGCAATAAAACATAGCCTCAATCACCAACAACCCGATGCAAAGCACAAAGCTTATTCCCTGCGGGATCGGCTAAATAAGCAAGGTACATATCACCAGAATCACGCTGTCGAATTCCCGGTGGATCTTCAATTGCCACACCCCCGTTAGCCAAACCTGCCGCGTGCCAGGCATCACCCTGCTCCGGGTTCTCTACGGTAAAGCCAATGGTACTGCCATTGCCGTTGCAGGCCGGCTCTCCATTGATGGGCTTGCTCAGCATGAAGATGGACTTGTCTTTAATATAGATGCATCGGCCTTTGGGGTCGATTCTGCCGGGCTTGCTGCCTATGGCGGTAAACAGTGCATCGTAGAATTTTTTTGATGCATCCATGTCGTTAACACCAAGCATGATGTGACTGAACATAGTGACTCCTGTGAAATCGTTGACGTGCCCTGATGGTAACAGAGCACACGAATCCTTGTGCATTGTAAATTGATCACAGCTTATGCAATTCATCTGACCTGGATGTGCCGCGATTGCCCGTTACCAGCCACCGACGGCCGCTGCCCGTACTCAAATCTGGTTCATCTAGTCAACCGGGAGCAGCTCGGGCTCTATATATTTCTTCAGCGAGTCAGTGCATTGGAAATCTCTATCAAGTGTGGAAATGATTGATGATCATCGCTGCCCGGGTACACCAGCACCCGGGCGCTTGAACCAGCCGTGTGGTGAACAAAGGTCTGAGCTGGAGAGTTCGACCAAAAAGCGCAGCTCGTGTTTCAAGCACGAGCGCTTAACCGGGCTTGCGCTTGAGGAAAATTCAATGCCCTCAGACCGGGCGTAATAGTCTTTTAACACACTGCGGGTGACCTGCTGCAGGACGGACTATTGCGTCAAACCAACCAACTAAATCTTGCGGGCCACGCTCACAGGCTCACCTGCAATTACGGTTTAGATTTTCCGACTACACCTGTAAACCAGAAACGCTGTTGATCGGTCTCTGGGAGGGGATACCTGCGCCTGAGCATCAGAGACTCAACTAAGCATAGTCAATTAGGCTTAGTTGACTATGCTTGGCTTAGCTAAGCTTGCCTACTGCCCTCCGCCTATAAAAAAATAAAATTGACAAAATTACTGCCTGCAGAAGCAGATCATTCAATATTGGCTATCTGTTTAAACGAGCTCACTCGCCCCCCGCGCGCAAAATGACTCACCTACTGCGCTTCAAAAAACACCGTTGGGTGAAGCTCGGTCGGGCGATCGGCTGCACTCAGACCAGGCACACCAAAGTACAGGCGCCCATCATCACCGACAACAAAAATGTTGAACTCGGCATCAATACCAATGGTTTGCTGCAATCCTGATGCATCCACACCGTCTACTGCGATGGTTTCGAGCGTTATATCTACAAACGATGCCACGCCTCGTATGGTGTCAACCTCGCCCTCTGGAAACTGCATAGAATGCTCGCTGACAACAGTCGATGGCACTGACGCTACGCTGCAATCGCTGTCCGTGAAGGAATTAATGGTACGTACGAAAGTATCAGCAACCACTTCAAGTGTGACTTGCTGAAACTCACTGACGCCGAGCACTGACAGCTCCTGCGCACAATTACTTGCCCAGACTCCATCAAATACGCTGACAATAGCAGCAGGCGTAGAAGCTGGTGCCGGGCTACTGGTACCGGCTTCGTTTTCATTGGTATCGGTTGAATCGGGCAGCCCTGTATCAGCATCCTGGGTGGTTTCCTGCATGCTTTCTAGGTTGCTTCCGGCTGCATCGGTAGCATCATCATCGTCGCTGTCACATGCAACCAAAGCCAGACACAGCAAGCCGGTTATTGCCTGTTGCCTAAAACTATATTTCATAGCGTCCACCTCAATAAAGATTAATCACCACAATTGTATATAGCACGCATGCTACGTTTTGTGGGCCGATATATGATGCTTGCTCGTGAAATATAACTGCACCACACTGTCATTCGCCAAATGACTGGTATTAATTGACAGTTTTTCATCATTTACCAGCTTACCTTTGGCCTGGCAGCTTCACTTTACTACCTGTCACGCCACTCATCGATTGCCTGCTTTACTACATCAAAAGGTAAATATTCCTGCTCTAGGCGCCCTGCATCACTTTGCAATAATTCACTGTAGAGTGACTGTTCGGCTTCACGTAATTGCACTGGTATCTCTGTACCTGCAACCACCGGCTCAACAACGGCATGCTGTTGATACTCAACAAAGTGCCTTCGCTCCATCAATAGTGATTGCAGTGTTGGCAGATTCTGACGAGCAAGCGCCAGGCAACTCAGGCCCCAGGTGTCTATATCACCCCAGTAGGCAATGCGCTTTTTTGTAAGAGTCGGATTGCTTGTCCACTCCAGATCAAAACCAGCACCTAATATCACCAGTGTGTTTTTGATAACGTGTGGTAGTTGATGCAGGCAGCTTTCATTTTCGACAATAAGCAACTGACTGCCCGGCAGCACTGCACTGGCAAGGTCGGCGGTGCTGACTCTTTGCCTTTTAAACGGCAGCAGGTTGCCATCAAGATCTACTAGCAACACCCAGTGATCACCTTCATAATGTGCACCGAGAAAAGCCTCAAGCCCTATGCGACTGATCTCTTCTTCAAACCGTTGATCGAGTAAGCGGGTAATCAACTGTGCATGGCGTTCAAAGAATTTGGTATCGATCCCTGCGACTGACAGCGCTCTTAGTGGCTTACCATTGGCAAAGCCCGGGTATAGCTCAGCCGCAACGCTACAAGCCTGCAGCACTTCATCCAGCGGTTTTTGCTGCCACAAAGAGGGCCTGCGCACCAGGAGCGAGTGAAACTGCTCATCCGTTTCACTGACGAGCCTGGCCATTGCTTTGAATTCGTGCAGCACGGTTTGATCACGGCAGGCATCGATCCAGTCACTTGGCTTATTCAGTTGCCAGTAACACGGCACTTTGACCGGTTCTGCTGTGGCGCGATAGTTCACCTCCTGCCACAGCACCTGACCGGTTTTTACCTGGCTCCATGCTTGAATGTGTTGCCTGACGGCGTCCAGATCATTGGCAACAGCTGCCGGCCCCGGCCGTCCGATTGATTCTATAACCGGCCAGCTTTCTGCACCACCCAACAGGCGGAGCTCTCTTTTTTTACTGTTATTCCATTGCTTTCTGAGCTTAAGCGACAGTTGAGCCGGCGACTTCATGAGTCAGTAAGGTCAGGCTCAACGTCTACCTCATGTCTGGCCGATGGCTCTATAGGCTTAAGCTTTTCACCCTTACCCGCTAGCTGATTGAGCTTTTCCCAGGTGATAGACGCAAGAGACGACTGGGTACCGGGCCGCTGTACACAGATGACTTTACGGGTGTGTTTTTTCAGCAAGCCAATTTCTTTATTCGGTGTAACAAATATCGGGTGCAGGTTGAAGATACGCAGCGCTTCAATAATACGATTAGCGGCAGATGGTGAACTCTTTGAGAAAGCTTCATCAAGCACCACGGTGCCATATAGGGGTTTGCTTGCCTCTGCCGGGCATAATGCATAACTGAGCGATGCAGTAAGAATGTGACTTGCCATCAGTTCTTTTTCACCGCCACTGCCACTTTGCGAGCCAGTGCGCGGCGGTGAGGTATCACCATTTTCACGATTAACCTCAACCACAAAGAACTGTAGTCTGTAACGCGGATCAAGCAGTGCACGGGCACCCACATGCTTTTTGTTTTGACCCGCGTCTCTAAGAATTTCAACCAGCTCACGCAGCGCACGGTAATGGCTGTCACCATTGTCTTCTTTAAGTGCCGCACTGCGTAGTTTGCGCTGTGCGGTTTCCATTGAGCGCAGCCGCTCGTGCTTTATGCGTTGTGGCGCCAATTGTAAAAAACGACCCTGCCGGAAATCTACTTTCTTCAGGGTGTGGTTCAGGTCTGCAATACGATGTTCTATGCCATCTACTTCTTCTGCAATACTGGATAACAACTGCGTTACCCCCTGATCTGAAGACCGGTTTAAGTAATCAAGGAACCGCTTGGTTTTTTCCGGCAGTGCTTCTTCATTCAGTACCCGCAATCGCTCAAGATAGTCGGGTATGTCGGCAAGCTCAGTTGCCGTTTCAGCCAACGCACCGGTATCTGCCTGCTGTGCCTTGTTCATTAACCCGACCAAACGTCGCTGCATTTCTGATTCTTTCTCAAGCAGCTTTTCAAGTTTTTGCTCTATCTCTGCCAGCGCTGTTCGTTCGGCATCACCAAGGTCTTCTGCACTTATCTCATCAGCAATTGCTAAATGCTTACTGGCGATCACCTGCTGATCTTCAGTAAGTCCGTCGCCTACTCTGCTCTGAGCTTTTTCATACTGTGTGTTGGCAGTGCTCTTACGCTCTTCGAGTTTGGCCTGTGTGATTGTAAGCGCGTTCATTTTATCAACCAACGCTTCGAGCTTTTCCCGCTCAGCATCATACGCGGCTTTGGCTTTGCTACTGTCTGAGTCCGGCGCTAACAGATCACACAGCCTCGTTTCAGAAGCCTGCAAAATGGCTTGTGCGCCAGGCAGATCAATACTGGCAAAAGACATTGACAACAGCTTGTCGATCATCGTCAACGAGACATCAAACTCCTTCAGGGCCAGTTGCATTGTTCGGGTTTGTGCCTTCCAATGCTCTACGGATTTGTTCTGCTCTTGCAGCTGTAGCGCCAATGCCTGCAACTGATCTTTGTTGTCAAAACCAGTCATCCAGTCTGATGTAAGGCTGCGTTGATCCTGCTTTTCAAACTGACCACGGCGGCCTGACATCGTGCCTTCGATGGTCATGGCGTGTTCAGTATTTTTTAGCTGTTCGGTCGAAGTAACACAGTGTCTGTCACGGTCGGCAATTAATGCCTTGGCAGCTTCACGCAACGGATGCGGTTTAAACTGAAGTTTGCGGCTGAAGCCATCGCTAAAAAACTCACTGGCTGCAGTTTTCACTGCGGCTTTTTGTAAGCGCACATGTAATCGGTTATTACGGCTGTTCACCCATTGCAAAGCAGTAGACAAATGCTGTTCTGGCACGAGTATGCGCAATCGCTCCGAGCCAATGGCGCGCTCAATGGCACCACGCCAGCCAGACTCTTCGGCTTTGACTTCGATCAGCTCTGCCAGAAACGGCAGATCGTCATCATTGAGCGATAACTGTTGTGAAAGCTCGGCGCGGAAGTCCTGAAACTTTGGTGGAATATTGGAACCGGGTCGCTGCCTGACTTTGGTCAGTGTGGCCTGTGTTTCTTCGGCAAGGTTCTCCTGCTCTCTAAGCTGCGAGTGAGCCGATAAGGTATCGCTATGTTTTTCATCACGCTGTACTTGATAGTCTTCACGCTGATGTTGCAGCTGAGCCTTGTTTTTCTGCAGTGCGCTGTCGGTAAGTTCGTCACTTAAGCCCAGTGCCTTTGTCATTAGCTGATAATCGTTTGCATGCTGGCGAATATCATTGACCCGCTCACGCTGAGCACTAATGGTATTTTCAAGCTCTTTAACAACATTGCCACCCAACTTTAGGTAGGTTTCATTGAGGGTATTAACTTTTACTTCAGTGGCTTTCTGTAAATCAGTTTCTGCATTTAATTTCTGCGCACACTGTTCCAGCTCGGTATTAATCGTTGCCAGTGTTTCCTGCCAACGCTTTTGTGCGGCCATTGCAAACCATACTGGCAAGGTCTTTTTAAGCGCCAGTACCTGCTGTGTTTTATCACGCGTTTTCAGCAGCTTTTTATTTTCAAGATCAATCGGCACCAGGGTTTCCTGCTGCGCTTTGGCAATCTGCAGTTCTTTATGAATGCCTGCCAGATTATCGAACTCACTGGCAACTTCCAGCGCACGATCAAATGCACTGCGATCCTCCAGCACCAGATCTCTGAAGATTTCATC
Organism: uncultured Granulosicoccaceae bacterium; assembly: GCA_938007995.1. Classification (GTDB taxonomy): domain Bacteria; phylum Pseudomonadota; class Gammaproteobacteria; order Granulosicoccales; family Granulosicoccaceae. The sequence continues at coordinate 5,674 of CALLLW010000017.1, read as the reverse complement.
TATACTGTTAAGTTGCTTTAAGCCAGCAGCACGGTTCAGAAGCGTAAAAGCGTTATCACCCACATCAAAGAACTTGCGTGTGTGTGCAAGGTAACCTCTTTTACTTTCAAAGATTCGTAGCTTGGCTGTTTCTTTGCCGTGACGCATCAGTGCTCGTGCACCACCTTCATGCAGCAGCTTAAGCCAGGTGCTTAGCTCATCGTTGTCTGCCTGTGAGAAAATCCAGCGACGTTTGAGATCCTGTGCGGCATTACTTGTGCTGTCTGCCCACAGTACGGCAGCAAGTTTTAAAGGCTCATCCTCACCTTCGTAGGTGGCACACAAGCCAGTGATGGTATTGGTAGGCCGAGCCACTTCTTCACGACCGTCTGAACCATCGCCACCCAACACGCCACGAACGTAAGAGATAAGCGTACGGTCACTCTCATGGCCGCCGGTTGAAGCCAGATTGTATCGCGGTTGCTCTACCAGTAGCGTCATTAACGCATCGATTAACGTGGTTTTGCCGCTACCGGTAGGACCAATTATCGCCGTGCCCCGCGGATCTATACTGGCGCAATGCATGCCGGAAAAAGGGCCCCAGTTAAACACCTCTAAACCGGTCAGCACGTAGCTTTGCTGTTGCGGCTTTAACTCTTCGAACAGATCAGTATTACCTGGGCGGCTATTCATTGCTGGCTCCGGTGTTTTCCTTCGCCTGAGTTTGCAAGCTATGCAACAACGCTGCTAACGACTCCGGGTTTGCCAGATGAGCAATCAGCGGCCGGACAGAGACCTCCTGATTTTTATCAATCTCTGAAACAACGCCGTAAGTCTTGAGTTGATCAAGCAGACGCAGCAGATTACTTTCATTTTTGTTATCACTGCCACTGTCTTTAAAGTACGTTAGGTATTGCGGTAAAAGATCATCAACCGCCACCATGCATTTGGATTGCCCAATGCCGTTCTCTTGCTCATGCATAACAAATGCGTGCCTTAATAGCGCTAACACCAGCGACTGCTCTAACGTGAGGCGCTGCTTTCTTACCAACGGGTGCGACCATTCATCTTCTTCCGAGATATTAGCCTTATCTACGGCAAGCCACGCCACCCCACGGTGGGTATCAAGCCGCAGTTGCAAATCAAACGGCTCAAGCGCTATGTTAACGGCAACCTCATGAGTAATGCAGTGACGGAACACAGCAGGCTTACGCGATTCTTCTATATGCCCCTGTCGCAACAGCTCCTGTGCAATTTCTTTTACCGTTTTGTCGGTACCGGTTGTTTGATCAGGTGATACAGCTTCGGCACCCGGCACGGCCGCTACCGGGTCAACAGCATTGCCCGGTGATTTAGCAAGCTGATCAAAGATGTTGGTCATTCTATATCTCCGGACTCAAGTCCTGCCACCTCATTGAAACTGATCTGTACTTGTGGCGCGTGGAATCTTGTCCAGCCATCTTCTTCATCAAAAAGATCGATGGCTTCTGATTCATCACCGATGGGCACCCCCGCCTCTCTTGCCATCGCCAGCCAGTAGGCCAGGGTTTCGAGATCATGGCTGGGTGGCAGTGCTGCAGCAAGATCCTTAAGGGTGACCGGCTTGCCAAGCGTTTTTAACTCAGCCAGTGTTGTGTTAAACAATTGTTCCCGATCAAGCGCTCGATAAGCCTGCCAGAATTCTTCATCCATCTGGCTGATCTCTGTGGTTTGGGCATTAAAATCAAGCGCGCCGCTTTGTTGATCACCGGTTTCCTTTACCAGGAAGCGCTCATGCAACGGCAGATTGTTGATCGCGATTGCCACAGCCGGTAACGGTGCCGGTGCGCGTCTGACTTTTTGTGATTGCCAGTCGACATCAAGCGCGGTTTGGAAAATCTCCTGCAGCAGTGCGCCAACCCGAATCTGTTCGTCAGCCAGCCCGGACTGCAAAAAGCCACGCACATCGCGCTCACTACGCGCCCGCGCTTGAATCACCTTTTCAGATTCACCAACCAGACGCGGCACGAGTTGTCGCATATCGGTGGTTTGCTTACGATTCAGGGCAGCTTCTGCATGTTTATTCTCAAGAATAACCCGCAGCCGTTGCTTCATTTGATTCAGCTCTACCGTATCAACCAGTTGCTGATGAAAACTCTCAAACACCTGCCCTTCAACCGTACTGACCAATGCCTCATGACCTTCAAGCAGATCATCCACCACTTCACCACGATGATGCTTCTCACCGATAATTCGCTTTCTTAATGCCAAATCAGCAGCACGGTAGGAATCTTCAACACGGCGGAAGTCTGTATGCAGACTACTGGCAAGTTGATACACCTCTCTAATGGCTTCAACAGCCTGCGGCCCATCCAGCACTTCAAAATCACCTTGCTGAACGTTTTTAAGTTCAGCTTCCAACAGAGCTATTTTGGTTTTTAATAATGCCTCTCTGTCTGCCTGGCTGTGACTGACGCCTGCAGCCAGGTTTTCAATCGCGCGCTGTACTGTTGCCAGGCGCGATGCGGTGGAGGTCATGGTGTGGTCTTGCAGTGAATCGATAAAAGCAAAGGCGCGCTGCAAGGCATCTGTGCTCATTAACTGACCATCACGCTCAACAATCAAACCCTGCTTTAACCAGTGCCTGAGTTCTTTGCGTGCGCTACCCGCCTGGTTGTCATCTGTGCCAAGATCAAACTCGGTGTCGTTAACATAGAGCGCAAAAGCCTCCGCCAGCTTCTCGGTGGCATCTTCCAACGTCACGGAGGGCTGGCCATGATCAAACAGCGACTTCAGACAAGACAGGGTCAAAGGTGCGTTTCGAGAGGCCAATAGCCGCCACGAGGAGTGATTGCGCCTCAGCGAGATCAGTTGTTGGCAGAGTTCACGGTTCATATGGGCAGAGAGTCAGCCAGATTGCAGGCGTATTGTCTCATGCTTCAGGGTTTTGGATGTACTTTGCCGGGCCTGATTTCTGGCGAATAACCGACAAGATAGGCACTTTGACAACGGAAAGGACCAGCGGCTGGTGCTGTGCGCGCGTACGTAACTGTCAGGCGCCCACACGATGGGATACCGGGTTACGCACGGATCTCCCCGTGCCCGGGTGGTCATTCCGAAAATAGCCGCTTGGCAATCCGTACTGTTAAGGCGGAACCACCAAGATTTCGAAAGGGGGAATCGGCAAACCCAGCCTTACCCCGAGACAACCCGCTATCCACTCGCAGATCAGGCTTCTGAAAACAGCGCACGCCCTTGACAGAATAAGGGCCATCATCCGCTTTGCTACAGCGTCGAGCAATTAGGAAAATCTATAGAGCAGCGCAATTGCTTTGACACTTAGGTAAACAATTCCAGTCAGGCTATAAACGCCGGAGCCATTATTTCTTGTTCGCTTCGGGATATCCCCATCTCAGTTGCAAGTGACCTCCAGCTAGACACGATATCCCTGATTTGCCCAATGATCTCCTTTGCTTCATCCGAATCCACTCCAAAATAGTGCGCCGCTTCAATAGCCACCTCTGTATCAAGCGCATTATCAACTTCGGTGATATTTAAGCTTAAACCGCGACCCCTGGGTTCAGGGTTAATATCGTAAGCCGGTGAGAGCCTCCAACCATCCGGATAAAGTAAAAAACCATGATTTCGCAAATGATCATCCGTATTGGAAACGCATATAGAGAATACGATTCTTTTCCAAAGCTCAGTTAAATCAGAACTGGTTTTGGAACCGTATCGAGTAAGAAACTCCACGATTTCAAGATAACTTGCACCATCTCTAAAACTCGTACCATCAGCATAACCCAACATTGTCATAGCCGAAGCAAAGTGTTTTCTACGGCGGTTTCCCTCATCAACTACTCGATCAAATCGTTTTACTAAATAGGTATGGTGCGAAAGCCCAAACTTCTCCGCACGAGCCTCTGCTACATTCAAACCAGATTCTTTTGCTAGATTATTTACCAGGAGCTCCCACAGCCCAACATCGTATTCATCATTACGACCGGGGAACTTTGCAATCCAAAGATTTTCCTGTTCATCACGAATACCGGCCTTTGGTCTGGCTCCGCCGATGGAGGAGCCAGGTGCAATTAACAACTCGAGCCATTCATCAACAGAGTTATCGTTCTGGAACTGCCAATCTGCATTCTGATACTGCCATGCTGCGTTCTCCAACTCTCGAATACGAGCCCAGGGGGGAGCGTCCCTGTTTTTATGACTTGAAACAAATTCCCCATCTTTCCCTAACTTGAAACGCAATCCGCCCATTCGTTGCTGATCGTGAACTCCTAGTAAAAAGTCAGTTTCAAACAGTTCGTTTTGTTTGCGTTTTTCGTCACGTGCATCTTTGGCTTCACGGCGCTTTATAATTAATTTTCCCCAGCGATCAGGACTGGAGTCCAGGAATAATCCGAAGTTGGCACGTTCTCGATCGTTCAGATATTGTGGGCCAGCCATCAGTTGGAGGTCTGGATCCAGAAGCATCACGTCTCCACGCGCAAGCCAGGTATCGGTGTACTCAAAAGAGAGCACTTCACTGCCACGTGCAACATCTGCTCGCAAAGTTCCTATTTGTTGGGGCTCGTCCAGCTCCAACCAATCACCGAACACATAAATTTCTCGGGCCATTTCTATAGTTTGTTGGTTAGGTTCAGAATCAGTTACTGACCATCTTTTTTATCAGAGCTCTTTTTTATCTTTGGAGCTCTGGATTGAGGCGTTTGAAGTTTGGCATCTTCAAGGCGACGGCCAAGTTCATCATCAGCTGCCAGTTTCGCAAAATCACGCTCAAGACCGAGCACCACGAGCACTTGAAATAACGTAACGATGGAAGTCTTACTATTACCTTTTTCCAGCAAATAAAGCGTGTTTCTACTTACACCCGCACGCTCGGCAACTTTAGCCGCGGATAGTCTACGTCTCAGGCGTGCAAGACGAATATTTTCCCCCACCCCCTCCAGAATTCTTCTGTGCTTTGGAAGTAAAGCTCGCTCTGATCTCATCTTAATGTACTATATAGTTAACATAATGAGTATTTTATGATCAGTATATAGTACATTATGATGAGCTCAATTGTAGTATTTCTACTTCATAAATGACAAAACAACCTCCAACAGCCGAATTAGCGTAAATCGAGTCGAGACTGTAGAAGATCAAATTACCGGACTCTTTTGTGAATCAGGTTAGCACTGATCTGTTGCCCTATCGGAAGTCACGCTCATTGGCACAACAAGATCGGTCAACTTACTCACAACGTTACACTTCGATTGCGTTCGCATTGATCGACAAGTGAATTGAAAGCGTTGTACGGTTATCCCCATACCTGTACTCCCTCTTCACTATTTTTGAAATTTTAGGATCTACAGAACAATGCACTATCGCCTCACCGAACGTGTGAGTCAGGCCAATAATAAAGATCCCCCGGCAGAGCCGGGGGTATTTAATGTGAGCCGCTCAAAGCGGCTGCGGGGTCGCTACGCGGCCCCTCGGTTAGCCACTGAAGTGGCGGGTTACTTCAGTAAATCTAACTGATCTACGCGAATGTCTTCCTGCTCCTGATTGCGAATACACTCTCGCACTATCGCCTCATCTCTACCTACTGTCGAGACATAGTAACCTCTGGCCCAAAAATGATGACCAACAAAATTACGTTTTCGGTTCTGGTAGGTTCGAGCTATGTGGATTGCGCTTTTCCCTTTCAAGTACCCGATTGTTT
>CALLLW010000016.1 GCA_938007995.1 uncultured Granulosicoccaceae bacterium | reverse complement strand
TCAATGCGTAAAGTGCTATCCACACTTTCCGGATCAATTTGATCACCTGAGCTGCTACTATCAGCCACTCGAGCGTTAGGAAAATAGGTGATCAAATAAAACCAGAATGACTGATCACTTTCGCCGGAATACGCATTTGCAACGGATTCGGTTGATTCGCTAAGGTAAATTCGCTGATCGGCCCACTTAGATGCTCATCTATAATGTCCGAAATTTCACTGAATGTTTTCGCATTTGCAAGCTCATCTCCCCTGGTGGCCACAAGATCATCCAGCAGGCTCGTCTCGAGATCGTTCAGCGCTTTGTCAAATGGGGTCTCCGCTAGCGAGCTACTTACAGTGGGATTTGACTCAACTCCATCACACCCTACAAGAATCAGCGAGACGACCGATAAAGCTAAGGCACAAACACTACGAATCTTCATCTATAACTCCTTAACAAATAAATCAAAAAACCGTAACGAAATTCTATGCTATCACACTGAATAATGGTCTTACGAGTGCAATTCTTAAGTACAACTCAAATAATGTGGAAATGTACTGCGAGATGACGTCTATACCTCTTAAGATGCTAGAGAAACGATACAAGCGATATAGCTTGTAAGATCATCCTAGAAAGCTGTTGATTCAGAAGTCAATATAAAGCGGCGGCAAAGGTACTTAACGAGGCAGAGCGGTCTGGCACTGTACTCACCTGGCGACTTTTACCATCATGTAACTGCTAGATCTCACCAGTTCGATGATTACTCTGCCAGTAACCGCAGAAGTCACGAACAGGCTTGCCACTTCGCTCGTCAGCAGCGACTGGTCAATAAATTGACGCGGCCCCAGATTTAAGTATAAGCACAAATAAGCAGCAACCTAAGTTATAAAGTGGCTCAATTGAACTATAGTTGGGAAAATTATTTTGGATTAGATTAAGGGAACTCAGATACCGAGCAGTTCAGCCAGATTTCTTTTCTTCTATTCACGATAATGTAATCACGGTGAGATTGATATCTTGTCAGTCGACCAGCGATACAGAATGCTTTTAGTTTAATTCCGAGCTATTTCAGGAGCCAAAAAACAATGAAACCTGTTTTAAAGACTGTATTTCCATTCGCCGTACCACAGCGTGCGTTAAACCTTACAACCATATGTGTTGTATCCGCTGCACTGGCCGCCTGTGGCGGTGGCTCTGGTGGTGGAACAGCTGATGGTGGCAGTGACACTGACCCTCAAGGGCTGAGTAATGTGGATTCTGATGGCGATGGTTTATTTGATGACGAAGAACTAGCTCTCGGTACAGATCCAAACAATGTAGATTCTGATGGCGATGGCATTAACGATGATGCGGAGGACACAGACGGCGACGGATTCTCCAATTTACTGGAAGCGCAAAATTTAACTGATCCGGCAGATTCAAACAGCACTCCTCCAGCTAGTGTTATACCGGATGGAGTTACGGGTGGGGCTTTTACAGACACAGATGCTGACGGTCTGCTTGATTCTGAAGAGGTCTTGCTGGGCACAAACCCATCGCTCTCAGATTCTAATGGAAATGGCGTTTCAGATGGCGATGAAGATACTGACTCAGACGGCTTCTCCAATCTGCTCGAGGTGAACAACGGCACAAACCCGGGAGATCCAACGAGCTTTCCAGACGGCGCACCAGACGTTGTCACCGGGGGTATGGTCAGCAGCTGTGATACAGACTCTGAAAATAATGAGTGGAATGACAACTGTACAGTTCGGCAAGGCGGTACATTTGCAACAAGCTCTTATACCCAGGGTGTTCAGCGCATAGTTTGGTGTCAGGGTGCTTCAACCAATCCGAGCATCGCAGCCTTCGCCGACGGTATCTTTGGACCAAACACAACAGCTGCAGTTACACAGTATCAGGACAATCAGGGCATAGCAGTAGACGGTGTAGTAGGCCCGGAAACCTGGGGCACATTAAGACAATCACTTTCAACATCGTTTGAAGCATTCGGCACTTTTGATGCCTACGCTGTTCAGGGTTGTGAAAATCTGGGCAATCAGTTCTTCCAGTTCACCGGCACCACACTGACTGGCGAAATTGAATTGTTCGGTTGGAATATCGTACCTTCTATAGGAAGTACAGAACAGGCATCCTTCTCGACTGGCGCGCCTCACTAGCCCACGAACGATTATTATCAGGCCTCACTTACCGGGCAATCTTCAAGTATGACAAAAGCATTGTTGCTTGGTATCCCGCTCGCCATTTTGGCGGGTGGGTGGCTTCTCTACATCAACCAATCCCAAACCCCTTCACTGAACGAAAGCACGATTTCAGACAGAGCTGATTCTCAATCAAGCTCACCTTTCGATGTACAAGAGATTGATGAACCTATTGCTACCCAATCAATCCAAATTGAAAACACGTTTGAAACCACACAGACAACAGAGGACCGGGGCATAGCGTTTCAGGAGCTTGATCTCGATCCACTTTCAGACGCTGAATTCAGACAACTTCAAACAAGTATAAGCACCAACAAATCAGAGCGCTTACTCGTGCTCGATGAGCTAAGCAACTACCCTACCTCTGATCGCGCACGGCAGCTTGCGATACTTCTGGGTAAATTCAATGACCCGGAACTCATCGATGCTGCATCCTCGCTGATTTATTCTGGCGATATCCAATCACAGAAGACTGGCCTGTTCCTGTTAAATCAGATGCAACCTCACAGCAATGAAGCAAGAACTCTTGCGATTAATCTTCTCGGCTCTGTAGACAATCCGGAATTACTGGCTGCTACCATGAATGTATTCGCAACACCCGCAAAAGGAGCCAGCGCAGTACAACGCGATGCAATTAGTTCAAACATGCAAAGCTTATCGACCCATCATGACCCACAAGTACGCGGTCTGAGCCTGTCGATCGCAAGCAGGTGGCAGAAACACTCAGTCGAAACTGTAGAGATGCTTGCCAACGGCCTGGGAGACATTGATGCCAGCGTACGATCAAAGGCGGTTTATGCCGCAAACAACGTACGCGGCGCTACACCATCAATGATAGAAAAATTAATAGCAGCCACTACAGACGTTAACAATAATTCAAGTGTGCGATACGCTGCTATTCGCGCTGTTGAAAAAATGCGGCTGACACCTGAGCAGCGAAGACTGGTAACACAGGCAAAGCAATCATTATCCAGTCGGTAGAGAAAGTTTAGCGTTTACAGTGATAACTGCAGAAAACACTGTCAAAATATATGTCTATCTTTTTAAGCTAAAGCTAACATATATCTATAAGCAGCCTACCGAAACCACCCCGCCATCCGGATCAACTGTTAGCTGATCACCGGTTTTAATCAGGCGGGTTATATCGCCATCTTCAAAGCGATCACACAGCGGCAGTTCTGCAAGTGCGGCGCCCTGTGCAATAATGGTATTGGCACTGTTCAGTACAAGCGCTCTGGGTGCCATATTGCGTGAAGCCATTTCATAGAGCATCCATGCAGTCGCAACACCACCCTTGGCGGTATTCAGCACCAGGATTTTATCTACATAACTCTGTCCTGCCAGTGCATGCTGCGGCCTTGAAAATATACCTTTGATTCGATCAAGGTCATAACGGGCGGAAAAATTATCATTAGCCACCAGTGCTTCACCAGTCACTTTGGAACCAATACCCGGATGACACTTTAATATAAGGCTCACTGGTATCTCCTTCTATAAAATCTCACCGGCGACTGCCGCATCTACACATTCCTGCATTGATGCCAGTGCAGGCTTGTAACCATAGCCGCCGAGTATATTGACTATTTTTGTGGAGTTGGAAAGCAGACGGGTCCAGCCATTCGCTTCACCAATCTCTCGTGCGTATTGCTGATAAAAGCAGGTGCCCTGTAAAACACGGCCACCGAAGTTTTCGATGTCATCTATATAACCCGCTGCTTTTGCATCTGTGTAGACACTGGCCGGTGTGCAAACCAGCATCGCAGTATCACTGTGTTTCTGCCTGCCACGACACAAACCGGCAACATGCTGCATTTCAACCAGTGAGAGCTGTGGCGCTGCAAACACAACCACATCAACCTTCTCGCCTTGTGCACCAAACGACCCGCGCAGTTCGGAGAGCTGTTGTTCAGTGATACGTTCAACCGGTAAATTTTCAGCATCTACATCAGCAAGGCTATTACACTCGGGCGTTATACCCACTATGTGAAACAACGGTGTTGAACCGTAGCTTGCCATGGCAGCACCCATATGCTTTGCTTCATCAGACGTGGGAATGCGTTCAATGCCTTCGATTACCGGCACCTGCCAGTAGGATCCTGCAAGCCTGCCTATTACTGCACCCAGGACACCCCACTCTGTTAACTCCTGTGGTTGTTTCTCCACCACAAAGCGTCTGGTGGCTTTGCGGTTTTGTTCAAGATGATAACCATAGCGTGGTGTGTAACCGGTTAAACCGGCTGCAAGTGCGGATGGCCCACCTTCAAAGTTTGAACGTGCGCCACATATACTATTTGAGTAAATAACCACGCCGGTATCACCATAAGCCACATGATCACCACGCACCGGTGGCATCACTGTTTGATAGTTAATACAGGTATTAGTCATCACAATGCTCATTGCACGACAGGCTGCAATGAAGCGTCGCTCAAGATCAGCCATAGCTTCAGTTTGACCTAACGGATCATAATAATTCAGATCAACCCCGCGCGGGTCTGTGATCATCGGTATAACAACACGCCTTTGCTGCTCTGGCAGTGATGCAAATCCTTCAACCAGTTCAACACCGGCTATACCGATAGATTCAGGATCAGCCATCATGTGCGCCTGGCTGACCGCTACCATATCGGCAGCATCAAACATACGGCCGACCTGTAACTGATGTTGCACGGCCCATTGTCGAGCAGGTCCATGCTCGCCTGCCAGCATCTCTTCTGCTTTAACGGTCAGTTTCATTGTCCAGTGCTCTTTCAATCGCAAACACATGCTCATCAACAATATGATTTTGCCTTAGTGCGTCAGCCAGCTTGCGCAGGTATTCCTCATTCGAACCACTCGGGCCATGTGACTGTTTTATCTGACTTGCAATCGCCTCATCAGATGCAGGCCCGAGAAATGCCGGATTGTTTTCTGCGGCATAATAAAACACACCTTCTACGCTCTCACTCTGAGTGAAGAACAACGCAGCCTGCTGACGTTCATAGCCATTTTTTTCGCGGTAATCCAGTTGTGTAAAAATTTCAACAGCGACCTTTTGATCAATCTCGAATGCCATGCCGCCACACCGCTCTGCTTCTGACGGAAACAGTGTCACGACCCGGCCCGGCGCTTGCGGGACGCCACGATGATCATGCGAGCCCTGCCAGAAGCGGCGTGACCAGCCGCTCACCCAGGCGACACGGCTCGAGATATAGTCAAAGTCCGGCCGCCAGATTAGCGAACCGTAGCCAAACAGCCAGATCGAGGAATTCATGCAACGAAACCAAATTCTGTCAGTCTACCCGACTCGCAGCGGTTGGGTAATTGCGCAAATCGTATCCAGCCACCAACAAATCGTTTAAAATCACTGGGCATCCCGTTAACTCACAGAGAGTAATATCATGGCTTTCGAACTACCCGATCTTCCCTACGCGCACGATGCGCTGGCTTCCAATGGCATGTCAAAGGAAACTCTTGAGTTTCACCACGACCTGCACCACAACGCCTATGTCGTCAATGGCAACAAATTGATCGCAGGCACTGAGTGGGAAAACAAATCCCTTGAAGACATCATTACCGGCACCTACGACAAAGGCGCAGTTGCCCAGAATGGCATCTTCAACAACGCATCACAGCACTGGAATCACGCGCAGTTCTGGGAAATGATGAGTCCTGACGGTCGGCAAATGCCTTCCGAGCTTGAAAAGCGCATCACTGACGCGTTCGGTTCGGTTGATCAATTCAAGGCAGATTTCAGTGCCGCCGGTGCCGGACAGTTTGGCTCGGGCTGGTGCTGGCTGGTGGTTGATACAGACGGCACACTGAAAGTGACCAAAACAGAAAACGGCGTCAATCCACTCTGCTTTAACCAGACCGCACTACTTGGCTGTGACGTCTGGGAACACTCCTACTACATTGACTACCGCAACAAGCGCCCTGATTACCTGAGCAACTTCCTCGACAATCTGGTGAACTGGGAAAATGTCGCTTCACGACTGGCTTCTGCCTAATCATCAGCAGCTACGGTTGTTAAAAGAAACCCCGCTACTGCGGGGTTTTTTATTGTTGCGGCTTTATAGTAACTGCTAAACACTTCTGCTGCGCCCAAGACGATCCGGAAGCATCAGGTGAATACTTTCAGCCAGCAGAGAAAAACCCACCACGGCACCAGTCACAACGTTATTACGTTCCGCCACATGCAACGGCACTGAAAGATACACCGGTGGACGGTCGGGATTACCCACCTGCACACCCACCATTGCGTTATCACCCATACGCAGCACTTCACTAACGCTACCGTTCAACGGATTTTCGCGCTCACCCCTTGAAGGTCTTGACTGACGATGCAGCACAACATGCGACTGGGGGATACACCAGTGCACTGCATCACCGCGTTTAAACTGATTAGATGATGCCACTTCCAGCACCTGGCCCCGCCATTCTATCGTCGCACGATCATCAGCGACATCAATCACTGTAGCGCGAAATACATTCTTAAACCCCACCAGTCTTGCCACCAGCACCGATGCAGGCTTTGTTGTTACCTCACGCACGGAACCCGATTGCAACGTTCTGCCTTTGGATAGCATGCATAAGTGATCAGACAGGATCATTGCTTCGTGTAAGTCATGTGTGACCAGTACCGCCGGTATGCGCAGGTCACGCCTTAGCGCAGCGAGCTCGGTATATAGTCTGTCTCTTGTCGCACTGTCGACCGACGAGAACGGTTCATCAAGCAACAACACTGATGGTTCACGCGCCAGTGCTCTTGCCAGCCCGACACGTTGCCTCTGACCACCAGATAGCTGCGATGGACGCCTGTCTGCCAGACCATCCAGATTAACTTTTTGCAGCCACTCCTCTGCCAGTATTCGTCGCTTTGCGCGCTTGAGATGTCGCAGCGATTGTGCAACATTCTGTCTGGCAGTTAAGTGCGGAAATAACGCGTGCTGTTGAAATACATAGCCAACGCGACGCTGCTGCGCTTTAACAAAACTACCACCTGATGAATCAAACCACACTTCATTGTTACAGCGAATAGCACCCGATGCTGGTTTATTTAAACCGGCAATGGCACGCAGTACTGTTGTCTTACCGGCACCGGACGGCCCCACCAAAGATAACAACTCACCCGGCTCACAACTGAGTGCGGCTTCAATTGATACCGGTGAATTCTGTTTTATATCAACGGTCAGTGCCATAGGGTAATAAATGAACTCACTGTGGTGTTAAAGAGATTAGACAGCAACCAGCCATCACCGTACCATGCGATTTATACCCGTTGAACCATTCTTTTCAAATGCAGGATCTCGAAGGCATTACCGTTATCAGTGTCGAACAAGCGGTTGCTGCACCTTATGCTTCCGGGCGTCTGGCTCAGGGTGGTGCGCGTGTCATCAAGGTAGAAAGACCGGAAGGTGATTTTGCCAGACGCTACGACACTCTGGTTAACGGCGACAGTGCCTATTTTGTCTGGCTCAATCACGGTAAGGAATCTATTTGTCTTGATCTAAAGCAGTCATCAGAGCAGGCGCTGCTACAGAAACTGATTCAATCAGCTGATGTATTTATTCAAAACCTGGCGCCGGGTGTTGCCGCCAGACTCGGTTTTGATGCAGAGTCACTCAGCGCCCGCTACCCGTCACTGATTGTCTGCAATATTTCAGGCTTCGGGCAAACCGGACCGTACGCAAATCAAAAAGCCTATGACCTGCTTATACAGGCAGAGTCTGGCCTGTGTGCCATCAATGGAACTGCCGAAGGCGCGGCGCGAGTTGGAGTATCGGTTTGCGATATTGCAGCTGGCATGACCGCATATCAGTCAATTCTTCAGGCATTGTTTGCTCGCGAAAGAGACACTCAACGCAAAGGCCGGTCAATCAATGTGTCGCTTTATCATGCGTTGGCAGACTGGATGAATGTACCTTACCTTCAGTATCGCTATGGTCACAGAGACCCTGGCCGACAAGGGCTGAAACATCCAACCATTGCCCCTTACGGCGCATACCCTTGTGCTGATGGAAAATTTATTCTGATCTCAATACAAAACGAACGCGAATGGCAAAACCTGTGTGAACAGGTACTCAGGCAACCGGAACTGACTAAATCTACAGGCTTTGCCAATAACACTGACCGCGTTGACAACCGTGAGACGGTAGATGGCATCGTCGCTTCCGAGTTTGCCAAACGATCGCGCGATGAAAATATTGTGCTGCTGGAAGCAGCCGGCATTGCATTCGGCAGACTGTCTGAACTGGATGACCTGATCAATCATCCACAAAACAAGTACCTGACTGTCAACACTGAGAATGGTCCAGTCGAGCTGCTTGCGCCGGATGGTAAAACATTGAACCCGGATATATCTGCCTCAGTACCAACGCTCGATCAGCATGGCAGCAGTATCAGAGCAGAGTTCGGCTAACAACATGGACTGGTCTGCACTGATACTGTCTTTTGAATTGTCTTTATGGACACTGGCGCTACTGATGCCATTGGCGGTCATACTCGGCAGGTGGCTGGCCTGGTCAGAGTTTAAAGGCCGTACATTTTTACAAGCGATACTCGCACTACCGCTGGTCCTGCCACCTACGGTACTCGGCTTTTATCTATTAACCGTATTCAGCCAGACTTCCACCACTGGCGCGTGGTATCAATCTATCACCGGTAAAAGCCTGGCTTTCAGTTTTGAAGGCTTGCTAATCGCCTCTTTAATATTCAATCTGCCATTCGCGGTACAGCCACTTAAGCGCGCCTTTGAACAGATTGGTCGCGATGTTCAGGATGCTGCAGCCTGTTGTGGATTAAGCCGCTGGCAACAGTTCATCACTATTGAATTGCCACTTATCTGGCCCGGCTTGCTCGGTGCCTCGGTACTGGTGTTTGCACACACACTCGGGGAGTTTGGTGTGGTGTTGATGGTAGGCGGCAATATCCCTTCAGAAACCCGCACGGTTGCTATCTCTATCTATGACAGCGTGCAGGCGTTTGACAATCATGCCGCAGCAATTATGTCTGCGGTATTACTGGTTATCTCACTACTGGCTATCACCGCGGTTTACTATTTATCTGATAAGAACGATCGACTTGACGATCGTGCATATCGCCCTGTGTAGATTGCAGCGATATAAACAGCGTTTTACACAAACCGATTAACAATATTCTCGAGAATCTCCTGCCTGCCGGAGCGAGGCACAGGATCGATACCTTCCGCTTCCACTCGCTCGGCTGCACTGACCAGATCACCACCGAGCATTTGCTGCGCCTCTGGTGAATTCCAACCGGAGTATCTGTCTGCCCGCATGGATTCAAGCGTACCGTCTTCCAGCATTTGCACTGCGGCTTTAAAACCACGCGCACAGATATCCATCGCACCTGCATGACCTGCTATCAGATCCACAGGATCGAGCGACTGGCGACGGAGCTTGGCGTCAAAGTTAGTCCCACCGGTGCTGAAACCACCCGCCTTTAGTACCTCATAATAGGCAAGTGCAACTTCCGGTACATTGTTTGGAAACTGATCGGTATCCCAGCCCGATTGATAGTCATTACGATTCATATCAATTGATCCAAAGATACCCAACGAAGAAGCCAGCGCCAGTTCATGTTCAAAGGAATGACCAGCAAGAATCGCATGGCCCTGCTCAATGTTCATCTTCACTTCATCTTCAAGACCGAACTCTTTTAAAAAGCCGTAAACCGTCGCTACGTCATAATCGTACTGATGCTTGGAAGGCTCCTGTGGCTTAGGCTCTACAAGGATTGCACCGTCAAATCCGATCTTGTGTTTGTATTCGACTACCATCTGCAGAAAGCGACCAGCTTGCTGGCGCTCGCGCTTAAGGTCAGTGTTCAATAAGGTTTCATAGCCTTCACGGCCACCCCATAACACGTAATTTTGTCCACCAAGCTTATGGGTTGCATCAATACACAGCTTTACTGTTGCTGCGCACCAGGCGAATACATCCGGATCAGGATTGGTTGCAGCGCCCGCCATAAAGCGACGGTGACTGAACATGTTGGCTGTGCCCCACAGCAACCGTGTTTCACTCGATTCCATCTTCGATTGAATGTACTCAACAATCTCTTCAAAGTTTCGACGGCCCTCGGCAAACGTACTTCCTTCCGGACGAATGTCCGCATCGTGCCAACAGAAAAACGGTACATTCAGAATTTCAAACATCTCAAATGCAACATCGGCTTTAAGACGGGCCAGCTCCATGGTTTCACCAAACCAGGGCCGCTCAAACGTCTGGCCACCAAACGGATCTCCACCCGGCCATGCAAAGGAATGCCAGTAGGCTACCGCAAAGCGCAGATGGTCCTCCATGCGCTTGCCCATCAGCATTTCATCAGGGTTGTAGTGGCGAAAACAAAGATCGCCGCCGTTAGGATCAAACTGCAGTGGTTTTAGATCTTGAAAGAAATCTGTCATTGTTCTCTGCTCTCTATAGTCTTATCCAAAAAGACTAATCGGGGGATTTGCAAGAGTACTGATTGTCGCGCACGAGGCGACTGAAAACAACAACTTAAGCAAAACTAAAGCGACAGGTGAGCTGCCTGTGCTGAGTAGGCTGTTTGGAAAGTTCGGTAACACTTTGTCTTCGCCATAGCCGCCATAGCCGCGTTAACCATAGTTGATAAAAAATGGCTCAACGCATGCCCTGCTGTGCCTGCGTTTTTTTGCGCAAGCTCAGCCGACTGTGGCT
The DNA here is from genome assembly GCA_938007995.1 of uncultured Granulosicoccaceae bacterium. Classification (GTDB taxonomy): domain Bacteria; phylum Pseudomonadota; class Gammaproteobacteria; order Granulosicoccales; family Granulosicoccaceae. Next base: position 74,008 of record CALLLW010000016.1, on the reverse strand, counting down.
GTGAAAAGTTTGTTACCGAACTTTCCGCACAGTCCAGAAATAAAATTGCCGGCTTGCGCCGGCAATCTTTACTCACTAATTTTTAGCCGGGTTGCAGACCTGGCTCGATTGCACCGGGTTAAAACCGGACTTCAAAGTTGTTCAGAGTGAAGCTACCAGAACCCCACCACATCTCGGTGCCGATTTCGATTGCACCCATGTAGTACTCAGGCTCAAGAATATCAATCTCCAGTGCTTCTGCGTTTTCTGCTGTCCAGTCGCGCGTCCATTCAACGAATCGCTTCCAGTTTATTGTGCCGCTGGTCGACGGGGTTTGCGCTGTAAACGCAATATAGTGTTTGTTGCTTCTGGGCTTGATGTATACATTCCAGAGCTTGTTGTCGACCATAACGCCGGTTAGTGCCAGATCACCCGGAGTTCTGATAGTCGGGTTATTTACCCAGATCATCATCTCGTAAACGCGGTTATCTGTACGATTGCCGTTTTCATCAAAGTCACACGGTCCACGTATGTCATCGGAATCATGAAAGAATGACTCCAGTGCCACATTGCGCTCGGCATCCTCATCAAGAGTTTCACTGAAGTCATAATCAACCACAAACTCCGGCAGCTCTGATACCTTTGCCGGCAAGCCGGTTTCTTCTTTGGTGCCGGATACATGCGTGCCCAGCTTTGGACCATACAACACTTCAGGATAAGCCTTAACTTCAAACTCCCCAAATTGTGTGTTGGTTTCAAACTGTCCCAGCCAGTCATAAGACCATGCTGGAGTAACTGTGCCGTTGGCGTTTTCAGTCACATTGATAATCTGCGACCAGCTGTCACTCGACATGACTCTTGAGTTCCACTGGTTATTTAGTACAACGTATTTGTCGTAAGCCACTGCTGCCCAGGCTTCACATTCATCAATCGTGTTTGAGAGAATCGGCTGCATATTCTCTGAGAACGGAGTAGTGATACTATAAGTTTCAGAGACCGGACCCGGCGCACCATTAACTGTCGATTCAACATACCAGTCCAGGTGATTATCGAAGTACGCCAATGAGGTAGAAGCACTACACATGCCCTCACCAGTCTGGCAGTTTGCTGCAACTGGATCAAGGGTTCGGGCATAGCCACTTTGACCCTCATCCTTAACAACAATTTTATACTCTTCAGCGTTTGCCACCGCTGGCCAGACAAAAACCGGCTGCGCTGTATCAAGTAAACCGCGTGGTGCGAGCAGCGCATTTGATACATTTTCAGGATCGGTGGCGGCAACTGTCTCTGTGTTGTCAGTGTCACCACTGTCTGTTGACTCAACCTGATCCACAGGATCGGCATCAGTGGTATCAGTCACTTCCATCGCGACACTAGTATCAGGGCCGTTATCAACAACCTCTTGCATATTGTCAACAGCACCTGTGCTCTCGTCAGCAATGGCATCAGTGTCTGCATCAGAGCTTGTAGCAACATCATTAACGGTGCCGCTTACTGGATCATTGTTAGCAGTGTCGCCCACGTTGATAGCAACAATGCTGGTACCGTCAGTATTTTCTGCGGGCTCACTACTGCTACCGCCACAGGCAGATACGCTAAGTGCGCAAAGCAGAGGCAAATAAATCTGTTTGTTCAAAACAAAACTCCAATCCTGGGTATGGCCTGGTGGGGGCTCAAGAAGAAAGCAACTTACAGAACCCGGTAACGCAAAAGCGCAGCCAGATAGTTGATTACGTCATGACAAAATAGTGAACTCTGGCGTACTTTGCAAGTAAATTTTCATCTCGTTAATAACTATTTACCATTTGGACAGCAATTGGCGCTGCCAAATCAGGCCTGATATTGCTTTGTCAACTAAAACATAGATCAATTTTGTGCTTCTTTGTACTAGCGAAAACCGTAACGCCTCAAGATCTCGTCCGATCGCTCACTGTTCAAAACAAATTGATAAAAATCTTTAGCAGCGGTGGAGGCCGCATTTAACCGCAGCATGGTGTGCTCAATCGGCTGGTGTAAATCACGATCAATCAACTGGTAGTGAGTAGTGTTAGCAATCGTCGGCGACAGCGCCAGTGACAACGAGACCAGACCAAAAGGCGATGCTCCACTAACAACAAACCGGGTCGCCTGCGATACCTGCTCACCATTGATCAGGCCTGGCTGTACCGCTTGCCAAAGCTGCAAGGACTGCAGTACTTCCTTTGCTGCACGACCATAAGGCGCATGTGCAGGGTTGGCTATGGCGAATTTAACTTTACGATCAATGATTTTTTTTTGAATAAAGTCACTTAAGCCTGCATCAACGGTAAATGGACTGGCAGATAGCAGAACCAGTCTGCCAGTGCCAAGCAAGTCGCTGCCATCAATACCCGAATTTTGTTCAGCTTTATATTTTTCTGTTAACTGTCGTGTCAGTTCACTGCGCGCTGAAAAGAATAATTCAAACGGTGCACCCTGCAGAATTTGACGATAAAGGTTACCGGAAGATCCATAGACAATTTGCGGCGCTGTTCGACCGGTGTCTTTCACATAGGCTTCAACTACTTCATTCAATGCAAATTGCAAAGATGATGCAGCAGCCACTCGCACAACATTGGCGTGGATCGCCACTGATACCGGCAGTAAAACCAGAACAACTAATAATTTAAACAAGAACACAGGTCTAAGCATCAAAGGGTATTCAGTGCATCCCGGGTGTCGTAGTCCTGCAGGATTGATGCATCATCAATTTCAACTTCAATCAGCTGATCAGGATATTGCCTGATTAGAAACCGGGCACCATTGTCGCCTTCATTCTGCAACAAAGAGTCAAAAAAGGTTCGTCCAACCATCACCGGATTACCTCTAACACCACGGTGCACTGGTACGATAATTTTGTCCGACGGATTGTCCTGTGATTCAACCAGTTGGTTGATCGTGTTCGCTGTGATATGTGGCATATCACCAAGGCAAACAATAACAGCATCAAAGTCCTGCAAGCGCGATACCCCTGCTGCAATGGTATGCGCCATACCTTCGGCATACCTCGGGCAGTGACAGAATGGTACATCATAGCTTTGCAACGCTTGCTCAACTTGATCGGCTTGATAGCCGGTAACCACCAGACTTTCTGTCACACGGCTCGCCAACACTGATTCAAGCACTGCGCATACCATGGGCTTTTCATTAAAAGGATGGAGGAGCTTGTTGACATAACCCGCTCTACGGGAGGAGCCCGCAGCAAGCATCAACGCGGCAATGCGAGCTGTACCTGGGATATCTGATACTGCTGCAACTCTTGGCTGGGGCCGATCATGGGCTTCACTGAGCAAACCACCAATGCACAAACTGTTCAACCAGTCATCCGTGATATCGATGTTACACACCAGTCTGTCCAGTAACAGATCAAGGCCATTGTGCCTGGGCGATCTGGCACAGCCCGGTAGTCCCAGTACTGTCGTGCCATTGTAATCTGCCATCATCAAAAGATTTCCCGGATCTACCGGCAAACCGAGCCTTTGGACTTGACCACCCACAGATTCCACCGCTGCTGGTATGACATCGCACTGATCACTAATCGCAGACGCGCCAACAATTAACACAAGATCCGGGATCGCCTGTATGGATTCTTCAATCACCCGACTCAGCTCATCAATACGATGTTCGCAGTGATGCTGCACTGTCAGCTCAGCACTTCGTGCCTCTATTCGCTGCCTTGTCACACGCTCGGTCTTTTCAAGCACTTTTTTCTTGATGGATGGCAAAGTCGTTTGTATCAAGACCACTGACTTAGGTACCGGCGAATGCACTTGCATCGGTGTTGCTGCATCGATTGCATGACCAATGTCTTGTGCAGGCACTGCATACGGGATAATCTTTACCGAACCAATCATGCGACCGGCAAGCACCCACTGATCAGCAGCGATCACCGCACAGGTAATTGCTGAACTGACGCTATTGACTGCAATGACTGATGCCGGATTGTAGTCGAGCAATCCATCTACCTTTGCATAGATATTCACTCTGCCGGTATGTGCTTTCTCAAGCCGGGTGCCATTTCCTGCAATGAACCTGGCAAGCTGTGTTGCCGCAGCATTCTCTTCGACATCATCTGCGTCTAAACGCGCTACAACCAGAGCCTGGTAACCGTCGCTTACAAACACTTCGATTAGGTCACTGGTAAGCAGCGTACCCTTGGAGATGCGTTCACCATTGATCAGCTGACTGTGCGCAAGAATGCAATTTTCGCACTCTTCAATTGGAAATTCTCCAAACTGCATAGCTCAGTCTTTCCCGGGTTCGAACTGCGAGTGTTTATGCCATCATTTTATCAGCAACAGTGGACAGCTGTGAACGTGATATTGATCAATCAGTATGATACTGACGCAGGGGCAGTTATAAAAACGCAACACGTATAAAAAAGCACAGCATAATGCTGCGCTTTTTTGAAACACCTACATCTGATAACAACTAGAACAAGCCTTCGATCTCACCGGCATCATTAAGCTTGATTACTTCCGCAGCAGGCTGACGCGGCAGACCCGGCATCGTCATGATTGCACCACAGACAGCAACGATAAATCCGGCACCTGCTGACAATCGTACTTCACGGATCGGAATTGTGTGCCCTGTTGGTGCACCACGCAGGTTTGGATCTGTGCTGAATGAATACTGGGTTTTGGCAATACACACCGGCAAATTACCGTAACCTGCCTCTTCCCAGGCTTTCAGCTGTTCGAGCACGGCAGCGTCAGCAATCACCTCATCTGCGCGGTAGATCTTCTTGGCAATAGTTTCGATCTTTTCCATCAGCGGCATTTCATCTGGATAAAGCGTTTGGAAGTTGGCTTTACCTTCATCAATGATGCTGACAACCTTGTTGGCAAGATCTTTGGTACCTGCAGATCCATCAGCCCAGTGCTTGCAAACAATCGCTTCTGTGCCCTGCGACTTTACAAAGTTCTGACAGGCTGCAATCTCTGCATCAGTATCGAGAGTGAAGTGATTGATCGCAACCACTACAGGGACACCGAATCGATTCAGATTTTCAATGTGGCGACCAAGGTTGGCGCAACCTTCCTCTACCGCCTTAACATTTTCTTCGTTGAGATCTTCTTTGGCGACACCGCCATTCATCTTCATGGCACGGATAGTTGCCACCAATACCACTGCAGAAGGTGCAATACCCGCTTTGCGGCACTTGATATCAAGAAACTTTTCAGCACCGAGATCTGAACCAAAACCTGCTTCTGTGACTACATAGTCGGCGAGCTTAAGTGCCGTTTTAGTTGCGATAACGGTATTACAACCGTGAGCGATATTGGCAAACGGGCCACCATGCACAAAGGCTGGATTGTTTTCGAGTGTCTGTACCAGATTCGGCTGCATCGCATCTTTAAGCAACACAGTCATTGCACCGTCTGCTTTAATATCACGACAGTAGATTGGTGTTTTGTCACGTCGGTAGGCAACGATAATATCGCCAAGTCTTTTTTCAAGATCATCGAGGTCATTGGCTAAACAAAGAATCGCCATCACCTCTGAAGCGACAGTGATATCAAAACCCGCTTCGCGTGGAAAACCATTGGTCGCACCACCCAGACTGGTGGTGATTTGTCGCAGCGCACGATCATTCATATCAAGCACTCGTCGCCATGTTACGCGGCGCGAATCGATCTCAAGCGCGTTACCCCAATAGATATGATTATCAATCATTGCGGACAACAGGTTATGCGCTGAGGTAATTGCATGAAAATCACCGGTGAAGTGCAGATTCATTTCTTCCATCGGCACGACCTGAGCGTAACCACCACCTGCTGCGCCCCCTTTCATACCAAAACACGGTCCAAGCGACGCTTCACGAATACAGATCATCGCGTTTTTGCCAATCGCATTCAGACCATCACCAAGGCCTACCGTTGTGGTTGTTTTACCTTCACCTGCAGGAGTCGGGTTAATTGCCGTAACAAGAATCAGCTTACCGTCTTCTTTAGATTGCTGCGCTTTGATGAACTCTGCCGAAACTTTTGCCTTATCGTGTCCGTAGGGCACTAATGACTCAGAAGGAATACCGAGCTTGTCACCGATTTCAAGTATCGGTCGTTTGCTGGCTTCGCGTGCAATTTCTATATCGGTCTTTACTGCCATTGGTTTCCTGTGCCTCTTGTGGTGTGGTGATTTTATAGTATTGGCCGGTCTTTGCCGCCAATGGTTTTTTGCTTAACGCTTTTGAGTCAACTGGCCTGTTCCATCGTTTGTGCCTTACTGACACGACACGCTGAAAATTTAAACTCCGGAATTTTGCCAAACGGATCGAGGCTCGGGTTAGTCAGCACATTGGCTGCCGCCTCAACATAGGCAAAAGGGATAAAGATCATGTCTTCAGATACAGCACGATCAGCGCGTGCCATGATGTTGATTGCACCGCGGCGGGTTTCAACGCTGATCATCTGACCCGGTTCAACACCCATCTTTCTCAGTGTTTTGGGATGCATTGAAGCGTTGGCTTCAGGCTCTGCCCAGTCAAGTACTGCAGCACGGCGCGTCATTGAACCTGTATGCCAATGCTCCAGTTGTCGTCCGGTGGTGAGAATCATCGGGTATTCATCATCCGGTGTTTCCGCAGGGGCTGTGATCTTTGCCGGTGTAAAGCGCGCACGACCTTCAGCACGCGGGAAGCCATCACCAAATACGATCGGCTGTCCCGGATCATCTTCAGACAAAGAAGGATAAGTTACCGCACTCTTTTCAAGCCGTTCCCAGGTGATGTTGTTTAACGACTGCATCGACATCTTCATTTCCGCAAACACTTCTTTGGGATGCGTGTAGTTCCAGTCAAGCCCGATACGTTTAGCAAGCTCCACGACTATCCACCAGTCTTCTTTTGCCTCACCGGGTGGCGACAGTGCCGGTCGGCCCATCTGCACCTGTCTGTTGGTATTGGTTACCGTACCGGTTTTTTCCGGCCACGCTGAAGATGGCAAAATCACATCGGCATAGTTGGCGGTTTCGGTCAGGAAAATATCCTGTACCACCAGATGCTCAAGCTTTGCCAGTGCATCACGCGCATGTTCAACATCGGGGTCAGACATGGCCGGGTTTTCACCCAGTACGTACATGCCACGAATATCACCATCGTGCACGGCATCCATAATTTCAACAACAGTCAAACCGCGCTCACTGTCGATACTTTCGGTACCCCAGATGTCATGAAATGCAGTGCGAACACCTTCATCAGAAACAGACTGATAATCGGGCAGGAACATCGGTATCAGACCGGCATCCGATGCACCCTGTACATTGTTTTGACCACGCAGCGGGTGCAGTCCTGAACCCGGTCGACCCACCTGACCACACATCAGTGCCAGTGAGATCAGACAGCGCGAGTTATCAGTACCGTGAATGTGTTGCGAGACACCCATACCCCAGAAGATCATCGCCGCCTGAGCGCCGGCAAAGGTACGCGCTACTTCACGCAAGGTTTCAGCGCCAATGCCACACAGGTCAGCCATCTTTTCAGGCGGAAAACCTTTCAGGTGCTCTTTCATCTCGGCCCAGTTTTCAGTGAAACCGGTGATGTACTGTTCATCGTATAAATTCTCTTCAACAATCACATTCATGATTGCATTGAGCATCGCAACGTCAGTTCCGGGTCGGAACTGCAGCATGTGGGCGGCGTGCCGTTTCAGGCCCTGCCCCCTCGGATCCATCACGATCAGCTTGCCGCCGCGCTTTGCAAACTGCTTGAAGTAGGTTGCCGCGACTGGATGGTTTTCAGTCGGGTTGGCACCAATCACAATCGCTACATCGGCATTTTCAATTTCATTAAAGGTAGCGGTAACTGCACCACTACCGACATTCTCAAGCAATGCAGCAACTGAAGACGCATGGCAAAGCCGGGTGCAGTGATCAACATTATTGTGCTGAAAGCCCTGTCGAATAAACTTCTGGAAGAGATAGGCCTCTTCATTGGAACACTTGGCCGATCCAAAACCTGCCACCCGCTTACCGCTATCACTGCGCAGGTCAGACAATCCTTTGCCTGCAACTTCCAGTGCTTCTTCCCAGCTGGCTTCACGAAAGTGAGTCAGCGGATTAGATGGATCAACGTTCAAACCTTTAGCAGGTGCATCATCACGACGAATCAATGGTTTGGTTAGCCGATGTGGATGCTCGATATAGTCAAAACCAAAGCGGCCTTTTACACATAAGCGGTTTTCATTCGATGGCCCTTGTATACCATCGACCCAGGCAATCTTTTCGTCTTTGATCTTAAAAGAGAGCTGACAACCGACGCCGCAGTAAGGACAAACACTTTTGACCTCACGATCAAAATCCTGACTGTCTCCCACACCCTGTTCATCGAGAGTGGTAGCAGGCATCAGTGCACCGGTGGGACAGGCTTGCACACACTCGCCACAGGCAACGCAGGTTGAAGCGCCCATTGGATCGTCAAAATCAAACGTGATTTTGGCATCGTGACCACGACCGGACATACCGATCACATCATTGACCTGCACTTCACGACAGGCACGTACACAAAGGTTGCAGTGAATACATGCATCAAGATTGACACTCATGGCCAGATGCGAGCTATCAAGCAACGGTACTCGTTCTACCTCGATCTTTGGAAAGCGACTCTCCGACAGGTTTTGCATGTCAGCCATCTTCCAGAAGTGCGATGACTTGTCGTGCGCCTGATCCTGATCAGGTTGATCTGCAAGTAACATCTCAACCACTACTTTGCGTGCATTGGTCGAACGTTCATTTTGCGAGTTAACCACCATGCCTTCCGTGGGTGTTCGAATACACGAAGCAGCTAAAACACGTTCGCCTTCAATTTCCACCATACAGGCGCGGCAGTTACCGTCTGATCGATAACCTTCAGCATCTTTGTGACAAAGATGCGGGATTAACGTGCCCTGCTTTTTTGCCACCTCCCAGATTGACTCACCGGGTGCTGCAGTAACTTCCTTACCATCAAGGGTAAATTTGATCGTATCGCTCATGGTTAACCCTGTTAAATTTCGTTCGGAAAGTGTTTCATGGTTAAAAGGATCGGGTTGGGTGCAGCCTGCCCCAGACCACAGATCGATGCATCAACCATGACGTGACAAAGATCTTCAAGCAGTGGCTGATCCCACTTGTCTTTTTCCATCAGCTTGACGGCTTTCTCACAACCAACTCTGCACGGGGTGCACTGACCACAACTTTCATCTTCAAAGAATCGCAACATATTAAGTGCAGCATCTTTCACACTGTCTTTGTCTGACAAAATCACAATTGCTGCAGAGCCAATAAACGACCCGTGCGGCTGTAACGTATCGAAGTCCATTGGAATATCATTCATCGACGCAGGCAGAAGCCCTGCAGACGGACCGCCCGGCTGATAAGCTTTAAACGTATGACCATCAAGCATACCGCCAGCTGCTTCGATTAAGTCATCAATCGTTGAACCTGCAGGTAACAGATGCACACCCGGCTGTTTAACTCTTCCGGAAACAGAAAAAGAACGCAGTCCGGTACGGCCATTCTTTTCGACACTGTTCAACACTTCAGGTCCTTCACGACAAATGCGTGCAATCCAGTGCAGCGTTTCTATGTTGTGCACCAGCGTTGGTCTGCCAAAGATGCCCACCTGCGCTACATAAGGAGGTCTGTGCCGAGGCAAGCCTCTCTTACCTTCAATCGATTCGATCATCGCGCTTTCTTCACCGCATATATAAGCACCGGCACCACGGCGTAACTCGATATAGCCAGTATCAACCATACCCGCTGTCTCAAGTGCAGTTATTTCATCTGCAAGTATTTTTAACACCGCCGGATATTCATCACGCATATAGATGTAACAGCGGCTCGCCTCAACTGCCCATGCAGCGATCAGCATGCCTTCTAAGAACAGATGTGGAGTACGCTCAAGGTAGTAGCGGTCTTTAAAAGTACCTGGCTCACCCTCGTCACCGTTGACTGCAAGATAACGCGGGCCTTTTTCAGCACGTACAAAAGACCACTTTTTGCCGGATGGAAACCCTGCACCGCCCAAACCACGCAGACCAGATGCATTGATTTTGTCCTGCACTTCATCAACGCTGTGTTTGCCGTTACGCAGTTCCAGTAATTCTTTATAACCACCAGCATCCCGATAGGCTTGCAGGTTTTCATAGTCAGGCATGCGGGCGTGAGTATCTTTGCTGGCTATGGCTTCGTTGACCAGATCGACTGTTGCATGGTCTATGTGTCGATGACCTATCTCAAGAGTTGGCGCTGTATCGCAACGGCCCATGCACGGTGCGCGCAGCACCCGCACTTCTGATGGATCCATGCCTGATTTAAGAGCCGCAAGCAATTGCTGAGCTCCGGCCAGCTCACAAGCCAGAGAGTCGCATACTCGAATCGTTGAGGCCGGCGGCGGTGCTTCGTCTGCGGCAACCACATCAAAGTGCGCGTAGAAAGTCGCTACTTCATGAACTTCGGCCTGAGACAAACGCATCTCATGCGCCAGTGCGTGTAAATGTGCCGCCGACAGATGGCCGTATTTGTCCTGAATCAGATGCAAATGTTCTATCAGCAGGTCACCGCTTCTCGGACGATCCTGCAAAAGCGCCAGTACCTCAGCGTGGGCAGTCTCATCAAGCTGCCGCCCCTTCGGCGTTGCCCTGCCCTTGCCACGACCGGATTTCCAGACACCCGGCTTCAGTTCAGCTACCGCCATGCTTGCTTCCTAAGTTGAATTACGCTGCTGGGCGCCCAGTTGACAGCACTCAGGCAATAAATACAAATCGCATTTTTGAATGATGCGATTTGTTTTGCTTATCATGAGAAAGACAAGCGCGGACGCAGTAGACAAGGTTACCGGATGACCCGGATCTGGCAGTCGATACCTGCGATCGGCAAATGAATAACTGGCACAACCATTAGCAACACCACGACCGGCAGCCGTGTCTTGGCAGACACGCATGACGGATGATCAAATCCACGGCGCGGGCGTAACCCCTGACCGTTATCAGCGATGCCCGCACGCCGCCAATCTGCTTAAATGCCGGTTGTTAACAAGGCTGATCGCGAGCACCTGCGCCGGCAGGCAAGTCGCGCAGCTGCAAACACAACAGCCACTTTAAAAAGACAGGAAACCACAATGAACACAAGCAAGGCTCTTAGCACCTGGATGAAGCAGGCGAACTTTATTGATGGCGAGTGGGTTGGTGCAGACAGCGGTGACACAATCGACGTAACGAATCCTGCAGATAACAGTACCATCGGCACAGTTCCCAAGTCCGGCAAAGCAGAAACCCAACGGGCCATTGCGGCTGCAACCAGTGCTTTCCCTGCCTTCAGCGCATTGCCACTGATGAAACGCTGCGAGTTACTTTGGAATTTGCATGATGTGCTAATGGACAATCAGGCAGCGCTGGCCGAGCTGCTAACCGTTGAAATGGGCAAGCCACTGGCTGAGGCACAAGGTGAGATCGCTATCGGCGCAGAGTACGTTCGCTGGTTTGCTGAAGAAGCGCGTCGGGCCAAAGGCGAGATTGTTCCCGCCGGTGTTAATGGTCGCAGAATCCTGGTAACACGACATCCGGTTGGTGTGGTCGGCATGATCACACCGTGGAATTTTCCGTCATCAATGCTGGCACGTAAGATCGCACCGGCGCTGGCCGTTGGTTGCACTGTTGTGGCGAAACCCGCAACAGTCACACCCTACAGTGCACTGGCATGGGCAGCGATGGCTGAAGAGGCGGGCTATCCTAAAGGCGTTGTCAACGTTGTGACTGGCTCTGCACGTGAAATCGCCGGTGCCATGATGGACTCCAACGCAGTTCGTAAAGTCACCTTCACCGGCAGTACCGAAGTGGGTAAGGAACTGATCAGACAAAGCGCCGATACCGTTAAACGAGTCTCTATGGAGCTGGGTGGCAATGCACCGTTTATTGTATTTGATGATGCTGATATAGATGCGGCGCTTGAAGGCGCGATGGCTTCCAAGTTTCGCAACACGGGTCAAACCTGTGTTTGTGCAAACCGCATCTATGTGCAAAGTGGCATCCACGACAAGTTCGTCGCAGCGCTGGTAGAACAAACGGAAGCGCTTAAGGTTGGCAACGGACTAGAGGATGGCGTAACGCAGGGACCGATGATTGACCACGACGCAGTAGAATCAATCGAGGGCTTTATCACCGACGCTACATCAAAAGGTGGCAAGATAGCTACCGGTGGTAAGCGACATGCCAAAGGTGGCAACTTTTTTGAACCCACAGTGATCACCAATGCAAGCTCAAGCATGAATTTCGCGACAGAAGAAACCTTCGGCCCGCTGGCACCGGTATTTAAATTTGAAACCGAAGAAGAAGCCATCAACATGGCCAATGCAACGGTCTACGGCCTTGCCTGCTACGCATACACCAAAGATCTTGGCCGCGCTTTCAGGCTCAATGATCAATTGCAATATGGCATGATCGGGATTAACTCCGGCCTGATCACCACTGTTGAAGCACCGTTTGGCGGAGTCAAGGAAAGTGGCCTGGGCAAAGAGGGTGGCAGCCAGGGTCTGGACGATTACCTTGAAACAAAATACGTCTGTATTGATCAGATTTAACACTGATCGCTGTCAAGCTTGTGTGGTTTAACGCTCGACAGACAAACCGATAACATCACGCAATGCATTAACAGCAGGCAGTCCCGGCTCGTGATCAAGTGAAGCCAGCCCGATGGTTTTTTCAACCACGGGCTGTTCCAACTGAAGACTGACAGCGTTCTGATCAAGATAAAGGCTATCGATCAATTTTTGCGGTGCAATAGTTGCTGCTGCACCGTTGTTAACCTGCACCATTGCCGCAGTGAATGCATTGGTTTCCATCACCGGCTCGGGCTTTACCCCGGCACTTTGAAAGACTTCATCAACAATCTGGCGAAAGCGCATGTCTTTACTCAACAGACACAAAGGCAGTTGCGCTGCTTCTTTCCAGCTGGCACTGCCACGCTCACGCGGTGCCAGATGTGGCGGTGATAACAACACATAACGCTCCTGATAAATGCTGTCAAAGCGCAAGTGACCATTGTCTTTTTCATCCAGATAAGTAATACCTGCATCAATGGCAAACTCGTGCAGTGCACGCGCAATCTCAACCGAGGTTAACGATTGAATATCAATGGTAAGGTGTTCATAGCGTGCACGCAGCGCAGTAGAGATTGACGCTGCATAGGCAAGCGCTGTAGGTACCACGCCCACTGCAAGCACACCGTGCAAATCACCACGCGCCACTTCAATCTCCTGACGCATCCCTTCAACATCGGTTACCACTTTACGCGCCCACCTCAGGACCAGGTCACCCTCTTTGGTAAAGCCGAGAAATTTGTTACCACGCCGCACCACCGGCACACCAAGCAATTGTTCAAGATGATGGATGCGTGCGGAAAACGCCGGTTGCGAAATACCGCAGTCTGCAGCAGCACGGGTAAAGTGCTTTCTCTGCGACAACGCCAGCAGCAGCTGCAGATCACGAATTTCAGGGTATCGATCCACTACCAGTTATACGACTTCTAAAACAATCTTACCGAAATGACTGCCCTGCTCCATTGCCTTGTGCGCCGCCGCCGCTTCACTTAACGGAAAGACATCAGAGATCAGTGGAACAATTTTTTTATCCGCAAACAATGGCATCACCGTGTATTCAAAATCGGTAATGATTTGTGTTTTTTCAGCAACCGGTCTTGAGCGTAAAACCGAGCCGATAATTTTCTGTCTTTTTACCATCATGACTGCGAGGTTTATATCTGATTTTATACCACCCATCAGCCCTATCACGACCAGTCTTCCGCCAACTGCAAGACTCTTCATATTGTCTTTAAAGTACGCGCCACCGATATGATCAAGAATCACATCGACACCCTTACCTTGAGTGCAGGTTTTTACTTCATCGGCAAATGACTGTGTTTTATAGTCGATAACATAATCAGCACCCAGCGATTTAACACGTTCCACCTTACCGGTAGATGCTGTCACGATCGTCGTGCTGCTTTCAATCAGTGCAGAACATAACTGTATTGCTGCAGTATTGACCCCGCCCCCACCACCGTGCAGCAAGAAGGTTTCAGATGATTTTGCTTCAGTGAGGACAATCGTGTTCAGGTAGGCAGTGATGTAGGTTTCGCAAATACAGGCGGCCTGTTTGAAATCAAGTGCATCCGGGATTGGCATTGTGTGACCTTCGTACGCGACTGCATACTCGGCATAGCCACCGCCGCCGACCAGCGCAAACACTTTGTCACCGGTTTTATAGCGTGTAACACCGTCTCCAATAGCTTCAACCGTGCCGGCAACTTCCAGACCGATAATTTCAGAATCACCCGGTGGTGGTGGATAGTTACCCTCGCGCTGCACAATATCAGGTCGGTTGACTGAACAGGCATGCACTTTTATAAGTACTTGTCCGCTGCCTGCCACAGGCATGTCTACATTGTCTAAAAAGAGATTATCGGCAGCACCGAATTCTTTAAGATTGATCGCTTTCATTGAGGATACCCGGCTTGAGTAGGTCAATGTTAACTCATGTTATCGATGAACGGACAGAAATGCTAAGCTTGTGACTTGAACAAGACTGAAGATACGCTGAAAGATGAACAAACCGCTCCTGCTTGGCTGTATCGCCGACGACTTTACCGGTGCCAGTGATCTTGCAAATACGCTTTGCAAACAAGGCATGCGCACCACTCAGTATATCGACGTGCCCGATAACAACACCACAGCAGACTGCGAAGCCGCGATTATCGCGCTAAAAACCCGCTCGATAGATGTTGATGAAGCAGTACAACAATCACTCAAGGCACTGAACTGGTTACAGTCACAAGGTGCCAGCCAGTTTCTATTCAAGTACTGCTCAACTTTTGATTCAACTCCAGAAGGCAATATCGGCCCGGTTGCAGAAGCACTGGCAGCAGAACTCAAGACTACAGCGGCTGTGGTATGTCCGGCTTTTCCTGCCACCGGACGTACAGTTTACCAAGGCCACTTGTTTGTTAATGATCAGTTGTTGAACGAGTCCGGTCTGCAGCACCATCCACTGAACCCGATGACAGATGCAGACATCAGACGCTGGTTACAGCAACAGTGTACCGGCAGGGTTGGACATATAGCGCAGGCAACTGTCTCTGCAGGTACTGCGAGCGTTGGTAAAGCACTGGCAGATGCAGCATCTGACAACCAGACCCTGGTTGTGGTGGATGCCACAGCAGATCAGGACTTAATTACCATCGGTCACGCTTTAACTGCTGCAACGCTGGTTACCGGTGGTTCCGGTATTGCACTCGGCCTGCCGGATAACTTCAGACAACGTGGATTACTGTCTGAAGCAGGCAATAGTTTCAGAGCACAATCAGGCCGCGCGATTGTCATTGCAGGCAGCTGCTCAGGCGCTACCAGACAACAGATAGAGCACTACCATGGCGGACCAAAAAAGAACATCGATATTCACGATCTGATGGCAGACAAAATCTCGACTGACAGCATTATTCAATCTCTGCCAGAAAATGATAAAACCGCATTGATTTATTCATCAGCAGAGCCCGAGACAGTTAAAAAACTGCAGACAGAGTTCGGTACAGAATCAGTAGCACAGAGAATTGAATCGTTTTTTGCAGAGTTAGCGCACAAAGTCGCAGCACTTGGTTATAAGCGGATAGTGGTTGCCGGTGGCGAAACTTCGGGTGCAGTGGTTAGTGCGCTACATATCGATGCATTTGATATAGGTGCCGAGATTGACCCGGGTGTACCTGCACTCAGTACCAAAGGTGATCAACCGATTGCTATGGCACTTAAGTCTGGCAACTTCGGCGGTCAGGACTTCTTTGAAAAGGCGCTGATGCGACTGGAGCATCAGGCATGAACGAGTTAAAGCTGCGCGAAAGTATTTGTTATTTCGGTAAATCACTGTTTGATCGCGGCCTGACTTACGGCAGCACGGGTAACATCAGTGTCAAGCACGGTGACGGATGGATTGTCACGCCCACCAATGCATCGCTCGGCAATCTTGAACCGGACACACTAAGCCTGCTCGATAAGCACGGCAACTGCATCAGTGGAGATAAGCCAACCAAGGAAGTCCCACTGCATACGGCTATGTATGACACGGTTGCGGACTGCGCAGCGGTAGTACACCTGCATTCGGTGCATTCCGTGGCGGTATCGCTGTTACCAGAAACCGATCCTGCAGATGCACTACCACCGCTCACTGCGTACTATGTGATGAAAGTAGGTAAAACCGCACTAGTGCCCTATCACAAACCCGGTGATCCATTGATCGGTGATGCTATAAGAGGTCTGTCAGGCAAATACACGTCAGTACTGCTGGCGAACCACGGACCGGTTATGGCAGGCAAATCACTCGAAGCTGCTGTGTATGCAACAGAAGAACTGGAAGAAACCTCAAGACTACATTTGCTAACCCGCGGCCTGAACCCACGGCTGCTGACACAGGCACAGATCGACGCTTTAAATCAATGACGTCCTTCGGTGTGTGAAACTGGTCCAAAACAGCTATGTCATCTGTACTACAGCCATGACTGGCATACCAATTGAAGCGACTACCTATCCACTTAATCCTAGCCACTTAACCTTGGCCACTCTATGTCTCTCAAAACACTGGCACTGAAAATTTATAAAGCTCTGCCGGTTTACCTGCAACGTAAAATCGTTCGCATTCTGTACCCGGGTTATGTGGTCGCCGCCAAAGTGTTGGTCACACTGCCAGATGGTCGGTTTCTCGCGGTAAAAACCACTTACGCCGACTATTGGGACATTCCAAGCGGCCACTGTGATCCGAGTGAAAGCCCGAATGACGCAGCAAGCCGCGAGCTCCGGGAAGAAACCGGTCTTGTTATCGACAACATGCAGCAGGTTGGTGTCATATTTTACCCGGCACTAAAAACAGTACAGGTGCTTTTTGCACACCAGCTCAAAGCCATGCCGGAAACCTCGGCAGATAATGTGGAAATTTCTCACATCAGCTGGGTTGAGCGCGATGAAATTCAACTTAACCCTTACGCGCTTGAGACCATCGAAGTGATACTCGACCACAAAGCCAGCTACTGGGTATCTACACGGACCTGAAGCGGGTTCTGCAAAGCTATATCAGCAACCCACCGCTTAACCTACAAGCATTCACACTATTCATCCGCTATCGCACTGGCGGCACTCTGCGCTGCGTTATCGAGCAAAGTTGCCGGCTGAATCATACAACTGAGTGCAAACAACTCACCATTCGATCAATGGATGCGAGGTGATATCAATGCAATGTCACAACAGCAACTCAATGGCATAGAAGTGTTCGCACTAACCGGTTGCGCTGAATGTCATAGCGGCCCGGTGTTTTCAGAATTTGAAACCCATGTATTAGGTGTGGCCGAGGCGAATGGTTTGATTGCACCTGATACAGGCGCTGGAAACTTTGGTTTTAGAACACCTACCTTGAGACAGCTGGCGTTTACCGCACCTTATTTTCATGGCGGACAGGAAAACTCACTGGATGAGATAATCGACTTTTAGGACAATCCCAATGTACAACGCAATCAACTGGATGAAGATTTTGTCGCGCTACCAACATAAACAATAATCAGTCAAATGCAATTGCGGCTCTTCTCAACGCATTGAATGACAACAATTTCGATCGATCCCGACCGTCAAGCGTGCCAAGCGGGTTACCGGTTGGAGGTTCACTTTAGATGATCAGTAACATTACCGAGCAGCAAATCAAAGGCTTGCAGAAATACTGTGTTCATTTTCAATGGTAAGCGGTTCTGTCAGCGCGATCGCGACATATAATTTTTACTGGCCGAAAATGCGGAACTTTTTGAACCTGACTCACTCAGCTTGTTAGCGTATAGCGAGACCGCTGACGTATTTTTACAGCTCTGCATGACAACAAAACACTGTCATTACCGGGCCAGAACATACACCCGGGCCATAGTTGTGGAGCCACTGTTATGATTATTACAACCACATGAAGGAGCAACGCATGAACACTACTACCGGAGCTGTGAAAAACCATGAGATTGATGATGAGGATCTTGAAATAGATCAACGCGTCTACGAACTCTATGACCTTTACTGCCACGGGTATATCACTCGACGCGAGTTCATGAAACGTGCGGGCGCAATCACCGTTGCCGGTGTCTCCGGCTTAACCATGGCGCAGGCTTTGTTCCCACGCTATGCACAGGCACAAACCATTTCGTTTACCGATGAACGCATGAAGGCTGAGTACGTAACTTACGACTCACCCGGTGGTAACTCCGGTGAGATGCGCGGATACCTTGCAGTTCCAAGTACTGATGGCCCGTATCCCAGTGTGCTGGTTGTTCACGAAAATCGCGGACTCAATCCGTACATTGAAGATGTCGCACGCCGACTTGCAGTAGATGGCTTCCTGGCGCTGGCACCGGATGCACTGCACCCGGTTGGCGGATATCCGGGCAATGATGACGATGGCCGAGCCATGCAAAAGAGTCTCGATCGCGCGAAGATAATGATCGACATGGCCAACGGTGCCGAATTCTTGAAGTCACATGAACTGTCTACCGGTAAGTTAGGTGCAGTCGGGTTCTGTTTTGGCGGTGGCGTAGTTAATTTTCTCGCTACCAAAATGGGGACAGATTTCCATGGCGGTGTGCCGTTCTATGGCAGTGCACCTCCAACCGAGGAAGTGGCGAAAATCAAAGCACCGCTGATGGTTCAGGCGGCAGAGAACGATGACCGGATCAATGCACAATGGCCCGACTTCGAAGCGGCACTGCAGGCAAACAACATTGAGTATGAGCGCCATCTTTATCCAGGCACCGGACATGGCTTTCACAACAACTCGACCAAACGCTACAACGAAGAAGCCGCCAAGCTTGCGTGGGATCGCACGCTGGAGTTTTTCTCAGCCAATCTGGCCTAATAAAGTCTGGCCTGCGAAATACTGGCCTGAGAAATCTAGCCTGAGAAATCTAGCCTGAGAAATCTGGCCTGGAAATCCGGGCCAGGGAAATATAGCCTGAGACACCTGGTGCAATCTACGCACCAGACATGGCAAATAAAAGCCAAGGGACTTTCTCAGTGCCTTGCCGACCAGTGCCTTGCCGACCCGGTGCCTTGCCGACGCTTAGCCTAATGCCCTGCGTGGATGCATGCCTGCCGGGGTCACAATCACCCCGCCTCTTACGCCTCGCTGTGGTGAATAATCTACGCGAAAACTGATACGCAATTCACTAAAAGGCTGTAACTTCGAAAACAGCCAACTCCATCTATTCACTGTTTTATACGTTTCGCTCCGTTTTTTACAAATGAGTAGATAGTTTCCATCTCCCAAAACCCGTAGACTCGCGCCTTCCAGTTATATGTGGTGCACCTCAATGAAGAAGAATTTAGCTTTTGCCGCCTGTCTTACAAGCCTTTTGATAGCCTGCGACTCCGCGACAATCGACTCCGGGAATGGAGCCGGCAACTCCGACAATGAAACAGACAGCAACCTGCTTCCTGACAGCACCGGCACTGGCACCGGAACTGGCACCGGCCTTGATGGCGTAACAACAGCCAGAACCGCCAACGGCCTCGTTAACTCGGTGAGTCTGATTAAGCTTGAGCCAATCGGCGTTACTGTTGACTCAACCCGCGGCTTGTTCGGCGACCTGCAGACAACATTGACCGAGCAGGAAGTTCGCGACTGGTACATCCCACCCACTGATGAATGCGAAGTGACTCCGCTCACCGGTGACACAATGACACCCGACGGGTTCCTGGTGTTGGACCAAATCGCAACACAAATCAGTGCCGGAGAGTCCATTGTCCTGACAGATGACAATGGCACCTACGCGACTCTGCAGCGCATGGATACTGCCACCGGCCCGGTCTATCAGCCAGAGGTGGCAATTGATCAGCCAGCTGGTACAAACTTGCTTGTCGATATCCCGGGTGACGCATTCAGTGGTTTTCCCGGCATTGCCGTTCCACCAGTACCGGAGCTGCAGGTTGATCGGCCAGCCGCTGGAGACAACGTTGGTGTCGCTACCTTTTTTCAGTGGCAGCCCAATGATGTTCCAGGTTCCACAATCGAACTCTATGTTGGTGGCTTTTCACAAGTCGCGGGTGAAGGCATATTTATCGCCTGCGCACTTATAGACGATGGCTCTTTTGCGTTTCCCGAAGAAATACAGGCACAAATGGGTGCGGCTTTTGACGATGAGTTCACCACTTTACTGCGGGTAGGCTACAACGTCGCAGCCGATGGCGATTCGATGGTATTTGTTGCCAATAGTGTTCGCACCAGAGTAAATTAAGCCTCACGGTACTAATACCCCCCAGTGACTGGCTTTAATGACTGGTCGTTGATTGCCGCCCGGCAACAACGGCCAGTCAGTGTTTTAAGAAATAACCAGCCGTTTCAGCAAAAGCACTTTCAAAGCTCCTGATCTGCACAAATTTGTTCCGCACGCTGGAAATGCGTGCCACCACAGATGCTGAAACACCTTGCAGATAACTGAGATTCCGGCTTTGTTACTGCGTTTATTACCGGCCTTATTTCCGGCTCTGGTTCTGGCTCTGGTTCTGGCCTGTCTGAATTCCGCTAGCTTAACAAGTGTCAATTCAATGTTGCGTTCGATTGCGGTCGGAACAATTTTTGAACAAACTTATCACTCACAAGCCTCGCCGCAGCTTTGCGATGCCGGGTTTGGCAACTTCTCCACTTTCACTTAACTGTGGCTACTACTTTGACGTACTCAATCAACATCGCCCGCAACATAACAGCTGCATTAGTTGCGCTAACTATTAGCGCGTGCGCATCAGCACCAAGGATGGAGCAACTCATCGCCGAGGAAATCAATTCCTTTACCGAAGCGGACCGTGCCAGCGGCTGCACCGACCAGGTGAACACCGAAAAAAATGTCAGCTTACTTCTGATTGGCAACAGCCTGATGAACGATGTGCAAACATTGCTCGAAGAGCTTCTCACTTGTGGTGGTTATTCTTCGAACATAGCAACGTCTAACCCGGGCGGTTATCGACTCAAGCAACATTTAACCAATGAAAGAACTACCGAGCTCATAGCACGAGGCTATGACCTCACACTGGTGCAGGCACACAGCAATGGCATCAAAGATCATCGCAAACCCTATAATGTGCTGAGTGAGTTACAACGAAGAATCGAAGCCAGTGGCAGCACGATAGGCTTTTATCAAACCTGGGCGTTCCAGAATCGTGATCCGGCGAAAATCGAAAACATCCTGACCCGTTACGAATTTGTTGCCGATGAGTTTGAAGCACCAATTGTGCATATAGGTAGAGCCTGGGACTATTTTTACATCAGCAACAACGAATCACCGCCATTCGAACTGTTCCTCGATTATGCCCATGCCACTAAACAGGGAAAGCGAATGATTGCCTATACGCTATACGCCTACTTAACGGGATCCTCGCCAATCAATTTGAGCAATTTATCCCTGAGCGCGGAAGAAGCCACTCAGTTACAAACCATTGCCTGGGGAACCTATAAAGCGAACTCCTGATGGAGAAAACAGCTCTTCTTATTTGCCGTTATACAGAAAAGTCAATACGCTGCTCTTTACAATCACCTGTGTATGAATGACGAATGTCACTGCTGTCACCACCAGAATTGATAGCAACACAGAGACCAAAGCCGGCACACTGTACTTGATTAACACTACGGCCAGAATAATCACCAACAGATGGTGAAACAGATAGATAGTATAGGACGCATCTGACATCAGCCGCATTAGCGGTGACTGCTGGCTGAAGAATTTATAAAACAGGTAAAATACAATAAGTACGGCGGCCCACTCTTTCAGCTTACCAAGATAAATAACACCAATTTCAGCCAGATTACTGCCGGAAGACAAATCTACAACGCTTGCGAGCAATACGGCGACAGCGAGCAGCGCCAGACTGAACAGCGGATTAACCGTACTGAAATCACGCAAACTATCCTTGCCTACACCCAGTAACACGCCGAAGAAAAAGAATGGCATGTACATAATTACAATATAGTTTGCGTATAAGCCAAAGAAGTTGAAGTACATCATGTTGGTTATAACCAGCACCGAGGTCATAACCACTGAAACCATTGGCAAAAGCACTACGATCAGTAACATAGGCACTTTATTAAACACCAGCCTGATGGGCCGTATGATAAACCTCAACAGGAATAACGGCAGCAACGCAAGCAAACAGGCGATCAGAAAATACACAAGCAGATTTCTTAAGAACCAGAGATGGCCTATGAAGGTACTGTCCGTGATGTACTCCTTCAATGGTCCCAGCAGCCCCACTTGATCAAGGAAAATCGCCTGCAATACATTGAGGGTTAATGCAGTCACAACCAGTGGCACAGCTACCCGGGTCACACGGACTTTGAAAAATTTCTTCACCCTATACTTGCGCATAGTCAGGAAGCAGAAATAGCCGGAAACAACAAAAAATGCCGGCATTCTAAAAGTAGAAATAAAGTCCACCAGATAGCCCATTATTATCTGCGGGTTATCGCTGACAACAACCCAGGTCTGGCGCGGGTTAAACACCTCGGCAGAGTGCAGTACTACACCCAAAACCATCAGTATGGCCCGCATCGAGTCCATAAAATGGAGCCTGTCTACCTGGTTCTGCATACTTGCTCTATTCCTGCCATGAACAGGCCATAGCCGTGCTCTGTTAAGTGAACACCATCCTGCTGGAAATTCGCACTGTGCGACTCCCAGTCAGACTCTACATGTGAGTGAAAAATTATACTCGGCTTTGCGTTCACATAGGCTCGAATACGAGCATTGAGCTGCTTAAACTTTGTCCAGTAAGCACGCCTTTCGGGTGAAGGCTTAATTGCAATTATGTGAATTTCGCTCTCTGGATAGGTATCAATCAATCGCTGAAGTAGCTGCTTGTATTTTTTGAATGCTTCGTCGACCGTATCACCAAAACTTATATCGTTCTCGCCTGCATATAGCAACACAATGGGCGGATCAATAGCAAGCCTTGTGGATTTAAGGTAACGATGCAGCGTTGATATTGTCGAATTCCCGATACCGCGATTGAGCCATAAACCACAGTTCTGCAGACCACTCTTTTCAAATCGCTGATCAATCTGCTGCCCATAGTTATGGCCAAGTTTCTGAATCGTAGAACTTCCGAGCATCAAGTTACTTTGCCCATAGCTGTTTTTTATATCTTCGATTAAATAGTGTGCAGTAACCCGCACTGCTTCGTTGCTCAGCACCACACGGATAAAGAATGCCAGCAAAAGACAAAAAACTAAAAGTACGGACCCGGTAACCAGGTTTCGCTGGATCATATCAGCAGGATGTTTGGTATTTCAGGTATGAGCCAGGCATAAGAAGTAAGGTAAGAAGCTCTGAATCGCTGTAAAGACGCAGAATCAAAGCATGAGCGCCGCTCTCAATCTGCAGCGCAAGTCTAATACAGTTTTATCACTATTTTTGCTTAACATTACTGTTATTCACAATACCGGTTATACCCCGAAGCAAACAACCAAATGGCTAGCAAACCGGTCAATCACCGCTGCTGCAAAACAAGGCATTTGAATAGTAAAATATCGTCACAGCCAAAAGCGGAAATGGCCCAATTCAACTCAGGAATCCGGTTGAACCATAATCAGCTTTTCAAGTAATTTCTCGATTCGACCGACTGATACTTTATCAGTGGTGCCAAGCTCCTGTGCATAAACTGATACGCGTAGTTCCTCTATCAGCCAGCGCACAGCTGAAACTTTCGTCGTGCACTGCATGGCTTTAATACGCTGCCAAACCGGAATGATCTCCGCGCGGCGGCGCCGGTCTCTGTCGGGTTCCTGATCGAGACTGTCGAGGCGTTTATCTATTGCCTGAAAGTACACAGGCAGGCGCATCAGTTTCTCTGGCGGGGTATTAACCACAAACCCCGGATATACCAAATGAGAAATTTGATCTTTGATATCAGCCACTGCTTCTACCCAGCTAAGCGAAACAGAGCCACCCATGCGCTTTGATACCTGCCTGTGGATCTCGAAAGTTTTCGCCAGTTGTTCACAAACCGTATTGGCATGAGTTACCAGGTCATTTTTATGTTGATCCAGATTTTCATTGAACTCTTCTCTGGTACGCGGATGTGGTCTTTCGTTGATCAAGGCCATATCAAGGCTGGCGTCAACGATATCATGCTTAAGCACATCACTCTTGCCGAATGATGCAAAGCGAAGACACAGCACATCTATGTTTGGCAGGTTTCGAAACAGATACTTCACTTCTTTGAACAAACGCTTTTTATACAAGGCGCGTAATCCCGCATGCATGGCACCGTCAGCCGCCTCACTGGTGGCGAATAATCTGAGAGAAACGGTGTTATCTTCATCAACCAGTGCCGGATATCCCTTCATCTTCACGCCTTGCGTATTTACTTCAACCCATTGCGGCAGATCACCAAAGTTCCAGTCTGTCAGATCAGTACGTTCAAACGCATTACCTTCGTTAGAGGCGAGACTTTCTTCAATCTGATCAAGGTACTTTGTTTGCAGCTTTTTAATGTCTCGACCTTCATCAATAGTCTGACCACTACCGTCCAGCACTTCAGCACGCATGAGCAAATGTACGGGCAGCTGATCATTCTGCCAGTCGGTCTGCGGTATGTGCACACCAGTCAGTTTTTGCAGTGCATCAGAAAGTGCCGCAACCAGTGACTGATTGGCATTTTGCTGCATCAATGCCATTGCCTGGCTGGCATAATCCGGCGCTGGTACAAAGTTTCGGCGCTGCTGTTTTGGCAGCGACTTGATCATTGCGACTATCTTTTCTTCCAGCATGCCCGGCACCAGCCACTGACATTTGCCAACATCTACACGATTAAGCAGACTCGCAGGCACCACCAGCGTGACACCATCATCACTTGCACCTGGCTTGAAATGATACTTAAGCGGCAATACCAGACCGGCAAACTCGATTTGATCAGGAAAGTCTCGCTGATTGATATTCGGGTCTTCGTCGCGAACCAGATAGTCTTTGCTTAAGTACAAGCCACGCGGTGCTTCTTTTTCGTATTCTTCACGCCATTTTTCAAATAGTGGTCCTGAGTAGATACCCTCCGGGATGATCTCGTTATAGAACTGAAAGAGCTCTTCCGGCTCAATCAAAATATCTTTACGGCGAGTTTTATCTTCAAGTGATACCACTTCATCTATTAGTTTTAAATTGTGCTTGTAGAAGGCAGCCTGAGTGTTGTAGTTACCATCGACCAAACCCTCACGAATAAATATCTGCCGCGATTCATCCGGGTTGATTGGGCCGTAATTTACGCGCCGCTTTTCAATCACTACCAGCCCGTACAGAGTGGATTTACGCAGCGCCCCTACCTGCGCCCGTTTTCGCTGCCACGATGCACCGGAGTAGCTGTGCTTTAAGAGTGTTTCGCCAATTGCCTCTACCCATAGCGGATCAATGCCTGCAACACACCGGGCGTATAGACGGTTTGTTTCACTTATCTCTGATGACATGATCCATTTTGGCCCTTTGCCAAACAAGCCGGAGCCAGGAAACAACATCACCTTGCGATTTCGGGTGCTGTGGTATTCATTGCGATCATCCTTGATCGCTATATTGCCCAGCAAGCCGGATAACAAAGCACGATGGACAGCATCATAACTGGCTTCACCGGTATTCTCTTTAGCGTTAATGGTTTTGATGGTCTGCTGCAGTTGTCGCCGAATATCACGCCACTCCCGGACACGCATATAAGCAAGATAGCGCTGCTTACACATCTTGCGGAACTGATTTGAAGACAACCGATCGGTCTGAACCCGACAGAACTCCCACATATTGACGATTGACAGAAAATCGGATTTCTCATGATTAAATTCTTTATGCAACTCATCGGCAGCCTGGTGTTTATTCATCGGGCGTTCGCGCGGGTCCTGCACAGAAAGCGCGCTGACAATAGTCAGCACTTCAGACAAACAGTTTTCTTCTTTGGCTGCTAACAACATACGGGCAAAACGCGGATCAACAGGAAAGCGAGCCAGTTGCCGGCCTGTTTGGGTGAGTTTTTTCTTTTGATCTACCGCACCCAGTTCAAGCAACAGTCGGTAGCCGTCATTGATCAGTCGGCCATCAGGAGATTGTACAAACGGAAAACTCTCAACCTTGCCGAGTTTGGATACCTCCATTTGCAGAATAACCGACGCCAGATTAGTTCGTAGAATCTCGGGTTCAGTAAATTCAGGGCGCTGATCGAAATCATCCTCAGCGTACAACCTGACACAAATTCCCGGTGCTTCACGACCACACCTGCCCTTGCGTTGATTGGCAGAGGCCTGAGAGACTTTTTCAATCGGTAGTCGCTGCACTTTGCTTCGCACACTGTAGCGCGAGACGCGCGCCATACCGGTGTCTACAACAAAACGGATACCCGGCACTGTCAGGGAAGTTTCAGCAACGTTGGTAGCAAGCACTATTCGCCTGCCACCATGAGGCTGAAATATCTTTGCCTGCTCTGCTGACGACAATCGCGCAAGTAGCGGTATGACTTCCACCCCGCGCAGTAAGCGACTACCGCTACATACTTTTCCCAGATAGTCTGCTGCTTCACGTATATCTCTTTCACCCGGCAGAAAGACCAGTATGTCACCGGCACCGGTAGACGCCAGTTCATCACAGGCATCAAAGATTGCCTGCGGCTGATCGCGTTCGTCTTCTTCATCTTCACCCCAGGGACGATACCTCACTTCAACCGGATAACTGCGGCCTTCAGCCAGAATCACAGGTGCATCATTAAAGTGCTTTGAGAATGTATCGGGATCAATGGTTGCAGAAGTAATGATAATTTTGAGATCAGAACGCTTTTGCAACAGGCGTTTTAAGTAGCCAAGTATGAAATCAATATTCAGCGATCTTTCATGTGCTTCATCGATAATCAGTGTGTCGTACTGATTTAGCCACGGGTCCGACTGAATCTCTGCCAGCAAGATCCCGTCTGTCATCAGTTTGATATAACTTGATGATGACACCTGATCGCTGAAGCGAACCTTGAATCCCACTGTCGCACCAACTTCAGAGTTCAACTCCGATGCAATACGACTGGCAACACTTCTTGCCGCAAGACGCCTTGGCTGGGTGTGACCGATTAAGCCATTCACACCACGGCCAGCTTCGAGACACATTTTAGGAATCTGGGTGGTTTTTCCAGAGCCGGTTTCGCCACAGATGATTGTCACGGCATGCTTGCGAATGGATGCGATGATCTGTTCACGATGCTGTGCAACAGGAAGTTCAGTTGGGTAATCCGGATCAGGCACTGCTGCCAGTCTTGATGCTCTTCTGGCTGAGGACTGGCTGATACTATCGGCGAGTTTTTTTAATGCATCAGCGTCCGGTTTTTTTTTATTGTCAGCAGCACCGACAATGCGCCTGAGGCGGTTTCTGAACCGGTGCTGGTCACCACCCATACAGGAATCTATTTCACGTTGAAGCGCCTTCGCGTCGATGACGTTTTCACTCAATGATGAAATTCCGGGAGTTGCGCACGGTTGCCTGCCAGTGCATTGTTAGAGCCAACAAAGTCAGTGCGTCAGTGCGTCGGTGGACCAGCTAAGCATTAACCTCTCTGGACTTTCACCACAAGGTAGCTGATGCCGTTACGTCCGAGTCGGGTTTGCGCCGCAGTCAGGCTGTCAGCATCATAGAAAGGCCCGACACGCACTCGATGCCATCGCTTACCTTCAATCGCTACGTTATTGATAAAAGCATCCATGCCGGAACGAACCAGCTGGCGCTGCAAACGATTGGCATCAGCGGGATCATTAAACGCGCCCGCCTGCAGATAGTAGAACGTGGATGGATGGCTGTCGCTGCGCTTCACCACCGTATCACGCACCCCGGAGCCGGCTGCACTGTTATTTGCGGTAGTTACTGACGCCACCGCACCGGTCGCACCCAGGTTACCTGCACCGACAGCAGCGATCTCAACCGGAGCGACCTCAGTACCTACGGTTAATTCATCGGCAATCTCAACCGCACGTGGACGCTGGTTGGCATCAGCACCATATTTTCCTTCGCTTGAACTACGCGTAAATGATGGCAAGTCTTCAGCGGCTGCATTGGGTACCAGGCTGTTACTGTCAGACAATCGATCATAAAAGTTATATTGATCAGCATCAGCAGCATCTATTTGTTCAATACCACGCTCGGTTTCCACCAGCGTGTAAGTATCATTCGGCAGGCGCGATAGGAACAAAATAAAACCGAATATAAATCCAACCATAATGCCTATGGTTAAGACCATCCACCATTGTCCGACGCCTCTTTGGAACCCGATCCCCTGCAGAGATGAATGCCGCCGGATGCCGGTGCTGGATAAGGCTGCTGTTTGTCGATAATTCATTCAGATCACTTCAATAAGTTTTTCGCAGTGCTTCTTCGCCGGTGTCGGGTTCAGCATCTGTAGCGCCCCGTCCCGACCCTCCTGCTGCCGGAACTTTCTCCGGATTTGCCCTAACCGACACGGATTTTAGGCGGACACAAAACACCACGGCAGTGCGACGTCAGGGCAGCCAGGCAAAAGTGCCGCAGCAGATTACTGCAAACTCCAGACCTTGCCAGATAATGGTTTCCAGACAAGTACTTCGAGTTCAGTTGCTACACATTGTTTCAATTTAGATACAGTAACGACTTTGCAAGCAACTTTCAATTGTTTATTCAATCGCTTACCTGCACTTTCTATTCTAACGCCTTAAGTTATGCATGAAAAGCTATTGACTAGAAAAGACAATGAAAATGTTTTAGCAACGTTGAACGCACCACTCAGCCACTACATCTGGATATCAGGTGAGTCATTTTTCACAACATATCGTAGGGATCAACATCCAGAGACCACCGAAGCCTGCGCGCATCAGGGTGGCTTTCCAGCATAGGTCGCAACCATGCAAGTACCCGGTGCAGCGGTTTTCGCTGCTTGGACAACACCAGCAACTGTGAACGGTAGCGCCCGCCAAGGCGCTCCATCGGCGCATGCGCCGGCCCCAGGGCAGAGACCGTCAGCTGAATTTCTGCATCCGCAATAATCTGTGCTTTGATCAGCTTTTTGATGTCTGCTAAAAATTGCCCTGCCTCTGCCCGGTTAACCGACTCGGCACGCAGCAGCGCAATATTCACAAACGGCGGCCAGCTGGTAAGGTCACGCTCAGTCAGAAGCCTTGCAGCAAACTCGCTGTAGCCTTCGGCTAACAGCACCTGCAGCAGCGGGTGATCCGGGTTGCGCGACTGCACCAATACAGTACCGGGCTTTTCCGCCCTGCCAGCACGCCCGGCCACCTGCAGAATTAACTGGCCCATCTGTTCTACTGAACGAAAGTCTGCACCAAACAGACCGCGATCAGCGTCCAGAATACCCACCAGTGTTACCAATGGAAAGTTATGACCTTTAGCAAGCATCTGGGTGCCAACCAATATTTGCGCCTCGCCGCTGGCAGCCATAGCAAGGTGCTTTTGTAACTCACCTTTACGTCTGGTGCTATCACGATCGATACGCAGGACTTTATAGTCCGGAAAACGGTCACTGAGGAACTCGTCAATTCTTTCAGTACCCATCCCGACATTGATCAGAGTCGTTGCTTCACACGCACCGCATTTCAATGGCACTGCGCGCTCAGCTCCACAATGGTGACACCGCAGTCGGCCCGAATTTGCATGCACAGTCATGTGAGCATCACAATGATCACAATCTTCAATGCTGGTGCAGGTCTCACACATCAACACAGGTGCATAACCGCGCCGGTTGATAAAAATCATCACCTGCTCACCACGCTCAAGTACTTGCTTCATCTGTTGCAGTAAACGGTTGGATATACCGTTCTCTACTGCGCCACCACGGCTATCAATCAGCATCATTCGTGGAAGCTTTGCTCCCGCTGCGCGCTTTCGCAGGTATAGCGTTTCAATCAATCCTCTGGATGCATTTTGCAAAGACTCAAGCGATGGCGTCGCCGACCCCAGAATGACGGGTATTTCAGCTTTTCTGGCTCGCATCATTGCAAGATCCCTTGCCTGATAGCGAAAACCATCCTGTTGCTTCAGTGATCCATCATGCTCTTCATCAACGACAATCAAACCAAGCCTTGGCATGGGTGCAAACACCGATGAGCGAGTGCCTATCAATACATGTGCACTGCCATCAGCAGCTGCATGCCATGCAAGCATCCGCTCGGTATCGTTAAGACCTGAATGCAATACCTCGACCTGACAATCAAGTGCGTTTCTAAAGCGCGCAACCAGTTGTGGTGTCAGACCGATTTCAGGCAGCAGCACCATCACTTGTTTATCAGACTTTATCACTGTGCGCGCAACGTCCAGATAAACCTCTGTCTTGCCGCTTCCTGTGATGCCATCAATCAACGCACAATAGTAACCCTGCAACATAGTGTGTATGCGATCACTGGCGTGCTGTTGCTCCTCGTTTAACCTGATCGACGAGGTTATTCGTCCAGGCTGAAATTTTGTTTGTACTTTCTTTACCAGTTCCTTCTTTATTAAAGACTTCATCGTGGCAGACCAGCGACTGTCAAACAGTCTGCACTCTGCAGCGCTGACAGCACCAACGCTTAGTTGTAAAAACTGCAGCAACGCCGTCTGCGCCGGTGCTCGATTTACAGCGTGCAAAGTCTTGCCAGACTCGGTCAGAACATAGCCACTTGGGCGTTCTATATCACCCGAAGAACCTTTACGCAGTTGCAAAGGCAGCGCCGTTGCAAATGCCTCACCTAACGGGTGGTGATAGTACGAGGCAGCCCAGGTAACCAGCGCGACGATCTCTTTTGGCAACACCGGCTCTTCATCGAGGAGCTCGCCTACGGCTTTGAGTTTTGACAACTCGAGAGTCGAAAAACCGGTGCCCGTGACCACGCCAATACGAGACGATCTGCCAAAAGGCACCCTGACACGACACCCCGGCTGATAGCGATCAAGCTCACCATCTGGCAGGTAATCAAAAAGACGGGATAATGGCGCTGCCACTGCGACCCTGACAATCTTATGCCCTACACAATCTGAAGAATCTGACGAAAAGCTGTCAAAACTGACCTGCATTATCAGAAATAGCCTGTGGATAACTCTGTGGAAAAAAACCGGCGCTAGTTCACTCGCCGCTGCGGCCGCAATGATACTAAAATTCTGCAGCGAGATTATTTGAGAATATTCTTTAGCATTTACAAACACTTAAAAATTTTCTGCCAAAAACTATTGATTTATCCTGCAAACTCATTTACGCCATTGCTGAAAAGTAACCAATGTGAATAAGTGCTTTTAGGTCTTGTCTGATGATAACTAAATGAAACATCAAACCGCCCTGGTATTTCTGACAATCCTAACGAAAATCGTTGTTTCCAACAGGGCATTTGAATCGCAAGTGACCTGTTCCAGCAAAATCCTAATATGTTGTTAACCAAATACGCGTCAAATTACCGACCAGCCTGACAGGCTCGGCACACCATCATTGGCCATTATTTAACCGCGCGCCAAAAAATGACTGATCTCAGCCCAGCGGTAGTAAATTTCCGTTGGTATGCCAGCCAGGTCAAAACGCTCATTTGTTTCTCAAAAACAGCACTATTCAGGTCGAATTTTTCCAACTGGAACATACATTCACACTTAACCCACGGGGGTTTTTCAACACTGCTATAAAAGAATTCAGCATTTCCGATTCGCCTACGTGGGCGTTGCAGTAAAATACCTCGCCGCCCCCTTCAGCCCAGCGATAAACAAGAGAACAACAATGAAATACCTCGGAGATTCAGACTATCAACATGGCAGCCCATCCAAACTTGGCGTGCTACTGGTCAACCTGGGCACTCCGGACTCCACCGAGGTTAAGGATGTCAGACGATACCTCAAGCAGTTCCTCAGTGATCCGCGCATCGTAGAAGTACCCAGAGCCTTGTGGTGGCTGATACTCAACGGAGTCATACTCAGAGTGCGGCCTGCAAAAACCGCTGAAGCCTACGAGTCGGTCTGGGATGAAAAAGAAGGCTCGCCATTACTAAGTATCAGTAAAAAACAGGCGGATGCACTCGGGGAACAACTTTCTGCAGAGCTCGACGCGCATGTTCTGCTGGCGATGCGCTACGGTAATCCATCAGTTGCAGATGCACTCACCGAGATGCGCAAAAAAAATATCAGGCGGCTCGTGGTGCTGCCCATGTACCCCCAGTACTCGGGTTCAACCGTTGCGTCTGTGTTTGATGAAGTTACTGCCAGACTCAGCGAGCTCAGATGGATTCCCGAGTGTCGTTTCATCAATCAGTACTTTGACGAGCAAGCTTATATTGATGCTTTGGCAGAATCAGTTGAAACACATTGGCAGCAACACGGCAGACCGCAAAAATTGATCATGTCGTATCACGGCATTCCACAACGCTACCGAACCAAAGGCGATCCCTACTTCTGTCAATGTCAGGCCACATCAAGGTTACTGGCAGACAGACTGCAACTCAACGAAGAACAATTTATGGTGGTATTCCAGTCGCGCTTTGGTAAAGAGCCCTGGCTACAGCCTTATTGTGATGAAACCTTAAAAGAGCTACCTGCACAAGGAATCAAAAACATTCAGGTCATCTGCCCCGGGTTTGCCGCAGATTGTCTTGAGACCATCGAAGAAATTGATGAAGAAAACAGAGAGTATTTCATTGAAGCGGGCGGCGAACAATTTAGCTATATAACCGCACTTAACGCGCAACCATCACACATTCAAATGATGATCGCGTTAATCAAAAGACACTGCAAAGGATGGCCTGAGTCAGACAAGCTCGATATCAATAATAAAGCGGCACTCGAAGCGTCACGTGATAGAGCATTGGCCCTCGGAGCTACAGCCTGATGCAGGATCAGCCGACAAGATACGGCACGCCGATGCGATAGTGTGTTACGACTGGAGTCGTTTTTTCCACTTTAAAACGCGATAGACAAATAAGGGATTGCCTACAATATAGCGGCGCCAAAGGCGCCCTGGTTCCAAGTATAAACGATACATCCATTCGAGGCCGCTGCTTCTCATCCATACAGGTGCGCGCTTTTTATCGCCTGAATAAAAGTCAAAAAGTCCGCCAACTCCGACAACCAGATTGGATTCTATTTTGTCTTTGTACTGGTGTATCCATTTTTCCTGTACCGGCGCACCAAAGGCAACCAGCACCACATTTGGCTTACTGGCATTGATGATGTCTGTCACCGACTCCGATTCTGTCTCGTGGTCGAAGTAGCCGTGATGCTCTCCAACGATCTCTATACCGGGATAAGTTTCTTCAAGCTTTGCTTTCATACGACCGGTCACACCGGGCGCCGCACCTAATAGAAAGAAACGATAACCTTTGCCAGGAGCAATTTCCCACAGTCGCGGTATAAGGTCAGTGCCGTTCAGGTTCGCAACCAGGCGTTCACCGATCACCCGACAGGCGATGTTTATACCGGCACCATCCGGCAGAACAATATCCTGAGACTGCAATATGGTTCGGTAGCCGTCATCAGTACAGCTGATATTAAGGCAATCTGCGTTGATAAAAAATACTGGCTCTTTTCGCCCGAGGTCAATTATCTGCTGCAACAATGAAAGTGCTTCTTCCATTGAAATACTCAGGAACTCTACATCAAGCACGTTCAGCTTGTTGGCGATATCCATGGTATCCGTAGGGGCGTTCACAGCGAGTTGAATTTCCTTTGCGCCAGGTTTGTTGAAACGGTGAGAGGACTGTGCAGGAAAAGCCATTTTTGTAATCCAAGCTGAAGCATATTAATCAAATGCAGCCGCAAATCGTTGTACACGTTGATCGTCGCCCAAAA
The DNA here is from genome assembly GCA_938007995.1 of uncultured Granulosicoccaceae bacterium. Taxonomy (GTDB): domain Bacteria; phylum Pseudomonadota; class Gammaproteobacteria; order Granulosicoccales; family Granulosicoccaceae. The sequence continues at coordinate 40,207 of CALLLW010000016.1, read as the reverse complement.
CACGCTGACCGCCTGCCGCAGAGCAAAGATCGGCATTCACAACCGGTGCGACTCGACCACTGCTCGCTGCTGATTTCGAAGGAGTAAAACATTTAAAACTCTATAATTTTATTGCTTTTCGACCGGAGCGCCGACGCGTGCTCCTGCAAAACAGGCGACTCATTGACTCTCAGTAGATCGATTTGTGCTGACACTTGGAGCATAAATCAGTCGCATTGTTCACAACCAACCCGCCTCTATATATCGTAACCCATATGCGCGCAGCTCACCATTGCAACGAAGACAACCGAAGCTACCCACCACACCAGTCATAACCGTCTTTTGGCTGCATGCCCTGCCATGTAAAAACCACTCTACTGGTGCATTACACACTCAGTCAGATTCAGTCCAAGCCAAAAACATGCTAAAGATGCGCCATTGGAAAAAACCGAAGGCTCGATATGAGATACACCACAAGCTCTCTTGAACAACTGGCAATGGCAATCCTGTCTGGATTTGGTTGCAGTGAACCGGAATGCCGGATTGTTGCCGGACATCTGGTCAAAGCCAATCTCGCCGGCCATGATTCTCACGGCATTGGCATGCTGCCAACCTATGGCAAGCAAGTCGCTGATGGCAATTTAATCCCCAACCAGAACCTCGAGGTGTTATCGACCAGCGGTGCGGTCACAGTGGTTGATGCCAAACGAGGCTTTGGCCATCGCATGGCAATAGAGTCGTTAGATATAGCGATAGAGTCCTGCCGCACAAATAAAGTCGCAGTGCTTGGATTACGCAACAGCGGACACGTTTCACGCGCTGGTCATTACTCAGAATACTGCGCAACAAAGGGTTTGGTTTCACTGCACTTTGTTAACGTATGGGGCCACGCCCCACTGGTTGCAGCTCACGGCAGCAGCGAGCCTTCGTTTTCGACAAATCCGATCAGCATCGGCATACCGATCGACGGTCAGGCCAAACCAATGCTTGACTTGGCAACCAGTACTGTAGCTTTTGGTAAAGTACGAGTCGCCTACAACCGGGGCGAAAAAGTGCCGCTGGGCTGGATAATTGACGATGCTGGCATCGCCACCGATGACCCCTCTCCGATCTGGCTGAATCGAACAGGTGCGCTGACACCCTTTGGCAACCACAAAGGATCCGGGCTGGCGATATTTGTTGAATTACTAGCAGGCGCGATTGCCGGCAAAGAGACAGTTGCCACAGGAAACTACATACCCAACGGCGTTTTCAACAATATGTTTTCAATCCTGATTGATCCACAGGCTTTCGATTCGCAGGAACAAATCGAGGCACGTGTGATGGAATTCTATCAGTCCATCAAATCAAGTCGACCAGCCCACGATCAAAAGACAGTGCTTATGCCAGGTGAACCGGAAATGAGTAATCGTGATGACCGGACGCGAAACGGCATAGATGTTGACCGGGAAACTATAAATCAGATCATGGATATTGGCTGCGAATTCGGCCTTCAATCGCCGCACTTGAACGACTGCCTCAAGACAGCAACCTAATGCAAAAAACCCACGCCCAATGTCTAAAATTCTGTGCACGCAGCGACAATCACCAATATATCCTCACCGATTTGCGCAGCGATTTGGCAATATGGCAAAAACGATGCTATTTCAGCTCGGTAAGCAAACCTACCTCCGCTTACGATTTGTAGGATAATACCTTGCTGCTGCTCGTCGGTTATATCGGCACAACGTTTAACCGACCAGCTTCCACTCAGACGCCAGCCATATTACTAACTGAGACAATTCATCGTTTGGCCATTCAAGTAATAATAAAACTTATGGATGCAACCGCATGACAACTATGCTGGTGGCGTCCAGTGGTGGCCACTTTACACAGCTCACCGAGCTATGGCCGCGCATAAAGGGTGTTAACTCTGAATGCGTCTGGGTAACCTTCGATTCGCCACAAACCAGATCTTTACTGAAAGACCAGCAAGTAGAATACGTGCCGTACATAAAGCCTCGCGGTTTATCTTCTGTGATTCGCAATGTACCCCAGGCATTTAAGCTGGTAAGAAAATACAAGGTTGAATCGGTTATCAGCACGGGTTCTGCCATTGCACTTGCCTACTTACCGTATAGTGCCGTACGTGGCATACCTACACACTACATTGAATCAGCGACTCGTGTTGAAGGTCCGTCAGTCACCGGAAAAGCACTGAGTCGGGTACCCGGCATAAAGTTCTATAACCAGCATGAATCGTGGGCCAATGAACAATGGAAATTTCTCGGGTCAGTGTTTGATGGTTTTTCTGCCGAGCCACTGGAACAAAAACCAACGAGAATCCGTCGCGCAGTGGTGTCTGTCGGCACTATGGAAGACTACAGTTTTCGCGAGTTCTTCGTGCGTCTGGCAGACATTCTGTCAGAGGCAGATTCAGTGCTTTGGCAAACCGGGTCAACCGATGTCAGCGATCTAAACATTGACGGCAAAGAGGTCGTGCCGGCACATGAGCTGGAACAAGCAATGCGTGAGGCTGATGTAGTCATAGCTCATGCCGGAACAGGCACTGCACTCACCTCACTGCGTATGGGCAAGCGGCCTATTCTGGTGCCGCGCGACAGCTCACACGGCCAGCACATTGACGACCATCAGTTCCAGACAGCTTCACTGCTGGATAACATGGGCCTCGCGCTGAGTCGCAAAACCGAGCATTTAACAAAGGCGGATTTACTCGAAGCCGCAGGCTATAAAGTACTCCGCAGCGAGACCCCTAAGTTACTGCACCTGTAGTTCACGCAAACCAGTCTTACTCTTCTGGCAGCCACCACGCGCAGATCACTTGCGCACAACTTTTACAGCAAAAGTCCCTGATTCTGCCTAAATCCCTTGTTCAGCAAAAAACCTGATCAACAAAAACCACAGGCAAAGCGCAACGCGTTAGCGGTATTACCGGGCAAGATTCCGGGTATTATACTGCCGCAGAGTCACCAGCCATGTCAGAAGTAACACCACAACGGCGCACGATTTGCAGCGCATAGTCTTTCAAACCTACCAGGCTTGACCATGAGTCTTTACTCGACCCCAGCAGTATCCAGACCGCCAGCAAGCTGGAAACTCAACCGTTACAATCCGGTACGCGCACTTGCAAGCCTGGTTTTGGTGATATTCATGTCTGCAGCCACGCCAGCTTCTGCTGCTGTCAAACCAACTGCCTATGCAGAGTTCGTTAAAGCGCTCAATATCATAGAGCAGACACAGCTGACCCTGTTTACTGAGGAAACCCCACCGACAAGGCAGGAGATAATCAATGACTACAACAGGCGAGTGGAAGCGATTGAAAGCGAACTGGATAAGCAAGCTGACGATTATCAGGAAACCGCTGAAGCAGCACGTATTGACATCATGCGTGAAATACTTTCTGAAACCATAGAATTTTACAATGATCAGTACGCAAACTACATTTACCCGGAAGCGCTGAAAAGATACAACTCACGCCGCAACGGTAACTTTGTTGGAATCGGCCTCAAATTCAGAGCAATCACCGATGACTACCCGATAGTTATCGGACCACTGGCCAACGGACCAATGGATGGCAAGAACATACTTCCCGGTGACCACCTGATCAGCATAGATGACAAACTGTTGAAAGGACTCACTTCCAGCGAAGTTGTCGCAGCTCTTAAAGGCCCGAAAGAATCCACAGGGCACCTTACAGTCAGGCGCAACAAGGACAACCATCAAATTGCCGTGAAGCGTGCAGCAGTGGAGCTCCACTACACAGACTCCGAACTTCTCAACAACAAAACCGGCTATATCAAAATCAGCCGCTTCGGCAGCAAGACTCACACGCGAGTTGAAAAATTATTACGCGAGCTGCTCAGCCAGGGTGCAGAGAGCTTCATCCTTGATCTTCGCGACAACCCGGGTGGCTCAACACGTGCGGCACGAGCCATAGTCTCGATGTTCAGCACAGAAAAAAATATGTATTGCGAACGATATAAAACAGGCGCAATAAAACAGCTGCCTCGTCACGGCGAGCATCTGACAGACAAGCCACTTGCCGTGCTGATCAATGGCGACAGTATGTCATCATCAGAGATCGTTGCCGGAGCCATACAGGCTTACGAACGTGGAATAATTATTGGCACCCGGTCGTTCGGTAAAGGTCTTGTGCAAAAAGTATTTAACCTCGCTGAACCACTTGGCGGAGCAGTCCGGACAACAATCGCCATGTTTGGCAGACCGGATCATGAAATGATTCATGAGAACGGCATTGTCCCGGATGTAACTGTTGAAACTGACAGTGACTTTATGTTTCGAAGAACAGGATCGCTAAATATCAACGACAACGCCCGGGCTTACCAAAGAACCCTGCTGGAACAGGATGTACGTGAAAAACATCCAGACAAGGCAGATGAATTTATCGCCGCAAAAGATATACAATTACACACAGCACTCGAAAGACTGCAACAATCCATGGCTACCGCGCAATAGAGACCTTTCCATTGGCAGACAAAGAAATGCCTGCAGATAAAATTCCCGAGTCTGTATTTAACGAAATTAATCAACAGACAGGTATGATCGAGTGGCAGGAGCTTATCAAGCACTTTGCACGTGGTGTAGTGATTAAAGTTGATGCGGAGCTCGACCTGGTCACCGTTGCGCATAGTATCTCCATAGACAACAAAGTCCGGATGCAGAGCTGGCTTGATGCCGGCAGTGTCCAGCGTGCCAGTGATGACGATGCGCGAAAATGGAACAAGGATAATCCACAGTTCTGGTGTGTTGTAGTGGCACCGTGGGTACTGGTACAGCAGAAAGGCCTGCCCAAAGACACTCACTGAAAGCACTCCCCGGGTCTTTCAGACTTTATTTCCTGCAGCACTTACAACACAATATAAACACGCAAGCAGGAAACCAATCCATGCCAATCAAAAAACGCTGCGCGTGGTGTGAAAGCAACCAGCTCGACAGAGACTACCATGACACCGAATGGGGTGTACCTGTCTACGATGATCAAAAGCTATTCGAAATGTTGATCCTTGAGGGCGCACAGGCGGGTGTCAGCTGGCATGTAGTGCTACAAAAGCGGGAACACTACCGCAAGGTCTTTGCTGAATTCAATATTGACAAGCTGGCAAAATTTACTGATGCAAAACTCGAAAAAGCACTGCTCGATCCCGGTTTAATTCGCAATCGATTAAAAATATTCTCTGTCAGAAGCAATGCCATGGCGTGCAAAAAAATCCAACAGGAATACGGATCTTTTGCAGAATATATCTGGCAGTTTGTCGATGGAAAACCGATTCAGAATAACTTTAAAAACTCCAGCCAGGTTCCGGCTAAAACTTCTGTTAGTACGCAAATGAGTCGTGATCTAAAAAAGCAGGGATTTAAATTTATCGGCGAGACTATTTGCTATGCCTATATGCAAGGGGTAGGTATGGTCAACGACCACACTATCGACTGCTTTCGCTATAAAGAAGTGAAAAAGTTAAACCACAAAAAATAATCACTATACAAGTTGCCGGGAATGGATCGGACACCACTATGCCCGGGGATGCTGCAAGATTTAATCACTTGCCGGAAAGTTAGCTATATTGGTAATTTGCTGTGAGTGCGTGCAGTGAGTAACGGTTTCTTAGTATAAGTGGGTCCGATCAAGACTGTCAGATCAGGCATATCAGGCCCGGGTTTTCAGAACTTGAGCAGAGCTATGGTGCCACTTATCTCAGAGGAACTCCGGCACTGCAACATCATCCGCAGGATCAAACCCGAATACAGAACCATAAAAGCCCAGCTCCGCCTGCAATGCGCTGACAATAGTCTCTGATTTTCTGAAACCATGAGCCTCACCTTCAAACAATAGATAAGCTACCGGAATATTATTTTCCTTAAGCTTATCGATCATGATTTCCGGTTGGCTTGGCGGGACTATTTTGTCTTCTTTGCCTTGCAGAAAAAGCACCGGGCAGACAATTTTTTCGGCATGATTGGATGGCGATCTTTGCTCATAAAGCGCTTTTTCCTCCGGGTACGGGCCAATCAGACTGTCGAGGTATCTCGCTTCAAACTTGTGCGTTTCAGTTGCAAGTGCCGTGAGATCTGTTACCCCATAAAGACTGGTGCCTGCTTTGAAGGTCTCTGTTTCAGCCAGTGCAGTCAACACGGTTAATCCCCCTGCACTTCCTCCGCGAATGGCAACCCGGTTTTTATCCACAACGCCTTTTTCAACCAGGTAGCGAACACCCTGATCGCAATCCTCTACATCAGTTACTCCCCACTGACCTTTCAGAGAATCGCGGTAAATCCGTCCAAAACCGGTGCTGCCTCTGTAGTTGACATCAAGTACGGCAAAGCCTCGATTCGTCCAGTACTGAATTTTCAGACTCAGACTATCTGAGGTAGCAGAGGTCGGCCCACCGTGTATCATAACCAGCAGCGGAGGCAGTTCATCCTGCGGTCCCTGATAGTCTTTGTGCATTGGGCTGTAGAAAAAACCATGCGCCTCTGTATTGCCGCCAGTTGGGAAGGTGATCGCCTGAGCCACTGAATAGTTGAGCTTATCCAGCCCTATATCTGTTGAAATACAAACCATCGCTTCGTTTAATTTTGTAGCCGGATCCTGAATAACTGCTTCACCAGCATAGACTGCTGTAAAGTCAGTGGCGGATTGTGCGATATAGCAGTATTTATTATTTTCAGTCCTTAAAGACGAATAGCTGCTGTGCGGTGTATCAATGCACTGCAGCTCTTTGGTCGCCACATTGATTACCGCAAGCTTTTCCAGACCCGACTCAATGTATGACGTCAGTATACTGTGCTGATTTATAAATCCGTAACGCGTCATGCCAAACTGCCACAACGGCAAACCAAATTCAGCCTGCATCGGGCAGACTGGTTCAACGCCACTATTCTCTAGTCGATAAATATTCCACCAGTGGGTTTTATCAGAAACAAAATACAAGCTCCCGTCCGGACTCCATTGCGGTTGAAAGATTGATTCACTGTCACCGCCTGCCACCACTTCAACATCAGCAACACCTTCACCGCTAAGACCAGCTTGCCATAAACGCGTGCCATCCCATGGCATACACGGATGCATCCATGAGAGCCAGGCAAGTTTTTTATCATCGGCAGACAAACACGGTGCTGCATAGAAATCCTGCCCCTCGTGTAACACGGTAATTGCGCCAGTTGAAATATCTATTGAAACAAGTGAGTTTTTTGGCTCAGGGTAATCATCGTTGTGTTCTTCAGCGACACAGACCAGACTTGAACTGCTGGCGCTGTACACCAGATCTGCAAAACGGAAAGTGGCCGCATTGGTAATTTTTGAAACAGCCAACGCAGAGTCAACCTTGTAGATCTGCTGATCTTTTTGATTTACAAAAAACAAACCGGCAACAGTGGGCAGATAGCACGCGCCACCGTATTCATGCACGAGAGTCCGACAGCTGTACTCAGCCGGAATGAGCTCTTCTTTTTCTCCATTGACCGTTTGCCGAACAATAACCGTACGACCTTGCTCATCGGGCCTTGATTCAAGCCAGTACACGTTACCGTCGTGCAGCCTGGTTTCAGAAAGCCCGATGACACCAGACGTCATTAGACCAGTGGTTATATCTGACGGCCACGAACCGTAGGGTGCTGTTTTTTTCATATTTGTCTTGTGCCGCGAGTCTGCGCACTATTCGGTTGTGTACTCTGCCTCACCTGCAATCACTGCTGATAGCGGGCCACTAGACTTGTACGGAGCCACTCTGCAGAAATTCACGCCACGCGTTAAGTTCTTCCAACATTTCATCTCGCGCTATACGGCGGTCCGGCGCTTCATCATCGAAGTTAGCTTCTATCGTGACTGTTTTGGTCGTAATGCTTAAGCTGTGTGCATTGCCGTGAAACTCTGACGAAGACTCTTGCTCAAGTTGTGCGATCAGATCGCTGACTACCTGCACCGAACCCTGCAGGTCAGTCTGGATAAAAGTTGCCAGGCGCTCGTCTTCTCCGCGCGCACAGGGGTTGCCATCTTCATCACGAAAAAATTCCAGATCAGACATGGTTAACCACCCCTGTACAGTGGAAAAGCGGTGTTAATACCGCCTCGTGATGTTGTATAGCCCTGAATGGTGAAGCCGTGGCCTGAAGGCCCCTGCCATGGTTGTGCTTTTTGGTTGGAGCTTTTGCGGTAGGCATTCAATACCGCAGAAGTTACCTCGTCTGCAGACATACTGTCAGGGAAAAAGCTCGAAAACTTTTCTTTCCACTGATTGCCATCTCGAATGGCTATGGTGGCAGTGTATATACCGTTGCTGTTGGGGTTGTCGCGAATTCTGACTATTTTTGCACCATCAGGATCAATCCCGCCGGGCCGCGAATGATAGCCGACCGGTTTACCGCTGCGATTAATCTCTCCCTCAAAAATATGGTGCAGGTTAATCTCGGGCGATGTATTCGACCACTTGCTGCCGGACTGATATTTCGCAGCACTCTGGCCCGTTGCTGTGGCAGCCGATTGACCACCAATCAGTGCCTCAAGGTCAATCCCGAATCTCTCAAGGTTAACACCCAGCGCCATAAGCACTGCGGCGATAATCGGCAGAGCAACCTTTTTGTTAAGCATATTATTTTGCCGGAAAGTAACAGATGCCCAGCATACAACAACTGCCGCAGACTTCCAGCCAGATCATTCGGATCAAGTGCCGGGACCGGTGCGGCAGCTAACGAATCTGAACTGCCTTAAAACCGTTCGGGACTACTGTGCCGGCCCGACAAGACGTTCATGCACCCAACCGATTTTGCCGGAAGTACCATAGGCACCCACGTGCACCCACTTGCCGTCGCGCTTGAATTCCATTAACTCGTGTCCTGCTTCCAGAGTCAGTACCACAGGATGATCAATAGACGGCCCTTCACGCATGTTGACTCTGTCTTTAATCACAATTAGCCCGTCAATACCAAGATTGCCAGTTGTCGTCACAATAACTGACTGAGCGTCAGCTTGCTTATCGAGTGCACCTTCTGTTGGCACAACAACCGACGCAGGTGACACCACCGGTTGATTCCCAGAGGCCAGTACCGTAGTTGCCAGATTTACCTGCTCGTTGCGACTCGCTGATTTGGCCTGCTCTGCCATTGCGATCAAATCGCCGGCAGCCTGCGCCGGAGCGATCGGTTCGGCACCATCAGCTGATATCTCGACTACCGTACCCTCTACATTCAAGTTGTTGTCTGCAACGATAATTGTGTCATCGGCTTCCGTGATCACCGGTGCAGTCTGCTCGATGTCGGTGTCTTGCACTATGACATTGTCGCTGAGCACCGAACTTGCTTGATCATTCAGATCCTCCACGACACCGGAGGCCGTCGCAACGACTGTCTGTTGTTCTGTAGTGGATTGTTCTGCACTGGATTGTTCTGTAGTGGGTTGCGTACTGACCTGGGTTGTAGCAGATTCATCAAAAAGCACGTTCGCTTGCGCATCGACAGCCATCGGCACGGACTGACTTTCGCCACCTGTCAGATTCTCAAGATACTTTACACCGAACACACCGAGTCCGATAAACAGAACGCCACCAACGGCAAGTAGCACTTTAAGCATGTCTGCTCCCTTAAACAGTTTTCTTTTCTACTGTAAACGACGGCGCATTGGCTGACTTAAAACCCTCCAAAGTGTAATATTTTTGATACTTACATGTCATCACAAGCGCCTGTTTTCAGTACAGTCAAGGCACGGGGATCCGGCGCTGCAGGGAGTGTATTTTTGCAGTCGGCCACTAGACAGCAGTTCCGGGCAAGTAACTATCAGGTACAGATCAAACTAAGTCCCGAACAAACTAAGTACCGCTAGACAATTGCACATGCATGCAAGGGCACCAGAACATCTTACTGCTGAGGCAAAAAGCCACCTGATTGCCGACTCCATAGCTCGGCATATAAACCCTTACTATCGATCAGCTGCTGATGACTGCCACTTTCAATGATACGTCCGTCATCCATCACGATCAGTCGATCCATCGCTGCGATTGTCGATAGGCGATGTGCTATCGCAATCACTGTTTTGCCATGCATCAGATCAATCAGTTTTTCCTGAATGGCAGCTTCTACCTCTGAGTCCAGTGCAGATGTGGCTTCATCAAGAATCAAAATCGGTGCATCTTTCAAGATCAAACGCGCAATGGCAATTCGCTGTCTTTGTCCGCCTGATAACTTAACGCCACGCTCACCAACATGCGCGTCGTAACCTCGCCTGCCTTGTGAATCAACAAGGTCAGGAATAAACCTATCTGCCTGTGCCAACACAGCTGCCTGCTGTATTTCACTATCAGTAGCATCAGGCTTACCGTAAGAAATATTGTCCCTGATCGAACGATGCAACAGAGAGGTATCCTGAGAGACCATCGCAATACTTTCACGCAAACTACTTTGCGTAACCGTGGCAATGTCCTGATTATCGATACGGATTGACCCGTGGTTTACATCGTAAAAACGCAGTAACAGGTTGACCAGAGTCGACTTCCCGGCACCGGAGCGGCCTACAATTCCTATCTTTTCACCCGCGGCAACCGTGAGCGAGAAATTCTCTATAACATTTAGTTTGCTGATCTGTGGCTTATCAGCGCCTGCACCATCAGAGTATTTAAACTGCACTGAATCAAACTCAACCGTGGCATCAGATATCTTAAGATCAGCCGCATCTGCCCGGTCTGTGACTGTGTTATTCACAGATATTGTTTCAATACCGTTCTGTACAGTCCCTATGCTTTCGAATAACGATGAGATAGTTCGCAGTATCCAGCCAGACATCTGGTTCAGGCGTAGTATTAAACCATTGGCTATCGCTATTGCACCCACTGTCACCGTACCCTGCTGCCAGTAGTGAATTGACAACCACGCTGTTGACAGAATCAACAAGGTATTCATCACAATTAGCGAACACAACATACGCTGAATACCACGCAGCAGCGCTCTTAACGCATTTGTATGGCGCACAAACCCGGTTGATACAAACTGCTCTTCCCGCTCGGCATGTGCAAACAACTTAACTGCCTGTATGTTGGTGTAACTGTCCACTATGCGCCCGGTGAGTGAAGAGTTTGCCTCTGACACTGACCGACTCAATTTACCAACAGGTGGCATTAGTTTTACCACAACAATCAGATAACCAATCAGCCAGAAGATTACCGGCACCAGCAGCCGTGCATCTATATCAAGGAACAGCCAGACAATACCGGCCAGATAAATCACCAGCAGCATGACTCCATCCAGCACGTTTAAAACAGTCTCTCTGAACGAGTTGCCAGTCTGCATGACCTTTTGCGCTACTCGACCGGCAAAATCACTCTGAAAATAATTAAGGCTCTGCCGGACTACATAACGATGATTGCGCCACCTGACTGTGTTGGATAAACCAGGGGTCAGCGTTAACGTGATCAGACTGCGTGCAATCAACATACTCACCGGTCTGACAACCACAACCACAAACGCCATCAGCATTAATGCATTGGCGTGAACAGAGAAAAAATTCTCCGGCGGGGTTTCATTCATCCAGTCAACAAGGCGACCCAGATAAACATACAGCATGAGTTCCGAGATCGAGGCGATTGCACTCATCACTACAGTGACAAGCAGAATCCAGCGGATTGGCCACAGATAGTGATAAAAGAACTGTCGCGTTGTGCCGGGCGGTTGTTGTACCGGCGCATCTGCGAGTGGGTTTATCAGATTTTCAAAATAGGAAAACACGTTTGTCCTTTACGGCTATCCTGTTGCAAACAGTAACAACACAACAGATAGCCCCGATGGCAGAGCCGTTGATTGGCACATATACCCGATGTTGGCTAAGGTAGGTTGAATAAACCCGGATAAAACAATCAGCAACGGATCACGATGCTGATGTTCACGCAGCTGATCCCTGCAGACGCGCCAGCGGTTTTTCATTTATTGGCCAGTGCACGATGGCAGCAACCACACCGAAAAATACTCCGGCCCACCACATTCCGTCATAAGACCCGGTCGCATCGTACAAGCGGCCACCCAACCAGACCCCCAGAAAACTACCGATCTGATGACTTAAAAACACCACACCAAACAAGGTGGCCAAATAACGTACACCAAAAACCTGCGCCACAATACCGGTAGTCAATGGCACGGTTGACAACCACAGTAATCCCATCAATGCAGCGAATGAATAAATAACCAACTCGGTTTTTGGCAACAGCAGCATAGCGGTAATCACAACAGCACGCGCCAGATAGATAAAGCTCAGACCGGATTTTTTGCTATACCTCTGCCCTGCTATACCAGACAAAAATGATCCGGCAATATTAAAAAGACCAATAATTGCCAGTGACCATGCACCCACGCTTGCGGCCAGACCGATATCTTTAATATATGACGGAAAGTGCACGGTGATAAACGCAACATGAAAACCACAGACAAAAAAGCCGAGCGTTAACAACACAAATCCTCTGTGTCCGAAGGCTTCAGATAACGCAGCGCTTAGTGTCTGCTCATTGCCTGTATCGTTGCCAGTTGGTCGAGCAGCCGGTAAAAGCAATGCCAACGGAATAAGCAACATCACAATCGCCGCTTGCAGCACCAATGCCTGCTGCCATCCAAACGCACTGATGAAGCCCTGACTTAACGGTGAAAACAAAACCTGCCCAAAGGAACCCGCCGCAGTGCCAAGGCCCAACACCATCGAACGACGCTCGATGCCAACCACTTTTGCCATTGCCGCCATGGCAAGTGAGAACGCGGTAAAAGCGACACCTGTGCCTGTGATCACACCCGCTGTCATGTAAAACATGCTGGAGGTTTCGGCAATGGACATTCCATAAACACCACAACCGTAAATCAACGCACCGACAAAAATAACCTTGGCAGCACCAAAGCGATCAGCGAGCGCGCCTGCAATCGGCAAACCCAGCCCCCACATCAGGTTCTGTATGGCAAGCGCCAGGGAGAAAGTCTCTCGTGTCCAGCCCCTCGCCGCTGTCAGCGGATCGAGGTAGAGACCAAAGGTAGAACGCGCGCCAAAGCCGATCATTGCAACCAGACAACCCGCGATGATTATCACTAATGGAGTGCGCCAACCGATGGTATCTGCTTTACTCATATTTTTCTTCTCGTTTCACGGGCCGATTGTGCGCGGCTCGCGGCTGAATGGCAACGACCGTTACAGTTAAGATGCTCTGTAAATCTGTAGTCAGTACATCAGCTATGATGCGCAAGTAGAGCAGCAACATTGATGCGGTCATGATGTCTGCTGTTGTGTGACATGCCTGTTTCACCGGGATCAGCCACAACACAAACAAAGGCACTTTAAGCTGCGCCCGCGCATCTACTGGCAAATGAGCTGGCAAATGAGCTGGCAAATGACTGGGCACCATCGGACACTGGCACGGTAAACTTTTTATAAGATCAGCCTAACCTCAGGGGATTAATATGCAACATATTGCGCACAGGGTTTCTCAGGCAACAGATTCGGCAAAGGATCTGGTCAAAGTCACAGGCCTGTCGATATTGCTACTTTTATGCTTTTTTATCCCGCTAAGCGGCGCTGCCAGTCAGATCGACAATCCCGATAATTCCAATGATTTAAGTCTTCAACCTTCTCCGGCACTGACACCGCAGCAGGTTGTTCAATTTCAGCTTACTGCATTGCAGCAGGCAAGTGACGACGGCATCAGCGCAACATTTCGATTTGCATCGCCCGCCAACCGCAACATCACCGGGCCGGTTGCACGTTTCTCAAGGCTGTTTGAATCACCGCAATACAAACCCATGACAAGCAATCGCGGTAACGAGATCAGACTGATTAGCAATGATGGAAGCACGGCAGAGCTGCTGGCCGGAGTCGTTGGCCAGGACGGGCAACTACACTGGTATACCTTCCGGTTATCCCGACAATCGCAATCACCCTATGAGGATTGCTGGATGACAGATGCCGTGCTCGCCGTGCAGCACCCCGGGGATTCGGCCTGATCTAAAGCCCTGCTGTCTTCAACGGCAAAATCTCAATAGGTGTCTGGCACCAGCTTCCGCCAGACACTCGATTACCACAAAAAATTCTCTATATACGGACAATTTCTGCCGTAGCCATGTACAGCGTATACTTGAGCACCCCGACTACCACGCTCCCCTTTCTACCATGGCAGATAGTAAAAATCGTGTTGCGATCGTTGGTGCTTCAGGCTACACCGGATCAGATCTGATCCGCCTTGCACTCAGGCATCCGAATATTTCAATTGACGCCCTGACTGGCGCAACACATGCCGGCAAGTCTATTGATCAGGTGTTCCCGCACTTGTCCGGGTGCAACTTACCATCACTGGTGACCAACGACGACGTCAACTGGGATACGATAGATACCGTGTTCTGCGGTCTGCCACATGCAACCAGCCAGAAGGTAATAAAAGAACTGCCGGACCACCTGAAAGTCATCGATATGTCAGCAGACTTCAGGTTACGTGATACAAACACGTACAAAGCAACCTACGGCAACACGCATGCAGCACCGGAACTTCAGGACATTGCTGTCTACGGTTTGTCAGAGCACTACCGCGAACAAATCAGCCGTACCCGGCTGGTGGCGTGCCCCGGCTGTTATCCGACTGCAACCCTGTTACTGCTGTTGCCTCTGGTTCAACAACAACTTATCGATCCCACCGATTTAATCATTGATGCAAAGTCCGGCGTTACTGGTGCCGGACGCGCACTGAAACAAACTACGCTTTTTAGTGAGGCCGGAGAAGGCATGGGTCCCTACGCAGTAGCACAGCATCGCCATGCGCCGGAGATAGAGCAGGAGCTCTCGCGTGCGGCACAGCAGGAAATCACCGTGAATTTTACGCCACATCTGATTCCAATGAGCCGCGGTGAGCTTGTTACCTGTTACGCCAGACTAACAAAAGATAACAACAGCAAACAGTGCAAACAAGCGCTGGCAGATTTTTATAAAAACGACAGCTTTGTTGCTCTTTCACCCGAAGGCGTTTACCCACAGACGCAGTTCGTCAGAGGTTCTAACCGCGTAATGTTAAACGCCTATGACGACCGCATAGCCAACCGGGTTATCCTGATTGCTGCGCTGGATAATCTCGTCAAAGGATCTTCCGGTCAGGCGCTGCAAAACTTTAACATTATGAATGGTTATGCAGAGACAACCGGGCTTGAGCAGATAGCACTGTTTCCGTAGTGCCACCTGTTTACTCACTGTGTTACGCGATTGTTTGCGCGCGCAAATTACAACGTTACGTGCAGTAACGACTATTTACCTTAGTTTTAAAGGCTGTCATCGCAGATCAGTTTACACTATCAAAACATCGGTACATACTGGACAACAGACAGCAGTGAAGTAATACATTCACACTATTGAACCTCGGGGGAAGGGATCATGAAAGCACTGAAGTATTCCGGTAACAACGGCGCTGGAAACAACAGGCCTGGCAACAACGCTTTTGGGAACAACAGCGCTTCTGGGAACAACAGCGCCTCTTGGAACAACAGCACTGGGTTCGGCCCGGCACTTCTGCACGCGTCACTTGCCATATCACTGGCAACCATGCTGGGCAGCCTGGGTATGAACAATGCCAGCGCACAATCAGCTCAACAGATCGCTACACAAAACACCGGCCAGAACATTGGCCAGAACATTGACCAGAACACCATCAATGTCGACGCCGCAACCTGTCAATCTTTGAGCGACAGCACCGCACTCGACCAACAATCTATTGCCACAAGAATTGCCTGCTACAGCCGTGATGTGGAGCACCTGAACCAGCTTGTAAACCAACTGACAACTGAGCGCGACGTGCTGATAACCGAGGCGCAAAACCAATCAACAACTATTGATGAATACAAGAACGAACTCGCCAATCGTCAGGATGCCATGCAGAGACTGGAAGAGCGTGCCGAAGAATTGCGACAGCAGGTAGATCAAGTTACCGAAGATCGCGATCAGGTGCGCGAGCAACTTTTCACTGTTATTGCAGAGGGCAAAGAACAATCAGTTGAGTTGGAAGCCAATCAAAAGCTGTTTGAAAATTTTTCACAATCATACGTTAGCCTGACCAACGAAATCGAAGAGCTGAAGAAAAGACTGCAAGGTTTTGAAACCGCCAATACCGAGATCAGCGACCAGCAGCTCGCAACCGAAATAGAAAACATCCAGCTCCAGTCTGATCAAAAACAACTACAGAATCAGATAGCATCACTGGAAGAATCAGTAGCGACACTGGAAGCAGAAAAAGAATCACTTCAGGCGAGCCTTGATTCAGCAAACAACGAACTGACAACGATCAAGTCTCAGTTATTAAAAAATACGCAGCTGCTGGAGCAACAGCGCAGTGAAATCAGCGATCTGAAATCGGCACTGACAGAATCCGAACAGCAGCGTGAAGAGCTGCAATCGACTATTGCCTCGTTAAATGCACAGCATCTTGATGAAATCACTGCACTCAATCAACAAACTGAAACGCTAAACGCAGAGATTGATGCACTTAAACAGCAACAACTTGCTATGCAGGATGAATCTGCAAAGATCACTGACGAACGAAACAACACAGTAGCAGCACTTGATGACGCGATTGCCAGACTGGTTGCCAATAAAAAAGCCCTCACTGCTGAACGCGACAACCTGATCAATCAAACTACATCACTGGAACAAACCAACCAGCAACAGGCCAGCGAATTTCAACAACAGGCAGATGCACTCAATCAACAGATTGCAGCACTCAATCAACAGATTGCAGCACTCAATCAGCAACAGGCAACCATGCAGCAAGAAGCTGCCAGTGCTGCTAATGAACTGAACACGGCAATTGCAGCACAAGATGATGAAATAGCCACTCTTGCCGCCGCCAGAAAAGAGCTCAACACAGAACGTGAGAGTTTAATCAGTCAAATCGCGTCACTCGAAAAATCGCACTTACAGCAAACACAGGGTTTCAAGCAAGAAGCCAGTCAACTGCAGGACCAAATCGCTGATCTGACTGCAGAAAAAAACACTCTCGGTTTGCAGCTTGGTGAGCAACAAGCTGAGAACGAAAAACTGATGGCCTATGCCCGGCAGAGCGATGAGAAAAACGAAGCGCTTAATCTCGCCGCTGACGACCTGCGCAACAAGCTTGAAGTAGCAGACACTCAAGCGGGTGAACTACAAGCCAGCATCGATAAACTCGATAAACAGTCCGCTGCGGCAAAATCGCTTTTCACGGAGCAGCTCACCGCACTCAATTCAACCATTGAACAGAGCCAGCAACAGCGTGACGATCTTGCTACCGAGCTCGACACCATCAAGCCACAACTACAAACTGCTGAAGAAAATCTGCGCGACTCAGAGCAACAAAACCAGCAGCTGGTGGCGAGCGTCAGCGCATTACAGCAGGAGTTAGATAAAGCGACCAGAGAGCAAGAGAACCTCAGGGCGGCACTTGTTGAAACTGAAAGCCAAAGTGAGACTGCCAGTAAAAACCTGGCTTCTCTAAAACAAAATGCAGAGACACTGCAGTCGCTGCTCGCCATGAGCCGCGCACACAGCAACAACGCAGATGCCACGCTTGCAGAACTACGCGCTGAAATGACAGCTGCAGACAACCGCCTCGAAGCAAAACAAAATGAACTCAATGCACTACTGGCCGAAAAAAACCGCCTTGAAAATGAATTCAAGGCGATGGCCAATAAAGCGCTGGCTCAGGCAGAGGAAATAGAAGCATTACTGCAAGACGCAGGACACGATAACGTGCAGGTTACCGTTAGCGAAGACAACAGTATTGAAATCCTGCTCGGCTCTGGTCAACTGTTCCGTACTGGCAGCGCAAGGCTCAGCTCGCAGGGTCGCAATATGCTGACCGACCTCGCAAAAACATTTAATCTGGCAGCCGACCGCCGCATTATGATCAGCGGTCACTCAGACAACGTCCCGCTTGGCGAAAAACTCTCTGCAAGATTTAAAGACAATTGGGGTCTGTCAATGGCACGCGCCCTGTCTACCGCCAGCTTTTTCTCTGATGAAGGTGGCATTAACGCAGATCGTATGACAGTCAGTGGCTTTGGTGCCACACGCCCGATCGCAGACAATGATACGCCTGAAGGCCGACAGCAAAACCGCCGGGTAGAAATCTCACTGGTCACCGCAGAGGATGACACAATGGCCAGTGCAGAGTAGTTTGCGCGAGTTAGCGGACTGCAAACTTACCCGGGTGCTGTTGTAGTGAAAGTCACTTGACAGCCAAGAGGACGACCAGGGAAGACAACCAGGGAGGATAACAAGGGGGAACAGAACTCCCCCTGGGTACTTTTGCAGGGGCCTGACTAGAAGAGGTATTGCTAGCTGGAAAATGCAAGTTTTCGCGCTGAAAAATCGTGTGTGCTACCCCATACCACCACGCTGCCATCGCTCTTTAGAGCCACACTGTAGTACGGACCGGCACTCACATTGACGGCATTAATCAGCTCTTCCGGTACGCTGCACTGGTCGAACTTGTTATTGCCCCACGCGCAAACAGTGCCGTTGCTTCGTAAAGCCACATTATGATGCCGCCCTGACGTGATCATGACCACATCACCAAGCGATTCAGGCACCATACTCTGACCATAGCGATTATTGCCCCAGGCCAATACCTTGCCGGCGCTATTTAGTGCCACGCTATGGCTGTGACCGGCGCAGATCGCTGTAATACCCTGAACGCTAACTGGCACATCGGACTGACCGTGCGCGTTACATCCCCACGCTACGACCCTGCCATTTTGTTGTAAGCCAAGGCAGTGAAAACCACCAGTGGCAACATAGATGACGTTTTCTGCAAGCGGGTTGGTGTTTGTTGTCATAGTGCGTCTGGTAGTGCGTCTGGCGAACTCTAATTTTGCTTCTGGTTGCTGACAACATGCTTGAATGTCTGGTGCAACATCTGCGCTGATAGTCAAGGATGACAGACCTGCACGCTATTGGTAAGCACTCGGCGCCCGACAATCGCATGGTTTACATTAATCCACAGTCGCCAGTGCAGTGCCCATAGTTATAGCGCAATTTAAATTCCCGAACATCAGCAGGTAGAAAAAGTCATATCTGCTTAAAACACACTCCATGCCAGCCCTGAATTCTTGTAAAAAAAGACCCTGACCTACAGCCGATTGCGGTCAGGCAAGCAGCGAATCGACAGGGTCGTGCTCGGCGACAAAATGACCCTCACCAACCTGCTGCAATTGCGGTGGGTCACCGATTACTTTAGCTGACAATCTACTGGGTAAAAATCGAAATGCCGAGTCAGGATCGATTGCTGATGGCAGTTCTCCAGCCAGGCGAATGCGTTCACGATTGCGCTCAACCCGCGGATCCGGGATGGGTACCGCTGAAATCAATGCCTGCGTGTACGGATGCCCGGGGTGCTGACAGATAACCTCACTGCGACCGAGCTCCACCACTCGCCCCATGTAGATCACCATGATCCGGTCAGACATCTCCCCGACTACAGACAGATCATGGGAAATAAACAACATTGACAGACCATACTCTGCCTGCAGATCCTTCAACAGATCCATAATCTGCGCCTGCACAGAGACATCCAACGCAGATACTGCCTCATCACACACAATCATTCGAGGCCGGTTAATCATAGCTCTGGCTATACCGACCCTTTGATTTTGTCCGCCTGACAATTCGTGCGGATAGCGGTTGATCAATTGCGGCTCCAATCCGACTCGCTGCATCATGTCACCAACACACTGCCTGATTTCGCGACGGCTGAGCTCACTTCGATAGGTTCGCAGTGGCTCTGCGATTGAGTCTGCGATTGTCATACGCGGATCAAGACTGGCAAATGGATCCTGAAACACAATCTGCATGTCGCGTCGAGCAGCTTTTAGCGCCTGCTTATCGAGCTGCTGCAAGTTGGTGCCAAGCCATGCCACATTCCCACTGGTCGTTTTAAGTAGTTGTAGTACCGCACGTGCAAGCGTCGACTTTCCACAGCCAGACTCACCAACTATACCCAGTGTCTCACCTTCATGAAGGTCAAAGCTCACGCCATCAACTGCACGCAGCAGGGTACGTCGAGCAAACAAACCACCACTGGATTTGACCGCAAAATCAATCTTGATGTCCTGCACATCAAGCACCTGCTTTGCAGCACCTGCTTTAAAGGAAGACCTGTTGAGTTCAGAATCAAGCCGGGGCATCGCTTCCAACAAGCTGCGGGTATAGGCATTTTGTGAGGCAGCAAAAATCTGCTCCACACTGCCACGCTCTACACATTCGCCGGAGCGCATCACCTGAACCCTGTCACATAAGCGTGCAACCACGCCCATATCGTGGGTGACCAGTGCGATCGCTGTGCCGTGCTGGTGCTGCATCTCTGACATCAGATCGAGTATGTCTGCCTGAACGGTGACATCAAGTGCTGTGGTCGGCTCATCAGCAATTAACAATTTCGGCTCACATAACATGGCCATTGCGATCATCACTCTTTGCCGCATGCCACCGGAAAGCTCATGCGGATACTGCTTTAGTCTTGCCGCTGCATCAGGTATCCGAACCCGGTCAAGCCACGCTAAACAAAGTTGTCGGGATTGCCTGTTACTCATTCCCCGATGAGCCTTTAATACCTCAGCCATCTGTTGCCCGATACGTAAATGCGGTGTAAGCGCTGTGAGTGGATCCTGAAATATCATGCCCACGTCATTACCACGCAACTGATTCAGATCAATACGAGACGCATTAAGAATTTCCTGTCCACAGAGCCTGACAGAACCGCTTGCGCTGCCGTTTACCGCAAGCAGCCCAAGCGCTGCGAGAAAAGTCTGACTTTTACCGGAGCCCGATTCACCGACAATCCCCAGACACTCCCCCTCAGCAACATTAAGTGAAATATCTTTTACTGCCTCAACCACTCCATCTGTTGTATCAAACGTTACTCGCAGGTTTTCTATAGTAAACACGCTCATTACCGGGTTAGCGATCTTTCGGGTCGAGTGCATCACGTAAACCATCACCGATAAAAAACATCGTGAATGTGATTGATACATAGAAAAACAGCGGCACCAGCAACTGCCATAGCGTGCCGTAACCCATTGTGCCCGCACCTTCACTAATTAATGCACCCAAAGAAGTGTAAGGCTCTGAAATACCGAGTCCGAGAAAAGAGATAAAGCTTTCGGCAAAAATCAAATCCGGCACCAGCAACGAGGCATATACGATTAACACACCAAGAAGATTCGGAATGATATGCCTGACAACAATCATTAGTTCAGAAACACCACCGGCACGCGCCGCTTCAATAAATTCGCGATTCTTTAAAGCCAGAGTCTGCGCTCTTACAATGCGTGACATGGTCAGCCAGGATACCGAACCCAGTGCAATAAAGAGCGTGGTAAACGAACGACCTGCGACCACAAGAATAAGTATGACAACCAAAGTGATCGGCACCGAATACAGGATATCTACAATGCGCATCATGATGCTGTCTACTCTGCCACCCAGGTAACCTGCTGTTACTCCCCAGGTGGTTCCCACCACCAGTGCCATTGCAGTTCCAATGAGCCCTACCATCAAAGAAGTTCCGGTTGCCTGTATGGTGCGTGAATAAAGATCACGGCCCAGTTCATCAGTACCGAAATAATGCCCGCTTTGTACCGAAGGCATACCTTGCGCTGCTATGTCTCCCAATACCGCCCAGTCAATTTCTTCATTATTCCATTTGGCGAGCGCCGGCCCGAACAAAACAAACAATACAATCGCGGCCAGGAAGAACACACAGAAAATCGCTGCTTTGTTACTTAAAAAACGCTGCAGCGCATCACGGGCCAGAGATCGGCCACGCACACCACCGTAGTGAGAGAGTTCTTCAGCGACTTTTGCAGCCTTACTCGATCTGCCCAGCATTATTGAGCTCTACCGTGATTCATTACAGCCGGATCTTCGGATCAAGCCATGCGTACGCAAGGTCAGTAAGAAGATTTACGATTACAGTCAGCACGCCGTACAAAATAGTAATACCCAGTAACACAGAATAATCGCGTGTCAGCGCTGCACTGACAAAATACTGCCCGAGACCACCGGTAGAAAAATAGATATCAACGAATACAGAACCGGTAACCACGTAAACAAACACAGGCCCCAGATATGACACCACAGGTAACAGCGTTGGCTTTAATGTATGACGCCAGATAATACTGCGTTCAGATAACCCTTTGGCACGTGCCGTACGTACATAGTTGGAGTTCAGCACCTCAAGCATTGCAGAGCGCGTGATTCTGGTTATTGATCCGATATATGACGTCGAAAGTGCAATCACCGGCATGATCAAATACGGCCATTGCCCGCCATTCCAGCCACCCCCGGGCAACCAACCCAGCCACAGAGTAAAAATCAGAATCAGTACCGGCCCCATAATAAAATTAGGTAGCGACTGCGCAAATATTCCAAGAGACACAGCAAGGTAATCCACCCATGTGTTGTGGTGCATTGCAGCATATACCCCCAGAGACACTCCAACGACAGTGGCAACCACAAAGGTCAGCAGGCCGTATGTTAGTGTGATAGGCAGACCCTGGCTGATGATGTCACTAACGTCACGATCCTTGAACACGAGTGAGGGACCAAAATCAAAACGTAAAATGATATTGAGCAGATAGTCCCACAACTGTTTCCAGAGTGGCTGATCGAGACCATAGCGCGCTTCAATATTTGCCAGAACCTCTGGCGGTAGCGGGCGCTCTGACGTAAATGGTCCACCCGGCGCCAGGCGCATCAGAAAAAAACTGGCAACTATCAGCACCAGTATTGTAGGAATCGATCCGGCTAATCGCCGGATGGTGTAGGCAAGCATTATAGGTTGACGTTGCTATTGCACTTGTAAAACAGAATTTTCAACAGGTGCACTTACAACAAACTACTCAGCGATCTTGTATAGATTTTTTGAATACCAGTTCTGCTGCACGTTATTAACCGGCCAGTTACCAACATCGCTGCCCATCATGTAAACACCGGCGTAATGATAAACAGGTATCACCGGCATTTCTTCAGCGATGATTTGCTCTACACGGGTATAAAAAGAGGAGGCATCTGTGCTTAGCTTCGCTTGTTCAAGCAGTTGATCGAGATTTTCACTGGCAAATTTTCCGTCATTGTAACCGCTCTCACTGTCCAGCAGATCAAGAAAGGTTGATGGTTCGTTATAGTCACCACACCAGGCACCGCGAGCAAGCTCGAAGCCCTGATTGCCACGGGCTTCTAAAAATGCCTTCCATTCCATGTTAGACAATGACACCTCTGCACCGAGTTTCTGTTTCCACATCTGGCTCATAGCAACGGCTATTTTCTTGTGCGAATCTGAAGTGTTGTACACCATCTCAAAGGTCAGCGGCTTATCAGCACTGAAGCCCGCCTGAGCTAATAGCTCCTTGGCTTTCGCATCTCTTTGCGCCTGACTCATACCAGCCATATCCACACCCGGAGGTGCGAAGCCTGCCACCGCAGCAGGGGTAAAGGTATATGCTGCTGATTGGCCGCCCGCGAGTATTTTTTCAGTGATAATGTTGCGATCGATAGACAATGCCAACGCCTGCCGAACCCGCACATCCTTGAATGCCTCGGGTCCGGTATCACTCAAATTAAATGTGTAGTAGTAATTACACAGACGCGGGAAGCTGATTGCCTCTTCGGGGTACTCTTTTGAGAGCCGAGGAAACTGCCCGGAAGGCACTTCTGTGCGATCCAGCTCTCCGGCCAGATAGCGAGTCAAAGCCACGTTCTCATCATTGATGATCAGTGCAACCGTTTTTTCGATGATTGTGTTTTCATTATCCCAGTACATCGGGTTACGCTCACGCACTGATCGCTCACCCGGAATGTGCTCGGTTAAAATATAGGCACCGTTCGATACGATGTTGCCCGGTCTGGTCCACTCATCACCATGCTTTTCAATAACGTTTTTTGGCGCCGGGAACGTGGTGGTATGTGTGGTCATTTGTGGAAAGTACGGCAGCGCAGCGGAAAGCGTCACTTCGAACGTTTGATCATCCAGCGCCTTGACACCCAGCGTATCAACTGGCTGTTCACCCTTAATAATCGCACCGGCGTTGTTTACCGACATCAGTTCGACAAACCACTGGTACGGTGAAGCAAGTGCCGGGTCTGCTGCACGCTGCCACGCATAGACAAAATCATTTGCTGTCACTGGATCACCGTTCGACCACTTTGCATTGCCCCGTAACGCAAAAGTGTAAACCGTATTGTCTTCATTCACTTCATATCCGGTTGCCACCCCTGGCACCAGCTTGCCGTCGGCATCCTGATTCATCAATCCTTCAAACAAATCACGCACTACTTCAGAGCCGGAAACATCTTCTACTACCTGAGGGTCGACGGAAGTAAACTCATCAAGCACCCTGTACGTGAAGGTCTGATCCTGCGCGAGCTTCACATCAGCCGGGACATGGCCATTCGCAATACAAAGACCTGACAGGAAAATATTAATTACCACGGCCGCCAGCCAGACTTTGCCCAGCCAGACTTTGCCTAGCGATACATTGCCCGGCGATAGTTTTCTTAGTGATCTCACAAGGCTCTCCTGATGAATTGAAGGCGTTCTATTCGAACTCTACTGAAGGTGGCGACACAACATTCTTTCGAAACCCGTTGTATCATCTGCCGTGCTGTTAGTTATAGCACATGAACTTGTCCAGCCAAAATCAGGGCTGCAGTCAATAAACACCCGGACATTCAAGTATGGCTAATGTAGTCCGAATCGGAGATTCAATTGAAGAAGACATCACCGCAATCACCAGCATCTATGCAGAGCAGGTGATAGCGGGCCTTGCTTCTTTCGAAATTGAAGCACCAACCCGGCTGGAGATGAGCACCAGACGCGCCAGCCTGCTTGAGCAAGGCTATCCCTATCTGGTTGCAAGCGTGGATGAACAAGTGGTCGGTTACGCCTACGCTGGACCCTATCGAGCTCGCGAGGCATATAAGTATACTCTGGAGAACTCACTCTACGTGTCTGCAGACGCACGACGCCGCGGCATTGGAACAGCGTTGTTATCAGCACTACTCAAGCGTTGTAGCGCCGGATCATGGCATTCAGTAATTGCAGTGATAGGTGACAGTGAAAACCATGCTTCGATCAGGCTACATGCATCACTGGGATTTGAAATGATCGGCACACTAAAGCGCGTAGGCTTTAAGCACAATCAGTGGGTCGATTCAGTTCTTATGCAAAAACTGTTGTGAGCAATGCATAGGTAAAACTTAAACCGCAAACTGCAATTAACCTATCTGTGCAAATGCCGTAATAATTTCTTCTGTCGTACAGCGCGCTGCACTTTGCAAATATTGCATCGCATTCAACGCCGCGTCATGAGCCGGCAAACTGGAGCCAGCAACGCAATCCTCGACAACCCGACAGTAGTAATCGTGCTGATGAGCATCTACAAATGTGTAGTGAACACAGACATCTGTATGTCCGCCAATGAGTACCAGTGTTTGTGCTTTTAATCCTTTCAGCAGAATCTCAAGCTCGGTACCGAAAAAACAGGAGTACCTTCGTTTGCGAATGAAATAATCATCCGCCTTCATGCCAAGCGCGCTGTCGATTTCTGTTCCCGGATCACCTTCGAGCAAATGGATGCCCTCAGCTCCATCCAGCTCGCGACCAAAGTCCACCAGATTGCGACGATGAGCTTCCTGAAAAAATATGATCGGAATATTTGCATCACGAGCAGCCTGTACGACCGACGGTGCTCTTGCCATGTTTGCCTGATAGCCATCCATAAAAGGAATCGCTGATTGGTTGTCGGCAGCGTCGGAGCCTTCTCCCCCTTGTATATCGACAACAATCAAAACCGGATTGGCGGGTAGCAACAGCGTTTGTTTCATATAGAGATTTCAATGAGCGAGGCGCTGGTACGCCAGCTGGAGTGAGCCATTGCAGGTCAACATTTATATGAGAATCACAAATAGAGCCAGAAGCATTAGCAGCGATACACAAATACCCACGACTCCCGAGTTTTTGTGTTTCTTTATCTCTTTATTGAGCTTGATCTTGTCGATTTCCAGCTGGTGAATTTGTATCTGCGGGTCCGCTTTTGGCTTTTTCTTCTTCCACATAAGCCATTCTCCGTGCGCTTTACACAGAATAATAACCCATCAAAACCCGCCAGCAGAACTATTCTGCGATTTGCGCCGAGTTTGGAATCTGCTGGTAGGAGCGGGACTCTAAATTTTCGGACGGGGAGTCCGCTGTGCGTGGCAGCGCAGTATCGGCGCTTTGCTGAAAAATGCTATAGAGCAACAACCCGGAAGCCACGACCGCGATCATCAGAACCACCGGAATCAAGCGACTTGTCGGCGCGCCGCACCTCGGGCACGTAGAGTCTGTGTAGGTGATTTTGGAATTGCAGTTCCTGCAGTACACGCTGGCCATTTAACTACCTAGATCGCTTGAGGGAATACAACCACAATTACCGCCTCGAGTTACAGCGTCGGGGTTGTTGCACATCAGCGTAATTGGATAGTCCGCCATGTAAAGCAAATATGTGACCATCTCGCGCAGCGGCGAGCGCGGGATAACATTAACATGCCGCCGCGACAGAATTATCATGGCCGTGCTCGTCCCTAAAACGTTCATTACCAAGTGAAATGACACCGCCACTCACGAAGTGTTTTAGAGTACCAGATTTATTACTGCCTGAGCGAACTTTGAGCGCACTCGTGCCGGGCAAAAGCCACATTCCATCGCAATTCACCACATACGGGGTACCAATGAACACCCTGACGGCCCAGGCATTCGCGGTAGACTTGAATGCACTCAAATCAGGCGTGATAGTATTTCAACACCTTGCCGGCGACACCACCTGTGACTATCAACAATGAATACAGGGCTGATGCTCTGCAGCAACTGGCGCAGGCTTGCAATGTCAACGCTGAAGCCGCCAATCATTACCTCAATTGCTTAGACACGCTGATAACACTTCAGCAAAACAAAAAGATCGGCTCGAATCTACACACAGAGTTTATGCGCCATCGAAGTGAATTCAGGCGGGTGCTGGATTCGCAAAATATTGACGGTGTTTTCAGCAAGTATCTTATTGAAGCGGAGTTCTCGCGACTCAATGAAGATCACTATCGCGCACTGGAGCACTACGATCGCGCGACTAAAGTTGCGCAGTCCAATGCCATGCCACTTGAGGAAACACTGGTCTCTGAGCTAACTGCGCTGTTGTATCTGGACCTGGAAAAAGACAAGCATGCTGCCATACATCTGGATCAGGCAACCGCGCTTCGCAAAACTGCCAACCTGCCCGAAACCACAATCCACCCGCAGCACGATACCCGCACTGGCAACAAAACAATGACCTCACAGACCGTCTACGAGGACCTGGTGGAAAATGCCGTTGATATTATCTGGGTATCCGACAACACCGGCTGCCTGACCTATATATCACCGCAATGGACAACACTGTTCGGCTTTGATCTGGTTAAAAGCATTGGCACCGCCGCTATGAGTTATGTACATCCACTGGACTATGGCAGGGTCGATAAAGCGTGGCATAACCTCTGTCGAGACAAGAGCCCGAAAAACTTTCAATTCAGACACCGCTGCGAAGACGGCTCGTATACCTGGGTAATGGTAAGGGCCAACGTTATTTATAATGAAACAGGTCAACTAACAGGTACCCAGGGCATACTCCGCGATATCAGCGAACAGAAAGCCATGGAGCTTGCGCTACAGGAAACTCAGGACCGGTTGCAGCATACTGCAGAAAATCTACCAGGAATGATTGTTCGGCGACGCTGTAAAAGAGATCAAAAAGATAACAGCCAGGAGCTTCTGTATGTGGGCCTTCAATGCCGACACCTTTTTGAAGTAGAGCCGGAAGACGCGAAAAAAAATCCGGCCTTACTTGATCAACGAATTCACCCGGAGGATCTAAAAACACTACATGCCAAAGTTGCTTATGCAACCGACCACTTGACGATTTATCGCCACGAATATCGGGTTGTTCTGCCAGAAAAAGGCACCATCTGGTGCCAGAGCATCAGTAAACCGACCATCGCCGAAAACGGCGACATTCTGTTTGATGGCATCATTACAGAAATCACTGAACTGAAGCACACAGAACTTAAACTACAGCAAGCCAATGAGCTACTGGAAAAAACCAGTAGAATGAAGGACGTCTTTCTGGCCAACATGAGTCACGAACTCAGAACGCCGCTGACAGCAATTATGAGCAACAATGAAGGTCTGCGAAGCGGCATGTTTGGCCCGTTAACAGATGAACAAAAAGAAAGTCTCTTACTATCCAGACAAAGCACTCAACATTTGCTCGATCTTATTGAGGAACTGTTTGATTTATCTAAAATCGAGGCTGGCTCCTGTGAGCTGAATATATCGGAGATTGATACCTACGAACTGTGCAAGACATGCTGCAGAATGGTCGCAACTCATGCCGAAGCAAAAACAATCCGCATTCAGCTACAGGCCCCGACAGGCTTAAGAATGCTGCATGCAGATGCCAAACGCTTACGCCAGATTCTGGTCAATCTTTTAAATAACGCAATCAAGTTTTCTAACACCGGCGATACAGTTTTATTGTCAGTAAGTGCGCAAGCTGGAAAAAACAAACAGCCTGACCATCTGCGCTTTTCCGTGGTAGATAATGGTATTGGTATAAACGAAGCCGACAAAGCACTTATTTTTGAACCTTTTCATCAGATTCAAAACACACTAAACCGTGGCTATGAAGGCCTGGGGCTTGGCCTGGCGCTGGTCAAACGCTTTGCCGAGCTGCACCAGGGAAGTGTCGGGGTTGAATCTCAATCAGGTTCCGGCAGTACGTTTTATGTGGATATGCCAGCGCACATTACCCAACCCGACAAGCATCAGAAGAGCTTCGTTAACAATAACACGCTGGGCATTCCATCACCCTCGACACATGCAGCAAACAACAAAGCTACAAACAAACAATTATTGATATTGCTTGCTG
Organism: uncultured Granulosicoccaceae bacterium; assembly: GCA_938007995.1. GTDB lineage: Bacteria > Pseudomonadota > Gammaproteobacteria > Granulosicoccales > Granulosicoccaceae. The sequence goes on along the minus strand of CALLLW010000016.1, from coordinate 11,257 downwards.
AAGATAACGATTCTGTGGCACACGCTATCACACGGTATTTAACAGTCTCCGGGCACCGGATCATTCGCGCCATTGATGGTGATATCGCGGTAAAAATGACCCTTGATCAACAGCCGGACATTGTATTGATGGATATCCAGATGCCGCATGTTCATGGCCTTGAGGCAATCCGCCGTATTCGCAATAACAGTGCCTGCAGCACTGTACCAATAATTGCGCTCACCGGGCTCGCAATGGACGGAGATGAAAGACGCTGTATCGAAGCGGGTGCAGACCGGTATCTCAGCAAACCCTACCGCATGCACATACTGGCAGAATTGGTTCAACAATTGACAACACTTGCAACGGAAACCTGCAAGCCAATCTGATCCAAAATTTATCCGTTCCTTGCCTGCTCCCGGCGCTGAAGTCGTAGCGCTAGAGTGGTAGCGCTGGAGTGGTAGCACCCTGGCCAGAGCCTGTTCCCGGCCCATCGATTGCATCAATCATCGATGCGTAATCATTTTTTCACGGCAATTGTCTTAGCGCTTATCAGTACTGCCAGCTATGCAAATACCACAACGGTTGTCACAGAATTCGAGCCCTGCAGGATCGGCAGCACACCGATGTCTGTGGCGGCAGAGTGTGCCGAAGTATCTGTATCTTTCACACACGGACTAGGTACTGTCGATACCACAGCATCACAGCGCAAACAGATCCCTGAAACATTGACACTGTCGATAGCCAGAATAGCGGCACGCGCCAAACAATCTAGCGCAGACCCGGTCACCTTGCTGGCCGGCGGCCCGGGACAGGCGGCAACCGAGTCCTGGCCGCAAATACAATCCGCTTTTTACCCGATTCTTGCCAATCGAGATGTCTACCTGATTGATCAGCGTGGCACTGGTAGCTCCGCACGCATGGACTGCGAAGCTCCACCGGCAGATCAAAGCCTGTCAGTTGATCTTAAAGTAGTGCAGAACAACGCACAACGGTGCTTCGATCAACAATCACTCGCGACTCAATGGTTCACTACCAGTGTTGCGGTGCGGGATCTTGATGCAGTACGCGAGGCGTTGAACATAGAAACCTGGAACTTATACGGTGTATCGTATGGCACGCGCGTCGCACTTCATTACATGCGCCGCTACCCGGAGCAAACCCGCAGCGTTATTCTTGATGCAGTGGTGGCACCCGAAAAGCCGTTAGGACCCGAAATACCAATACATGCACAACAGGCACTCGATGCTCTGTTTGACCGCTGCATTAACACAGCAGCATGTAACGATGCCTTTCCGGATTTAAAAAACCAGACCAATACACTGTTTGATTCTTTAAAAGAATCAGCGCGCACTGTTCAGTTCGAGAATATCTCACTCGGCGCGCTTGAATCTATGGAGTTCACCGCAGAGCATCTGGCAAGCACAGTTCGCCTGTTGAGTTATTCAGCGTATGGCACAGCGATTCTGCCATCGATGCTTTACGATGCAGCGAAAAACAATAATCTTGCACCATTCGCACGCCAGTCCGCCATGATAACCAGACAACTCGATGGGTCACTGGCAGCAGGTATGCATGCCACTGTGTTCTGTAGCGAAGATGTGCCCAGGCTTTCAGTAACCAATACCAAAGCACTGCAGGACACTTATCTGGGAGACTCGCTGATAGACATCAGCAAAGCGACCTGCAAGCCATGGCCCACCGGGGTTGTCGATGCTGATTTTTTTGAACCGGTAAGCAGTGATATACCTGTATTGGCGTTATCCGGATCGGTTGACCCCATCACCCCGCCAGCCTATGCAGAACTTGCAATAAAGTCACTCAGCAACGCGATGCATATTGTCAATGAACATCAGGGGCACACACAGGCACCACTGGGCTGCGTGCCGAATATCATGTCGCAGTTTGTCGACAAAGCAAGCACCACAAACTTACAGACGGAATGTCTTCAGCGCTTAAAGCCACCAGCTTTGTTTATTGATCCCAACGGACCGTTACCATGATCGTCGCCCACGATCTAGGCAAGACTTTTGTTGGTGTTCCGGGTCAGCCAAAGAGAAAAGTGGTCGCAGTACAGTCGGTAAGTTTCAACGCCGCTGATGGGCGCATTACCGGGCTACTGGGACCCAACGGCGCAGGAAAATCAACCACCCTTCGTATGCTGGCGACACTGGTCACACCGGACTCCGGCAGCGCACATATCGATGGTCATTCGGTAACCGATAACGTACTTACTGTTCGACAGCACCTTGGCTTTATGCCACACAACGCCGGTATCTATCCAAGACTTACCACACGCGAGAACATTCGTTACTACGCTTATCTGTGCGGGCTGGATAGAAAAACCACGGCAGCCAGAGTTGACGAGCTGGTGCAACTGCTCGAGATGGAAAAGTTTGCCGACCGTCGTACCGCCGGTTTCTCACAGGGTCAGAAAACCAAAGTTGCTCTGGCTCGAGCGCTGGTGCATCGCCCGCAAACCATATTGCTTGATGAACCCACCAACGGGCTTGATGTGATGGCCACACGCGGCTTGCGAAAAATTATCAGACAACTGGCAAACGACGGCCACTGCATTGTTTTTTCAAGCCACATCATGCAGGAAGTCGCCGCACTCTGCGATGAAATAGCAATTATTTCAGACGGCAACATTGCCATGACCGGCACACTCGACACACTTCTCGATATCACTGGCAAGTCGTCGCTTGAAGATGCTTTTGTTACCGCGATTGGAGGTGAAGTGTGAGTACGCTGGTTGTCCTCTGGAAAGAGATACTAGATAACCTGCGAGATCGGCAAACCGTATTCTATGCATTGTTGTTCGGGCCTGTGTTGTTACCACTACTGATTGGCGGTGGTTTGGTTGCAAGCCTTAAACAGGCAACCGTTAGCTTCGAGCACCCTGCCCCGCTGGCAGTGCGGCATGCAGACAGAGCACCTAATCTGATGAGCTTTCTACACGCAAACAACTTTGATATTGAAAACGCACCGTCAGACATCGAGGGCAGTGTAAGAAATAGTGATGTAGCGTTGGTTCTGGAAATACCAGACGAATTCTCTGAAGCACTACGCCGCGCACAGCCTGCACCACTGATTGTCTACGTTAATGACGGAGACAAGCATTCAGCTAAAGAAGCGCGAAAACTCAACGCAGTGCTGAATGCCTACTCACAAACCATCAATGCCCTGCGTATGCAGCACCGTGGCATTGATCCATCTATATTCAACAGCATTGAGGTTCGCCTTGAAGATGTTTCATCCGACGGATTCAGAGGGCAGATACTCGCCTCAATACTGCCGTTTTTATTAATTGTGGCAATGGTCATGGGTGGGTTCTACCTTGCCATCGACACCACCGCAGGCGAGCGTGAACGGCAGTCACTGGAGCCGTTGTTGAGTTTACCGATAGCCCGCTACAAACTGGTATTAGGAAAATTTCTGGCGGTACTTTTTTTCGTTGGTATATCCAGCATACTTACTGCAATCAGCCTGTATCTGGTATTTCAACTGTTATCACCAGAGGCTGCCGGCGGCATATTGAGCTTTGATGCACAAACTATTACCAAAGCCTGGTTGCTCGCCAGTCCGTTGGTGTTTTTTATCTCTGCGGTACTGATGACTGTTGCCGCGACCACCCGCAGCACCAAAGAAGCTCAAACGTATCTGGGCCTGCTGATGGTGTTCCCGATGGCACCTTTTTTCATTCTGCAGTTTATCAATATCAAATCCGCCGGTTTGACCATGTCTTTACCGATGCTCAGTCAGTATCAGTTACTGGAACAAATCGTACTGAAAGACCAGATCAATCCGGTCTATGTGGCATTGTCTGTCACTGGCACACTGGCATGTGCCGCCCTGCTGTACCTACTCGCAGTGAGGTTATATTCGCGAGAAAAAGTGCTGTAAGCCGCTGCGCTACGGCGCGAAATCTCACACTCCTGCCCATACTAACTTATCCCCCGGCTAGTACTCCGCTCGCAAGTATCTCGCTTCAAGGTGTTCAATCAGTGACTCGGCACGCGTTTGCGAACCTGTTGCACTTTGCATCAGCTCTTGCGATTCAAGCGAGCAGCCTTTTGACCAGATATTTTCCAGCAGCCAGTCGCGTACGAATTTAATATCACCAGTTTTAAATCGCTGCTGCCAATCGGGATGTTCCGATTTGATTGTGGCAAACAGCTGCGCTGCATTTATTGCTCCGATAGTGTAAGACGGAAAGTAGCCGAATGCGCCATCTGTCCAGTGTATATCCTGCATACAACCGTTGGTGTAGTCACCTGTGGTCTCGACACCCAGATAGGATTGCATTTTTTCATTCCACAATTCGGGTATGGCCTCCGGCTCAATATCACTATTGATGAGTGCACTCTCTATTTCATAACGCAGCATAACGTGTAGTGGATAAGTTACCTCATCCGCCTCCACTCGTATTTTTTGGGCCTTAACACGCGTACCCAGCTGCCAGAGATCATCATCAGTGAGATGCGATGCCGCTGGTAAGTGCCTGTGCACTCCTTTAGCAAAAAACTCCATGAATGATTTTGAGAAAAATATCTGTTTTTCAAACAACAGGCTCTGGCTTTCATGAATACACATGTTGCGTGATTCACCTATTGGCAAGCCACGCAACCCGGTTGGCAATTGACTCTCATAACTGGCGTGACCAACCTCATGCGCGGTACCGGCTAACGCCTCAAGAAAAGAGCTTTGGTCATATCTTGTTGTTATGCGTGAGTCTCCTGCGCTGCCGGTACTGAATGGATGCATGCTCTGATCAAGCCTGCCTGCTTGAAAATCAAATCCGAGTGTGTCGAGCATTTCTTTATTGAGGTTGATTTGGTTTTCTATGGGATAGTCTGCCTGCTCTGAAACAGCTATATCACCTTGTTTATCCAGCACCTGCTGCAGTAACCCCGGCAGCGTTTCACGCAGTTTTGCAAACACTGCATCAATCATTTGCTCAGAGTCTCCATGACAGTGCAGCGCAAGCATAGCTTCATAGGGGGTGGCGGCACCGCTTGCCTGTTGTCTGTACTGCGCTTCGCGTCGTGACAGCTCAACCACTGGCTTAAAGTTTTCTAAGAAGCCCTGCCAGTCATTCGCCCCGCGTTGTGTACGCCACCCCATCTCACAGGCAGAACCAACCACAATTTGTTTCTTCACAAGCTCCGCAGGCAGGCAACTGGCATTACGCCAGACTCGTTTCATCTCACGGATACTTACCTGGTGTTCTTCGTCACCGTCAACCTCGGAGAGCCACGCTGCAACTTCAGGTGCCGTGAGTCTGGCGTGACTGATACCAGCGAGTTCAGCCACTGATTCAGACCGCATGGCAGCACCTTGAGGTGGCATCATTACCATTTGATCCCAGCTTAGATAAGTGATTGCATGCTGCAGTTTATTTATCTCACGAAAACGCTCACACAACTTATCGTAGGCAGAGTTTGTCATTTAGATTTCCGTTGTTGCAATATTAAGGTGATAACACTCGGATAAAACGGGCGGATAAAGCGGGTGCCGCAAGAGGTGGATAGCGCAAACCGCTAAGCACAATAGACCGGGTCTTCCGGCCATCGATGGATGACCACAGGCTTTTCCGCCGCCAGCCTGGTGCGTGTGTTCTGCCACATTGCACGCCACTGATCGGCATCGACTGTTACTGACTCAGGATCAAGTTTACTTCTAACAACAAAATCGGGGAACATCGGCCGACCGGTTGGTTGGCCGGTAACGTTGTAACGCAAATCAAAACTCCAGCGGATATCGTCTGTTTTGTTGATTAGTGAACCATGAATGGTTTGTGGATGGAACAGTACAGCACCACCTGCTCTTACCGGTAACGCCACTGCACTTTCAACATTGAACTGCGTTTTCGGGATGCTCAGCTGCGGTGATGGACAGTGACGCAACATCGGCTGACGATGGCTGCCGGGTATCACCTGTAAACAACCATTGGCAATAGTGGCATCGCTGATCGCCAGCCAGACAGTTACCATAGTTGTGTTGTCTGCTTCATTGAGTGTGACAGCTCGATCCTGATGCCAGTCTGTGTGAGTAATGTGCGCTCTGACTTCATCGCAGGACAGCTCGTTAACCGGTGGCTTGATTCTTATATGCTGGATCGGATTGGAAGTCAGCTCTGGCCCGATCAACTGCTCAACCACATCAAGAAGGCTGTCACTGGTGATAAGCTGAAAAACTGCAGGCCCGGCATGAAATGGTACGTCTGGTGTGATCTCGCCGGGGGGCAGCGATATATCAAGCGGCTGGAAGTAGTCGAGACCCGCCGCGTAAGCCTGTCTGATCCTACTGGCGAAAGAACCTTGTAACACGTCGCGACCCAGCAACCCTTCTGCCACCCATGCTTCACACAGAGACAACATAAGCTGGTCATATTCATTAATAAGAGGCTGAAGCACTAATGGTTTATCAACGATATCTTCAACAACCAGATACCCCTGATCATGAAATCGAGCTAACTGTTCCTGAGTAAGCATCCGGCCCGAACTATTGATGAAATGGCGAGCATATCGCGCAGAGATTTGTTTTCACAGTGGATTTATCTTGTGCATACAATATTTATTGATATTCGCAAAAGAAATAATTCTTTGCGAAATCAAAGATCAAGTGAGATGCCGTCGACTTAAGTGGATAGATCGGGCTGATACCTGCCAGTTGTTTACCGGCGTCTGGCACAGCTGCAAAGATTTGTAAAGTGTCAGCCGTGCCATCCAATTACAGACAAGTAAAGTTAACTGACGTTTGAAAAGGAGGTACAATTCGAGCTTCGGCTGTTGCGTAACGAACTTTGCCGATGCGAATATCTTAGGCAAACATAAGGTAGGCAAAAATAAGCTAGGCGAAAAAAAGGGCGCCGAGGGACGCCCTGAAATTTCACGCACATTTTATTATTATTAGTAGTATTACCAGTCTGTGGCGGGTTAAACCGCCACCTTCCATTGTCTATCCGGACCCGCTATATCCAGATTGACGGAAGAGGTTTCAGGCATTGTGCTATGCCAAATTCAATCTCACGCCGTTGTCATCAAGCCTAAGAACACCAACCCGGGTTGAACCCTGATTCTGCTCCAGCCAATAAAGTGATCCCTGATAAGTGATCCTTGATAGGCAATCCCTGATAACCCCGCGATCCGGAACAGTTTGTGCTGTGCCGCATCACAGGACCTACTTTAATCACCAATTGCGATAAATACAACAGTTGTATCGTAAAGTTTCCATTTTGTTTGTTTATTGCAACAGACAGAATTGAGCATAAAACTGCATTAATTTCAGTCATTTAAATCAATTTCACTCGAAACCAATCAGTCGACAAATAACAGTTGTGTAACTTTATTGACACAAAGACACAATTAATTGAACTACTCCAGGGGTTGCCAGAAAGCACCTACTGAGTGCGAGCCTTGCCCTTACAGCGTAAAAAAACCCGGTGATCCTGCTGCACCTACTATCGGGGCTGTTTCTCTGGTTACTACTTTGAGCCGGAGTGGCATTGGTTAGTTCTGCAATATCTGGAATATATCTGCACCCGGCCCGACACCAGCCGACGCAATACTGGCTAAATCGTGCCTACACATACCGCCAGCTTCAGCATAAGTTTCGAATTAACCGGATCGGCAAAGTGACAAATGCACAAGCCGCAACCAGTGCCTCGCTTCAGTAGTGAAAGGTTTCTGTGGCACAAGAGCGTGGCATTACACACGCTGAGGCTGCCTTGCTACATCGCTTAAACAGACTTATCGGGGTTGCCTGGTGCACGGCTTGCCCAAAGCACCGCTATATACGAGAGCACCGCTATAACCAGAGCACAGTATTTAATAAGTGCCGGTGTACCTTATGACGCATCGGCTCAGTGCGCTTTTGAATACATAAGCTTACGCCACAGCCTGGCAGCGAAGTACCGGAAAACTATCACGCTCGGTTCCGGCTGTATGGCTCCAACAAACAAACGCTTTTTGCGATGGATAACCAGGGCTTTGAGCTGAATGCTTTTCGAGGGAAAATTAATGCCTTGAACCGAGCGCTGTAGAGTTACGTCGCTATATCAAGTGCGGGAAGTGACTTCAAGCAAGTGATAGCCGAACTGTGTTTTGACCGGCCCGTGTACTTCACCAACCGCCTCATTGAACACGACCTTATCAAATTCCGGCACCATCATACCTGGACCAAATGATCCAAGATCGCCACCCTGCTTACCTGAAGGGCAAGAGGAATGCTCAGCAGCCAACGCTGCGAAATCACCACCGTCTGCGATCTGCTTTTGCAGATCAAGACACTTCTCTTCTGAATCAACCAGGATGTGCCTGGCAGTAGCTTGCGACATGGATCATTACCCTTTAAACGTTGTAAATAAACATTGATGAGACCAGCACCATGAGCACAAGCAGATGCTTGAAGCGCTGGAATGATTGAATCTGTATTTCGCCCCGAACCGCCCGACAAATGCCAACCACTGGAAGCCACTGGCAACTGCAGACCTACGGCGAATCAGGACATCCCCGGCTTCCAGACACCGGATGCAGATTGCATTTGTTCAGACTTCTGACGCGATACGTCTTCCGCTACCTGTCCGGCAAATGCCAGGAGTTCTTCAAGAACTTCCTTCTTTTGAGATTCGGGCATCTGCTCCTGCCCAAGCAGGAAACCGATAATAGCACTCAGATACTGAGAGGCGACACCGGGATCCTGTGCTGCAGAATCATGTTCAGCCAACAGGCTTCTTACATCGTTAACTATTTTGCCACTGAGTTGAAGTTGAGACATCCGCAGGCCGAGGCTTATTATTGGGCCGTAAGAATAGCAGAACGGGGGTATGACTTGCGAACTTCGGTCAACATCCGGTTGATAAACGGTCCGTATCGCATACTGTATGCTTACAACTAACTGATATCGTCGGCGCTGCCGCCAGACATCTCCTGCGGAAGAAATCCATGACCATGCAAGCAACCATACAGGCCAAACTCCAGGAGGCCCTGACAACCTCAGTGCTGGAGGTAGACAACGAAAGCCACATGCACGGCGGATCTGCAACAGAGTCTCACTTCAGACTGGTGGTGGTGAGCGAAGAGTTTGAGAACAAGCCTTTGCTCGCCCGTCATCGATTAATCAACAAGGTACTCGCGGAAGAACTCAGTGCCGGCGTTCATGCGCTGGCAATGCATACCTTTACACCCGAAGAGTGGTCACAGCGAGGCGAGTCAGCGGCTGCATCTCCGGCCTGCCGTGGCGGCTCATCCGCTTAGCGGTTTACACTATTAGTAAACTGGCCGGGCCATATACTCGCCGGTTACCTACCTGCCCGGCACTACTCGACTAACTGGGTTACCGACAATGTGTTCATACGATTTTGTAGTCGGGTAACTCTGCCGTCGCGCATTAGCCATTCCGAGACTACCGTATTGAACAGCACCGCTTTAACGTAGGCACGTGTTTCGTCGAACGGAATAGTTTCAACCCAGATATCAGCGGCAACCGGTCGATCTGCCAACCATTTTTTTACCCGGCTTGGTCCGGCGTTATACGCCGCAGCGGCGTAGGCAAGGTTGTTATCAAAACGACCGAACACGTGATCCAGATATCGGATACCCAGGCGAATGTTGAGCTGGCTGTCAGTCAAGCGCCAGGCGGGTGCCTTGACTCCAATCTGCTGACCCATTTCTTTGGCCGTGGCTGGCATGAGCTGCATTAATCCCACAGCACCGGCGGGGGACTTAACATCAGAAGTAAAGCGACTCTCCCGACGCATCACACCGTAAACAAATTCTTCAGGCACATCGTAGTAATCAATATACCGATCGACCTCGGCTTTATAAGCCTGGGGAAACAACCATTGCAGCGCCCGATTGGCATTGGCATTGTATGCTGCAACCACCGCGCGGTCATACCAGCCTACAGAGTGTGCAAGTTGTGCCGCAGCAAGTTTCGTTTGCTCTGATGCTCCTTTCAACACCCGATTCCACTTACGCCGCCCTTCCCATGGCAGGTCGGCAAAAAAGTATTCCAGCGCCTGAGTAATTTGCACCTGATCCTTTAACTGGTGCAATTCATTTGCAACCTCGGGCAGCGCTGAAGCTTTTATCCGGTAGCTTTGCGAGAGTCGGTCTGCTGCCAGAAAACCGTAGTATTCAAACGCACCGGCAATACCCTCATAAATGCGATCCGCCGCTGACTGAAACCCCTGTGATTCCAAACATCGGGCACGCCAATAACGCCACCTTGGCATGTTCTGTTCCTCAGCAGTCAGTTGATCCAGAGCGTCAATACAATGCTGCCAGTCACTATTCTGCAATGCTATACGAACCCGCCAGTACCTGACATCGCGAGTTGCGCTTGCGCTGTTTAGCAGTGCCGCAGCCTGCGGGATGCCACGTTTAACCGCAAGCACAGAGTAGCTGGCAATCTTATCCCTTGTATCTGCTTCACTAAAGCCGAAGTGTTTTGCATTATCGCGCCAGAACTCAATCGCTGCTGGAAGATCATTTCGTGCCCAACGGTTTAACAGCATTTCTGCAATAGCTTTGTGGTGAACAGTAGCACCGCGGCTCGACTGGCTTCGCAGCGCGTCAGCGGGATTCTTGTATCCTTTAATCCACGACTGCACGAGCTTTCTATCGTGGCTGTTGAAATACTTTAGTAAGTCAGTGACGGTATCAAGATCGCCGCGCTTGATTAACGCCACGGTGCGATGCCACAGCGCCGCAGTTGGTACATCGGACACAGCACCCAGGAGTTGCGCAAAAGCTTTGTCGCAGTTAGCTGTGTGACGATCGACATCAGCCCACAAATCACGAGTTGTCTCGACAAACTGCTTTGCTTTACCGTTGTTGTAGCCTGACAGCAAATCGTCACACGGATGCACAGGGGCATTATCATGCGCCTGTACAAGGTTATAGTCCTGCCATCGACCGAGAGTCACGCTTCTGTTTTTCATTGCCCCCAGTAAGCGCCGCTGCAGTCGTGAGTCTTCGTTAATACCTGAAACACGATCCAGCAATGATGCAGGTTCTGACGAGCCCTTGATCTGCTGTCGCAAAACCAGGTAATCAAAATACTCAAGCAACGGATAGCCTTGGAGTTGATCGCGTCTTGCAAGCGCGCTGTCGGTCTGACCCGCCTCAATCTGGTCGACAAGTTCCTGAAAAATCTTTCTTTTGCCGCTGTAGCGATCTTCAACCTGTGAATGATCGGCAAGCAACACCGGACTGGCAAAAAACAAAACGCTGCAGATAAGAAACCGGGTTATTCGCAAAGACATATATTC
>CALLLW010000015.1 GCA_938007995.1 uncultured Granulosicoccaceae bacterium | reverse complement strand
CCGCAAGCGGCAATGTGCTGAGGCGTATTGTCGGATAACGAGCTACCTGCAAACGATGGAAAGGAAAGGCTACAACTCGCTCTTGGCCATCCAAATCGCATTAGCAGGACGAGCCACCTCAGTTTAGGGGTGAGTAGTTACCTTTTTTGTTAATACAAAAGAGGTCGCAAACAACGGCGTGGTTCCAAGCAACGCCAACTGACCGATAGACAGGGTCTGAAACCCCGGCCTTACGATAATCAGCACTCCGAGAAAACCTATTAATACTGCAATCAGCCTGCGTGCCTGTAACCGCTCGCCCAGAAAAACCGCAGCCGCTACAGTGACGACAATTGGCGTCAGGTAACCGATGGCGGTGACTTCTGCCATTGGGATTCTCGCCATTGCAAAAAACCACAGAATGACTGCAAACGAATGAACCACACCTCGAATAACAATTAACCGCAGTGCATTGACCTGTGCCTCTTTGCGAAACAAACGCAGAAAAACCGGCGCTAACATCAACGTGCCGAACAGGTACCGGATAAATGCAGCCTGCGGTGCAGACAGACTGGTACCGACCCAGCGCACCAAAGCTGCAACGCAGACAAAACACAGACCGGAGCCCACCATAAACAACATGCCAACGGGAACGCCGCCATTCTTTATGATATTTCTTAATGCCATGTCTGCACCATCGCCACTACCACCGTCATTGCGGTCAGTACCGACATTGCAAATGCCAGAGCCAAAACAATCTCACGTGTACAGGAATCCAATGATAAATTGATTGCACTTCATGCTACCGCATTCAATCACCCCGCACAGAAAACTTAAGCGGTAAAACAACCAGGGCTTTTAGCGAGTCGCTCGTTCGTAACTAATCAGCGCAACAGAGATCAAACCAATAACACTCGCCTTGAACCCATCAGACAACAGCGCTCACGCTGGAGCCTGGTCACAGGGGCGAGCATCGCAACAAAGCCAAGAGCATCGCCACCGGTTGAAGCTGCGACACACGAATAACCGTAACCCGGGCACACTGGCGTCGTTTGACGATGTTAACGCCAGAAAACAACTTTAAAAAGAATGAATATCTTCTGCACTGGCAGTTGTTGTCCATGCCGTGTGCACTATAATCCTGCTCGCCACCACCAAAACACCTATCCCACTCCTCAGAAGCCGCAAATATGCTCTCGCAATCACTATCCGTATTCCTGAAAGGTCTGGCCATGGGGGCTGCCAATGTCATCCCGGGTGTGTCTGGCGGCACCATCGCGCTGATCACAGGCATTTACGAAAGACTGATCAATGCAATCAAGTCGATTGATCTTGCGGCAATCAAGTTGCTGCTGAGTCGTCAGTGGCGTGCATTCTGGACCAGCATTGACGGTACTTTCCTGGCTGCACTGTTCCTTGGTATCGGTGTCAGCATTGTAAGCCTTGCCAGATTACTCGAGTACCTGCTGGAAAAACACGAGGTGCTGACCATGGCATTTTTCTTTGGCCTGATATTAATCTCTGTGTTTCTGGTTGCACGAACCGTCAGAACCTGGGGCATTAGCGCATACATCGCTCTTGCTATCGGCACCGCGATTGCGATCGGCATTGCGTTACTGGCGCCGGCCACAGAAAACAGCTCATTCCTGTACGTTTTTGCCTGCGGCATTGTTGCTATGTGCAGCATGATACTACCGGGCTTATCCGGCTCCTTTGTTTTAATTATTATGGGCAACTACGCATTGATTCTTGGTGCGATCGGTAACTTTGATCTGTCGATTTTAATACCGCTGGCGCTTGGCTGTGGCTTCGGGCTGATTGCGTTTTCACACATTCTGGCATGGGTATTCAAGAGATTTCACGATCAGACCATCGCCCTGATGAGCGGTTTTATTCTCGGCTCACTGGCGATTATCTGGCCATGGAAAAACACGCTGGTGAATACCATACAGCGCGAAGGCAAGCCACCGAAAGAAGTGGTAACCGGTTACGAGTGGTTCCTGCCGTCAATGACCAGCTCAAGCACCTGGATGGCTATCGGATTGATTGCCATAGGTGCGGTTTCACTCTGGTTGATGGAAAAAAGCACATCAAGCAAATAGTAGCCAGTGCATTCTTTAACTGCCGCACGCTGAACCTGACGTTCTAAACGCGACTTTAATCGGTAACACAGGATAGCGCGGCTACAGTCCTTCGTACACAACCCGGAAACCGACACCACGGTCACGGAAGAAGTCCATCTCGTTGCCGCGAAAGCTGACACGGGCAAAATCAGCACTGTTGTACCATGAGCCACCACGCAGTACGCGGCGGTCACAACCGGGTAGCTCGACTGCCGCCGGACTGTTATCGCGATTTTTGTAGTTGCTGGTCCAGCAGTCCTGCACCCACTCCCAAACGTTGCCATGTGTGTCAAACAGGCCAAAGTCATTCGGTGTGAAGCTGCCCACCGGAGCGACTGACTTGCCATCCCACTGACCACCACAACCAACACAGTTGCCGGCGTTTATCAACGTTTCTCCGGTAAAATAGGCGTCTGTAGTGCCTGCCCGTGCAGCGTACTCCCACTCTGACTCTGTCGGCAGGCGGAACTGCCGTTGCGTTCTTTTGCTGAGCCACTGTGTGTAAGCCACGGCATCATGCCAGCTAACGTTTGTAACCGGCAGGTTGCCATGCTCCGCCAGGTACTGAGGCGCTGGTCTGCCGGTTGCCAGAGCGAAAACCCGGTATTGCTGCATGGTGATTTCATGTTTGGACATACTAAAAGCTTCCAGTGCCACACTATGTACCGGAGTTTCATCAGCCGCACCTTGATCACTACCCATTAAAAAACTGCCGGCAGGTATCGCCACCATAACCGGTGCGACAAACTCAATCGCTTCTGTCTGTGGCTGCGGCTCTGTGCGATTACTATCAAGGTAGCTGGTGACCGGTGCGCTATCATCGGCCAGCCTCGACGCTTGCTGCTGCGAGCCTCTTTCGGTCTCACGTTCAGTCTCACGTTGGTCACGTTGGGTCTCTCGTTGGATCTCCCGTTGGGTCTCTCGTTGTCTGGCGGCAGAGGCGATAGCGCTTTTCAGCTCATCCTGCTGTTCGACGTTTGGATCAAACCGAATTGCCTTGAGCATATGCCGACTGGCGAGCTCGAGATCACCCTGTTGCAATGCCCTTCTTGCCAGTCGGATCGATATTCTGGCTATGTACTTTGTCCCGTTAACTGAATAGTCATGGGCCGGATGAAGTTCTTTTAACAGCTGGATTTTTTCGAGTGCGTTGTCTCCTGCTGGCTCGGTCAGACTGCGTTGTTTCAGGTTGCGGGTAATGCCGTCGACCAGCTCTGCCTGTTCACTGTTGAAAGTTTCAGTGGTTACTTTTATCGCAGGGATGACCGTTTCTGAATTGCCTGTTTGATCGACAGTCGGCTCTGCCACCTCTAGCGATCGCTGTTCTGACACCGGATCAGAAGCTACGCTTTCAGCTGCTGCCACATCAGTACTGGCTGTATCAGTACTCGATCTCGCCTTTGCAATACCCGCCTTGAGCTCCTGTTGTCGTGCCACCCGTGGATCAAATCGTACTGCGTTCTGCAAGCGCTGCTCCGCCAGCACAGGATCACCATTGCGCAGTGCGCTCCTGCCAAGCACCATAAATATGCGCGACAGGTATCGATGGCCATTAACCGAGTAATCGTGCAACGGATGAATTGCCTGCAGTTGCTGTATCTGCACAAGGGCATTGTCGCCGGCAGGTCTGGTCAGACGGCGACGTTTCAGATTGCGGGTGATCTGATCGACCAGCGCCCGCTGCTCTGCGGTGAAGGTTTCAGTGGTGACTTCATCAAGCCGTGCAACATCGGCGGGCGCTTGTGACAGACTCTCTACGGCACTTTTGTCATTCTCAAGATTTGTCTGATCTGATTCCACAGCTTCCAGACAGACTTCTCCGACAGCACAGTCATCAGCGAATAAAGGTGTTAGAAGTAAAAAACACAGAGCCGTTGCGAATGCAATCCGGTGCGCACTAAACATTGAAATTCCGGGCGGTCAATTAGCGGAGTGAGCCACGTGTATGCAGACGGCGGATGATCACTGCTGCGCGGTGGCCGGGGCCGAAATTGTAGCGGCTATGTCAGGCAGTTGCGAGTCACAAATCATTACCTGCCATTTGATAGATTGTGTTCCAGCCCGCTAACTGAACAGAAGCTCGACAATCAGCCAGAAATTACAACCCCGGGCTTTGGCGACGGCTTTGTGCCCGGCTTCGGTTTTACTTTCACACCCAGCCGCTCCAGCTCTTTTTCCAACGCTGTTACATCCCATGATGCAATGGTCAAATTAAATGGCACCGTTATACTGTATCTGGCTGCCCCGTCAGCAGGCTGGAACCAGTAAGTGGCATAGCGGTTAAACACTATAATTTTGTTACGATCAATGCGATCAAATTCATGACCCGCTTGACGACGCAGCACTTTTATAAATAGACCCTTGCTGTCATACGTGCCGGATACGGCAACACGCGAACCATAGCGATAACCATCATACGCTACATCTGCATACCGATAAAAAACCTGTTGCGGGTATTGCGCATAATCGTCGGCAGAGACAACACTATCTGCTGCAGCCGACGTTGCACTAAACACCAGGGATGCCAATAAGAATATCGTGGATTGTAATAACTTCATTTTTTTGCTCCACGGGTAGTCGATCTTGTTTTACCCGATGTTACTTTTTGCACTGCACCACGACTTTTCGCGGCAGCTGGCCTCGCTGATTTGTCTGCATTCGATTTGCGGCTGCGGACACTGATGTTAGACGCACTCCTGCTACCGACCGTACTGCGGGTGGGTTCAGTCTGTGAGGCCTGAGTATTAGCTTTAGCATTAATATCAAAGATTGAACCGATAGCGGGTATCAGATGCTGCTCGGCAAATTCAACCAAACGCTGACTGCGACAAATACTGTATTCCATCGAGTTACCCATATGCCGCTCGCTGTAGTCGATAAGACCGTAACGATCTCCGACGACCGGTAGCGTCCTGTTGAGGATACGTTTTCGGGCGTTGCCACGTTGATCAGCACTGGCATCAACACCAACCATAGCGTCTACAAGTCCACTGGCGCTGTAGTGATCGTTATTTAGCAGGCAAAGCAATGCAATCAGATAGGTTTCTGATTCCAGCAAAATAGTGCGCTGCTTTTTTTCTTCCTTCTCCGAGATCAGTCGTTCAATACCGACCTCATCGTATAAAAACGATTCGACTCGCGACCAAAGCGTAAACATGATCGCCAGCCGTCCAATCTCTGCAGCACCACCAAAGGCAGGGATGGCCGGTCGTTCTTCATGGACACCCCAGCCGGGATTGACTCCATGGTTAACGGTGATAGGTGCAATAGGCTTTTTCACGGGATAACCACCCCCGGTGGCTTGTCGCATACCAGACCTGCGCTCTTATATAACATGGTCAAAATTTGTAGCCTGTCGCCCGTTTATCAAGTAGCAACGGGGGCAGTAATTAACCCCCGTCTCTCATCTTTGCAATTGGTTAACAAAGCTGAATGCTGGCTGACTGAGCCAGTAGAGCTACAGCGTCAACGCTGAGTAAAGTGGTGAGTCACCTCGCTGAATAAGCAAGGGCAGTGGCCTACCTTGCGGTGCATCACTAACGAGTTCTGCGAGTTGCTGTGCCGAAGTGACAAGCGTCTGGTTGAGCGAAACTACCACGTCACCCTGACGCACTCCCGCCGCTGCGGCAGGTCCCGCAGGATCCACTTGCTCAACAAGGACACCATTGTCGATACCCAGTTCATTTTTCTGCGCATCTGTTACCTCTGACACGACCAATCCCAGCTTCGGATCATCCTGCTTGTCATTGCTGCGGGTTTGCACCAGTCGTGGTTCACCATCGTCGAGTTCTGCGATGGTGACCGGTAAGATGATACGTTCGCCGTTACGCAGGACTTCCATTTCAGCTTGATCTCCAACCGGTATCAGCCCAACCAATGGAGGCAGGTTTGACGATCGCTCTATCTCAACACCGTTAAAAGACAGGATGATATCGCCAGTGTTAACACCCGCATTCGCAGCCGGGCTCTGTGCCGTCACTTTTGAAACCAGCGCACCAGTCGGCCGATCCAGACCGAACGATTCTGCCAGATCACGATCGACATTCTGTATCAGTACTCCCAGCCAACCACGGCTGACATAGCCATTATCCTTAAGCTGTGCCACAACAGACTTGACCACATTGACCGGAATCGCAAAGGAAAGACCCTGGTAGCCACCCGAACGTGAGAATATCTGGGAGTTCACTCCAATCACTTCTCCATCGGTATTAAACAGCGGACCACCTGAATTACCAGGGTTTACTGCTGCATCTGTCTGAATAAACGATACATAGTTTTCAGACGGCAGGCTGCGTGATACCGCTGAAATAATGCCCTGGGTAGCGGTGTACTCAAAGCCGAACGGTGAACCGATAGCCAACACCCACTGGCCCACATTGAGATTGTCAGAATCACCGAGGCTTAACGTCGGCAGGCCACGCGCTTCAATCTTCAACAAGGCAATATCACTGCGCTCATCACTACCAACCAAAGTCGCCAAAAACTCGCGCCGGTCTGGCAGTGCTACAGAAATTTCTGACGCATTATCTACCACATGAGCGTTAGTCACTATCAAGCCGTCTTCAGAGATGACAAAACCCGATCCAAAACCGGCCGTGGGGCGACCTTCCGGCTGTTGCGGCAAATTTTCAAAATAACGGCGCAACGGCTCCGGGAACTGCTGGCTGTCAAAATGTGGTTGAGCAGACTGTTGTACTCGCCCGGTGACTGATATCTTGACCACCGCACTGCCCTGCTCTCTTACCAGCTTTTCATAGTCCGGCAGTCCCTGTGCCATCACAGTAGCCGGTGTGACTGTCGATATCACGATAGCAACACTCATCAACAGATATACAGGTAAAAATCTGACCCGTTTTGTCAGTGAGCCTGTCGCAACAGGCTTAAAAAAATAGTGTAGATTCACTTTTAAAGACTCCAGTGTTGAAGCACCGGTGACGGCGCATTGTTTGATTAACCAGGGGATCTCTCCCCACGCCGCTTACATTAGGGGCTAACCAATAAATATCAAAACCGGTAGCTTTTACCGGGTAAGTTTTACCCCCCACAGAACACGGGTCAGTTATAATCAAACAATGGAAAGCACAACCGTCTTCACGTTACTCGGCACCGGATCTTCCGGTGGCGTACCCCGCATAGGAAACAACTGGGGTGCGTGTGATCCGGATAATCCGAAAAACCGCAGGCGGCGTTGTGCAATGCTTGTTGAAAAGCAAAGCGACAACGGCAAAACGTCAGTACTGATTGATACCGGCCCCGATATGCGTGAGCAGTTGCTCAGTGCTCAGGTCACGTATCTCGATGCTGTTCTGCTGACGCATGAACACGCAGATCATATTTTCGGTCTTGATGACTTAAGACAGCTGGCAATCGAACATAAAGAAAAAGTAAACGTCTATATCGATGAATCTACATCGCAGTATGTCATGCGCGCCTTTGGATATTGCTTCTCTCAGGCCGAAGGCAGCAGTTACCCGGCAATCTGTCAGGAACATCGGATTACCGCCAACGAACCAATCATAATAAATGGCGACGGTGGCACAATCACCGCTTTACCATTCGAGGTAAATCATGGTGATATCGTGGCACTTGGCTTTCGATTTGATGATCTCGTCTATCTGCCAGACGTAAAAACGGTTACAGAGCCTGCAAGCCTTGCAGCGCTTGATAGCATCGACACGTTGATCCTTGATGCACTCCGTTACACCACACACCCTACACACATGAACGTTGATGAGTCTCTGGATTTCATCAACAAGCTCAAGCCCGCACGCGCATTACTGACAAACATGCATGTAGACATAGACTACGCAACTATCTCAGCCAGCCTGCCAGATAACGTTAGCGCAGCGTACGACGGTATGCAGATATCCTACACTGGTGGCTGAATGCTCAGTTAGCCGCACGACTGGTCTAACGCCTTCATTTTAATATATTTACTCATCATTCAACTCTGATCACAAACATCACCGGGAAACTTACATGGCAAAAAAATCAAGTAAAAAAAAGACCAGCAAGAAAGATAAGAAAAGCACCATTGTAGATGGCGTACCTACTGATCTTGTTTATGTGAAAGACAGTAAAGTCCACGGCAAGGGCATGTTCGCAGCAAAAAAAATCAAAAAGAACACTGTACTTGGCCCGTTACTAGGCAGACCAACCAAAAAAGACGGCACCTACGTGCTGTGGATCACTGACAAACAGGGCTTTCGAGTCACCAATGATTTCCGCTTTATCAACCACGGCTACGAGCCCAACTGCGAACTGACCGACACCGAGGTCATTACGCTTAAAACAATCAAGAAAGACGAAGAACTTCTGCATCACTACGGCTGGGAAGACTAACGGCTGACATTCTCAGTAATAATCATCAGTAATGCTCACTGCAGGCGCAGCATGCGCTGTTGCCTGCAGGCACTGAATGTGAAGCAAAAGCGTTCTTGCACTCGACATCAGCGGCTAAATTGCTAACCAGTGTGAGCTTGCTAGCATGGCAATTTCTACATCGAATTGCCCGACTGAGTTGATTTGTTGAACTACGACACACCTGGTTAGCTACTCACACAGGATTAAGTCAGTCGTTGTCAGTTCAGTTACTGGTGTCCATATTTCTTCGATACCCCTCTCTGGAAATCTTACGTTAAGATTTTCACCCTCACGAAATATGGAACCAGAGGACATCGATATCCCTAAAGCATCACTCTCAGATGTACGAAATTCAAGTGTGTAATTACTGGATTCCGTAATTCGATAAATTGTTCCGGTATCACGAGTGTGACAATTCTCACCTGATCCAAAATCATCTTGCTCGAAATCATACACAGAGTATTCACCGTCTGCACCGATGAAAGTAAATAGAATTTCCTGTAACTCATCACGCACACCACTTCGATCCCACAAGCCAACAATACTCACTGCCGGACTCAAACGTGGAGGAGGACAGGATGAGTTTGCGCCACATTCCGGCTCTGAACCATTATCACCACCGCTACACCCAGTTAAAAAAAGAACGCAGAAAAAAATCACAAACACAGTTTTCATATTACTATCATCTTATCTTCGGCCATGAGTAGTTAAAGCTTCGCCTGATATCCAGCATTGTGCACCGCCACAGTGTACGCGTTGGCACTGTACATGACAAAATGCCGCTCACAACAGCCAACTACGTATTAGTTAGAGTATATAGCTTTCTCGGTAACGATCTTGTGCAGCGAAATATCCCACGGCTGTGGCGACAAGGCTGGCTCACGCTGATTGTCATGAGCTACTCCGATTAACACGGGTTTTTCAGTAGTACGAGTAAACTCAAAAGTGCGATCATAAAAGCCTCCACCCTGACCTATTCGATTGCAGGCATGGTCAAATACCACCAGCGGCGTTAGCACCAGATCAAGTTCTGACGGATCTATCCAGTCACACTTGCTGCAATCTGGCTCAAGCAATCCGAACTTTTTCTTTACCAGTGGTGCACCCGGTTGCCATGGCGCGAATGCCATGGATTGACCATCTAGAATCGGCAGATAGCATGTTTTGCCAGCTTCGCAGGCTTTGTGAATAATCGCTTCAACACTGATCTCACCAAGGATCGCAAAATACGCTGCTATATGGATTGCCGTTTGATACTCTGGCAAGGTAGTTACAGCATCACTTAACTTATGCGCGTTATCGTGCAAGACTTGCTCATCCAGCTCGCGACGCTGCTGGCGATGGCGGCTTCTGAGTTGCTCAATTATTTTTTCCTTTTGATCATCCATCATACTTACCGTTGACGTTGTTAACCTGGTTGTTATTCAGCGGAAAGCCTCCGCACGATACTGCTCTCATGATCAATTGGTGGCGGTTTTTTGTAGCTTTCAGGTTCAAGCAGGTACTGACCAAGGTTGTAGTAAATAGTTAAACGATGATTAAAATACTTGTGACGGCTGTTGGCGTAAATATCATTCACAAAACTTTGCAGCCTGGTTGAATCTGCACTACGTGCGACGGCGTAGCCCTGTTGTGTGTTGCTTAAAACCACCAGAGCCAGCACTGTTGTAGCACCTGTCAGCAAACAAAGCGTTGCCCAGCTGGCTGCCAGCCACCGTGGCATTGGTGCAGTCAGCAGGAGTAACATGACTGCTACAATCAAGAGCCGCTCACCCAGATTGACCACGCCAAAGGTGTTTCGTCCGGCAATGAGCCACAGTGCCAGCAATACACTTACTGTGATCAGCACAGTAGCCGGTATGCCATGTTGCAAGGTTCCGGTTTTACTTTTTTGCAGTAGCTGCCAGCCAATAAAAAGGAACCAGCTGCCAATCAACAGTGCAGTGATAAAGTTGATCAAAAAACCGGTCAGGTACACGCCATGTAGATCAGCCAGCAAGCTCTGGCCATCCGCTTGTATAAAGTTATGAAATGGTCCCTGCTTGGCCACTGTATAGAGTTTGTACTGCAACCACTCTTTGCCTGATCCGAGGCCGGTGTTAAAGATACCTTCATCGTTGATTCGTACAATTGCATACCACACCAACAACAGTTGAGCTGGCATCAGAGCCGGTAATACAGCAAACCGACGCGATGATAAAAATCCGGAACCCACAACGTATAGTGTAAACGCCAGAAAGACAGTGGCATGGGAGAAATAAATCAACAACGAAAAAACGAGAATTCGCCAGACACTCCGGACGGATTCTGTGACCACAAATAATGCAAGTAACAGCACACCAAATTGAAAGTTGATATAGCCGTTAAAAAAGCCCGGCCCCAGCACGATAGTAAACAACAAGATGATTTGCATCGAACCCGGGTAGGTGTGGCGCCTGCCAGCCAGAAGCAAAACCACAGTCGCCAGCAGAAAATAAAGCCCGAGCCAGATTCTGCCCGCAGCAACCGGTGAGACGAACATATTCAACAATGCAATGCCTGCCTGACTGATCGCATTCGGCACAGGAACAGGTACCAGTTCATAGTGGTCTGCAAAGACTGGCAGATCAGACCATAGTGACCAGACAATATGCCCCTGATACATCCACTCAGGGTAATCGTGCAATATCGGAAACGGTTGCAGCACAAGCAGCACCAGACAGACTGCTGCGGTTGCACCCATGGCAGCGACTGTCAGTAACCTCTGGATTGGCTGATTAGAATTTGGAATGATCGGGCTCAGTCAAATGACATGCTTTAGCCCGGTTTATTCGTGAAATGGCGAGCATAGCGCGCAGAGCATTGGTTTCACAGGGTATTTTCTTCTCGCGGCGAATACTTACTGATATTTGCAAGAGAAAAAATTCGCTGTGGAATCAAGGATCAAGCGGGATGACGT
>CALLLW010000014.1 GCA_938007995.1 uncultured Granulosicoccaceae bacterium | reverse complement strand
CAGACTAGAGCGTTCTTTTTCAGAAAGTCGAACCACGTATTTCTTCACAGGCATCATTGGATCTCCATGGCAATGACCTGTATTTTGAAGATGTTATGGTATATTTCTCATTCCAATTCTTAATGTTGCCGGAGCACTAGACAGATCCCACGCAGGTGCTGCTGATATCGAGTAGTTGTTATTGTCCACATACGGAACATCTGCAACAACTTTGTTGCCGCTTGCATCAAGTGCATAAACAACCTGAGTGCTTGAAAATGTGGAACCATCAAACGAGGTTGATAACGGTCGAACCGGAACGGTAAACGACTTCTGATCGCCATTGCCCATTGTGCCGAGGTTACAGAGCAGGGTATGCGATCCATCACCGTTGTCAGTAATTGATGAAAGCGGGTTGGTTCCACCCGGCCCTACAGGTGGTGCCAGGCAAACTGTTGGGATTTCATTAAAGATGATTTCAGCGTTAAGGCCGGGATAGATAGTCTGTTCAAGAATCACGGCTTCAAGATCGGGATCACCCGGCACTATTCCCGACGCAGAAATAGACCAGGAGAAGCTAAATATATCCGCACTGCGGACACGTAGATCAGTATCAGAACAATCATCCCCCGGATCTGAGCAGTTACCGGTGGTATTAAAGGGCGGTGTTCCCGAATAGATGCCCTGGTTGAATAACCCGAAGCTGAGTGAGTTTGCAGATACAAACGGCGAGACCGTTAGCAGCAAAGTTGCAAGGATCAGTTGGCTGCTGATTCTCCGTAATACCTTCGGGTTTGCATCATAAAGCCTGCGAAACCAACTACAATTCTGACTTTGCATGATGTGCCAACTCTGTGCGTCTCGAACCCACACAACCGCAAGCGACGAGCCACAATTCGCCGTGCAAGTCTGACTTGGGCCCATCTGTGTCTGAAGCTGCACATAGTTAACATTCAGGCTTGTAGCGTAGTCATACCAGTGCGTATCACCGCCCACGTATCTATACGGTTTTTATAAAATTGATTCACAAAATTTCTGCGTTGAATGGCACTCACGTTGATTTTATACAAATACGAATATAGCTTTTCGTATCAAAGCGCTACTTACGAGAGAAGACCTGAAGTACAAATATCGAGGCTCACTTAAACGTCGTTTGTTGTATTTCGAGCTTACTTTGTAAATTCCCGCACAGTCTTAGCCACTTATTCAGCACGGTATCACCACTCTGCTTTATCCGCTTGCCACTGAAAAATAATGTGAGGTGTGTTGCAGGGAGTTGTACACACCTCAGTTGCCTGCGTTTATAACAGTGACATTTTCACCATTACACGCGTTGCTAAAGTGCGCCTCGGTCTAAGCTGGCAGAATTCATCGTTATCAACGTAATTACCGAATGTGTAGGAACCTCCCACCATCAGGATACGATACTTATCGTGCTGTTGTTCAACGCTGAAATCTTTCCCTCTGTACCCGATTGAGTTTATCTGGATGTGATACGGCAGAGCGGGGATTTCATAGTAGACTCAGTCCTGCCCCGAGGTCCAGATTCCATGGATTCAATGGAAGTTTCTTTCATCAACCGAGTGCAGCCCCTGAGTGGCGCCGAGCCCGGTAATCCTGAGTGCTGCTTCAAGTGTGATCAGAGCACAGACACAGTCCACACCTATTGTGAGCATTGAAAACAGGATGTTCTTCTTTAAGCGTCAACTCATGACCTATCTGCATTACAACACCCTTTGACTATTGCTTGAAACGTATACATTACAAGCTCACTGACTTAGCAGCAGCGCTCTGTATAGATTCGACGACCTGCAGTGACTTCATGCCCTCTAACCCTGATACCAGTGGTGTTTCATGACCTTTAATCACACTGGCAAAGTGGTTTAGCTGATTGACAAGCGGATCTGACAACTCATGCGGGAATGACTGTGCTGCAATTGGACTCCACCAACTCTTTGGCTCTGCATGTGTCCAGACCTGAAGGTCCGGTATTGATAGCGAGCCGTCACTACCACCAATTAAAAGACAGCTTTGTGCCGTTTTCGGATAGGCTGGATTTTCTCCCGCTGTAAGCTCCCAGCTCCACGGTGAGACCACCGCATCAGACACAGTAATAGTTGCGATCGCACCACTTTTAAAACGCAGCACCGCGGCTGCGACATCTTCATTTTCGAAGCCGCGCATACTTTGCGTTGCAGTGGCCTGTACCTGTACGACATCACCCATCAGATAACGCATCAGGTCAATGTCGTGTACCAGATTCACGGATATCGGTCCGGCACCTTTGCGCTTGCGCCACGGTGCCACTTCAAAGTAATCATCGGGTTTGTATAGCCAGCAAATCCCCTGCGCGCTGCGAATCGTTCCGATGGCTCCCTCATCGAGTAGCGCTTTTGCTTTTTGTATTAACGGGTTGTGCCGTCGATGATGACCGACCAGCACTGGTACCGAATTTTCTTCAGCCGCAACAACAAGCACACGCGCATCTTCAGCAGTCACTGTTATCGGCTTTTCAATCAATACCGGACAAGCTGCTGCGATGCACTCCAGCCCCTGCTGTAGATGCAGGGTCGTCGGTGTCGACAACAAAACGCCATCCGGTTTATCTTTGCTAAATAGCTCTTGCAGCGACGGGTAAAAAGCCACCTGCTCATTCACGGCAATCTGCCGGGCAACGTCGCTGCTGTCTACGATGGCACTCAGTGTGACGTTGTTGGTGTGTTTAATCGCCTCAATGTGACGAACACCCACAAGACCAGCTCCGACTACAGCAACACGCGTAGTCATGCTCTAACACCAGAGCCGAGAAACAGTTTGAGTGGAGTAGCAAAAAGCGCCGGGAAGAAGTTCATATGTGGTGCCACAATATTTGTTACGATAAGTTACCTGATGTCAGGCCGTTGTAAAAGTAAACTTCAGCGGCGCAATACAGAGCAAGCACAGGGTTAAATGAGTGCATCTGTTCTGCTCGCAAGCAGTGTGTTTGCATACTGGCCCGCAAGGCCGGCAAACAAACTCAATAAACAACCAACGAGCCTGCAAACAAATTCAACCGAGCCGAAGATTTCGAACCGTCAATCTGCTGACGCTGGCGGTTGTATTCTACCCATCAGGAACATCGATTTACCAAACTGGTTAACAAGGCACGTTCAATGCTGCGTGAGTGTTTTAGCACCCACGTGGGCACCACGCGCCAAATCAACTCGCCTGTCAAATCTGATGAGCGACGCCAGGCCGGTACATGGGAATTCCACCCTGAAATGTCCGTTAAAAATTGCCACCTGAGCATTTACTTAAAACTACGAGTTATGAAATGAGTATTGAACAGATTATTGTCATCGCCATCATTCAGGGCCTGACTGAATTCCTGCCGGTCTCATCTTCCGGGCACCTGGCACTGATTCCGGTGGTCACTGACTGGCCGGATCAGGGTGTGATTACCGATGTCATGGTGCACGTCGGGTCGCTGTTTGCTGTAATCGTTTATTTCTGGCGCGATGTTTTGAATCTGTTGATCGGCACATGGGATCTGGTGCGGTTCAAAACCACCGATAACTCACGTATGGCGATGTACATTGCACTTGCAACCATTCCAGCGCTGGTGTTCGGTGCGATTCTAAAACTCACCGGTGCACTCGATGCGCTGCGTGCAGATCCGGTAGCAATTGCAAAGGTGGTCGCATGGGCCGCAGTGATCTACGGCATTCTGTTGTGGATAGCCGACGTAGTCGGCAAGCGCACAAAAAAAATGGAAGACATGAAGCTGCCACCTGCATTGATTATCGGCCTGGCACAATCACTGGCTCTTATCCCTGGCACCAGTCGTTCCGGCGCCACGATGACTGCTGCCCGCTTTCTCGGTTTTGAACGCGCTGAGGCCGCAAGGTTTTCTTTCCTGCTGGGCATTCCTGCTATTGCTGCGGCAGGCAGTCTGACTGCCATTGAAGCAGTTCAGGTCGGTGGTGGCATTCCAAGCTTTGCAATCTGGGCCGCGGTGCTGACTTTCTTCGCCGCTATCGTGGCGATTGCCATACTGATGGCACTGGTAAAGCGGGTTGGATTCTGGATCTTTATGGTTTATCGCCTGGCGCTTGCCGCTGTTCTGTTTGCACTTATTTACGAGTGGGTGCCGGGATTTTCGTTAGTATAGCGCGCTGCGGCAGGTGGCTGACTGCGGAGCGCTCTGCCCCATAAGCAACGCATTAACACACTGCAGATCTGGCACCTTGCAAAAGCTGCAATGTGACACCGATCACGGTAAAAACCTGTCAGTTAAATACCCTCATCACAAATGGATTTTAATTGCGGCAACACGCCGAGCCGGATGTTCCGGTTTACTATAAGAATAAAAGTAATGAACGTTGTATCTCTTAACGAAAGACGAAAACATCCGCGTATTTCAGATGCTATTGCACTGCGCCTGAATGCAGATGAATCAACAGCATTGGATTGCACCCCGACTCATGTGGTTAAGCTGAGCTGTGGCGGCCTGCGATTTGTACATCATGCAGCACTGAAGCCGGACAGTCGCATTGCGCTTGCACTGCACCTGACATCCTCTAACACTACAGTGCATATTAACTGTCGTGTCGTATCTTCAGGCGAAGAGAAGAGCAGAATAAATTCAACCTGCCCTGATAAGCATTACTTCGCTCAGGTGCAGTTTTTAGATGTTGAAGCGGGTGTGCACAAGCTTCTTACTGATCACATTAACTACGTGCTTCATAAAACCGGCATGGGTCACCTGCCGGCTATACCTGCCTGAATCAAACCTACCTGAATCAAACCTGCCCGGACTATACCTGCCTGAATTAAATCTGCCTCCGCTAAACCTGCCAGAGCTAAACCGGCAGGTTCGTATGGCAAACTAAAGACAGCGCAAATCAGTAACCGCGCACCGCAATACCTGCTTTCTCAATTCTATTACGTAAAGCATCAGCCATTCTTACTGCTTCCGGATTATCGCCGTGCACACAGATAGTATCGGGTATCAGTTTGACATCCACACCATTGATTGACTCCACTCGATGAGTTTCTATCATTTTTAAAACGCGCTCCGCTGCCATCGCCGGATCGTGAATGACCGCACCCGGCGTGCCACGTGAGACCAGCGTGCCATTATCGTTATAAGCTCTGTCTGCAAATACCTCGCGCAGCAAAGGCATGTTGAGCTTCTCCGCCTGTGATTGCAGACTGGTGGACGCCATTGCAACAATCGCAAGTTCACTATCAGTACGCTGCACCGCATCAAGGCAAAGTGACGCCAGCGCATCATCTTCACTTGCCATATTGGCCAGCGCACCATGCAGTTTAACGTGCGTTACCTGTGCGCCTTCGGTTTTGGCGATCGCCTGTAATGCACCGATCTGATAAATAATAGAAGATGCGGTTTTCGCAGGCTCAGGGTTGTGCATACGTCTGCGGCCAAAACCGGTGATGTCATCAAAGCCCGGGTGTGCACCTATGTTGACGCCTTTAGTGATGCAGGCTCTAACGGTTTCAGTCATCACCAACGGATCACCGGCATGAAAACCACAGGCAACATTGGCACTGGTGACAATATCAAGCAGCTCATCATCGGAGCCCATTGACCACGCCCCGAACGATTCACCAAGGTCAGCGTTAAGATCTACAGAGTGTGTCATGTTGATACCTTAAGTTGTTAATGGTTAGCGCCAGGAGCAATAACACCATCTATCAGGTTATAACTTAGCAAATCAGTGATGTCCTCGGGCCGCCGGGTAACACTTGTGAGGTTTGAATCCAACCTGTCCAGCGCCTGTTTTCTATTTTGCAAAGCATCAACTGCCTGAGTCGCGGTCACGAGTTCAAAACGAAATGCCTTGCCTGTTGGCATTTGAGATATTGCATCAAGATCTGCCGTAATGACCGTTGCAATTCTCGGGTAACCACCGGTGGGCTGGCGATCTGCAAGCAACACAGTTGCCACACCATCACCGGCGATCTGTATATCACCGATTAACACCGCATCAGAGACACCGCTTAAGCCTGTATCTGCAGCAAGGCTGCCAGCGTCAGTTGAGAGTCTCGCACCCATCCGGTCTCGCATTGCAGACACCGAGAAACTGCTGTTTAACAGTGCTTGCCTGACTTCTGTACTAAACACGTTAGCCTGTGTTCCCCAGACTACGCGGATTGTCTCGCGCGATAGATAATCCGCTATCGGCAGACGTTGTGGTTGCGTATTGATTACAACACCCGATGCCACACATGACATAACCGGCAGTTCATCACCCGCACTTACCAGCCGACCATTAAACCCACCAAAGCCGGATCTGCTGTGCGTAGAAAATGATCCCATCACCTGTGTGCAGTCAAAACCAGCGGCCACTTGCAGATAACTATATATTGATTTTTTTGCATACCCGCAGCGGATGATCTGACCGGGTTGAACAGTAAAGCTACTGCGCCATGGCACAGCCGCGCCATCAACCTGCAGATCCATTTCAGCACCACTGGTAGCAAGCTTCAGTACATCACCTTCAACTTTAAAACTGCCACCCATGGCAATCATTTCCAGTGCAGCAGTATCCACTGCATTGCCAAGCAGCGTATTTACCTCTGCCAGTGCCCATCGATCCATCACACCACCTTCAGTGATGCCATAGCGTTGATAACCGGGCCTACCATAATCCTGTAACGATATGCCGGGCCCGGCTTCGATTACGCTAAGCGAACCCATTAGCTAGACGTGCTCTATCACAGACAGGCCGTTATCTGATGCAGCCTGTAATTTTTTAAATTCACGCGCAGAGACCGGATAGTACTGCACAGTGTCACCATGCTTTACCTGTACCGGCGGTAGCTTGGTGGCATTAAAGTTATTCAACGGCGTACGACCGATACAACGCCAGCCGGTTGGCATAGCAGCAGATGGCATCACGGTTTGGCCAATCGCGACCAGAATCGAACCTGCCGGTACCTGTGGTTTGATTACTTTTAAACGCGGAATATTCCAGGCTTCCGGCAACATGCCCAGGTAACAGCAACCGGGAGCAAAGCCAAGCGTCAGTACGCGCAAACGAGCCTGGCTGTGCTGCTCTATTGCATCAGCTTCACTGACACCCAGCAACTGCGAAACCTCGTTTAAATCAGTACCGGTTTCGCCACCGTAGTACACAGGAATTCGCCAGTGAGCGGGATCTTTTACTACAGGCTTTAACAACCAGTCTTTAAGCTGTAGCATCTGTTGCAGCTGAGTCTCTACTTCTTTATAGCTAACCTGCAGAGGATCAAACCGTACAAGCAGTGACACCAATGCCGGAGAAACTTCAGTGACACCATTGATTGGCGAGCTGGCAATGTAATTATCAAACTCCAGCAAGGCAGCGTTAACATTAAAGTCGAGTGTCTGACTAAACCGCACCAGTGCTGCACTGTCACCCGCAGGGACAATATCAGGAAAGATTGGATCATAACTGGCCATAGGCTCAGCATATACGAATTCGAGTACCTGCTGAAGTACCTGTGTTGGATGGCGATTTATTCACTTTACCAATGATAATCGCAGGTTCAATGCTGTTAGTGAGTCGCTCAGCCACAGGTTGTGGCAATGCTATCAGTAAACCACCACTGGTTTGCGGATCAATCAGCAGATCAACCCGGTTGCTGTCGAGGCCCTGCATCACATCGCAGTGCAGCAGATAAGGCTGCAGTTGAGGGTAAAGCGTTGACTGAAAACCTGCCGCCGCAAGTTGCTGTGCACCGGGCAGCAGAGGGACGCTGTCAAGCGCCAGCTCGGCGGATAATCCGCCCGGGCTTAACATTTCAAGCAGGTGCCCGAGCAAACCAAAACCGGTGACATCCGTAACCGCAGTCGCTCCATATTGCTTAAGTTGAAGTGCAATATCTCTGTTGGATTGCAACATACTTTCAAATGCAGCGTCGGTAGCCTCAGCCGGTGCTTTAGCTTGCATATCCGCTGCCAGAATAACACCGGTACCTAATGGCTTGGTCAACACCAGTGCATCACCTGCATTCACCGAGTTTTTGTTGATTACGTTTTCAGGTTCTACTTCGCCGTTGGCAACAATAGCCACATGTGTTTCAAGACCTTCCGAGCTGTGCCCGCCGGCAAGCGTAACCTGTTGTGCGTTCAGCGCATCTACAATTGATGCCATCAATACAGCGTGGTCACGTTTGTGTATTCTCGGGTGTGCGTGTGCGAGATTAATCCACACCTGAGCACTGACCGGCGTTGCATTCATAGCATATAAATCACTCAAAGCATGGTTGACACATATTTTTCCAAAGCGCCAATAGTCTTTACTGAATGATCTGAATCCATCGATACTCTGTACTGCCACCTTACCGTGACTGACCTGCCAGAGACTGGCGTCTTCTGACTTACCCAATGCCGGTGTAACCGCTGCATTTTGATGGATTGTTAGCTGGTCAAGATTGCCGCGAATAACATCAGGACCCAACTTGCTGCCACAACCGGCACAGTGCATTTCCTGTGATGGTTCAGCAGCCATGTCTTTCATATCACCGGGTTCATTCAACTTGCGCATGAACTTCTGATCGATATGGTCCTTGAGTTTCCAGACCCACTTACCAGTCAGCGTATGTCCACCACGACAACCAACCGCCGATCTGTCACCGAGTGACAGCAAAGATAAAAAGTCTGTCTGTAGTTTTAATGGCTTAAGCGAAGCTGTATTCGGTTTGAAAGCTGCACGCAGGTTATCTGCAAGAAACGGCGCTTGTCGCACTGCATAAACACCTGCCTTTGGCCGAGGATCAGATAACATATCAGAGCAATCACCGACTGCAAAAACATTGCTATGACTGACACTCTGTAGATATTCATTGACTGCGATAAAGCCACGTTCGGATAATTCCAGACCGGTATCAGACAACCAGCCAGCAGCTGCCGCGCCAGTGCACCAGATGCTCTTATCCAGTTTTACCTGCTGATGATCAGTCGAGACCAGTCCATCGTTACGCACTACAGCAACGCGATAATTTGGATGCAGCGAAATATTGTTTTCCGCCAACGCGTTTTCTACTACCGAGATTACCTTGTCAGGGTAACCGGGCAGTACACGTTCACCGGAATAGAGCAAATGAAACTTTAAATTGGTATTGGCTTTCAACCGATGCGCCATGCCGAGCACTAATTCGACACCACCGGCACCCGCTCCAACCACACCCCACTCACCGGTTGCAGTTTCCGAGGCATGTAGCAGGGAGTTCCAGATTTCACCGAACTGACTGACCGGCTTTACTCCAACCGCATATTCACGCGCACCAGGTACAGACAGATCCGGTGTTGAACCGATATCTATGCTGAGCTGATCGTAGGTAAGCGACAAACCAGAGTCGATCAGAATAGTGTTGTCATCTGCATTAATGCTGGTAACAGTGCCGCGTATGTAGCGAACATTAGCCCACTGGCAAAGACGGTTTAGATCAATGTGCGCATCAAGAAAACTATAGTGCCCGGCTACAAAGCCCGGCAACATACCCGAGTATGGCGTTAACGTTTGCTCCGAGATCAGTGTGACTCGAACACCCTTAATCGGCTTCATACCCAGTTTTTTGATGACCAGCGCATGGGTATGACCACCACCAATAAACACCAGATCTCTTTCAACACTCACTATAGTTCTTCTCGACTTTATCCGGCTTGCTGCGGCTAGCTGCTTTAGGCCTGATTATCTACCCACGACAGTATTTCTTCCGCACTACCCTTAAACACCACTTGATCTTCACGACCGATCATCTTGTGTGCGTATAGAGGATCGTAGTAGTCATGTAATAGCGAGCTGACAATTTTATCAATCGTTTCAGTACCGGAACCGGCCTTAAGTTCGGCCACTGCCTGCGACACAAGGCCACTCAGGTATTGATGTCTTTCGCCACCAAGACGCCGCTTGATTCTGCCAAGGTTATGACTGATAAATGACTCAAGCTGCACATAGCTTTGTTCCAGTGTCATTGTCTGTTGGTAAGTGCCCATTGCTGTTGTTATATAGTCTTGACGAATCTGTGCGATTCGATCTTCAGTGGGGCTAACAAGTTCCACAATCGGTGCTGCGCGTAACGCATTTTGAAGAAATACCGGCAGGTAGATACGGCCGATCAAATGTGATTCTGATTCAAACATAACCGGCCGGGAACTGCGCGTGCTGGCTCTGAGCCACTCAGAGGCAACACGGTTCTCCCAGTTTACCTGGGTTGGCTGCGGCACAAACATACTGCCAAAGGCGCTGCCGCGATGTTTTGCCAGCCCTTCAATATCTACACTTTGACGCAAACGCACAATCAGATTTGTTTTGCCACTGCCGGTTGGTGCTGCCAACACCAGTATATTGGCCTCGGTGGCAAGTCGTTCGAACTGCTCCAGCAGATAGTTTCGCAGTGCCTTGTATCCACCCGCTATTTTTGGATACTTAATACCTGCTTCCTGAAGCCATTGTTGCGCAATCGTTGATCGCAGCCCGCCTCTGTAGCAATACAGATAACCTTCGGGATTTTGCCTGGTAAACTCTAACCACTGTTGCAACCGATCAGCTTTGACCTCATCCGTTACGTGTCTCAAGCCAAGCTCAATAGCAGCTTGCTGACCATGATCGGCATATTCAATACCAATCATTTCGCGCTGTGCGTCATCGAGCAGTGGTGCATTGACAGCATCGCCGATACAACCACGATCGTATTCAATCGGGGCACGGACATCGAGCAGCGGGATATCGTTTACTATGATTCGTTCAAAATCAGGGATATCAGCTTGTAAAGCCTGGCTTTCGGATTGCGGGAGTTTCAATGGTTTTATGACACGCGTCTGCGGGTGGAAAACAGCAGGCTACGGCTACGCCAGCGCAGTATAGTAGTCACTTGCAAAGAAAACCGCCACACCAACACCGGCAATAAACCCACATAAATGGCCATCCCACGAAGAGCCCTTTTTCCATGGATTAATGCTGGTCAGAAAGGTAGTGCCGTACAAGGCAGCGACGACCACAGCAATCACGACTGTAGACAACTTGAACTGAACCAGCCCGTTGGCAATATGGAATCCGGTCAGGGCAAAAACCATCAGGCTCGCGCCGATGTGTATGGCGCGACGACCAAACAGCCACAGTAAAGCGCCGCCCACCACCTGCACCAGAACCGCAACCGTCGTTGCCCCGGCTTCTGTGTTGAACAGCAGTGTGAGCAACAGCGCCAGTGGCACCGTGTTTGATAACAGGTGCCTTGTGTCTTCGTGCAACAAAGGCATTGAAACGATGCCGATCAGACCGCGAGTTTGCCGCGGCACCAGGCCATAGCGGTTAAACGGCAAGATGCGGGAAACGACAAACACGACCCAGATAACCGGTAGAAAAAACAGTAGCGGGTCAAGCCTGCGAACAGCTGCCAACAACAGCTCTGTATTCATTACGAACGTCTATTTACCAATGAGTGTGTGCCATTGCCAGACATCAACAACGGACCGCGCCCATTCGTTATTTAAAGACTGGTACACCCAGGGGTTTCTCGTCAACCTGATCGACGGCAACCTTACCTGCAGACTTCTCAACCCTGCGATCATTCCAAAGCAACAAGTGCCCTGCCACAAACGACAAGGCGAGTCCGAGTTGCACAATGAATCGGGGTAGCGGCTGCACGACTGGCCAAGCGTTATCACTTGCCATGACAGTTCCCTTTTTCTTTGCGTGAGCGGCCAGTGTTACCCATTAACGTCACAAGTTCAATTCCAGAATAGAAATGTTCACTGCAGATCGCGTTTTAAACCGGCTTATTATGGTTACACTGCATTAATAGTTGTAGTTTTCGATCTTTGGAAGATGATTTTGACACCACAGTATAACTACGCGTGATACAAGAATCCGTTTTAACACCAAACCTGATTGCGTTAATTGCTGGATGATGACTATTTTGTCATGACAATACATCAATATACGAACGCAGACTAAAACCCTTCGCGAGAGTCAAACCAAACGCCCATCCGGTACTCTGTTATTTACCATTTTTGCGATTGCATGTTTTTAATAAGCAGAAAAAACCCGATATTAAAAATAAGACCACAGAGCAGTGGTACTACCTCAGGGAATATGAAAGGCTCGATTTGCGTTGTCACTGCCAGTGGCTGTCAGCTGTTGCTTTGCAATTAAACATTCCACCGTTGCCAGCAAGCTACGGCGCGCTGCCGGATACATCGAAGGATCGAGTTCGCTGTAAACAACTGGCAGCATATCTTCAAGCGTATGCCGCCCGACCTTGACACAATCAAGCACCTGATGCTCACGTTCCAGTCGATGTTGATACAAAGCCTGCACATAAGGCAAAGGAGACGTGATCGGTGCACCGTGGGTTGGATAGTAAATATCATCTTCTGCATTGAGCAGACGGGCAAGCAAGCGGTCAAGAGTTTTCATGTAATCGACCATGCTCCCATCAGGCGGTGAGACAATAGTTGTTGACCAGCCCATCACTGCATCACCACAAAAAAGTGCACGCTCCTGCTGCAGATAAAAACTCAAATGATTTGCAGCGTGACCGGGGGTAAAGATTGCACTCAGTGACCAGTCTTCAGCATGGATGTCTTCACCATCTGCCAACAGAACGTCCGGTGTGAATTCCCGGTCTGCACCAAATTCCGCATCATCAACTTCACGACCTGAGCCGTGTTTCGAGTAGGCGTACGTCTTTGCAGCCGTATGTTGCTGCAACAAAGCACAGCCAGGTGAGTGATCTGTATGCGTGTGGGTGACAAATATGTGGGTAATTTCTTCATCTTTGGTGGCCGCAAGAATAGCATCGATGTGTTTCTGATCCGCCGGCCCCGGATCGATTAACGCAACCTTACCGCTACCGATGATATAAGTGCCGGTACCGGTAAACGTAAATGATCCGGGATTGTTGGCGATCACTCGCCTGACCAGAGGCGACAAACGATCCACCTTGCCATACTCAAAATCAAAGTGCTTTTGAAATGGAATGTCTACTGCCACTGTTCCTCAACCGTATGACCATGGTGAACGCAGTGTACCGGTAAAATATCATTCGATTCAGCGCAAATGTTTCACCTCTCAGAGCGACGCGTTACACTTACAAATTCATCGTAATTGATCACCCACAATGAACATTCTTATTATCGGATCTGGTGGACGCGAACATGCGTTGGCATGGAAAGCAGCACAGTCTTCAAAAGCGAAGAAGATATTTGTAGCGCCCGGCAATGCAGGTACCGGGCTTGAAAATGCGATAAGTAATGTCAACATACCAGCGGACGACATCAAATCACTGGCAGAGTTTGCAAAAAACAACCAGATAGACCTGACTATTGTCGGTCCGGAAGTACCATTGGTTGCCGGCATTGTCGATCACTTCACCGAGCAGGGACTTAGAATTTTCGGCCCTGATAAAAATGCCGCGCAACTCGAAGGCAGCAAATCCTTTTGTAAAGATTTTCTCGCTCGACACAGCATTCCAACAGCAGCTTATGAAGTCTTCACCAATCTGAAACTCGCCTGCGATTACATCAAACAGTGCAGCATTCCAGTTGTGATAAAAGCAGACGGTCTCGCCGCAGGCAAAGGCGTTGTTATCGCAGAAACCGAACAACAGGCCTTATCAGCAGTGACCGATATGCTTGAAGCAAACCGTTTTGGAGACGCTGGCAGCAAGGTAGTTATTGAAGAGTTTCTTAGTGGAGTTGAATTAAGTTTTATTTGTATGGTTGATGGAAAAAACTGCCTGCCGATGGCCACCTCACAGGATCACAAAGCCCGTGATGACGGAGACACAGGCCCCAACACAGGTGGCATGGGTGCCTATTCACCCGCTGTTGCAGAGACACCGGAGCTTAACAGGCAGATCATGCAAACCGTCATTCAGCCAACCATCGAAGGCATGGCTGCAGATGGTAATCCGTTCAGTGGCTTTTTATATGCAGGCTTGATGATCAGCCCTGACGGCGATGCGAAAGTACTCGAGTTCAACGTGCGATTCGGTGACCCGGAAACACAACCGATTATGATGCGTCTTGAGACAGACCTGATAGATCTCTGTAATGCCGCCATTGACGGCAAACTCAACGAAGTAACAGCGCAATGGTCAGACAAACCAGCCGTGGGTGTCGTACTGGCAGCAGGTGGCTACCCTGAAAGCTATGACAGCGGTGATGCTATCACCGGCCTTGACCATTCAAACCGAAACAACAGCGAAGCAGACACCAAAGTCTTCCATGCAGGCACCAGCGGCAAAGACGGTCAGGTGGTTACCAGCGGCGGGCGGGTGTTATGTGTAACAGCAACCGGCAATACGGTGAAAGAAGCACAGCGTAAAGCCTATGAATCTATCACTGAAATTCACTTTGACAACATGTACTTTAGAAAAGACATTGCCTATCGAGCGATAGACAGCTGAACCTGCCGTACTGTCTGGACTGCTAAATTACAACGGCTGTTTGCAACAAACCGGCTAGCGCTTCATTGCATCAAAGAATTCATCATTGGTTTTTGTCTGTTGCAGACGACCCATTAGAAATTCCATTGCTTCAATTTCATCCATTGGATGAAGAAATTTACGCAGCACCCAGATCTTCTGTAATTCTTCAGGGCCAATCATTAATTCTTCGCGACGGGTACCGGAGCGATTTACACTGATCGCAGGGAAAGTGCGCTTTTCTGCAATGCGTCGATCAAGGTGCAGTTCCATGTTACCGGTACCTTTAAATTCCTCATAGATAACTTCATCCATCTTGGAGCCGGTATCAACCAGAGTGGTTGCCACAATAGTCAAACTGCCACCTTCTTCTATATTGCGTGCTGCACCAAAAAATCTTTTTGGTCTATGCAAAGCATGCGCGTCTACACCACCGGTAAGTACCTTACCGGATGACGGAATCACTGTGTTGTAAGCGCGGGCCAGGCGGGTGATTGAATCAAGCAGAATCACCACATCTTTTTTGTGTTCAACCAGTCGTTTGGCCTTTTCAATAACCATTTCAGCTACCTGCACATGGCGACTGGCTGGCTCATCAAAGGTACTTGAAACTACCTCACCCTGAACCATGCGCTCCATCTCTGTAACTTCTTCCGGCCGTTCGTCTATCAGCAGTACAATTAACTTACAGTCCGGATCGTTGTGCGCAATGCTCTGTGCGATGTTCTGCAGGATCATTGTCTTACCCGCCTTCGGCGGTGACACGATCAATGCACGCTGCCCTTTACCTATCGGTGCGACAAAATCGATTGTTCTTGCGGTGATGTCTTCCGTGCTGCCGTTACCAAGTTCCAGTGTCAGCCGTTCTGTAGCGTGCAATGGCGTCAGATTTTCAAACAACACTTTGTTACGTGCTTCTTCCGGTGCACCAAAGTTAATTTCATCAACCTTCAGCAATGCAAAGTAACGTTCGCCATCTTTTGGCGGCCTGATCTTGCCGGAAATTGTGTCACCGGTTCTTAAGTTAAATCTTCTTATTTGACTGGGCGATACGTAAATATCATCAGGCCCTGCCAGATAGGAACTATCAGCGGAACGCAGAAAACCAAATCCGTCCTGCAGTATCTCCAGTACGCCACCGCCGAAAATATCCTCACCTTTCCTCGAGTGCGCTTTCAGCAGCGAAAAAATAATATCCTGCTTGCGTGAACGGGCGACGTTGTCGAGCCCTGCACTTTGTGCCAGTTCAACCAACTCGCTGGCAGACTTCTTCTTGAGATCGGTAAGATTCATATTTGTGGTGAGTAACTAGAGGTAGGAAAGATCACAAGCGAGACCTATCGGCCCGGGCTTGTTGGAGAGAAGGATCTAAAGCTATCGCGCCGCAGAGATGTGCGCGTATACATAAGGGTGAGAGATGCCGAGACCCTATCACGGGTCTGCCTGTGCGTCCAGCAAAGCCGGGGACTACACCACCTCCGATGCCGAGGAGTTTATTATAAAAAGTAAAAAAGGCAATATAAATTTACCAGCACATTGCGGACCGGAAACGGGTTGCGCTTTATACTGATGCAGGGAGTGTGGCCCCGGCAGCAATGACTCGATCAGTGCCATTACTGCCGGGTGACTTACGTGACCGATAATTTACTTCCGTAGATGCCTGTCGAGCTTGGCCGTGTCGATATCGTAGCCTCAGGCGCTGTAAATTCTACGCGTTAGTGTCAATGAACGACGCGAGTTGTGATTTGGAAAGTGCGCCCACCTTGGTGCCTTCAACAGAGCCGTTTTTAAACAGCATTAAAGTCGGAATACCGCGAATACCGTATTTTGGTGGAGTATTCTGATTGTTATCAATGTTGAGCTTTGCGATCTTGACCTTGTCACCATACTCTTCGGCTATCTCGTCAAGGATCGGCGCAATCATCTTGCATGGGCCACACCACTCTGCCCAGTAATCGACCAGCACCGGCACTTCGGACTGCAGTACCTCTTCGTCGAAGTTATCGTCGGTGACTTCCACAATATTCTGATGCAAAGTAATCCCCTGTTATCGTCTGAATTCCGAATGATACTATGGACCATGGGTGGGAAAACAAGCAACTTTGAGTGAAAAGTCGCTGACTGAACGGCTATACCGGGATTAAAAAAAGTGTTGATAAAGTGCCGTGATCGAGCACCAAAGCACAATAGTTTCACCAAAAACACGGCGATAAAACCCCGATTTATGCCTTATAAACAAGGATTCTTAAAGAAGGCAACGCCCTCAAGCCGAGCGCAAAAGTGACTCAACGCCCTGTTATGCGCTTTACTTGTGTAAATAGGCTATGCTCCGTGAATGAAATCCAATTATCTGACGTCAGTCAGTTTCAGCGAATTTGCGTTGAACCCGAAGCTGGATTCTGCATTGACAGACGCAGGATTCCACCACTGTACTGAAATTCAACAACTCGCGTTGCCACCAATGCTTGAGGGCCGCGATATCGCAGCCCAGTCTCAGACCGGCACAGGCAAAACCGCGGCATTCCTGTTGGGCACCTACCAGTACCTGCTGAATAACCCCGCACCCGACAACCGACAACCCACCGAACTGCGCGCACTGATTCTAGCGCCAACGCGTGAACTGGCTATCCAGATCCACAAAGATGCTGAACAGCTCGGTGCCAATATGGACTTCAAAGTTGTGCTTGCCTACGGTGGCACCGATTACGAAAAACAAAGACGCAAAATTCAGGATGGCGCTGACATACTGATCGGTACACCGGGGCGTATCATTGATTACTTCAAACAGAAGGTTTTTTCGCTGAAGAAAGCCCAGGTGGTAGTGCTGGACGAAGCTGACAGGATGTTCGATCTTGGCTTTATTTCAGATATTCGCTTCCTGCTGCGTCGAATGCCCGACCCGGAACAACGCCTTAACCTCCTGTTCTCGGCAACGTTGTCACACCGGGTGATGGAACTGGCCTATGAGCACATGAATAATCCGATCGGGCTAAAAACACAGTCAGATCAGATTGCGGCGGA
Source organism: uncultured Granulosicoccaceae bacterium (assembly GCA_938007995.1). Lineage (GTDB taxonomy): Bacteria > Pseudomonadota > Gammaproteobacteria > Granulosicoccales > Granulosicoccaceae. The sequence goes on along the minus strand of CALLLW010000014.1, from coordinate 31,392 downwards.
AAAAGTCAATCAGATGGTATTTCATCCGGCGTCAGATGAGAAAATTCCACTACTGCTCGGCCTGATTAAAAAGATGCAGCCAGAGCGCAGCATTATCTTTGTGAATACTAAAAGAGTCGCAGAACGGGTGCAGGCATACCTTGTCGGCAATGACACAAAAGCAGAGGTGTTATCCGGTGATGTCAGGCAGAACAAGCGGCAAAGACTCATTAAAGACCTGGCTTCCGGCGATCTGAACACACTGATTGCAACCGATGTTGCCGCACGTGGCTTACACATTGATGGTATCACTCATGTGTTCAACTTTGATCTGCCACAAAACGCTGAAGACTATGTACACCGCATTGGCAGAACCGCACGTGCCGGTGCATCAGGTGAAGCAATTTCTTTCGCCTGCGAAGAATATGTGTTCTCACTGCCCGAAATCGAAGAACTGCTCGGCCATGAAATTGAATCAGGCGAACTGACAGACGACCTGCTGATAAAACCATCACCACCGGCAAAAATTCAGAGAACCAAAGCGCCGGAACACAACCAGCGCAAACGACCCGGTAAAAAATCAGGCAGCCGGAATCGTCGGCGCAAACCCGCCTCTGCTTCCGGCTCCTCAAACAAAGCCTAGGAATCTGCGCGGCAGAACCTCTGCTCCTGCGAACGCGCCCTGACGGTGCGTTTTTATCGATCATTTTTATCCCGCTTAAATAGCTATGTGCCTCAAATGATCGCAAAAACGCCCTTGCCATGGCACGTTCTCGCTACGCAGACTTCTACCGCACAGATCCTGATAGCCAAAGTGCAGCGGTAACGGCCGAGTTAAAGTTTCAGCCTGAATGAAGCAGATTTAGTTAGCAAAAGAAAAGCACTGATTGTTCAGCAGTCAGCCTGGTTGGCAAATCAGTTTGTCCTGGCCACATACTGGCCACATACTGGCTAAATAAAGTTCTCATATCGCCCGAAAATCTCTATCATACCGGCGATAAATCAACGCAGACAAATTACGGAGCACGAAGTGATGAACTTCGAACACGCCAGAGCCAATATGATCGAACAGCAGGTGCGCCCTTGGGACGTGCTCGATCAAAGAGTGCTTAATGCACTGGCAGAGATACCCAGAGAAACCTTTTTGCCACAACAGCACCAGGGCCTGGCTTACTCCGATACACGCATACCACTTGGCAACGGTCGCTATTCACTGAACCCGAATATCGAGGCCAGGCTGCTGCAGGCGGCGGTTCTTGAACCCGACGACCGAACTTTGATCATCGGCTGCGGTACCGGATACCTCGCCGCCTGTGCGGCAAAAATGTGCAAGCATGTTGAGTCAATTGACACTGAAGCAGCAGTTAATGAACAGGCACAACAGAATGCTGCCGGTTGCGGCATCGATAACATCAAGTTCTTTACAGGCGATCTGATCGCAGATCTGCCGGATAAAACCAGCTATGACGCGATCATCGTCAACGGATCACTGCCTACGATACCGGAACGCCTGAAAACCCGACTCACTATCAATGGCCGATTGATCATCACCGTCGGTAATGAAAACGAACCCACCATGGAAACCTTTGCGATACGCCGTATCGGACAAACTGACTGGCTCGAGCAAAGCGTACTTGATACGCACATCCCCTCGCTAATAGCCGACAAACCCGCCGAAGAAAAAACCGGTTTCGTATTCTAGCAGCGCGGCAAAAAACGTTTTGAGCGAAGGTCTGGGTAGGCAAACTCGACTCTGGTGACGCAGTGTTTTGGTTATCGATGGGAATGGGAGGGAAAATTTAACGACTGCATGTCGGGCGCAATAGTTTTTCAATCTACTGCTCGCCAATCAGCTCTGGCAACTCTGGCAACGGCCGGTGGCAATAGCAGCCACTTGCCAACGGCCAGATGTAACGACCGGCCTGCTTCAGCAAAGGTTTGATGCTGCACCTGAATTACCAGTCGCACAAAAAATCAAAATCAGCCGCAAAAAACCTGAAATACCATCTACATTCTAGGTACAGCTAAAAAGTGCCGAAGTACTGACGGCATTCGTACTCCGCTGTTTTTTGTTTTTTAGAGAATAACTAGATGATTTCGCGCCTGACGCTCACACTATGTCTGCCCCTGGGAGCAGTAGCAGCAATGCTACTTTCAAAAGCTTCATACTCAGCCAATTTGTCTGAAATCTATCAAATCGCAGCATCCGAGGATTCTGTTATACAGGCAAGCCGGGCGCAGTTCGAAGCAGCTGTAGAAGCACTGCCACTGGCAAAGTCAGCTATGCGCCCGCAGATCGCCGTTGCCGCTAACATTGCGCAGAACGAAGAAAACGACGATGGCGGTGGCGTGTTCGGCTCTGAATCCTACGGCGCATCGATAACGCAAAATCTTTTCAACCGCGCAGCAAGCCGATCTATCGACAGAGCTGAAGCCGCGGTTGCTCAGGCTGAAGCCACGCTGCAGGAGGCTGAGCAGACGCTGATGTTTAGAACCGCCGAGGCTTACTTTAATATTCTCACCGCAAGAGAAGCATTCAATGCTGCCAGGTCATCGCGCGAAGCCATCGCCAGCCAGACAGATCAGGCTGAACGCAGGTTCGATGTCGGGCTTTCCGCCATTACCGATGTCAAAGAGGCACAGGCACAGCTTGACCTTGCAGTCGCCAGAGAGATTGTTGCAGAGAATCAACTGGCACTGGCGCGAGAGGCGCTAAGGGTCATCATCAATCAGGAAGTACCTGAACTAGACGGTCTGAAAGAAGATGCAGAGCTGACTGCCCCCGAGCCTGCCTCCGTCGATGACTGGATAACAGTGGCGTTAAAAAACAATCCGCGTTTGTTAGTTGCCAAAGGTGATCTGAACCTTGCAGATGCTGATATATCGATTGAACGTGCCGGGCGCCTGCCTACCATCGCGCTGGTTGGAGGCTACCAGAATCAATCATCTGATCAGGTCATCACTTTTCAACAGCAGATTCAGCGCGAGTCCGGACAGATCCAGCTGCAGCTTGAATATCCGTTTATCACCGGCGGACGCACCAGCGCCCTGATCAGACAGGCAAAATCACGGTCAACCCAGGCTTCATTCAATCTTGAAACGGTTCGCCGTGCAGTGGTGCAGGAAACCCGTGATGCCTACTTAACCGTACTGGCAGACATCAGCCAGAGCAATGCACTCGGGCAGGCACTTAACTCCACGGAAGTTGCAAAAGATGCCACGCAAGCGGGCTTTGACGCTGGGACCAGAACTGCGGTAGAAGTGCTGGTATCACTGCAGGATACTTTTAACGCCTTCGCAGACTATGCGGCAGCACGCCATCAATATGTGATCAGCAGCCTGCAACTGAGGCTGGCGGCAGGCATATTGGCAGAAAAGCATATTGATTCGATCAGCAGATCGCTTGCCCCTGATGGTAGTTAGCGGGTAGGTAACCGGGGCAACTAATGGCAAAAAGTGTTGTAGCAAAAACTCCATAAAAAAAGGACATGGCTTGCCATGTCCTTTTTTGTTTTTACACCCGTGACACTTTAGCTGCCTGTGGCAGCATGATTGACCATGGCTAAGCGACTATGAACAGGAACACATTAAGACAATCTGTTGATGGCAGGCAGCAAGGCTGGCGATCAGTCTTCACTTAAAACAAATGCAGTCCCGCAGTAAGGACAGCTTGCCTCGCCTTTCTCTTCAAGTGGAATGTACACTCGCGGATGCGAGTTCCACAAACCCATGCTCTGCGTTGGGCAATAGGCCGGCAGCTCCGAACGCTTTACCGCAACTGGTTCTAACGCTTTATTTTTTTCTTGCTCTGTCATTTGCACATTTTACCTGAATTAGAACCTTAAACCACAGGCCGATTGATACTGATGCCGGATTAAACGTAAGTCAGCCAGCCCTCATGCTTGTCGGACTTGCCCTGCACCGCAGCAAAAAACATGGATTGTATTTTTTCGGTAACCGGGCCGCGAGATCCGTTGCCGATACTGCGATTATCCACTTCACGAATCGGTGTAATTTCTGCCGCTGTACCACTGAAAAAAGCTTCATCGGAAATATAGACTTCATCGCGCGTGATGCGTCTTTCAATAATCGGCACGTTAATCTCTGCTGCCAGCTCCATCACAGTTGCGCGGGTAATACCGTCAAGTGCTGAAGTTAAATCGGGGGTGTGTATGACCCCGTCTCGAACGATAAAAAAGTTTTCACCGGAGCCCTCTGCCACATAGCCTTCATTGTCAAGCAACAGCGCTTCATCGTAGCCGTCCTGCAAGGCTTCCTGCAGAGCCAGCATTGAATTCATATACTGACCATTGGCCTTGGCTTTACACATGGCGATGTTGACGTGATGACGGGTGAAAGACGACGTCTTGATACGAATACCCTTCTCGAGATTTTCAGCCCCCAGATAAGCACCCCACTCCCAGGCGGCAATCATGCAGTGAACTGACAGGTTATCCGCCCTTAGTCCCATACCCTCACTGCCATAGAAACACATTGGCCGCAGATAGGCGGAGTCAAGATTGTTTTCTTTGACCACCGTCTTTTGTACTTCACACAACTCATCAAAACCGTAAGGGATTTCCATCCGCAGAATTTTTGCCGAGTTGAACAAGCGCCGAGTGTGCTGCTCAAGCTTGAAGATAGCCGGCCCTTTCGGCGTTTCGTAGGCTCGCACACCTTCGAACACACCCATACCATAGTGCAGCGTGTGGGTCAGCACATGAACAGTTGCCTCCCGCCAGGGAACCAGCTCACCATCGAGCCAAATGACACCGTCTCTATCTGCCATAGACATAAAGTTGTCTCCAAGTTTTGTGCGACAGCAGGATACCCTGCGTGTTTACAGGCACATTTGCCTGATGCGCCTGTTTGTGCGTGTAAGCCGTTGTGGGCAACCTGCGTGCCCGGGTGTACCGACCGACTGTACTGCGAGCACATTAGTGTACCGAACAGTGATGCAATCAAACGACCAACCCAATCGGGAGTTGGCTCGTGGCCGCATATTGAACCACAAACCCGATAACCGCGATAGCTTCAGTTATAGCCATAATCCAACTCATGCTCTGGCTGCATTGGAGCTGCATTGAGGGGCCGCATAGGGGGCTGCATTGAGGCTGCATTACTGTTCAAGCTTGCGTCGGGCTCGCTTCAGAAACACTTCCATTTCCTTGCGAGCCTGCAAATCGCCATTGCTGTCCGCAACCTCGATGCCGGCTTCATAGGTCGCAGCCGCATTAGTGTAATCCCGGGTATCCATGTAGCAGCGTCCAAGGAGCTTCCAGGCGGCACTGTACTGACGATCCAGCTCAATGGCTTTGCGCAGATGATCTATCGCCTCACTCTGGCGGGACTCTGCAACATAGGCATTGCCCAGTGAGTAGCGCAGCAGTGCACTGTCAGTGCCCTGTTCAAGCATTTTTTCAAACGTTGCAATCGTTGCCATTAGCCTGCCTTTTGTGCCACAAGATAAGACTGGTTGCGAAAACCCTTGTCAGGAGCTCCCAGCCTGCCCTGATCACTGAACGCAATAACGGTCAATCCACTGAACAAAGACAACAGCTCATTGGTCGCAAGCAGGTAGTCTGGATTAGAAGGACCTTCCTCTGCATTGACTTTACTACGAGTGAATGTCTGATAGTAAAGCAACCCCAGCGGATTTAACGCATTCATCAAAGCGTTGCAGATACTACGATCAAGATAACGGGAAACAACAATAACATCATAACTACCCTGACTCAGCCAATCGCTGGACACGGATTCACAAACCGCATGTATACCGCTGGATTGTTTGTTGATTGGCTCGCTCTCAATGCAATGGTTTATCGATTCAATGGCCACCGCAGAAACATCAATAGCGGTTACGTTAAAACCGCGTGCGGCCAGATAAAATGCATTACCTCCAAGTCCGCAGGCAACATCAAGCGCGGTACCACCCGCTGGTAATAAATAGCCGAATTCACGCAGGACTTCACAGGCCACAGGTTGAGTACATCTGTCAGATCTGGCATAGATGCTATCCCACTTCTGTCTGGCTTTTTCGGTATTACTGTTTGCATCTTCCGGCATGGTTACTGGCGCACTCATTTTACTTACGCCAGAAGTGCGGAGTCAGCAGCACCAATAAGGTGAAAATCTCCAGGCGACCAAGCAACATCGCAAAGCACAGTATGCTCAGCTGCAGTCCATTCAGTGAGCTGTAGTTCGAGCCAACATCGCCAAGTCCGGGACCGAGATTGTTCAAACAGGCAACGACTGCAGAAAATGCAGTTTCCTGATCAAGCCCGGTTGCCATCAGTAACAACAACATAATAATTAAAATGATGACGTAGGCTGCAAAAAAACCCCAGACCGCATCAATATCGCGGGATGGAATTGATTTACGACCGACCTTGACCGGCAGCACTGCATGCGGGTGCACCAGTCGGATCAATTCTCTGACGCCCTGCTTCAGCAACAACACCACTCTGATGACTTTCATGCCACCACCGGTTGAACCTGCGCAGCCACCAACAAAACTGGCAAACAACAGCAGCACCGGCAGAAAACCCGGCCAGTTGTGATATTCCACCGTGGTGAAGCCCGTAGTCGTTGCAATCGACACAACCTGAAACACACCACCATAAAAAGAATTGGAAAAATCAGCCGTATCGGTAGCGTATAAATAGGCAACAGTGACCACGCCGAGAAACAGCATAATACCGACATACGCTTTAAACTCTGCGTTGCCAAAGTACGGTTTCAGTGAAGTGGAACGAAGCGCTATGTAGTGCACACCGAAGTTCACTCCGGAGATGAACATAAAAAGCACCGCCACCATTTCTATCGCGTTGCTTTGAAAGTGCCCGATACTCGCATCGTGGGTTGAGAAGCCACCAATAGCGACAGTTGAAAAGCTATGACCTATTGCATCAAACAAAGACATACCAGCGACCCAGTAAGCCAACATACAAGCGACAGTCAAGCCTAAATAAATATACCAGAGCACTTTGGCAGTCTCTGCCACCCGCGGTGTGATTTTTTCTTTCTGTGGACCGGGCGTTTCTGCTCTAAACAATTGCATACCACCCATACCCAACAACGGCAGTATGGCTACTGCAAGTACGATAATCCCCATACCACCAAGCCACTGGACCAGTTGCCGGTAAAGCAAAATAGCCTGCGGAAGAGAATCCAGCCCGACAATGACCGTTGCACCGGTTGTGGTAAAACCGGACATCGATTCAAAAACGCTTTGCGCTATGGTCAGATTGAGTTGTTTATCGAGATAAAGCGGTATGGCACCGAAAATCCCAAGCACCGTCCAGAACATCACCACAATAATATAGCCGTCAGTCAGCTTGATCGGTGACTGGAATTTGCGTAACGGCAAATAGGCAGACAGACCTATTGCCAGGGTAACAGCAAAACCGGTAAAAAAACTAAGCTCTGAACCATCGCGGAAGTAAAGCGCTACCAGGCCCGGTATAAACATGGTCAGACTGTAGATAGATAACAACAGACCAAGAATCTTAAGAACTATCAGTACCTGCATTAGCTGACCGTTCCCGGAGATCGTAATTTTGTAATTAGCATGCTAATAAGTAATGCCGACCTGAAACAGATTTTCGACGGCCGGGATCAGTTGTTTATCAGTAACAAACACAATCACATGATCTTCCGCCTCGATTTCAAGATCGTTATGACCAATGATAACCTGGTTGCCTCTGACCACAGCCCCGATCGTTGTACCCTCACCCAGATCAAGCTCCGAGATCGTTCTGCCAACCACCAGAGAGGAATCACGATCGCCGTGAGCAATAGCCTCAAGCGCTTCAGCTGTACCGCGACGCAAAGAGTGAACAGCAACTACATCCCCGCGGCGCACGTGCCGCAACAGAGCACCAATAGTCACATTGTGAGGTGAAATCGCAACATCAATAAAGCCTCGTTCTACCAGATCCACATAGGCTGGCCGGTTGATTAATGACATCACACTTCTGGCACCCATCTTACGTGCCACCATCGCCGAGAGTATGTTGGCTTCATCATCATTAGTAAGTGCACAGAAGAGATCCATGGAATCGATATTCTCTTCGAGCAGTAAATCCTGATCAGCCACATCACCACAAAGCACCAGCGAATTATGCAGTGATTCGCCAAGCACTCTGGCCCGAGCCGGATTCTTCTCAATAATTTTTATCCGATACTTTTTCTCAAGCTTTTTTGCCAGAGCCATTCCTATATTACCGCCACCTGCGATCATCACATGTTTAGACGGCTTATCAGGTTGGTGAAACTGCTCCATGATGGACACAGTGTGGCCTTTGGCGGCGATATAAAAAACAATATCGTTTTCCTGAATGACTGCATCCGGTTCAGTAACCGGATCATTTTCGCGAAAAATTGCAGCAATACAAACGCCGAAGTTTGGCAGTAACTCATGGATAGCCCTCACCGGCTTGCCGGTCATTGGCGCTGACGCTTCTGCGATCACACCAACCAGGCGCACTTTGCCATCGGCAAAGTCCACCACCTGTAATGCGCCTGGGTGCTGAATAATCCGTTCGATATGATCAGTAACAAGCCGTTCGGGACTGATCAGAACATCGATTGGTATATGCTTCTTTTGAAACAGCGTACGTTTTTCTTTCAGATACTCCTGCGATCTGACACGTGCAATTCTGCTGGTTGTTCTGAACAACGTATAAGCGATCTGACAGGCGATCATGTTGGTCTCATCGCTGTTGGTAGCAGCGATGATCATGTCTGCGTCTTCGGCGCCCGCTTGTCTGAGTACTTCAGGGTGTGCAGCGTGACCGTACACCGTGCTGAGGTCGATGCGATTCTGCAACTCCTGCAGCGTCTCGAGGTTGGTATCAACCACGGTGACGTCATTGTTTTCATGCGCCAGGTTCTGCGCAACAGTGGAACCCACCTGCCCGGCACCCAATACGATAATCTTCAAGAGTTCACCTTAACAGGGCGTTATACGAAATGCCGTTCAACTGCGCTTGCGACCGGCCTGAATGCCAACACTGCGCAACTTGCGGTAGAGATGTGTACGTTCCATACCGACAATGCGCGCAAGCTCAACGATATTGCCGTCAACGCGATCAAGCTGCCGCTGCAGGTATAAACGTTCAAACTCTGTGCGTGCCTCGCGCAGCGGCACATTCAATGGTAGCCGCATGGTATCGCCACTGACTTCATAGCTTGAGTCCTGAGCGCTGACGTCGAGGCTTTCTATTTCTGCCACATCGATCTCAACATCATCACCCAATATCAGCAAACGCTGTACAACACTCACCAGCTCAAGCACATTGCCATGCCAGTCTTTATTGCGCAGGGTATTTTGCGCCGCCACAGTAAAGTGACGATAAGTCAGACCTTCCTGTTCTACAAACCAGTCAACGTAGTATTTTAAGAGGGCAGGTATATCTTCGCGATGCTCGCGCAGCGGCGCAGTGTGCATTACCACCACTGCAAGTCGATAATAAAGCAGCTCACTGAACTGGCCCTGTGCCACCAGTGCAGCAAGGTCGGAGGTTGTGGTTGCTACAATGCGAGCGGTAAACGATACAGATTGTTCAAGTCCGCGATCAAGCACACCTTTCTCAAGCACATCCAGCAACAGCGCCTGCCCCTCGGTAGACAGTTCTTCAACATCCACCAGACATAACGTACCGCCATTGGCTGATTCCAGATATCCGGAACTGTTTGCATCACCGAGTAAATCGCGTGCTGTACCAGACTCCGACAAACTATCACAGCGTAGCTGTATGAAAGGTCCGGCTGCACTGACACCAGCCCGGTGTATGTGCCTTGCAATCAGCTGCTTGCCGGTTGCACGCTCGCCCTGAATCAATATGCCTGCATCTTTGTTAGCCGCAGACTTTTCAATCGTATCGCGCAAGCCTGTGACGTAATCACTAATACCGGTGATCTGCGGAATCTTACGGGCCGGTGCCTGACCGGCTGTTTCACTTTGATTTTGCTGAAAAGCACTGATGGCCTTTTCAACGCTCAATAGCAACCGCGCCAGAGACAGCGGTTTTTCGATAAAGTCCACGGCCCCCAGGCGAGTTGCTTCCACTGCAGTTTCAACCGTGCCGTGCCCGGAAATCATAACAACCGGAAAGTTGAGCTTTCCCTGATCACGCCATTCCTTAAGCAAGCTGACACCATCCTGTTCAGGCATCCAGATATCCAGCAACACAAGATCAGGCAAACGTTCACTGATCAGATCGCGAGCGCTTTTGGCATCTTCTGCAACGACTACGGCATAACCTTCATCTTCGAGGATTTCACGCACCAACTCGCGGATGTCTGGCTCATCATCAACAACCATAATCAATGACTGACTCATGCGGCATCTCCATGTAGCTTTGACTGGCTGAATGATAGTGGGAATTTCAAAATAATACGCCCGCCCACATCAGGCAGATGACCAGTACCATTTTCTGCTCGTACCGTGCCGCCATGTTCTTCAACTATTTTTTTAACAATGGCAAGGCCCAGCCCGGTACCTTTATTTTTAGTTGTTACGTAAGGCTCAAACAGCCTCTCCCTGACCTCAGGCGCAAAGCCTGGGCCATTATCTTCAAAGACAAGTTCAATCGAATCAGTGTGGCGATCCGACACCACCCGCGTCCTGATTGCCAGCTTACGATCACCGGAGTCAACCGCTGCTTCAAAGGCATTTTTAATTACGTTGTGTAATACCTGTCGGATGCGATTGGGATCACACTGAAAAGTCGGCACAGAGTCATCCAGTGCCAGGCTGATATTGTTCGCATCATCACCTTCAGAATACAGCCAGCAGATTTCATTAATCAGTTCATTCGGACTAACTGCCACAAAATGCGTCTGCGGCGTATTGGCGTAATCTGCAAAAGCCTTGACCATGGACTTCATCGATTCCACCTGCTGCACAATGGTGTCGGTCAATCGTTTCAGAACAATTGAATCATCACCCTGTAGCTTAGAGGCATACTTGTGCTGCAAACGCTCGGCGGAAAGTTGTATCGGCGTCAGAGGATTTTTAATTTCATGGGCCAGTCTTCTCGCTACTTCACTCCATGCAGCGTTGCGCTGTGCCTCTACCACATCGCTGAAGTCATCAAATACCAGCACATGGCCGGACTGACCTACTCCGTTACCGAGAATCCTTGCACCGCGACAAGTCACATGAGCAGGTTCGTTATCGTGTAGCAGATCAAGTTGCACACTCCAGTCTGCCTTGTCAGAGTTGAGCATCGGCTCGATACCGCTGATGAACTGATGCAGCAGACTGCCCTGCTGTGTATTGGTGTTCAGCGCTTTATCACTGTGTTTTTCCATTCTGAGAATTTCAGCTGCACCGTCATTGCAGGTGCGAATGCGATGATTTTCATCAAGCGTAATTACACCGGAAGAAATTCGGCTTAACACCAGTTCAAGATAAGCACGCTGCTCTTCCACCAGCTTCTGGCTGCTACTGGCACTGGCTCGGGCCGCTTCGATTTTGTCTGTCATGTCGTTAAATGAGTTAACCAGATAACCCAGTTCGTCGCGCCCGGACGTGTACAACCGAGTTGAATAATCTCCTGCTGCAACCAGTCGTGTACCTTCAGCTAGATCATGCACCGGAACCATTAGCCTGCGAGCTGCGTAAAAAGCCACCCATACCGCCATCATCAGACTCAGAAACACTGCAAGCGTCAGTGTTGCTATCGAACTTTGCTTCAGTGGTTCGCGCAGGTAGGTTAACTGCCGATAATTGCGAAAACTCTCTTGTACATTGGCCGCCAATACACTGGAGCTTCTTGGTACCGGGTAAGTGGCATACAAAACAGAGATGCCATCGATCGGATCAGATGAAAACACAGGCACCACCGAGCGTATCTGTAAATCCCCATCAAGCATCGGGTCTATGCTCACATAAGCCTCACCCGCCTTTGCACGCGAGATTAAGTCATCTGCAGGCCTGTCCGGTGAGACACTGACACTGCCTGCAAAAACAGTGGTTGCAACCACACGGTTATCTGCACCGATCAAGGTTAACTCTGATGCCTCGGCATCTATACCAATGTCATTTAGTACCAGCACTGCAAGCTCGGGCGGCACATCACTGAGTTGATCGGCAATTTCAAATGCGGTCTTTTGTCGTGCGCGCATATAAACGTTGAGCGAGTCACGACTTAATCCAAGCGCATCATCGAGTGCACGTTCGACTTCAACATCAAACCAGCTATCGATGTTTGATCGTAAAAACTTTACCGAAAATGAATAGACCAGAGCCATCGGCATTAAAGCCATGACCACCAGCATAATCACCAGTTTCAGTGTCAGACGTGATCCGGAAACGTTCTGCTGTAAATCTACAATCAAACGCCAGACACTGGATAAAATCAAAACCCCGATAATCACCAGTGCAGAAGCCGTGATCCTCATTAGCCAGTGATATGACTGACCAAAACTGTCGAGGTGCTCACCGGTGTTGGCAACGAAGTACAGTGCACAAACCAGAAACAAAAACAGCCCCATCATCAACCAGAGACTGTTGGCGAGCCTTCTAATCAATTGAGCGACCATTGAAACTCCTCGCTCTGTAAATTCCAGTCGTCCGATACGACAGCCTGAGCAGCTAACGGCCCCGGCAAACGTGTGTTGTCCAGCGACAGATTAATACTGGCCGTATAGGATCTGGAACTTCTGATTCTGCTGGCCTCGATCAGAGCGAAGCGATTTATTTGCCCAAGGAAACGCAAAGCAGCGCCAAGGTTGCGGTAGTTTTCGCTTTCTCCGGTCTGCAGATTATCAACTCTGAAATGGCGGGTCAGATCATAGAAGTACAGCTTGTACCTCAGCTGGCGCTTAACCACAGGCTTATCGATCCACCAGCGACGTTTGCGCAGCACCGTAACATCAACAAGAAAATGCAACTCTACCCCGTTCATTAAAGCTTCTTCCGGTGCCATGCCCAGCTCGACGCGCGCAAAGGCATCAAGGTAGTAGATGCCATCGTCAAGATAGGTACTGGCATTTTCAAAGCGCATACCCGCGGCGTGGCTGCTGACGGTCAGGCAACACACAAACCACAGCCACAGCCATTGGCTGGCGGGTTTATTTTTTCGTGTACGAACTTCAGCCATGACCTGCAGACTTCAACCGCTTGTTGAGCTTGGCATAATAGAATCCGTCCGATTGAAAATCCCCGGGCAGAATCTGTCGCCCGCAGGAAGCGGCAATACCCCAGGGAACATTCAGTACCTCCTCGCTGGCCTCTGGTTGCGAGACAAGAAATTTACTCACACATGCTTCGTTTTCCTGTTTTAACACAGAACAGGTCGCATATATCAATCTACCGCCCGGTTTCAGCAACGGCCACAGTGTTTGCAGCAGCGAAAGTTGCTGCCGGGACAACGCGCGAATGTCTGACTCGCGGCGCAGCAGACGGATATCCGGGTGCCGCCGCAGCACGCCGAGCGCGGAACAGGGTGCATCCAGCAGAATGGCGTCGTATTGCACCCCATGCCACCAGTCCGGTGTGTTGGCATCTGCACAAATCAATTTCGCCGTCAGCTTGAGTCGATCCAGATTCTGTTGTACCCGCTCAAGACGCATTTGATCATTATCCAGACAATGCAGGTCGATACCCGGCTCAAGCTCCAGTAAGTGACAGGTTTTGCCACCCGGTGCGGCACAGGCATCGAGAACAAGCTCACCAGGCATCGGTTGCACCAGCGTTGCAGCAAACTGTGCTGCCTGATCCTGCACCGAGAAATCACCGTCACCAAACCCAGGCAGCGATGTCACCGGTGGCGCGTCAATCAATCGAAAGCCCTCCGATGCATACTCGCATTCTTCAGACTCTAGCCCGTGCTTGCTGAACAGAGCCTGCAGTTGCTCACGGGTAGTGCGTTGAGTGTTGGCGCGCAGCGTCAATGGTGCTCTGGTATTGAGTGCGGTCATCACCTGGCTTGCCTGGTCGGGCCAGTCTTTGGTGATTCGTTGTTCTATCCAGTCAGGCAATGAGTACTGACACTTATCTGCGGCGATTTGCAGTAACTCATCGTGCCTGCGTAAAAAGTTTCGCAGTGTTGCATTGACCAGACCTTTCGCCCAGTTCTTTTTGATCTTTACCGTCAGATCAACATAAGAGCTTGTCACTGCGTAATCCGGTGTGCTCATAAAAGCTATTTCATAGACGGCAAGCCACAACAGGCTACGTACATCGGTATCTTTGTTACGCAACGGCTTTTTTACCAACTCACCGACAATCACATCAAGCTTGCCGTAATTGCGGCAGACGCCGAATACCAGCTCCTGCAACAATGATGCTTCGCGTGCTTCCAGCTGCATTTGAGCCGATGGCAACAGTGCAGAGAGAGACTTGCCATCTCGAACAACAGACGTTAAAAGTTTCACTGCCTGCTTTCGTACGTTGACGTCAGCCAAGCGATATGCCCGCGGGAATAGTGCGACTGTTAAGGAAGTCAACAACCGGCATGGCTTTTTTCCCCGGTGGTTGTACCTTTAGAATTTGCAGCACCCCGTCTGCAGTGGCGACATCAATTGTACCTTCAGCAGACACTACCTGCCCCGGTTGCCTGTTATCGATGGGCTTTGCGGTAGTGTCATTTGCTGCAACTGCTGATTGCCAAATCCTGATTGTCTCACCTTCAAGCACAGTCTGGGCAACCGGCCAGCTGTTAAAAGCGCAGACTTGTTTATGTATTTCAGTTGCCGGGCGCCGCCAGTTTATCACTGCTTCAGACTTTTCTATCTTGCGCGCATAGCAAGTGTCTGCTTCAGACTGCACCTGCGGGTTTAGCTGATTAGCGTGCAGCAGCTTGAGTGTTTGCATTAACGCCTCACCACCCAACACGGCGAGCGTGTCATGTAACTCTGCTGCTGTGGTAGTTTCAGTGATGTCGCATTCGGCTGTAAACAGCATGTCACCCGTGTCCAGTCCTTCTGCCATTTGCATGATCGTGACACCGGATTTTTCATCTCCGTGTTCAATCGCACGCTGAATCGGTGCAGCACCTCGCCATCGCGGCAGCAACGACGCATGAATATTAATGCAGCCATGTTGTGGTGCATTGAGTATTTCAATTGGCAGAATCTGACCAAAAGCTGCCACCACCACCAAATCCGGCTTAAATTCTCGCAACCGCTCTAGCTGCCCGTCCGCACGCATACTTTGAGGCTGCTCAACGACGATGTTGTGCTCCATCGCCAGCGTCTTCACCGGACTCATTTGCAGTTTACGGCCACGCCCTGCGGGTCTGTCCGGCTGCGTATAAACAGCCGCCACGTTATAGCCTGCATCAATCAGTGCTGACAACGCCGGCACGGCAAAGTCAGGTGTACCTGCATAAACAATTCGAAAATCTTCTGGCTTCATTTTTCTACCGTAAGCAGAACGCTTACTTGTTGTACGCCGTAAACACCGAGACAAGGGAGCTGAGGTTAACTGAATAAAGTCACCAGCAATCGCGATAGTTTGCCGCTCTACTCTTTTTCGTGTTTAAGCATCTTCTTTTTGATACGCCGCTTCTTCAGCGCAGACAAATAATCAACAAACAGCTTGCCATCGAGATGATCAATTTCGTGCTGCACACAAACCGCCAGTAATCCTTCGGCCTCCATTTCATACGGGTTGCCGTCAATGTCGATCGCTGCGAACTTAATATGTTCATCGCGCTCAACCTGCTCGTAGACTCCCGGAATCGACAGGCAGCCTTCTTCGTGCCGTGCGCGACCTTCTACTGCAACAATTTCGGGGTTGATCAGCACCAATGGCTCATTGCCTTTTTCAGAAACATCCACCACCACAATACGCTCGTGCACATTGATCTGGGTTGCAGCCAGACCAATGCCGGGCGCCGCATACATGGTTTCAAGCATGTTGCTGACTAAAGCCCGCCTTTCGTCGGTGATGTCATCGACTTTGCTGGCGACACGTCGCAGACGGTCGTCCGGGAAAATTAAAATATCGAGCTCAGCCATGTGAGGGGATTGTGCACTGTATTGCCGGATGCGTAGTGTAAGCAGTCGGCAGCACATATCAAAGTGATGGTGCGATTTTTTCCTGATCTAAAAATCGACTTTGTTCCGACATACCCCTTGACTCTCGTCTGGCATTCAGGCTTCGCGCCTGCAAGGGGCACCACCGACCGCATCACACCATGAGCGCCGTGACCTGCGGTTCCGCACCCAGGTAATGACCAGGCCTTGCAAAATTATTTTAAAAAAAAACCGGCCTGACGGCATGGCTTGGCATTCTTTTTGATTTGTTTCTACCGCCTACACCTGCGTCGCTTGCGCCTGCATGTGAAATTACCGGTACAACGCCGGTCAGAACAGCTACACGGATTACCATGACTTTCAAAAAAACGCTGAGAAATGAAACTTCCGCCCGCACTGCCAAACTCGCGTTCAGCTTTGGCATTGCCCTGCTGGCCAGCGCGTGTGCCAGCGGGCCGGCACATCAGGGAATTACCTCTGACCCACTACTGACAGACGTATCGGAAAGTCAGGACTGGCAA
This sequence comes from uncultured Granulosicoccaceae bacterium, assembly GCA_938007995.1. Lineage (GTDB taxonomy): Bacteria > Pseudomonadota > Gammaproteobacteria > Granulosicoccales > Granulosicoccaceae. The sequence continues at coordinate 14,899 of CALLLW010000014.1, read as the reverse complement.
GCCGTTGCAGCACGTGAGATGCAGGCAGCCGCAGGTTCGGAACCACTGATCAGCCCACAGGGTGCAATTGCTGCCGGCAAACAACGAAAAGTAGCGCTGCGAAAGCTGGCTGCGCGATCAATTCGCGGCGATGCGCCGCAAGAGTACACAGTGGTCAAAGGCGACACGCTGTGGGATATTTCAGGCAGATTTTTAAGCCGACCCTGGCTCTGGCCGGAAATCTGGCAGGTTAATCAGCACATTCAGAACCCGCATCTGATCTACCCGGGTGACCGTATCGCTCTGGTTTACGTTGAAGGTAGCCCGCGCTTGCAGCTGATCCGTGCGTCAAGCCCGGCATCAACTCCGGTGGGTTCCATTTCGAGTGAAGTGATTGAACAGTTCCTGGTCAAACCACTGGTTGTCAGTCAGGACGACATCACCGGCGCGCCGTACGTTGCGGCCACAGAAGAAGGTCACCTGATTGCTACCGAGGGCGTTCATATCTTCGCTCGTGGTGATATCGCAGGTTCCAGATTCAGTATCTACCGACCCGGCAAGCGACTGGTTGATCCTGATACTGAAGAGTTCTTTGGTTTCGAGGCAATCCATGTATCGAACGCCAGCCTGGTATCAGGTGGTGATCCGAGCAAGCTGGTAATCACCGGCAGCACACGCGAAACACTCAAGGGTGATCGACTGCTGTCAGCAGATGCACCTGCGCCTTCTTCGTATCAGCCACGTGCCGCCACCACCAATACACCGGGCAAGATCATCTCACTGGTTGAAGCGGTATCCCGCGCGGGCCGGAATCAGGTGGTTGTGCTTAATCTTGGCGCAAACGACGGCGTTCAGGCCGGCGACACTTTCGCTGTGAAAACCAATGATCGGGTGATTCGCGACGAAATCGATCAGAGCCGTAGCGAATTCTTCACGGTTGAGGGTGATGAGTCCGGCGTTGTTATGGTGTTCCGCGCTTTTGACAATCTGAGCTACGCGTTGATTATGTCTTCTACAAGAGAAGTGAAGCTCTACGACAAAGTAGTCAGCACAGCCAGTCAGCTTTAAGCGCTGACGGTACCCGCCGGCAATCCGTGCCGGCAGGCTTGAATATAAAAAGACCGCGCCAGGCGCGGTCTTTTTGTATCTGATGCCAAAACTTTTTTGACCATAACCCTATTACCAGCAACCGTTTTTAACGGATAACACGGCATAGCTTGAAGCAGTGCGAGCGCTGCAGTTACACTGACGGTTCATTCCCGACGGGCTGCTGTGTTGCCTGCAAAGCGCAAATTCCAGGCTGCCATGGAACCGCCCCATGGCTGCTGATCACTCTCTTTCTCCTTGGTTAACGCTGGTCCACACCCAGGGGCTCGGCCCCGGCTTGCTGCGTCGTCTGCTCGAATCATTCGGCACCATAGACGCTATTCTCGGGGCCTCCAACAGCAAGCTCACACAGGCTGGTCTGTCAGAAAAAATCGTCAATGCCATGCGTGCTGTTGATGACGCTGCCATGCAGGCAGATATCGACTGGATGAACAGCGCTGCCGACCGCTCAATCATCACCCGCGACTCTCCGCAGTACCCGGCGCGCCTGAAAGAAATCGCCGATCCGCCTCTGGTGCTGTATGTCAGAGGAGATCCCGATGTGCTGCGTACACCGCAGCTGGCCATTGTGGGCAGCAGAAAGCCCGGCCACAGTGCAGAAAAACACGCGTTTGAGTTTGCCAGCCAGCTGGCCGGCATGGGCATCACTATTACCAGCGGCCTGGCACTGGGCATTGATGGCTGCGCGCATCGCGGCGCTTTGTCAGCCGGCGGCTACACCATCGCTGTGACCGCCACCGGTCTCGACCGGGTGTACCCGGCCAAACATCAGCAGCTGGCACAGGAAATCGCCGCAGAGTCAGCAATCATTTCAGAGTTCCCGATTGGCACTAACCCGCATGCAGGGTTCTTTCCGCGCCGCAACCGGATCATCAGCGGCCTGTGCTACGGCACACTGGTGGTTGAAGCCACCGTAAAAAGCGGCACCCTGACCACAGCAGCGCACGCCACCTCACAGGCACGCGAGGTGTTTGCCATACCCGGTAATATCGATAATCCGCAAAGCCGGGGCTGCCATGCGCTACTCAAAAACGGCGCCACACTGGTAGAAAGTGTCGCTGACATCCTTGAGGTCATCGCCCCGTTACTGCCAGCCAAAGTTGACTTTGCCTCTGGCGAACAACCCGCCGCAGCCGTGCCAGGCAATAACAACACGCCTCTGGATCAGCAATCTTTGCAACTGCTGGAAGCGCTGGGTCACGATTCCATGTCTCTGGATGATCTTAGCGAACGTAGCGGCTTTGATATTGTTACCGTCACTCGAATAACAACCGACCTTGAACTTCAAGGCCAGATCAAAACGGTATCCGGCGGCAAGTTCGCCCGCAACTCTCCCTGACAACTCGTTAAAAAAATCACAATAAAATCATTATTTTTAATAACTTATGCAATTCTCAACCGCACCTGAGCAGTTGACCGAGAACATTAATTGAAAAAGCTGTTATGGTGGCCCGCACTGGCGCTGCAGGCAGAAATAGTTTAAAAGCCTGTGGCTGGCATCCGAGATGCACCACGCTGACCGCTGGTAAAAGACAAAAAAGTCGCGCAGATCTTCGTTGCGGCTGCTACAAACAACCAGACATTTCCCGAAACCAAACATTGCGTTTACTTTAATGAGTACAAATCTAATCATCGTCGAGTCCCCGGCCAAGGGCAAGACGATTAAAAAGTACCTTGGCAAAGACTACGAGGTGCTCGCGTCCTATGGACACGTTCGCGATCTGGTCCCGAAAGAAGGTGCGGTGGATACTGAATCCGGCTTTCAAATGAAGTATCAGTCGATCGAACGCAATGAAAAACACGTCAATGCGATCATCAAAGCGCTGAAGAAAGCTGACAGACTGTTGCTCGCAACTGACCCGGATCGCGAAGGCGAGGCCATCTCATGGCATCTGGTTGAGTTACTGGAAGAGAAAGGACTGCTGAAAGACAAAGAGGTCAAGCGCGTGGTCTTTCACGAGATCACGAAAAGTGCTGTAAAAGATGCTGTGGCCAACCCGCGTGAACTGTCTTTCGATCTGGTCAACGCACAACAGGCCCGGCGCGCACTGGATTATCTGGTTGGCTTTAACCTGTCACCCCTGTTGTGGAAAAAGATCAGCCGAGGCTTGTCTGCCGGTCGGGTACAGAGCCCGGCACTGCGTATGATTGTTGAGCGCGAAGAAGAGATTGACCGTTTCATTCCTGAGGAGTACTGGAGTGTCACTACCGATCTGGTTAAAGACAAAACCGAGTTTGCAGCAAGGCTCTACACACTGGAAGGTGAAAAGTTCAAGCAGTTCACCATCACCAACGGTGAGCACGCTGCGGAAGTTAAAACTCTTTTAGAGACAGCCGCCAACGGTAAGCTGACCGTCTCAATGGTTGAGAAAAAGCAACGCAAGCGTAATCCGGTTGCGCCGTTCACCACATCAACACTGCAGCAGGAAGGGGTCAGAAAACTCGGCTTCTCGGCACAGCGCACCATGCGTACTGCACAGAAACTTTATGAAGGTATTGATACCGGTGGTGGTGCAGAAGGTCTTATCACCTACATGCGTACTGACTCAGTCAGTCTTTCAAAAGATGCAGTGGCAGATATTCGTGGCCAGGTAGAAAAACAATACGGCACCGATTATCTGCCGGACACACCACATGTGTACAAAAATAAATCGAAAAACGCACAGGAAGCGCACGAAGCGGTCCGCATTACCAACGCGTCAAAAACGCCTGAAAGTATTAAATCAGCACTTAAGCCGGATGAATATAAACTCTACTCCCTGATCTGGAAGCGCACGATGGCTTGCCAGATGATCCATGCAACCATGGATCAGGTATCTGTAGAGTTTACCTGCGGCAGTGAAGACAATGTTTTCAGAGCCAGTGGTTCAACGGTTAAGTTTCCAGGCTTTATGAAAGTGTATCTGGAAGATGAAGACGATAAGAAAAATGACGGCGATGAAAAGCGACTGCCGGAACTGAACAAAGGCGACGTGCTTGACTTCAATGAAGCCAACATGACACAGCACTTCACTGAGCCACCGCCACGCTACACGGAAGCCTCACTGGTAAAAGCACTTGAAGAACACGGTATTGGCCGACCTTCAACCTATGCAAGCATTATTTCCACGCTACAAAATCGTGAGTATGTAGAGATGGATGCGCGCCGTTTCACTCCAACTGATGTCGGCAGTGTGGTCAACAAGTTTTTATCGAAACACTTTACCAAGTACGTTGATTACGACTTCACCGCCAACCTTGAAGACGAGCTCGATGCCGTGTCACGCGGTGAGAAAGAATGGGTACCGTTGATGAAAGACTTCTGGGACCCGTTCAACGCCCAGGTGCAGGACAAAGAAGAAAATGTCACTCGTGAAGAAGCCGTGCAATCACGAGATCTTGGTACTGATCCCGAATCAGGCAAGCCGGTCACTGTGCGCATCGGACGCTTTGGCGCGTTTGTACAGATAGGCACTAAGGAAGACGAAGAAAAGCCCAAATTTGCAGGCTTAAGGCCTGGGCAAAAGATGGACAAGATCACCTTTGAAGAGGCCATGGTGCTATTCCAGTTGCCTCGTCATCTGGGTGAAACCCCGGAAGGTGAAAAAGTGACGGTAGCCATAGGCCGATTTGGTCCTTACGTAAAGTACGACAGCAAATACGCCTCTATAAAAGAAGACGATCCGTATACCATTACGCTTGAACGCGCACTGGAAATAGTCGCCGAGAAAAAAGAAGCAGATGCGAACAAAGTCGTTAAAGTGTTTGATGAAGACCCGGAAATCCAGATCCATAACGGACGCTGGGGGCCTTACCTGACTAACGGCAGCAAGAATGCCAAGCTCACCAAAGAGCAAAAAGAAGCACCACTCGAGATTGATTTTGCGACTGCAAAAAAACTGATCGACGAAGCACCTGAGAAACGCGGTTGGGGCAAAAAGAAAGCTGCCGCTAAAAAAGCTGCCGCCAAGAAAAAGTCTACCGCTAAAAAGAAGACATCAAAGAAGAAGGCTTCAAAGAAAAAAGCTTCTGCCAAAAAGAAGGCCAGCGCAAAGAAAAAAGCCAGTGCAAAAAAGGCAGATGCAGCTGGCAGTACTGAAGAAGCAAAGTCAGACGACGACAGCTCTGAAAAGATCAGCGCATAGGCAGATCGTCATCTGATCTTGCCATGAACGCAAACATCGGAGTTGATATCAGCGCCGCCTGCCGTCACATCGCGGCAGGTGGTGTCATCGCTTATCCTACTGAAGGTGTATTCGGCCTTGGCTGCAACCCGGATAACGATGCTGCAATCGACAAACTTCTGCACCTGAAAGGTCGTGACATCGAGAAGGGTTTTATCCTGATTGCATCACACCGCAAACAGTTGTCACCTTTTATTGGCAGCTTGAGCGAAGAAATAAAGAGCAAGCTTGATGATGCATGGCCAGGGCCGGTCACCTGGATTCTTCCCTGTAGTGAAAACGCACCAGTAGTGCTAACCGGTGGCAAACCCACCATTGCCACACGAGTAACCGATCATAAAACTGCCAGTGCCTTGTGTGAGGAATGCAACAGTGCGATTATCTCAACCTCTGCAAACTTGAGCGGTCAGCTTGCCTGCACAACTGCAGATCAGGTAGCGGAGATCTTCAGCGATCAGCTCGACTACATCCTTGACTACCCGGTAGGCGACCTGAAAGGCCCGACACCGATCTTTGATGCTTTAACCGGCACTCAGCTGCGATGACATGAAAACTGCCGAAGACATCCCCCGGGTTATAAACTACCTGACCGAACTACAGGACAACATCACTGCATCAATAACCGCGCATGATCCTGATGCACAGTTGACTGAAGACTCCTGGCAACGTGACGAAGGTGGTGGCGGCAGAAGTCGGGTATTTCGCAGTGGCAGCGTTTTTGAACAGGCAGGGGTTAACTTCTCGCACGTGTTTGGCAGTCAGCTGCCCGCCTCGGCAACCGCTAACCGGCCGACTCTGGCAGGACGCGGTTTTCAGGCCATGGGAGTTTCACTGGTATTCCACCCACATAATCCATACGCACCCACCACGCATTGCAACGTGCGTTTTTTTATTGCTGAAAAAAAAGGCGAAGATCCGGTCTGGTGGTTTGGTGGCGGTTTTGATTTAACACCCTACTACGCCAACATGGACGACTGCATTGACTGGCATAAGACTGCAAAAGCTGCCTGTGATCCATTTGGTCAAGACCACTATAACAAGTATAAAAAGTGGTGTGATGAATATTTTTATTTAAAGCACCGGCAGGAACCGCGCGGCATCGGTGGATTGTTTTTTGATGACTACAACGAGCAGGACTTTGAGCACAGCTTCGCTTTCACCCGCAGTGTCGGAGACAGTTTTTTAAAAGCTTATGAGCCGATCCTTGCCCGCAGAAAAGACACACCCTACGGTGATCGCGAAAAACAGTTTCAGCTATACCGTCGCGGGCGGTATGTAGAGTTCAATCTGGTCTTTGATCGAGGCACGCTGTTCGGTTTGCAATCCGGCGGCAGAGTCGAATCGATTCTGATGTCATTGCCCCCCAAAGTCCGCTGGGAGTACAACTGGTCACCGGAACCAGGCTCGCCAGAGGCTGAACTCTACGACGTTTTTCTGAAAGATCGCGACTGGTTGTAAAGCGTCGAAAGCGCTCCCGCTGCCGATAAGTCCTCTACCCTGCCACCACCCGGCAATCATCTGCGGACCCACACTTGTGCGCACTATCGCGCCCATTTGTTTCACTTCGTTTGCAGCAAAATTACTGGACGGCAACGCTTCCAACGTCACAAAAATATTGTGACCCGACACACATCTCTGCTGCCTGACTGACTGCAGAATGTGACGCCCTAACGGTCTGCACGTGAAACGGTAGATGCTTTTGACGTGTTATGCGAACACGATCACTTATCTCACCTGGCTTACAGCAGATCGAGTTCCCGGCGGCGAATCCGGCAACGGATTGCCGCCAATCACGGCTTCACAAAACACAGGCAAAAAGATGAACCGAATACTCGTGGCAACCATCGGTGTGATAGCAGCATTGCTGCTGTCCGCTGGCAGCGTTAATGCTCAACAATTCGTTGCAGTGCAGGTCGAAGCAGAGGATTTTGCTTCCAAACATCCCGACTGGCGACTGACAACAAACAACAACACACCTAACGTTAACCCGGATCCAGACGGCTCGCACGCCGGTAGCGCAAGCGGCAGAGCCTATCTTGAGCTACTTCCAGACACACGCGTTACCCACGGCGATCGTTTGGTTACCAATGGCAACTTCTGGCCGAACGCAGGCGCAGGTCCTGCCATTAGCTATAACGTCAACATCCCTGAATCCGGCCGATACCTGGTGTTTGTAAAAGCCTACTCAACCGGCACTGAAGACAACGGCATTCACGTTGGTTTGAACGGACGTTACCCCGCCAGTGGTGAACGCATTCAATGGTGCAGCGGCAAAAACCAATGGACCTGGAGCAGTGCTCAACGCACCAACAGCAACCACTGCGGCGTGGAAAGAACGATCTTTCTGGACTTCGCTTTTGCCGGTGCAAACACCATTAACTTTTCAGCCCGTGAAGACGGCTTTGAGTTCGATCAATTTATCCTGTTGAAAACCAGCAACAACAGTTGCAGACCCAACAACAATGACCAGATTGCCTGTAACTCCGGCACTACCAACATCGCACCTCAACCTGCGCCACAACCAGTGCAGCAACCAGCACCACAACCACAGCCAGCCCCTGTAGCACCTGCACCTGCACCTGTTGTTGAGCAGGCGGCTACAGCCACAGGTGGTTTTCCAGCATGTTCCAGTGCTTCATCAGACCCTGACGGTGATGGCTATGGTTGGGAAAACAACGCCACCTGCCTGGTAAATTCCGGGTCTGTTGCGTCACCAGCGGTACAGGTCCAAAGCGCGTCATCAACTGGCCTGCCAGTCTGTCAAAGCGCTTCGAGTGATCCGGACGGCGATGGCTTCGGCTGGGAGCAAAACGCCAGCTGTGTGGTAGCTGGCGCAACTGGCAATGCTGGCAATAGTGCTAGCGGCACCACTGGCGGCACTGCCTCGGGCGGACCCGCAATCTGTGCCTCTGCAGTAAGCGATCCGGACGGTGACGGCTGGGGTTGGGAAAACTCACAATCTTGTCGGGTTCAATAGAGGAACCTGCTGAAAAGCATCAGGACCCGCTGACTGCTGATGTACAAAACTGCCCGGCTTACCGGGCAGTTTTCTTTTTCGTACCTTTGGCCGCTTTTGTTTTACCTGCTTCAGCAACAACAGATTGGGTCTTCTGATCCGGCCTCGTCTTTTCTTCATCTGCCTTACCCTTATCGGCCTTGTCTTCCAGAGACTTATCTTCATCGGCCTTAACTTCATCAGGCTGAATCACCTGCTTGAGCAAAGTCAGGTCAACTTTTTCACCGTAGCTGAGCTTTAGCCCCTGATAATATGTGTTGACCTGGTTGCGACCGTTCTTCTTGGCAACATAGAGGCACTCGTCGGCCAGCTCGAACAACTTTTTCTCATCACGTGTATCTTTGGGAGCGCTGCATACACCAACCGATACTGTGACAGACATTTCTTTTCCATCGTGAACAACCACATGTGATTCGATTCGCTGCCGGTATTGCTCCATCAATTCAGCTGCTTCTTCGGGCTCGGTGTCCGGTAGTAACATACAGAATTCTTCACCACCGTAGCGAAACACCATATCGCCAGTGCCCGGCCGTCTGCAGCTCTGCATTACAAGAGCGACCTTCTGCAAAACTGCATCGCCGGCTTTGTGTCCATGGGTATCATTAAACTTTTTAAAGTGATCGATATCGGAAACTGCAAGGCACATTGACCTGCCATTATGCGTTGCGTGATCAAGCATAGAAACGAGATTGTCTTCAAAGTGTCGGGTGTTATAGAGCCCCGTCATCTCATCGGTTATTGATTTATTATATAAACGGGCTTTATGCAGATTCACAGCAGCCTGATCAGCAAGCCCCTGGCACAGACTTACATCCTCCTCGGTGAATCGGCCAATCTCATCAAGAACCCGCTTACCATCTGCGTTGGTTCGAACTTTATTGGTTAATGCGATAACCCCTTCAACCTGATCACCACGCATTAACGGTACACAGCAAATACAATAAACCACGTTCATGCCAACCTGCTCTATGTATTTTCTGTCGTTGCGTCTGATCGGTCTGCGTTCAACAGCACACTGACCGGCAATGCCCTCGCCAAGGCTGAAGGTTTTGGTTTGCCGGATACCGCTGTTGATATCGTCTCTTACGTGTCGCGGTATGTTGCCCCAGACCACCTTGATTTCGAGTTCACCGGTCTGTTTGTTGAGCAACATCAAATTGCCTTTTTGAGCACTGACTGAGTCGACAGCGGTAGCCAGTGTCTCCACACACAAACGTTTGAAATCATTGACATGCGCTAGCTGCTGGTTGACGTCATACAGAGTCTGAATATTTTTCAATATGCGTTGATTCTTCTCATATTTTAAAGTTGAATCAATATTGGTGGTAGCAATCGACGCGAGCTCCTGTAAAAAAGGATATTCATCCTCACTGACCTGAGTACCATCGTGCTTTTCACCCAGAGTCAGAACGCCCAGCACTTCGCCATTCTTGATCAACGGACACCACAGGTCAGAGCCAAGAATACCCAGATGCCACTTGCGCCATGCGGTATCAAATCTAGGATCGCGTTGTAAGTCACGCACACTAAACACGTTGCCCTGGCGTATAATCTGCCACAGCAACCCGTCATCCTGAATAAACTTAAACATGTACAAAGACTCGGTAGATGAGTCTTTCAAAAGATACTCACCATCAAGACCCGAGTAAGCCTGGACCCGGTAGTACTTTAATCCCGGATCAAGATCGTCGCGCAACAATACCGCGCTGTTAACCGCACCATACTTTTCTCGAACCACTCCCATGAAGTTGCTTAATAGCTCCTTCAAATTAAGAATGTCACCAAAACCTTTACCGGACTGAAGCAAGGCTCGCATCTCGAATATCAGAATATCCTGATGAATGGCTTTCTTACGATAGTATTCGAGTTCATCTTCCACCCGCATCGGCGCCTGACCTCTGACCGATGGCCGGGCAGGTTCACTCTCTTCTATCAGTTCGTCGTTGGCAACGGCAGGACTATTCAATTCGAAGGTTGAATCTTCGAATTCAAAATCCTCTTCAGCCTCATTTGAAACTGACATTCAGTACTCCAGCAAGCAGATTATCACTTATTACTTGTCGGTCGAATAGCGGAAAAATTGAGATATTGGCGGCAGTCATTTCTCTACATTCCAAGGAGTCATGTCAGCTAAATTGTTAAATTTTATGAAAGTTGCAGAGTTCACATAAATCATTCATCGGGCAATTTTTTCCACATCAACAAAGTCGCAAAATGCCGACATCCCAGGACTCCTGTTAACCGGACACTCCATATTCATTCCAATTGGTTTTCAGGCTTTTCCAAAACTGCCCATACCGGTCTTGCCGCGCCGCGCCAGTTTCAGGCGAACGCAGTAGTGCGGCTTGAATCAGTAAAACTCATAAACAAAACGGGTTCAATCTCCAAGCAGTCCCGTGTCATCAAACACTGACAACAAGATTCCCACATCTGTAACCCGGTACACACGCAGAGGTTCTTTGCGCTGGCAGACTATGTCAAACGCATCGATTGGCACGCTGGGTTTTATGATATATCTGGCTGTCACCCTGGCAGAATCAAATGATCGCGCAGATCTGTTAAAGGATATTCGCGATAACCGCTACCCGGCTCAAGAGAAACTGCGCGGGGCGCATCACGGCCTTGAGCATATCGACAGCAGGATTGAACAGGCGTTTGCAACTTCAAACTCCAAACTGCTTGACCATACTATGGTTCTGGCTGGTGAGTTCCGGCAAAACCTTGACAGCGCCATAGACATGGATGTCAGACTTTCTCTGAGCGGATCGAATGAGATGACCGAACTGGCATACTGGTTCAATACATTTATCGAAAAGCTACAGCGCGTAACTATCGAATCAACTGCCGAGATTGCCAGACTGGCTTACACTGACACGCTTACTAACCTGCATTTGCTGAAAAAAATCGAGATAGAAATTACTGAAACATCTGCAATAGATAATATCGAAGTTGTTGAAAATAACATTCTTGAGCTAAAGCAAAGAGGCATCAAGATAGCAATGGATGATTTCGGTGCCGGTCACTCATCATTGACACTACTGACCCGCTGCCCGATTGATACATTAAAAATAGATAAAGAAATAACCCAGCAGATTGCGATCGATGCGAGATCTCAGACTATTGTTCAATCGATGATAGATCTGGCTACCCGTCTCGAGGTATCGGTTTGCGCAGAAGGCATTGAAAGCAAAGCGCAAATGATGCAGTTACAGGCAATGAACTGTAAGTTCGGTCAGGGCTACTACTTTTCCGAACCACTGTCTGCGGCACAGCTGACTGCATTTATACAGACTCAGCACAACAATGCAGACAGAGCTGCCTGAACACAGTCCGGTACCAACCCCTGCCCGTTAGTTCAGATGCAAGTATTCACTGTAAGAAATCGCCAGTGATTCTATAATGTAGTCTTTCTCTCTCGTGGAAAGCGTATGTCGTCACTCGCCAATGTGCTGCAGCAGGTCGATAGCGATGCAGATGCCGCAATCACCCGGCTGTTTGATCTGCTGAAAATACAAAGCATCTCAACTGATCCTCACTACGCAAAAGACTGCATTAAAGGCGCAGACTGGCTGGTTGCAGAACTTCAAAGCCTTGGCATAGAGGCAAGCCGACGCGATACGCCGGGGCATCCTATGGTGGTCGGCCACAGCCTGAAAGCAGACAACCGCCCGCATGTTCTGTTCTACGGCCACTACGATGTGCAGCCGGTTGATCCGTTAGAGCTGTGGGATCGTCAGCCTTTTGATCCTGCAATTGAGGAAACCGATAACGGCAAAGTGATACGGGCGCGGGGAGCAGCCGATGACAAAGGTCAGTTAATGACATTTATCGAGGCCTGTCGCGCCTGGATACAAACCGAAGGCTCACTACCGGTTAACGTGACTTTTCTATTTGAAGGCGAAGAAGAATCCGGCTCTCCATCACTGGTGCCGTTTCTTGAAACACATAAAGACGAGTTAACCGCTGATCTGGCGCTGGTATGCGATACCGGTATGTGGGATGCGAACACGCCCTCTATCTGCACTATGTTACGCGGTCTGCTGGGTGAAGAAATCACCATTACAGCAGCGGATAAAGATCTTCATTCCGGTATGTTTGGCGGGCCTGCAGCAAACCCGATCAGAATACTGACGAATATACTTGCCGGACTCCATGATGATCAGGGCCGGGTCACCGTTGTGGACTTTTACAAAGGCGTGGATCCTCTGCCCGCACAGGTAAAGCAGCAATGGGATTCGCTTAACTTTAATGAAAGCGATTTTCTCGGTGCAGTTGATCTTTCTGTCAATGCCGGTGAGCAGGGATATACCGCACTGGAACATCTCTGGAGCCGACCAACCTGTGAGATCAATGGTATTGATGGTGGTTATACCGGCGAGGGATTTAAAACCGTACTGCCTGCCAAAGCTTCAGCTAAAGTCAGCTTCAGACTGGTCGGCAATCAGGATCCGTTAGCCATCAGAGAGAACTTTCGCGACTACGTCCGCAAGCAGCTTCCGGCCGATTGCTCAGTCACATTTGAAGATCACGCTGCATCACCTGCGACAACGATGTCTATCAGCGACCGGGCTTTTGAAAACACACGGCTGGCACTTACCGAGGAATGGCAGAACAACGCAGTTTATGCCGGGTGTGGTGGATCAATACCGGTTGTCGGTTACTTTGACGAGCTGCTAGGCATGCAAAGCCTGCTGGTTGGTTTCGGCCTCGATGATGATCAGATTCACTCTCCCAACGAAAAATATAATCTCACAAGCTTTCACAAAGGCATCAGGAGCTGGGCGAGAATCCTTCAATGGCTTTCGCGGAACTAACAAACCCAGTTCACCACACGACGTTTCATCACATGAATTAGCGCTCTAGGACAAGCGAAAGCTACCTTAACTTCAGTGCAATTCACGATACAAGAAAGCCGAATCGCACTATGCTTGCATATGCACCCAAGAGAGAGAAAGTCACAAACGGGGTTTCTTAGAGAAAGACAAGCCAACCTCACGCTCCGTTCTAAAGATAAGGAGCTAATTCACAAAAATCAGGATACTTCTTTCGCCATCTATTATTTGGATCGATCCAGTTTTTAAGGCTGATTGATGAGTCCGGCTTCAGCCAAAATTCGTTCTCACTCAAAGCATATTCGTCTAAAGAATACTTTCCAGCAGTTAGGTCTTCGATAAAATCTTCCAGCATAGCTGTTAATGAGGCCGCTATAAAGAACGATATTGAGTATTCATAGTATACAAAAATAACTTGACCGATCTCTCCGACTTTAGATGGCGACAAATCTACACAAATGAATGACGAACCATAGTCATGAGCTAGTGGAATTCGGCTAGAGTCAAACGTACATGCTTTATTTATCTCCTCCGATGCGTGCTTCAAAGGGTAAACAGGCGCGGCCACTGACATCTGACTAGTCAAATCCTCCATGCATTCTTTGATCGAATAAAAGCACATTCCATATGCGAAATTTAATAGTGACAAATCTCCCGGCTGTCGGCTATTACCGTTAAACTCAAGATACATATTTTTGTAATCCTGAGGCAAAAAATCACCTACTAACTCCTCCAACAAATAAAATTGCCTAGAGTCACAGCCAGAACTCATGGACTCCACTATTCTTTTGTCAAGACCACTCAAACATTTTTTTATATTACTAAACATGTTAGTGCAATGCCTCGCGTATTAAGAGCAAGGATGTAAAACAACCTTGCTCTTAATACGTTACAAATAACTACTAACTACGGGAGGAGTTGGGCAAGGCAAAAGTTATCGATCAGAGTTTTGTACAAAGTGGCCTTCGCAAAAGATTCTGAACGCTGCCTAGGATCGACATTCGGCATTCCGAAGGAAACAAAGTTGCGCCTCCGATCTGCATTATGCCATAGCGTACTAGCCAGCATAGTGTGCGGCGTAACCCCATTACTGTCCCGGTAGTAAGCATAGACCGAATAAATAACTCGATGTCCTAGGCCATTGTTTGCCGCCACGCATTCAGCTGACTTTGCTTCCACATCGTGATTCCACATTGTCTGGTTCATCCGCCTATTTTGCGGAACTAAGTTTGTCCTAAATGTATTTCCGTCGAGCCTACTTGGCACTAAATGTCCTCCATCTGAAGCACCAATGCCTGTAGCAAAATTCCCAACTCGCGAACGGCAAAAATCCCAATCAGCGCCCCTACTAGCAAACTGTCCACGGTCATACATCACTGTAGAACCAACAGGCCTGCCAAAACTGTCAACGAAACTGTACACAAAATTGCCTCGAGAAGATTCTTCTCTCACTACCTTATTCGCATGAATGGTATGCCGGGCAGGACATATCCGTTGGGCGCGGTTCAAAACCCCAACAATGATACGTTCAGCTTGAGCACGTCCACGATTGATCAAATACCCGTTAAACCTTTCCAACACCCGAAGCGCCGGTGAAGGATTAAGATCTGACGAATTGTCCAGCAGTAATATCGTATCTCCAATTTGAATCGGAACCTGTCTTTGCTGCGTATTCTGGCGCAAAGTGATCACCGATTCTGGAATTAAATGATCAGTGATTCTGGAATAATTTGATCACCCATTCTGGAAATAAATGATCACTTTTTGGTGATTTCCAGAATGGCCGGCACAGCCGGCCAAAA
>CALLLW010000013.1 GCA_938007995.1 uncultured Granulosicoccaceae bacterium | reverse complement strand
GGTTTATTCGTGAAATGGCGAGCATAGCGCGCAGAGCATTGGTTTCACAGGGTATTTTCTTCTCGCATCGAATACTTACTGATATTTGCAAGAGAAAAAATTCGCTGTGGAATCAAGGATCAAGCGGGATGCCGTCATTTTTACGAATAAACCGGGCTAGATAGGCAGTGTTTTAAGCTTTTTGCCGCCATAGAACCAGTTCACAAGCGCACGTGTACCAAATATCGCAGTGAACATCGATGTCACAATTCCAATAGAGAGCGTCACTGCAAAGCCTTTGATCGGGCCAGTGCCAAATACAAACAAGACAACCGCTGCAATCAGTGTGGTCACGTTAGCATCTGCAATCGTTACAAACGCTTTTTCGTAACCTGAGTGAATCGCTTCCTGCACCCGATAGCCATTACGCAGCTCTTCACGGATACGCTCAAAGATCAGTACGTTGGCATCAACTGCCATACCAACAGTCAGCACTATCCCTGCAATACCAGGCAGTGTTAACGAGGTGGGCAGCATTGACAGCAGCGCCACAATTAAAATCATATTCACAACCAGCGCAATGTCAGCTATCAAGCCAAAAGCCTTGTAGTAGACCGCCATAAATACCAGCACCAGCGCCAGTCCGATCATGACTGAAGTTTTGCCACGATCAATATTTTCCTGACCAAGACTTGGGCCGATCGTACGTTCCTCAACGATTTCTACCGGCGCTTTTAACGCACCTGCTCTGAGCAGCAACGATAGATTGCGCGCTTCAGTGGTGTCGAGACCAGTGGTCTGAAAGCGATGGCTCAGTACATCACGAATCGTGGCGACGTTTATAACCTCTTCAACCCGGGTGCGCTTTTTTTCGTACTCTTCGCCGCGCTTTACTGTCGTGACCTGTGTTTCGATGAATACCACGGCCATCGGATTACCGATATTCTCGGAGCTGACATCCTGCATTCTTTTTGCACCGGCACCATCGAGATTAATGAACACTGCAGGTGAACCCGACTGAGTGTCGATACCCGATGCCGCGTCTTTAATTTGATCACCGGTGACAATGACCCGCCGTTGCAGCAATATCGGGCTGTCGTCATCGCGCATTTTATACAGCTTGGTATTTGCCGGTATTCGACCCGTGTCCTGTGCGGCATACCAGTCTGTTGATGTGCCATGGACCATGCGATATTCGAGCGTTGCCGTTGCACCGAGAATTTCTTTCGCAATGGTGGTGTCCTGCACGCCGGGTAGCTGCACAACGATTCGCTCCCGCCCCTGTTGCTGGACTATAGGCTCAGCCACACCCAGTTCATTAACTCGATTACGCAAAGTAATGATGTTTTGATCAAGCGCTGAGCGTCTTTCATTTTCACGCGCCAGTTCGGTGAGTCTGGCAATGATGTAAAAGTCACCGTCCTCTTCCAGCGTTTCGAGCTCAAGGTCAAAATACTCAGAACGAATTGCTGCCAGTGCTGCGTCGCGTCGTTGGGCATCATCAAACCGCACCCGAACGCCGTCATCAGCCTGCCTGGCCCCTCGATAACGAATATCCCTGCCGCGCAGAAAGGTGCGGAAGTCATCGATGTACTTGGCTTCCGCCTGAGTAACCGCAGCGGCAACATCCACCTCCATTAAAAAGTGCACCCCGCCACGCAGATCGAGACCGAGACCCATCGGCTTGGCAATGGAACGCAACCACGCCGGTGTGGCCGGCACCAGGTTGAGGGCCACGGTATTGCGATTACCATGATTCTGCTGGATCAGATCGCGCGCCTGTAGCTGGTCGTCACCATTGGCAAACAACACCAGCAGACGACCATCTTCCTCCCGTAGTCTGAAATTTTCGACGCCGTTGTTCTCGAGCGTGTTACGTACCCCGTTTTGAAGATCCGCCGCAAGCACCCCGCTGCGCGGCGAGATCTGCACCGCCGGATCATCACCGTAGAGATTCGGCAAGGCAAACAGGCAGCCGGCCAGTATGACTGCAGCGAGTAGCAGATACTTCCACAACGGGTATTTGTTTATCATTGACCAACCACAAGGGATCGAGCCTTCGCCAGGCAGGCTGCCTGATACCGGATTGCGATCTGCCAGAAGACAGGTCCGGCGCAACGAATGCGTCTTAAATTAAATAAGAGAATGCTTAAAGATAGCCGCAATTAACGGGAATAAAAGGGGCACTTCTCAGACTTTTTTCAGTGTACCTTTGGGCAACAGGTTCGCTATTGCGTTCTGTTGAACAGTGACTTCGGTATTTTCGGCAATCTTGACCTGAAAAAAACCATCACTGACCTTGGTTATCGTGCCACCCAGACCGCCGTTGGTGATCACTTCATCGCCCTTTTTCAGCGCCTCAACCATGGCTTTGTGCTCTTTCATACGCTTTTGCTGCGGCCGGATCATCAAAAAGTAGAAGATCGGCAGTAGCAAAAACGGCAGTAGTAAACTGATCATTGACCCCTGGCCACCGGCTGCCTGTGCATGCGCATCCGAGATAAAAAATAACATAAGCCTCTCCTGTTGTTCGTTTTGAGCCGCGGATTATGCCACAAGCTCATGCAAGGTTGTCATCTCGGCGAGCAGACAGACAAAGAATTCAGCGCAATCAGATTTAATCCAGCCCGAGTGACTGCTGGCGGTAAAACTCGGTGGCGAACTGCTCGAACCGACTGGATTGAATAGATTCGCGAATATCTTCCATCAATCGAAGGTAAAACCTGACATTGTGCATCGTGTTTAACCGCGAGCCAAGAATTTCGCCACACTTACTTAGATGATGCAAATAGGCTCGCGAGTAATTCTGGCAGGTGTAGCAATCACAGCCCTGATCCAACGGGCCGGTATCGGTTCGGAATCGAGCATTGCGCAACTTCAACACCCCACGGCTGGTAAAAATAGTGTCGTTGCGTGCGTTTCTGGTCGGCATGACACAATCAAACATATCCACTCCGCGACGCACAGCTTCTATGATGTCAGCGGGCTTACCCACCCCCATCAAATATCTGGGTGCGTCCTCCGGTAAAAAACCCACCGTTTCATCGAGCACCCGCTCGCGCTCTTCTTTGGGCTCTCCGACAGCCAGTCCACCGATTGCATAGCCATCAAAACCGATTCGGGTCAGCGCTGCTGAGGATTGCTCACGCAGATACGCATACATACCACCCTGCACAATACCAAATAGCGCATTGGTGTTTTCCAGCTCATTGTGTGCGGTGCGACCACGCTGCGCCCAGCGCATGGATAACTCCATTGAAGACCGTGCTTCATCTTCGGTGGCCGGATAAGCTGTACACTCATCAAAGCTCATGACAATGTCGGAGCCAAGCTCATGCTGCACCTGCATAGATGCTTCGGGACTAAGCCATACTTTACTGCCGTCTATCGGGCTGTTAAACGCCACGCCTTCTTCTGTGATTTTGCGCATCTTGGCAAGGCTGAAAACCTGAAAACCACCCGAGTCTGTCAGTATCGGCCCCTGCCAGTTCATAAAATCATGCAGATCCCCATGCCGCTGAATGATTCCGGTTCCCGGTCGCAACATTAAATGAAAGGTATTACCCAGGATTATCTGCGAGCCAACTTGCCACAGCTCTTCAGGGCTCAACGCTTTTACCGTTCCATAAGTACCCACTGGCATAAACACCGGTGTCTGAATAACACCATGAGCAGTGGTTACCGTTGCACGTCTGGCATTACCGTCTTTTGCTAGAAGTTCAAACTGCATTAACAAAGTATCCGCATTGATTGACCGCTTATATTTGTAGAGGTGAGAGCTGTACTTTTATTATGCATCAGGGCCAGATGAGCATCGCATCACCGTAACTGAAAAACCGGTATTGCCGTTCGACTGCCTGCCGGTAAGCATCCAGCATTCTCTCAGTGCCACCGAAGGCACAGACCAGCATCAATAACGTTGATCGAGGCAGGTGAAAGTTAGTTAGCAATGCATCCACCACATTAAAGCGGTCACCAGGTTTGATAAATAGCCGGGTATCACCTGCATAAGGCTTTAGAGTTCCGTCTGCAGCTGCAGTCTCCAGAGCACGAACCACCGTGGTTCCAATGGCAATCACCCGCCCACCCTGCTGTTTTGTTTGCTGGATTTTTTTAACCACCGATTGCTCTACACTGAGCCACTCGGCATGCATTACATGACTTGCCAGATCATCACCACGCACTGGCTGAAATGTACCAGCGCCGACATGCAGTGTAATAAACGCTTGTTCAACACCCGCCTCACTACATTGTGCGAGCAACTCATCATCAAAGTGCAAGCCTGCCGTTGGTGCAGCTACCGCCCCGGTTTGACTGGCAAAGACCGTCTGATAGCGCTGTGCATCATCTCGCTCTACCGGTCTTTCTATATAGGGTGGCAACGGTAGTGAACCATGCTGTTGCAAATACTCAAGCAGCGATGTGTCAACATTAAACTGTAGTTTAAATAGATCGTCACTACGGCCTTTCACTACTGCCTTGTGGCCTGATTCAAAAATGATCTCTGTGCCTTCTTTGGGAGACTTGCTGGCTTTACAAAGACATAGTGCCGTGGTTTCATCAATAATATTTTCTACCAGTACCTCAACCTTACCACCGGTGGTTTTGGCACCAATTAAACGCGCAGGATAAACGCGAGTGTTATTCATCACCAGCAAATCACCCTGCCGCAATGCTGATGGAAAATCGACAATCTGCAAATGATCGAGCTGACCATCACCCACAACAAGCAATCTGCCACCGGTTCTTTCTGCCGGAGGATGCTGCGCGATTAACGCTTGCGGTAAATGATAATCAAAGTCACTGGCTTGCATAGTTATGTTTTACGGGTTCGTTCGAGGGTCTTTGGTCTGGACTCTGTGTTCCAGGGCCTATGTTCCAGGTTATGTGTTCCAGGGTATGTGTTGTTAAGCTAAACAAGCTACTGACGAAAGCGCCGCCAGATTTCCATAAAACCACTGGTGAGATCCTGGTGATCACCGCCTTCTGCACCAGCCAGTCTTTCAACCCATGCGTCAACAGCTGTGAACGAATACCACCGCAGTTCATCAATCTCATCTTCTGCAGCAGAGAACGGACCCTTGTGCTGCATGGCATAAACCACAGCGAACTCATGACCGTTGTCTGGTGTCGGTGGCATTTTGAAAAGCTCCTGCAACGGAGATTCGCTAACTATACCGAGCTCTTCCTCAAGCTCACGCGGCACACTTTCCTGATAAGTCTGACCAGACTCCACATGACCTGCACAGGAGGTATCCCACATACCTGCACACTGATCTTTTTGCTGTGAGCGTTTTTGCAGCAATACATGGCCGTCACCATCCAGTACTATGACGTGTATTGATCGGTGCTTCAGGCCCTTACGGTGAATTTCACCACGTGATTCGGAACCGATAACACAATCATGCTCATCAACAATGTCGAGCATCTCTGTGGAGAGTGTTTGCAAGAGAAGATTAAATCAGGCCGCAATCGATCAGCAATTGTACCCAATACACAAACCCCTGTGCTACATACAAAACACCAATTGTCTGACCAGAAACTCAGGTCAACTGCGAAAAACTATCACGAAATCATCGCAATCTTCACCAGTTTATGTTGAATTGATATGCGCTGGAACTAAAGCAGCCAATTCAACACAAACCCACCAAACCAAAGTCGGACACAAATCATGAGCAGTGAGCCAGTAAGGATCTCGTTATATAAGTGGGCGGGGCAATGGGGACCCTTCAAAGTATCTATCCCCTGTGGTGAGTGCTCTCTTACGGTGGACGTCATCAACGACACACTGGAAAACGAGCTGCAGGGAATACCGGTCACACTTGAAACACACGAATGGCTGTCCGAATGGTGGAAGCCACTTCGTCATGGTGGCTGGCATGCCCCGATTGTGATCGTTGAAGGTAAGCTGGTCAGCCAGGGCCACGCGCTCAATCGCGGCATTCTGACTGAAGCCGTTATTGCAGCACACGTGAGCCGTTCTGAACTGCAGGGTAATCATATCTTCGGCAAAGAATCCTGCCCGCACTGTGTCAGAGCCAAAGGCTATTTCGCTGACGGTAACATTGACTACCAATATCACGACGTGGTCAAAGAACCTCGATCCCTGTACGAGATGATTGGCAGAGTTAAACCCATCGTCGGGCCGAAAACCCCGATTACCGTGCCGCAGATCTGGTTTGATGGTAAATATGTTGGTGGTGCAGATGAACTGGAAAAAATCCTGAATCATCATGTAGAGCCCAACCCTGACAGAGGTCAGTGTTCTCTTTCTGCTGCATCATTACACGCACCGCGCACGCAGCAGTCGTAACGCTATCGACTTACCGCTGCCGTCCCGGTCGATCTCAAGACTACCCTGATGCCTCCATACAATATCTTTCGCAATAGATAATCCCAATCCGGTATTTCCCTGATGATTTCCACCCTTGCGAAACGGTTGCGTGAGTGCACTAAACTCTTCATCGAAAAAAAGCACTCCTTCATCCGCCACAGCTACCACAACGTCTTGCTCTTCCTGCAGAACCTTCAGGCTGAAACTAATACCGGTGTTGCGAGAATTATGCTGGATGGCATTGTGGATCAGGTTCGCTATCGCCTAACCTAATAAAGCCTGGTTGCCACGAAATTGCAAAGGCGCATCAAATGCCTGTTGAGATGATACTCGTTTGTTGAATGCTCTGCACGCCACTGCCGTATTGCAGTAAACTTGTTGCAAGTTTTTATACATGCTGATCAATGAAAATCTGGGTCGATGCCGATGCCTGTCCGGTGGCAATGCGAAAAATATTGTACAAAGCAGCGATTCGTACCAACACGCAGGTCACACTGATAGCCAACCACTCCGTACCCGTCCCTTCGTCACCGCTCATCACGATGCGACAAGTGCCACAGGGGTTTGACGTGGCCGATGATGAGATTGTGCGCCTGGTAGAACAAGGTCATCTCGTCATCACCAGCGATATCCCACTCGCCAGTGAAGCCATAGATAAAGGTGCGACTGTGCTAAACGGCCGCGGTGAAATTCTTGATAAGCAAAATATCCGCGGCCTGCTTAGCATGCGGGATTTTATGGATACACTGCGCGGCAGTGGTATTCAAACCGGTGGGCAGTCTGCACTGGGACAAACAGAGATAAAAAAGTTTGCAGACCAGCTTGACCGGTGGCTCGCCAGACTTTAGATAAGTTTATTATCGTCGGGTATTGCGAGCACATTTCTTTTACACCGATCACCCGCCACGCGGCTAAAATCAAAATCAGCCAGATGCAATCTGTTTTTTCGGATCAAAGAACGGATAGTCGACTATTCGTGCTTTTAACTGCCCTTTACCTGATATCACATCGACTTCTGCGCCCACGGCGGCATGCTCTGCAGATACCATTGCCAGTGCAATGTTTTGCTTTAATCTCGGTGAGTACACAGCGGATGTCACTTTGCCGATGTCGCTGCCATCTATACTCACTGGCCAGAATGTCGTGTTTGGCCCTTGCAATGGATCACCTTCCAATTGCATGCCGACCTGCAGGCGTGATAGTCCTTTGGTTTTTATTTTCTGCAATGCCTGCTTGCCAATAAAGTCAGCGTCCATCTGCAAGTCAACCAGTCGATCCATTCTGAGCTCAAACGGGTTGGTGTGGATATCTGCATCGGCATGATAGGAAAACATACCGGCTTCTATACGCCGAATTGATGATGTATGCCCTGGCTTAAGCCCGAGTGGTTTGCCTGCGGTCATGATTTTTTCCCACAACTCGTCACCACGCGAGCCATCACGAAGATAGATTTCATAACCAAGCTCACTCGACCAGCCAGTGCGTGACACCAGTAGCGGGATTCCATCCAGCTCCAGCTCGCAATGCCAGTAGTAACGCAAGTCAGCAATGTGCTGATCAAAAACACTTTGGCCAAACAAGGCTTGCATAACATCAGCCGACTTTGGTCCCTGCAATTGCAGCGGTGAGACATCAGGCTCTGTAATTGTGATGTTTAAACCGGAGTGCACTGCAACGCCCTGCGCCCAAAGCAAGATGTCACTATCAGCCAGTGAGATCCAGAAGTGATTCTCTGCCAAACGCAGCAATACCGGATCATTCAATAGCCCGCCTTCTGCATTGGTGATAAGAATGTACTTACACTGCCCGACCGCCATCTGTGACAGATTTCTTGGCGTTAACCTCTGCACAAATCTGGCAGCATCAGGCCCGGTTATTTCTACCTGCCGCTCCACGGCAACATCACAAAGGATGGCATCGTTAACCAGATTCCAGAAATTCTCTACCGGATCTCCGAAGTCTCGCGGTATGTACATGTGGTTGTATACCGAAAAACCTCTTGCCCCCCAACGCACAGTGGCATCAAAGTAAGGAGATTTTCGAATCTGTGTACCAAACCCGAAGTCATCAGTTTGCATGGTTGTTGTCATAGATTTGTACTGTTGTGTTGTTCTTGAAAATTCTATTTTGTGCTTTCAGTGGCAATAGTTCTTTTGCCACTCTCAATATCTAAATTGTTGTTCCATCCAAATGAATCAGAGAGCTCTTCACCCAGCTTAACCAACTGGCACCCAAGGCGATCACGATAAGTTCGGGTAAAGACACGCACAGAACCTGTTGCACCAATCGCAAGTGTTTTACCAAACTCAGATTGACCAACCGGAGCCGCAACTGAGCACATACCGCGTTCAAGCTCTTCTATACATTCGGCATAGCCGCGCTGACGGATTGTCTCGAATTCTTTTTTAAGATCATCAACCCGGGTCAGAGTAAAATCTGTATACGCCTTTAAGCGACCTTTAAGCTTTTTCTCAAGCATCAATTCCGGCGAGTAGGCTGCGACCACCTTTGAACAGGAGCAGGCATGCAGCGGTCGCTTACCAAGGCCGGGATGCAAATAAGAGACACCGCTCTCCGGTGTTTCCACATGAATAATTTCTACCGACTGATCGCGCAACCTTGATAGAAAAAATGCTGCTCCGTACTCATCAGCAGACTTGCCGAGCGAAGGCGCTACCAGTTCCTGCAGAGCCGCATCGGACTGATCGTTCAGCACAATTCTTTTAAGCCGGCTGCCAATAGTAAAGTGCCCTCTGGACACAGGCTCCAGCAGCCCTGCAGAGACAAGATCCTGCACCAGCCGGTAAACGGTTGGCTTCGGCAGGTCAGATGCGGTGCTGATATCGGCAACATTCATCTCACCCGCATAGCCAACAACTTCCAGAATTCTGCTCAGTCGTTCAAGGTGCATAAAGGAGTTGCGCTACAAAAATACTGAAAGGAGAGAAAAACAAGACATTCTCGTTTTATGAAATTACTATTCTCAATATATGATACTTTCTCTACCACGACAATGAGTACATCATGAGCGAAACCACTTGCTGCGGACCCGGCTACGCCAGTCCCGCCGAAGCCATACAGGCACCGCGGGAAAAGCTGCTGTATACCATCGCAATCTACACCGGCACCGGCATACAAAAACCGGATTACCTCGCCACTGTTGATGCTGATCCGCAGAGCTCAACGTACTCCGAAGTCATCCATCGACTTGAAATGCCCGGCATTGGTGATGAGCTGCATCACATGGGATGGAACGCCTGCTCTTCCTGCTACAGTGATTCAAACATGTCGCGCAGGTACCTGCTGGTACCTGGTGTGCGCTCAAACAATATCTATGTTGTCGATACCGCCAGTGACCCTCGTGCCCCTGCCCTGCATAAAGTGATTGACGGTGTGGAGATAAAAGCCAAAACCAATCTCTCCGGACCACACACGGTGCATTGTCTCGGCTCTGAGATCATCATTTCTTTCCTTGGTGATGCCAAAGGTGAAGCACCTGGCGGTTATCTACATCTAAACAAAAACTTTGAAATTGTCGGCCGGTGGGAAAGCACCATGGGCGACATACCATTCAGTTACGACTTCTGGTATCAGCCACGCCATAACGTCATGGTCAGTTCAGAGTGGGCAGCGCCGAATACCTTTATGCCCGGCTTCGATCTTGAAGAAGTCGGACATCTAAAATACGGCAGACGATTACACATCTGGGATTTTGCCAAACGCGAGCCGGTAGAAACGATGTATCTCGGTGAAGACGGACTCATACCGCTGGAAGTAAAGTTTCATCACAACCCCGACAGCACCCACGGATTCTGTGGCGCCGCCCTCAGTGCCAATGTTATCCATTTCTGGAAGTCTGAAGCGGGCAAGTGGGAGTGGGAAAAAATCATCGATATCGACAACGAACCCCATCCCGAATGGCCTATACCGATTCCGGGGGTGATGTCCGCTATTCTGGTATCGATGGACGATAAATATCTTTATCTCAATAACTGGCTGCATGGCGATATGCGTCAGTACGATATAACCGACCCGCATAGGCCAAAACTCACCGGTCAGGTCTGGATGGGTGGTCTGCTAGGTAAAGCACCCGAAGTTAATGGCGCTAAAGTGGCTGGCGGGCCACAGATGTATCAACTGTCACTGGATGGCAAACGCCTCTACGTAACTACATCATTGTTCTCCACCTGGGATAACCAGTTCTATCCGGAAATCCGCACCCAGGGTGGTGTGATGCTGATGATTGACTGTGACATTGAAAATGGTGGCATGCAGATCAACAAGGATTTTCTGGTTAACTTTGGCAACGAACCCAACGGACCCAGCCGCTGCCATGAAACGCGTTATCCAGGTGGTGACTGCACCAGTGACATCTGGCTGTAGGCATGGAAGATTTTAAAACCATCACCATTGTCAATCGCAACAACGAAACCTATCAGGTTAATTCGCGCAGACCGCTGCTTGAAACACTGCGCAAGCAAGGCGTTGATCTACCCTATGGCTGCAAGTACGGCGGTTGTATTACCTGTGCCGCCAAACTGATTGAGGGTACAGTCGATCAGCGTCAGCAGGTAGCACTTAATAACCGGCAACTGAATAACGGCTATATCGTTTTATGTGTTGCACGACCAGAGTCAGACTGCACGATAGAGGTTGGTGTTGAAAGCCATGACAAACTCTATCGCAATCCGTTTCTCGACCCGCTTGAGCCGCATGAGCTCAAAGCAGACATTGCTACACCACAAAACAAAAAGTCCTCATGAATATTGCAGACCGGGAGAACTGAATGCCAGACGCAGAGATTCAAAGCCCATACACCTACGAAACAGAGCATCTGTCTGAAATACTTCGTTCAGTAAAAACCATTGCCATGGTTGGTGCCAGTGCAGATAAAACCAAATTCAGCTACGGCGTGTTACGAGTACTGCACGAAACCGGTTACGACATGATTCCTATCAATCCAAATCCGGCACTTACAGAAATAAGAGGTCTTAAAGTTTTTGCATCACTCACTGAAGTGGATCGCCCTATTGATATGGTTCAGGTGTTTCGTCGCAAGGAAGAACTCTACGCAGTAGCACAGCAAGCGATAGATGTGGGGGCAAAGGTTTTGTGGGGGCAGATCGGTGTATACGATGACCGCGCTGCCAAACTGGCTGAAGATGCCGGCCTCACGGTGGTGATGGACCGTTGCCCGAAGATCGAACTATTCCGGCCATTCTGGAAACCGCGACTGGATCTGGAAATCTAGCCCGGTTTGTTCGTGAAATGGCGAGCATAGCGCGCAGAGCATTGGTTTCACAGGGTATTTTCTTCTCGCGGCGAATACTTACTGATATTTGCAAGAGAAAAAATACGCTGTGGAATCAAGGATCAAGCGGGATGCCGTCATTTTCACGAGTAAACCGGGCTATGTTTAGCTCAAACCACCATTGTAGCGTTGAACCAATGCCGTATGCTGCACCTCTAATAAAGTCTTGCTCAGCATCCGGCAATCTCCTCTTTTCAGGTAAAGCTTATGACCCTATCCACTAAATCTGTTGCAGATATTATGACCACTCTGCACACCGCCCTGGACAGCAATGATGCGATAGGTACTGTCGCAAAAATTGATCATCAGGCAAACGCTGCACGCGTTGATGAAAAACTACGGGCAACGCAACTGACTCTGTTTGGCAACCCGTTACTTGGCACGCCGTTAATGCAAATCAATCAACAGGCGGGCCTTGATCTGCCGCAACGGTTACTTGCGTTTGAAGACAGCTCCGGGCAATCGCACATTCACTATCGATCGGCAGATTATCTCAGAGCCCGACACGGGCTTGAAGATGCCACAGAAACACTGGAAAAAATAAATAATGCCCTCGGTAAACTCGCTTCTACAGCAGCAGAACAGGAAGCGTCCAGTACAGCAGAAACTCTGCCCGCATTTTCAGAGGGCATTGTTACGGTTGACAGTGACAACGACATGCAGACCACCTGTGACAATCTACGCACAGCTATCGAATCCATCAACCCGATCAAGCTAGTCGCCGAGCTTGATCACAGTGCCAACGCTCACCGCGTTGGCGAGCAGCTTCCACCAACAAAACTGTTTATTTTCGGCAATCCCCAGCTCGGCACACCGTTGATGCAGTCAAGCCAATCAGTAGCTATTGACCTGCCGCAGAAAATGCTGGTGTTCGAAAACGACGCTGGCAAAGTATCGGTAGCGTACGACGATCCAACTTACACTGCCCGCCTGCACAGCATCACTGACCAAGCGGCGGTGATTGACAAGATGACCGTGGCACTCGACAAACTGGCGGCAGTGGCAACGAGTACCTGAGTAAGTAAACAGTTGTGGCCCACTGGCCGGTACCGGCCAGGCAGCAGTCAGGCAGCGGCCCGTTACCAGCTATGCACCTCACAAGTCCAGATCAGATCCAGCAAGCGCACTGGCATGTGACCCATTAATGCCCCCCTGAAAACAGGTCTGCGGAGCCGCCGTCATTGTGAGATTGCCGTTACAAATACACCCCAACCAAGCTCGAGCTCAACAGAGTCTAATGGCTTATTAACAATTCCCTAACATCGCACTAAATGGCGTGCCTGGACGCGAACCATCACCCCCCCGTCAGACTCATAATTATCGACAATCAGGAACAACTACTTAAAATCGCGAGATAATTGAAATGTGCAAGATCGATGTTTACACAAGGCCTTGGTGCCAAAGCAGCGGATACGTCTTAAATCTGCTGACCAGAAAAGGACTGACCTACAACGAGATCAACGTTACCACCGATCCAACGCGCGAGAGCGAGATGAAAAACAGATCGGGCCGAAGCAACGCACCGCAAATATTCATCGGCCATGTGCATGTGGGCGGTAGCGATGATCTAATGCTGGCCGATCAAAGCGGTATGCTGGATAACCTTTTAGCTACTGTACTGCAGGAGCCAGCGGCAGAGGCATCATGAGCGCAAACGCCGCCTCCACTTGACGCACTTATTCACAGCGGCATGCACATTGGAGTGTTCGGAGGCACATACAGAGAAAAACAACAAAGCCGATACCGACAGACAACAATCAACAGACAACAATCATCAGAGCGAACCGGTGCAGGTCTCTCTGCTGATTGGTGCTAATTTAGATACCCCGCTCTTTTTCGCAATCAAACCTACGCTACAGACGGCAGGTCAAATACGCCCTCTTTACCAATACAGCCTACGTCGCCTGATGGGCGCGTAATATTTGCGGCGAGGCGATTTGATCCGATATATGGATATCCCAGATAGCGGGGCCCCTGCCTGATAGAAACTCACCCATACTTTTTTTCAACGCCTGCAGATCGGTGATGGTAACTCCTGCCAATCCAAACCCGCGACCGATACCGGCAAAGTCGGGTCGACCAAACACAGATCCGGCAACCGTCACTTCATCAGCTCTGAGTTTATGTACTTCTGAGCCGTAAGCGCCATCATTTAGAACAATGATAAGTATGTGCATTTGGTGGCGAACCATGGTTTCCAGCTCTTGTATATGCATAAGCGCTGAACCATCACCGTCAATAAGTACAACGGGCCGCTGCGCAAATGCGGCACTTATTCCCATCGCAAAGGACGTCCCGTTACCAATTGCACCAAACTCTCTTATCACCGTGTAGTGACTTTGCGGATGATAATTCATCTGCGCTGCGTAGTACGCACTATGACCCGACGTATTAACCATGTGGCAGGTAGACGGAATAACTTCTGACAGATGTTTGATCACCGACATCGGGTGCAGGAAACCATCTTCAGCAATCCCCGGATCTGCCAGAATCAAAGCAGACTCTGTCAGACCCCGCATCTCGTCAGTACGCCAGCCCGGGACGGTAGTCCCTGCACTGGTGTGTACGGTCGATACCTTATCACTCAATGCTTCCACTGCAGGCAAGGCATCAGAAGCGATGGTCAAATCGGAAGCCTTTCGGCCTTGCACGTGGATCTGTGGCTTGATATCAACATGAATGACGCGTGCATTGGGTGTGAGCCTGCCACCATCAAAAGTATGCGAAGCCAGGCGCGCACCAACAGCAATCACCATATCAGCCTGCAAAAAGATTTCTTTAGCTTTCTCCGTTGCAAAACCACCCGCTACCCCAAGACAGTACGGCTGATCGAAAAACAAACCTTTAGCGGGCAATGTTGTAGCCAGACACGCTCCTGATGCTTGCGCCAGATTTACACAGGCAGCTTTCACCTTCTCTGCGGTAGCGCCCAACCCCGCCAGCAAGACCGGTCGTTTTGACTCAGTGATCCACTGCGCTGCTGTCTCAATCGCTTTTGCATTTAGCTGCGGCATTTCTGCTGTACACGCGGGCGCAGAAAACACATCAGCCTCTTGCTCTTTAAAAGCCAATTGTTGAAGATCAAAAGGCACACCCAACACAACCGGCACTTGTTTGCATCTTGCGTACTCGAAAGCATTATGGATTTCAGCAACCATGTGATCTGTGTTGTGCAATGCACGATATTGCGCTCCGGTTGCCTCAACAAACGGTGCCTGATCTATGCCCTGGTTGTACCACGGCTTGCTGAGTGGCGCTTCACCGGCAAATACAATCAATGGAATATTTGCCCGAACTGCTATCGGCAATATAGTCATGATCTGCGTCAGGCCGGGTCCACAGGTCACTGTGGCCACACCCGGTTTACCACTCACTCTTGCATAGGATGTGGCAGCAGCTACTGCAGCATGTTCGTGCCTGGTGTAAACGAAACCAACACCTGCTTCAGCCAATGCACCAGCCCAATGCATGTTTGCATCGCCAAGTAATGCAAAGCATAGATCCACCTGCTCATTGATAAAGGCATTGGCAAGCGCCTGGTAAATTTTCATTGGGACTCAATCGGTTGAAACTGCAAACTTCGGTCTTTGCTCATGAGCTTTTTCAATACCCGGTTACTCAAAAAATTAGCTGAAAATATTTCAAGGATTGATCACCGCTGGCGATGACTCTGCATCGTCTTCATCATGGAACTAATACCATTCAGTATCATCTCATGGCTGTCGTGCAGCGGTAGTTACCAGTTACAAAGCGCCTGTAAAAACCAACTCTGCCTCCTTCAACGAATTTTAAACATTCTCTTAGCAACCAAGGCATACAATGCTCATTCCACGTCAGACCGTACCCGCTTTATCCGTTCCAACGCTTGCACATGGTGAATTTGATCTCAGCGGGGAGTCACCGGAACGCGGCACCATCATTTGCTTTTATCGTGGCTTGCACTGTCCGATCTGTGCCACCTACCTCAAAGAGCTCGGCAAACACGTCGAAGCATTTGCCGAAAAGGGCTACGCATCTGTTGCAATCAGCTCGGACGAACAGGATCGCGCCCGGCAAATGGCGGAAAAGATCAGCGCACCGGATTTGCGACTCGGCTACGGTTTAACACTCACCAGCGCACGCGAATGGGGATTATCAATCTCAACTTCCGTTGGCAAAACGTCAATAGGCATCGAAGAGCCAGCGCTTTTTTCTGAACCCGGTTTGTTTGTTGTGAGCAAAGACCTGACGCTCTACTACGGATCCGTTCAGACCATGCCATTTGTACGACCACACTTTTCAGAACTGGCGGGTGCTCTGGATTTCGCTATTCAGAAAAACTATCCGGCACGCGGCGAGTACACAGGCACAGTGTAATGTTGTGCGGATAACAATCGCCTCTAACTCCCTACGAGCAATCCAGGCTGGTTGTTAAAACAAACAACACTTTACTGACGAGGGACCTGCAATCTGGCAGGTCTCGAGCTCACAGGCATTTTTTAAATCAGCTGCACCGGTCAAATTGGACAAACCGGCGATCTGATGATACCCGCACATGTCTCACTTGTGCATTCAGCACCACTATTACTTTCCAAACTCGGAAGGCGGCCGGCTAGAGACCAGTTGTATCACCTGCTTTAATTCCTTGACGCCAAACGGCTTTTGCAAATGTTCGACGAAACCACGTCTATCGTCTTCACTGGCAAATATCTCCGTTAACGCATAACCACTCATTGAAACAATCGGAAAACTAATTCCCAGACGTTCCATGGCACGCATGGTTTCGACACCTCCCATGCCATCGATTATTTTTATGTCAAACAGTGCAAGATCGAACTCAGGTGCCGCGTTTGTATCCTGCCGCAATAACTCAAGCACTTCTTCGCCGGTGGACGCCACAGAGCACCGATGCCCAAGGGCTCGAAGCAAGCGCCCCAACGCATCACGCACTGGCGCTTCGTCATCCAGCAGCAACACGTGGAGATTCTCTGTGGATCGGCGCTCATTGGTAACCTCATACTCACTCATAACGACCGTTACAGCACTCCTGCTTCACCGAAATCCCTCTGCAAACCGGGTGCGATCAAAAGCCCCAGGC
Organism: uncultured Granulosicoccaceae bacterium; assembly: GCA_938007995.1. Lineage (GTDB taxonomy): Bacteria > Pseudomonadota > Gammaproteobacteria > Granulosicoccales > Granulosicoccaceae. Next base: position 22,593 of record CALLLW010000013.1, on the reverse strand, counting down.
CCGTTACTGGCTTTGATATTACCAATCTAGTTACAATGTATGCAATTCACGGAGCGATTTTCGACAATGCGCACAGCCAATTCCCTATTCCTGCGGTTGGGACTCACAGCTATTTGCCTCTTCGCAGTGAGCGCCCTGGTGATTACCTGGTGTGTAGCTCATTTCACCAACAAGGCCATGCTAGAGCAAAGCAAAATGCATCTGGAGGCTGCTCTCAAGTCGCGGGCAACTATCGTTGAAGATCACTACAGGGTCACTCAGACCCAGGTGTCGAATCTCGCCGCCACCACACCAATCATTGAAGCGGTGATTGCGTTTACAGACGGACTTGAACAACTGGAGCAGGACTATGGTGCGCTGGCACCACCAAATGAAGAAATAAACCAGGCACTGACCAATTTCTACCAGGCAGAGTTTGCAAGCAGGATCGACCGCGAGATTGACGTCGCAGATTATATTCCGCAAGCAACCAATTCCCGTTTAGCACAATGGATTTACATTGAACAAAATCCGAACCCGGTCGGACAAAAAAATGCCGCTTACACTCCGTCAGTAATTACTCAGTATCAACAAGCCCACGAGCAGTACCACAATCAGCTTAACCGATATCTTATTTCCTTCGCGTTCTACGATATTTTCCTGTTCGATAAGAATTCCGTGTTGGTCTATTCCTCCCGAAAAGAAACTGACTTCGCGACCAATTTCAATAACGGGCCTTATGCCGCCAGCAATCTCGGTGATACCGTTCGGCAGGCACTGGCAGGCACACCTGATTCAGTTATAACCAGCGACCTGAAACAGTACCCACCCAGTTACGATGAGCCGGCATCTTTTTTTGCCGCCCCGGTTTTCAATCAAAGCCAACTGATTGGAGCCGTTGCCTTTCAGATTAGTAGCGACAGAATCAACAAAGTTGTGGCAGACAAACACGGACTAAGAGCATCGGGTGAAACCTACATAGTTGGCAGCGACCTGCTAATGCGTACCGATAGCCGTTTTAGCGAAACATCAACAATACTGCTGCAAAAGGTAGATACGGAAGCGTCACGAGCTGTCACTAACGGTGAAACCGGCTCAACCATCACGCCTGACTATCGCGGTATAAGTGTGCTGTCACAGTATCGCCCACTGAATATTGACGGCCTCAACTGGGGCATGCTTGCTGAAATTGATGAATCAGAGGTAAGGCAGCCAGCAGCTTCATTAATCAAAAGCCTCGTACCGATACTACTGGCAACACTTGCCGCAGTCGCTGCAATTACTTACTTGTTGTTTAAATACGGCGTAGAAAGGCCATTAGCCAATATAACCAGTACCGCAAAAAGAATAATCAACGGCAACTACTCTGCCCGTACGCCAGTACATAGTAAAGATGAATTTGCTGTTCTGGCAACCAGCCAGAATCAAATGGCTGAAGCAGTCGAAAAACACATCAGTGAACTCGAAGCAGCACTGAAAGAAGTCAGAGAATTAAAAGGTCTACTACCAATTTGTGCTTTTTGCAAATCGATCAGAGATGATGATGGTTATTTTCGCACCGTTGAAAGCTATCTGGTCGGCAAATCCGACCTTGAGTTTTCACATACCTACTGCGAACAATGCGTGGTAATTCACTTCCCGGAATCTGAAGATAACTCAGCAAAGCAAGCTAAAAAATGACACATGCTTGTCGGATATACGACGTCCAGATCATTAATGCATGCTAATCTGATGTAGGCGCCGCATATTCAAGCGCACCGTTGCGAACATCACTGAGATCAGTTATCCCACCGCAAGACAGTAACTCAAGCTCTGTCGGCCTTGAGATAAATGTACCTGTCTGTCTATAGAGCGACGTAACACCCAGCGCTCTGCAACATCGATCACACGTGTTTCAGTTTCTGCAACATACTTGTCTTTGCAGTATCGCCAACATCCGTTATTCAATTACCATGGATAGCAACAGCTCCTGCAATTGGCGATGCAGACACCATGGCACGCGCTTTGGTAACGCTAATTATCAAGTCGACCATGCACATAGTACTACCTGAATCAGTTCAACTCTCGCCGAGCTATTTTTTTCGACGATCATTGTCAGGAATTCGCTGATCCGGTACGGGCACCAATGCTGCGTCTGTATTTTGCCGTCGATCTCGCAGTGCATTTCGCATGTATTGCGCAATCGGAATTCGTCGACTGATGACTGTAATACAAACGAGGGCCACACAAATGCATGCTACAGCTATCACTTTTACTACCTCATACTAACCTGATTCTACGAGGTAGCGGCAACCCATACCCAATCAATACAAGCCACATCAACAATAGCTTAAGACGGTGAACCACATCACCGGATGTTGCTGCCGGTGTGAGCAATTGTAAATTATCAACCTACAAACTGCTTGCGCAGGCAAACCCTGAAGACCATGCCCACTGAAAGTTAAAGCCACCCAGATGCCCGGTCACATCGACAACCTCGCCGACGAAATACAACCCTGGTTGACTCCTGGCCTCCATCGTTTTTGAAGACAAATAATCAGTATCCACCCCGCCCAGTGTCACCTCTGCAGTTTTGTAGCCCTCTGTGCCAGCTGGTACCACCTGCCAGGCATTTAGACTGGACGCTATTTCTGCAAGGTGATCATTACTGTACTCAGCCACAGATCGTTCCCTGCAGTCTTGCCACCACAGCGATTCAAGCTCCAGCACCAGGTTTTTCGGGAGATATTCATTCAACAAGCTACGCAGGATAGATTTGGGTTTGTGCAACTTGGCTTCAAGTAAAAGACACTCAACATCCACCGACGGCAGCAGATCAACAGTAATCGCCTGACCGGGAATCCAGTAGTTGGATATTTGCAGTACCACCGGACCACTTAATCCACGATGTGTAAATAACATAGCCTCTTCGAATGACGTGTTGCCAAAAGTAATACGAGTATTGACGGCATTGCCGGATAACCGGGCAAACATCGCTTTAAAATCACCATCAAACGTGTACGGCACCAGACTGGCACGCAATGGCGTTACCGGCAACCCGTATTGCTCAGCGATCTGATACCCGAACGGCGTTGTGCCCATGCTTGGTATTGACAATCCACCCGTTGCGACTACCACATTGTATGTGTGGAAATCGCCCTTGTTTGTGGTCACCTTAAATTGCTTTTCCGCCACTGCATCAACACCACTGATATCACATTGGGTGGAAATTTCAGTGCCTACCGAAGCGCACTCATCAAGCAGCATGTTGAGGATATCTTTAGCTTTGTTATCACAGAACAGTTGCCCGTGAGATCGTTCATGGTAAGGCACTTTATGTTCGATCACCTTGCCGATAAAGTCCCAGGCGGTATATCGGTTTAACGCCGACTTCACAAAATGTGGGTTACTGCAAAGGAAATCGTTATCGGTGATGTGCAGATTAGTAAAGTTGCATCGCCCCCCACCAGACATAAGAATCTTACGCCCAACCTTGTTACTGCGTTCCAATACACGCACTGTCTTGCCACGCAGCCCGGCCTGCCACGCGGTCATCAGCCCGGCAGCACCACCGCCCAGCACGATGGCGTCATAAACTTTGGTCAACAGAAGGTCCAATAATGAGGGAAAGGATTGCGACTATATCAAAGTAGATCGACAAAGCTGTATGCTTACAAGAATATTTTTCCCGGCTCGCGTCTGATAAATACTGAGCATCGGAATAGTCGCCCTTCAGTTCTGCGAATTGAAGTCGCTTCTACCAGCTATCGGACTCGCCAAGCCGTAACCAATTGCTGCAACAGCGGGCTTTGCTGAGTCAGCGGAGAATATTGCAGTTCCTCCAGCGCTTCATCACGTCGGCCTAGCGCATCCAGCGTTAGCAGATACGCATAGAACGGTTGATCGTTATCGGGCTGTAGTGTCATTGATGATAAAAATCGTTCAAGTGCCTGTGGTTGGTCTTTAACTCTTACATACAGTAGCCCGAGTGCATACTGCACCGCCCCCTGCTGAATAATTGCCGCATCGTTATATCGGAACGACAAATTCTCTATCTCTTTTTCGGCAATGGCTTCCGCCTGCAGCAGGACTTTCTCACCTTCGTCATCACGCTGTAAAGCCCGGTAGGTATCTGCCAGATTGATCATAGTTGGGATAACACCCGGCACCAATTCCAATGCCATGCGATACGCATCAGCCGCCGCTTCGTGATTCGCTGTTTGACGGTAAAGTGCGGCCAGTCGGATTTGCGAAGCCAGTAAGTCTTCATGTCTTTTATAGGCATCTTCATATTCATTGATGCGCTGTTGCAATAAACCCTGCTCAGAGTATTGCGGTTGGAGCAGTAAATCGGCCAGTGCCAGCGTTGCATTCAAGCGCACTGACTGACTTTCATCATTCAACAATGGTGTAAGGAATCTTGCACGGGCGGCAGGCTCACTACGAGCAAGCTCATCAATCGCTGCCAGTCGAACCACAACGGACTTGTCAGACAACTGCTCTGTTAGTGCATCGAACGATTCGCGGCTGAAGACAGGCATGTTTTGCAGCAACATGGCGCGCTTCATTTCCGGTGTGGTGGCAAGAGACACCAGCTCATGTCGCTGTTGTTCGATTTGCAGCCATTGCCTTTGATTGGCATCTGCCGGTGTTTGTACAGCAGCGAGTTGCCAACCGGCAAAATCTGTATCAGGCTTTTCGTTATCACCGCGCCACTGTTCAACTTGTCGGGCGGCCCACGAATCAGACTCATCAGTGTGGCAGCTTGTGCAGGCGTTGGGAGTATCCGTCAGCACACTAAGCGCCGGTGACGGTACCGGAAAACTGTGATCACGACGCGGGTCAACCAGCATGTAGGTTGTGGCCGGCATATGACAACTGACACAACGCGCCGCTTCATTTTCAACAGGGTGCTGATGATGATTCGCCACTGCAAAGACATCAGCACGATGACACTGTGCACATACCGCATCATTGCCTTGATGCGCTATATTATCCGCATCGTATTGCAACACTTTGCCGCTGTGCGGATCATGGCAATTACCGCAGGTTACCCCGGCATTGTGCATCTTGCTCTGCAGGAACGATCCGTACACAAAAACTTCTTCGCGAATCTGGCCATCGCCAAAATACTGCGGCTCACCCACCAGTTGCGGATAGTAGTGATCAGTAAACGCGCTGTGTTTGCTGTCTGCAGGCACTCGTTCAAAACTGGTTTCACCCAATGGATGCCGCAAACTATGGCAACGCGCGCAAGTGCGCAGGTATGGATCCTCACCGGTTGAAGGTAATGATGAACCCGGTGCAAGACTCGCAATAGACTCGCCTTGCTGAAACGCCCATACCCTGTCACTGATCAGTGATGTCATTAACCCGTTAGGTTGATCAGGCTTCGCATCTGCCGCCCACTCCAGGTGCTGACTCGCCGGGCCATGGCAGGCCTCACAGCCAACACCCGCCTCTGACCAGCGCGACTGATAGCTGGCAGGCGCTTCAGCCGTTGCGGGTTGATAACCTTTCTCATAGTCAGTGGTGTGGCAATCACCACACTGACCGTTCCAGTTCTGGAAATAACCGGTCCAGTGAAACGGATTATCGTCTTCTGCAGATTCACCGGGTGCTATTTCAATCCAGCGCTGCCCACCCTGCACTTCAGGCCGGGTGTCCCACGCCAGTGCAAACACCTGATACCTGCCCGGCTCGGTTTCCAGCAGGTACTGCTGTAGCGGATAGTGCCCTAGTGTGTACTGCACCGGATAAGACTGCTCACTGTCACCCGTGATCACCGTAATTAGATAGTCATCCGAGTCAGTACGACTGAACACCGCTTTGCCATCGATAAAGTCAGCAGCTGTGTCTTCGAAATCACCTTGCACAGTCTGTACGGTCGCCGGTGCAAACGCATGGTGGTGATCCGACCCGGCCCACGCCTGATACTGATCTGCGTGGCAACCCCTGCAAGACTCGCTGCCTGCGAAATCCAGAGCAGCTGAACTCAGGGAATTGTGATCAGGTTCCACAACGGGTTGTTCCACACTTTGAGCAAGCGAAGCGCTACTGAGTAAACTGCTCAACAACAGTAGTGGAAGTATTAACGGACGAAAAGGCAAGTGGCACACCCGGGTTGACTCACAATAAGTGTAGCGGAACCTGAGATGTACGGGTAATCAAGTGGCATTTATCAACACCACCTGATTGCTTGTGTTGATTACACACCACGTCTGGTGTGAATCAGGCATTTATTAATCCGCAACACGTATTGAAAATACCCTTTCAACCGCCAGGAGCTCAACCGCTAAGCGCTACCCCTTCCACAGTGATGCGGTGCATCAGGCGCCTGTGACCATCATAGTCGTTTAACGCTTTGTGCCATGTGGCACGGTTATCCCAAAATGCCACCGAACCTGGTTGCCACTGGAATCGATGCTGAAACACTTCGCTCTCACAGTGCGAGTATATTTTCTGCAGCAGCTCATCACCCTCCGCTTGGGTCATCTCGTTCACTTTAATAGTAAAGTCAGGGTTCACGTATATCGCTTTTCGGCCACTGAACGGATGCCTGATCACTATCGGGTGAATAGCATCCTGCGTGGCAGCATCTGTATTGCCAAGCCTGCCAGTAAGATCATTGTCTTCTTCTTTATAAGCTTGCCTGCCAAACACATGACGGCTTGAATGTGTTGCAGTAAGGGATGACAGCAGCTGCTTCATCTCATTATCCAACGCCTCATAAGCCGCAAATTGATTAACAAAAATAGTATCGCCACCCGTTTTCGGCAGCTCACGGGCAACCAGTATCGAGCCCAGTGCAGGAATTTGATCGTAACTGTGATCAGTGTGCCATGTCTGACCAATGTTTTTCTTCTGCTGTGGTTCCTTCAGCACTTGCGCAATTTTTGGATACTCAGCTACCGGCGAGAAAAATCTATTGATATTGATCGCTCCAAAACACTCGGCAAAAGCAATGTGATTTTCAGGAGAGACGTTCTGATCACGGAAGAACAACACCCCGTACTGGCCGAGCGCATCTTTTATGGCTTGCACATCCTCGGGAACCACGTTATTCAAATCGATTCCGTGAACGTAGGCACCAGCCCCCGGTGCTGCAGTTATTTCCATTAAAGCCCCCCTTCACTAAGCTTGACAATCATCTTTCGTTTAACCTTAACATTATTTTCAGCCGACAGTCAGTCTGCAAATTTTTGTTTGTCAATTGCGTTTTGACGATTTGCAAAGGCAAAGTAATCCGGCTGAAATCAGGGCGACATATTTCCGTACATTGACCAACAGATAAAGTCGCAGTACCTTACCCATCAAGTACCACCAATCTCACTAAAACCATATTGAAATACTGGCAGACACACAACATGAAAACATTTCCTGTAGTCACCACAGACCCAGGCGTTACCCGACAGGTATTGGCCGATCATCCGGATCTGATGGTCGTTGCTTTCAACTTTTCAGCGCAAGGTTGTGAGGGTAAGTTGCATCACCACCCGCATGTACAGTCCACTTTTGTAAAATCGGGTCGATTTGAATTTACTGTCAGTGACATCAAAACAGAGGTAGGGCCGGGAGACAGTTTCGTCATTCCGACTAACGCCGTCCACGGTTGTGTTTGCATTGAGCCGGGCACCCTTATCGATTGCTTCACACCACGACGTGATGATTTTTTATAGGCCAGTCAGGTATCGCGATACACTTGCGCACCACTTGCGCGAATAAAGTTTGCTGCAATTTCGCCGAAAGTCTCCCATGGACCGAGATGCTTCAATCGTCCCGTTTGTGTGATTAGGGTCACAGTCAGTTATTGCCCGGCTGCTTGCAGGCGCATGACTGTGGCACTGGCACTGGCGCTTCTAAAGATTGAGCTACTTACTTAACAGAGTGTTGAAAAACCCTCTCCCGAGGTTCTTGTGACATCGACAACGCTTAGAGCTGTAACCAAAAAGTGGCTCCCTCAAATAGCGATACTGTGCCTGTTGATACAACCGGCCATTGGTCAATCACAACCATCTTCACTGCAACAGGCCACAGACTCACAAGCGGACGAAAACTTCGCAGCCGCTGCACTGCAATACAAAAATTGGTTAGCCACAGACGGGGCGACCGGAGCAGACAAGCGTCACGTTAAAATTAAACTCCCGGTTATTGAAGAAGCCGCTCTGCTCGGTGGTGGTGAAGACGTAAACCTGTACCTGAAGGCTCTGGACTCCCGCGCAAAAAAAGACATCTCACAAGCACTGATCAGCCTTGAACAACTAATTCAAAACCACCCTGACAGCCGACTCCGCGACGACAGTCTCTATCTGAAAGGGTACATCCTGTTGATGGATAATTTTGACTTCAGCGGGTCAACACAGGCAATGGCAGCACTGCGGGCAGAACTGCCTGACAGCAAGTACTACGATACCGCTCTTTACAGCCAGGCGATCGCCGAAGAGCAGCAAGGCAACAGCTCTGCTGCTGCCACTTTACTCGGTGAACTTAAGAACCGACACACCGCTTTTTCGATCGATCTGCTTGGGTATGCCCATCCCAAAGACCAGATTACTTCAAGGTACTGGTTCAATCGAAGCAACCAACGACTGAACATCATTGAGCAGGCCAAAAAAAGCGCTGCGACAATTATCAGCAAGAAAAAAATTGATCACCCCGACTATCAATGGCGCATGATTGTTTCTGCTGACGGCAATAACCACACGTTACTGCTTAAACCGGCAGCTCTGCTCAACAACACAGAGATATCATTACCTGCTGACGTCACTTCGGAGAATCAAGACTTTGAAGTCATGGCAGGTATAGTTGAAGGTGTGCCTGACTCCTGGGTCAGAGCAACTATTCAAGGTGACACTCTAAGTGGCACCATAGCTACCAATGGCAGCCACACTCCCTTGCTTGCTGCTGCAACCGCTGGCTCTCTGGGCTATTACAATCGCTTGTTACAAAGCGATCGAAACGGTAACACAGCAAAACAGCATGCGACAGCATTGAAACCACCGACAAATAGCAACGCTATAGACAACTACCTGTACAAGATCAAAAATCACAAAAGAAAAAGTAAATCCCGAACCCCGGTTACCCATGTTGCCCGGCTTGGTGTAGTCATTGACAGCCAATACAACGATTACCACAGTGGCAAAGGATTTAACAAAGCAATGTCAATACTGAATCACACCGACGGAATCTTTCGAGAGGAATTTGGCATCGCACTGCACATTGAGAGTGTCATTGTCATAGCAGATCGCAAGAAAGATCCCATGAACGTTGGCTACAAACCAATGGATCAGATATTAAGAAACTTTCGTCGCTATCGCATGAAAACTAAAAAGCTGGGTAAGGACATTGGTATAGCTACTTTGTTTACCGGCAACAAGAACAGCGACTTACCTCTGGGGCTTGCATGGATAGGCACAGCCTGCCGCAACGATGGTTATGATGTTAGCGCGGTAACACCTTTCAGAAACACAGATTTACTATCAACTCATGAGATCGCCCATTCACTGGGCGCACCACATGACGCTGAGACAGCTTGTGGCGAAAGCCGTTACATGATGTCCCGCAGACTTTCTTCTACCACCAAACAAACATTTTCCGCCTGCAGCATACAATCAGTAAAGGCAAGACTTTCAGCAAAAAGCTGTCATGTCAAAGCTGCTGATTTCAGATTTGAGTAGCACCCGCACGACAGAGCTAACGGGGCGGTTAACAACACCCGCAATTGTCAGTGCATTGAAGTGCGAATAAAAGCTTCCCCTCGCCTTGCGTACCGTCAGCAGTTGCAGTAAACACCAAAACCTCTGGCGCAAATACTTCTCTTCCAAAAGCCAGCCTTAGCTACACCGCCATCTACTTCAGTTGCAGTCAACACGCTAAGACTCACTGGTGGCACACTCAGCTAACTCTCAGAAGCGTGAGCCGAAACGACAGCATATTTGGCTCATATTTTGAGCCGAATATCGAGTATAGTCGGCTCATATCTTAATAAAACAGATACTTATGGCAACGTATATCTGGCAAAAGGATGACTGGCACGGAAACCTCGCGCCTGAATTCCACTGGCAGGAAGACGTGGCAGGAAGACGTACTCGGTCCGCAGATCAGCCTCCTGCAGCAGGATGCAACGAAAGCCTGAGCAGCAGTATTTATATCGCTAACATTATTTCCCGGCTTATTCAGTGGCAAGCCCTGAGCCGTCACGCTACGGATTGAAAACCTTAACGTTTTGGATTGGGAAAGTGTTGTCATTAAAGTCCGCCGTATTATCGCCACCGGCAAAGTCGTAAGCGGCCAGCAGCACATCTTCGATACGCCCGCCAGTTTGTTCGTGGAACACCTCGAAAACATACACGTTGAGATCACCGTCACCCTGCGGTTGCATTTTCGCAGAAAGGTTACCGAAAAGAGACTTATTTTCAAAGATTAGCCGGAAGACTTACCCGGCTAACGTAAACCAATAACTCTCGTAGCGAAGGTTTAGCAGACTGTTGAAAAAAATCGAAAAGCACTTCGACTAATACCATTGAATTTAGAATAGAAGACAAACACCTTCGCCCCTGAAAACGAATAATCAACCGCGCTAGATAGCAGCTCTTTTCAGTATTAGCCGCACGTGTTATTTTCGAGTAAATAAAATCTGATGCTCAATATGAACCAACTAAACCTCGACCAGGCAACACAGATAATCACAGCGGCATTAGCTCACTCAAAAGATGAAGGCTTCCCGCCAATGGGTATCGCTGTTGTTGATGCAGCAGGCCAGATCAAAGCGTTTCTGCGAGAAGACGGGGCGACAGCTCTGCGTTTTGACATTGCTATGGGCAAAGCGGTGGCTGCTGTTGGCATGGGCTGCAGCAGCCGTGCACTGACAGAGCTTCAAACTAAAATACCAGTGTTTTTCACCTCATTGGCCAGTTCAACACCGCAACACTTCATACCGCAAACAGGTGCCGTGCTGATAAAAGATACCAACGGTGCAATTTTGGGTGCCGTCGGCGCTAGCGGGGGCACGGGTGATCAGGATGAGGAAATCTGTATCGCGGGTATTGCTGCAGCAGGGTATACACACGCTTAAGCTATACTATCAGCTCACAATCACACCGAATTAAACAATACCTCACTACTCGCCCTGCACAACTCCCTGACTTTGTGCGTAAGATATCGGCGGATACTTTGCCGGGTTATCTGCGCTGCAACAACTCGGTATGCAGTGCATTACATAGTTCGGGTTAGCATTAAAAAAGAACGGAATTGAGTAACGGGATTTTTGGCTGGTGTTGTTATTTGCAAAATGCCGGGTACTTAAAAAACGATCATTACTCCAGTGCTTTAAAAGCTCACCGGTATTGACAATAAACCCGCCATCGACAACCGGTGCGTTTACCCACACCTTGCGGCGCTCACTAAACACGGTTAAACCCGGACTATCCTGCGCCAGAATTGTACAAAAAGACGTATCAACATGTGGAGAAATGCCAAAACCGTTAGCCTGATCAACCGCTGGATAGTGTGTCATGCGCAACCGGTACAAGGGTTCATCGAACGCCTTGGTAAAAAAGTTTTTATCCACACCCAATGCACGTGCATATATTGGCAACAGGCGCTTACCCAACTGCTCCATATGAAGTGCGTAGTGCTCAACAACAACGCGGAACGCAGGTAACGTGCTGATATCCGGCCACTGGTTATCATCCATGCCAGACTTGTCATCACATTTCACAATAAACGCTTCGTTCAAATTACCTGTATCTCGCGCCGGAAGTTTGCGATTTTTGAACGGCAAATAGCCCATGCCACCCACCGGCCAATCCGGGCGATCCATCAGCAGTGCATTTTTAATTTCAATTGGAAGATCATGAAATTGGCGAACCTGCTCAAATGTTGCGGCGATATCGGATGCTTTTATCTGATGACCCACAATGGAATAAAAGCCGGTTTCCTCGCAGGCAGTTCTCAGTTGTTCTGCAACACTGTCTAGCTCGCTCTCTTCGCCACTCGTGAAGTAAGCCTCGAGATCTATCACAGGAATATCGTCTGCAGTGGCATCCTCAGGTGTTGATGTGTCCCACTGTTCCGATTCGCTTTTTAGCGCTTCTTCTTTCGCGCTGGCATCGAAGCCTTTTCCAATTGTATGATCATCAGCAGGTCTCATAAGTAGGTACCACCATTCTCGCCCGCTTCAATTCTATCACCAGTCTCGATAGATTCGAGCTGCATTTCAGGATACAAAAATCAGTCAGCTGGCTTGCCACTGATACAGAATCACTTTGCGTTGATGCGCTCAGAGACGTGAACTGCGTTCTGACTATCCGGGCAGATATCGATGGCAAATAAGGCAAGCATTGGACAGAGAAAAATCCACTCCGAAACTATCGCTGGCAGGTCATCAGAAATGCTACAGTCACGCTACAAGTCTCAGCGCCTATGCAAAAGAAAATCAACAACTAACCATGCTAAAACACCTGTCAGCCTTAAACACCTGGCAGTGAGGATATCAAAGTGACACAACATAAATACCTGCTCAACGAAAACCAGATACCCACACAATGGTACAACATCGTACCGGATCTGCCTGCACCACCTCCCCCGGCGCTCCACCCGGGTACAAGGGAACCCGCCGGACCCGAAGACTTCGCACCTCTGTTCCCGATGGAATTGATCAAACAGGAAGTCAGCCAGGATCGGTATATCGACATACCGGGCGGAGTCCTCGACATCTATAAGATCTGGAGGCCAAGCCCGTTATTCAGAGCACACAGACTCGAAAAGCTGCTCGATACACCCGCTAAAATATTCTACAAATACGAAGGCGTCAGTCCAGCCGGTTCGCACAAGCCCAACACCGCTGTACCACAGGCATTCTATAACGCACAGGAAGGCGTTAGGAAACTAACCACCGAAACAGGTGCAGGTCAGTGGGGCTCATCGCTTTCATTCGCCTGCGCACAGTTCGATCTTGAATGCGAGGTATGGCAGGTAGCCGCAAGCTATCGCGCCAAACCATATCGTAAAACCATGATGGAAATCTGGGGTGCAACAGTTCACCCAAGCCCATCAGAACTCACTGAATATGGTCAGTCACTGCTGGCAGAAAATCCTGATCACACAGGCAGCCTCGGCATCGCCATCAGTGAAGCGGTTGCGATGGCAGCACCTCATGACGACGTACGTTATGCATTGGGCAGCGTACTTAACCATGTGCTCATGCATCAGACCATTATCGGTGAAGAGGCCCTGTTACAAATGCAGATGGCCAGTGAAACACCGGATGTTCTGGTTGGATGTACCGGTGGCGGGTCCAATTTCGGTGGCCTGTCGTTCCCTTTCTTACGCGAAAAAATGAAAGGCAATATGAATCCAACAATCCGATGTGTCGAACCCGCCGCATGCCCGAGCTTAACGAAAGGCGAGTATCGCTACGATTTCGGTGACTCCGCCGGCATGACACCTCTGATGAAATTGCACACTCTCGGACACAGCTTTGTACCTGACCCTATTCATGCAGGCGGATTGCGCTACCACGGCATGAGCCCGCTGGTCAGTCACATTTATGAGCTGGGCCTTGTTGAGGCCGAGTCCATCGGACAAAGCGAGTGTTTCAACGGTGCATTACAGTTCGCACGAACAGAAGGGATAGTCCCGGCTCCTGAACCCACCCACGCCATTGCAGCTGCAATTCGCGAAGCTCTGCGTGCCAAAGAAAGCGGAGAAGAAACCGTTATCTTAACTGCGCTTTGCGGCCACGGTCATCTGGATCTGGCCTCTTATGAATCCTTTCTTGCCGGCCAGATGATTGATCACGATCTTAGTGAGTCTTCAATTGCAGAGGCGATGAAAACAGTACCGGTAGTGTAATAACAAATCATATCAAGCAGTTTTGCATTGCAATTTGCAGTGCAAAGCCTGCGCTATGCTGTCGACCGCTAAGTTTCTAATTTGCACTGATTGGTACGGTGGTATGACCTAACGTGCTGAACTACCACCCTCGCTACTATTGTTATCATCTGTAGCAGAACAGCAATCAGGGGGTTTAGCAGAAGTCTAATGATGTCACGCATACTGGTACAGAATATCTGCCCACCAAATGACTATGATTCTTGCTTTACTTACCAATGACATTTATTTGTGCTCCTGCATGAGCATTCGCCTTTTATTGCTGTCACAAGATCATTGATCTCGCAAAGTTATTGTCATTATCTCTCTATCACCCACTTCTTGCCTGGCTAACCTATGATTTTCGGTTTACTCGATAAAAAACCTGTCATTGATTCATCATCGTCTGAGTGGATTTTTCAAGCGTACGAGTGGGCACTGCAAAATTTTGACGCCACCTTGTTCTACCAGGACACCGTGCTGGTGTGCCCGACCAACGATTTCTTTCCAGGCAAGGTAAACAGCGTGCACAGCATGGCGGAGTCTATCTTTGAGCAGGTCAAAACCTATGCCGGCATCGGTCACTGGCCCACGCTGGTGCAGGATCAGAGCGCTTGCCAGTTAACTGAATCTCAGCAGATTCAAATTCAGGGAGCATTGCGCGGACCGCAGGGGATAAAAAATGAATCGGTTGATGACAGCCAAAAATTGGTCATTCCATACAACCCACAGCAGATAAATAACCCTGAAGGCATGATAGCTACCTACGCTCATATATTGTCACACCACATGGGGCGCATGAGTAAAACCCAACCTCCCGGCGGCATAGAATACTGGCCGCATGCCACTGAGCTGCTGGCAGTATTTCTCGGCTTCGGACTGATGTTCGCTAACAGCGCCTACAACTTTCGGGGTGGCTGCGGTAGCTGCTACAACCCATACGCGCAACGTAGCGCTTATTTGTCAGAAACAGAGGCAACCTATGCACTGGCTTTGTTCAGCGTGTTGAAAGAGATTCCCAATTCTGAAGTAACACCACATCTAAAAGCACACCTCCGTGGCACTTACCGAAAATCAGTAAAGGAAATTTCTAACAGGCAGCAAGAACTCCGTCAACTAAAGCAGCCACCTGAAACACAGGCATTAGCCAGCTCAGCATCTGTTTAAGGGTTTCAATACAGTGCAATAAAAACAGGCAGGACCGTTTTAATTTCCAGAATGGCAATCTCAAAATACCCGATCCTGATCTCTAACCCAATACTCCTATAAAACTGGGTTACGCTTACAAACTCAGATGATCATGAACGAGAGATGCAACCAACCGGTATCCACGCTCGTTGAAGTGTCCTAAACGACCACACCGTCGGTGATCAGTGCTGCCGCGCTGTCATGATAGTACGCCGAAATACCGAGTATGTTCATACATCAAGGAGGCTTGTAGCAGTGTTTGTCGGAGGCTGGAACGCCGAGAGTATAGATAGATCGCTTACAAAAGTCAGATAATCCGTGTGAAGCTACCGACGCGTTCGCTGTTCTCGCTCGACGCGCCCTCGGGCGCAGCACTTCAAGTGCAGATAGTCATGGTAACTGTTAAGCTTACGAAAATATTTGTCTATTGTGATCAACGCAACATCAACATCAGGAATGAAAACCCGGAATCTGCAGCCTCGCCAAATTCCCGAGCACCGCTGGCCAACGACTGGCCATGCATACCCGCTTTACGCTCTCACATTTCAACCCAACTGACTATCTGGTTTATCACGCACTGACACTGCCGCGTCGACAGCATCTCTGACAGAGGTAGCGCCAGAGCAATTTGATCTATGTAACTGGACTCAATACATGCAACCTCAGAAAATGCAACTTCAGGACATACCACTTCTGGCACCGGCCCGTGGGTTTATCTCTGCTGAATTCAGTACCCGCACAAAAAACGCACAAAAAAAGATGGCGGCAAACGGTCTTAACGGCATCCTGTTAATGAACGAACCAGACGTTCGCTATTTTACTGGTTTCCACACATTATTCTGGCAGAGCCCGACGCGCCCCTGGTTTGTATTTATACCGTTAAAAGGCAAACCCATCGCCGTCATTCCCGAAATAGGCGCGGCACTGATGAGACAGACCTGGCTCGACGATATCCGTACATGGAGTGCACCAGCCCCTGACGATGACGGCATTAGTTTACTCACCGAACTTCTTTCGCCATTGGCCACATCTGCTGCAACACTGGGCGTTATGAAAGGACATGAAACATTTTTAAGAATGCCATTGGGTGACTGGGAACGATTGATGGCAGCACTTCCCCGTCTGAAGATTGCAGATGCAACAGAAGTTGTGCAAGAACTGCGCATGGTGAAGTCACACGCAGAGATAGAGAAACTAGAGTATATCTGTTCAGTTGGTTCAGCAGCATTTGCACAGGTACCAGCGTTTGTTAAAGAGGGCATGCCACTCGAGACCGTATTTAGAGAGTTCCGACGGACAATTATCGGTCAGGGCGCAGATGATTCACCCTACCTTGTCGGAGCCGCTGATCAGGGCGGTTATGCAGACGTCATCTCTCCACCATCACAAAGACCAATTCAATCAGGTGACATTTTGATGATGGATACCGGAAGCACCTGGGATGGGTACTTCTGCGATTTTGATCGCAACTGGGCCGTAGGGCGTGCCAGTGATGATGCAAAACACGCCTATGATGTCTTGTGGCGTGCAACACAAGCAGGGATTGACGCGGCACGCCCCGGTAATACATGCCGCGATCTATTCGAAGCTATGTCTGCCGTTATTGCAGAATTCGATAAAAGCGGCGGAGATATCGGACGCCTTGGCCATGGTCTGGGTATGCAACTGACGGAGCAGCCATCACACGCAATTTTCGATCAGACCAAATTAAAAGAAAACATGGTACTAACCATCGAACCGTCATTATCCTATGGTGATGGGCATATGATGGTTCATGAGGAAAATATCGTTGTAACAGAAAATGGCGCGCGACTACTCACAAAAAGAGCACCGGCAGAGCTCCCTGTTATCTAAATACACTGGGAAATGCGTTCCCAGCTGCTACCACACCTGTAGACCACTACGCATATCTCCCAAATTCATCATCAAAAAGACCTGATAATTGCCGGAAACCAGATCCGATTCCGCCCTTTTCTACCCTCAGGATGCAAAATTAGATCTTTCTCCAGCGGTAATGTCATTTTGAAATTGCTAATCCTTTTTGCCATTGTTATCGGATACTCCTCTTACGCAAGCGCAAATCTAAATTGCGACAATCTGGTCGGATCATGGTCCAGCGAGCGACACGACACCTCACTCAGCAGCGACCGCCGTACAATCAAGGCGCTTAATCCCGATGGGTCTTACTGGATCAAGTTCATCCATGACAATGGAACGGAACTTACCGTGCAGGAAGAGCACGGCCACTGGACTTGCGATGGCAACGTACTTGGTATCACTATTGAAAAAATAGACGATACCTCTGTGTCGTTTTACAACACCTTCAACCTGTTGGAATTGAACCAGACGTTCCATTCAATGAAGCCTATCGCTCCGAATTGCAGCACTGTGATCGGTGATTGCAGTGAAGACATCGTACTTGAGTACCACAGAGTTTTGTTCTAAAAAAACGATCTGTGGCTGATCAAGGCATTGACCACGGAGCACTCGGATACTTTGATTCCGCTTTGATCTGCCACAAGAGCCTGCGATACCGGAAACAACTGGCAACACCACGCGTTCCTGTCGCACAAATAATAGAAACTTATCAGTGCCACCGGGCTATACCACTGCCCGGCTCGCATCTGTCTTCAAAAGGCATGCGAATTTCCACGCTCGGAACATCTATCAGAACATCTATCATATAAGCTCTACAGAAGAGTTAGAACTCCACACCTTTCTGCGCTCGAATACCAGCATCGAATGCGTGCTTTACCAGTGTCATATCAGTAACTGTGTCAGCAATCGCTGTTAACTCTGGCTTTGCATCCCGACCGGTAACAATTATATTCAGTTTCTCGGGTTTGTTAGCAAGCACGGATACAACGTCTGTTACATCGAGATAGTCGTACCGCAACGCAATGTTTAACTCGTCCAGTACTATCAAATCGTACAACGGGTTTTCACCTCGACACTGTTCAATCATCTCGACTGTTTTATTCCAGCCGTGGCGTGCACTGGCGGTATCCTCATCAAGGTCCTGCGTGTTCCAGGTAAACCCGTCACCGCTAACCATATGGTCTATTTCCGGAAAACGCTTAAAGCTTTCGGCCTCGCCGGTTTTCCATGTCCCCTTGATGAACTGCATGATGCAAACTTTCTGACCGTGGCCTGCGGCGCGAATAGCAGTGCCGAAAGCAGACGAAGACTTGCCTTTTCCATCTCCGGTATTAACAATCAAAATCCCGCGCTCAATATCTGCTTTGGCAACCTTTTCTTTTTGCTTCGCTTGCATTTCCTGCATGCGCGCCTTGTGCTGGGCACTCACAGCCTCATTATTATCTTGCCTGTCATTCATTGATGTTTATCGCTTCCCGGTAGAGTGATTATGTAATTATACTGAGCCACACGCGAACACTATATATTCTATGTTTTATAACCATGCACCCACATTCAGTGTGACTTAATGCAAACCAACATACTAATCATTGGTGGCGGCCTTGCCGGACTATCACTTGCACATCTGCTGGAAAGCAAAGGGTGCGACTGGCAGTTGCTTGAGTCTCGCGAGCGTTGGGGTGGGCGTATACTCACAACAATAATAGATGGACAAGGCTTTGATCTCGGGCCCTCCTGGTTCTGGCCCGGTCAGCCACGTATTGATGCATTGATCAAAGAACTCAAGCTCAACCGCTTCGAACAAACATATCGCGGTGAGCTGATCTTGCAGGATGATACCGGTGCAATACATCGCGGACAAGGCATAGCATCTATGCAAGGTGCGTGGCGACTCAAAGGAGGCATGGGCGCCCTTATCGATGCACTAGTTGGCACACTGCCAGCAGCGCGACTACACCCTAATACCACGTTAACAACGCTGCGTGATGAAAACGATTCCGTCACTGCGATAACGTCATCGGGAATGCAAATAACAGCCAACAAGGTTGTATTATCGCTTCCACCGCGTATCGCCTGTGGACTGAATTTCTCACCCGCACTGTCACAACAGTGCATAGACGCATCGCGCCGCATTCCCACCTGGATGGCAGGTCATGCTAAAGCTGTTGCTACTTACAAAACACCGTTCTGGAAAGAAGCTGGCTTATCTGGAGATGCCGTAAGCCGACAGGGACCACTGGTTGAAATCCATGACGCATCACCCGACAACTCGGGCCCGTACGCACTCTTCGGATTCGTTGGCACACCTGCCAGCCACAGACAAAACAATACCAAAGCGCTTAAGCTGGCAATCAAAGAGCAACTCGGTGCATTGTTTGGCGCGCAAGGCGCTGACCCTGAAACTCTATTGCTGAAAGACTGGGCATTCGATACCCGAACAGCGATGGATTTAGACCACCGGGCCTTAACCAACCACCCGATTTACGGACGACCAGCGGAATTGCAAAATCTATGGAATGATCGACTTCATTTTGGATCGACTGAAATGGGTAGTAAGTTTGGCGGTTTCCTTGAGGGCGCTCTTGAAACGGCTTACGATCTGGCAGAGCGTGTTGTGCAGGACACTAAAAACCCATAAACCATCGTGATGAAAGTTACCTTAAAGGGCAAGTAATCCTATGACTGCATTATACGATGCATATCTACCTTTTAGCTTGCAGTTAATTATGAACAGAATCGATCTGCTGCATGTAGTGCAGCTGCAATCGATCCTGTCCATAACCATCCTTTTAGCGCCTGGTACCGTGGCGGAAGCCCTGTCTATTCGTCGTGAACCAGTGTCATCAGGCATACCGCCAACAGAGCAGTAGCGATAACACCCGATGCGCCACCAACAGGCGGCGGTAAAAAAGCATCACGTCCGAAAATAATTAGCAGCGAATTGGCAACCATGGCGACCCCTCCCGCCAACGCAGTCAACCCACCGAGTGTTTTGGAGCCAACATTCATCTTGGCCATGCCGAAGACCAGCGCCGCAAGTCCAAGCAGGATCTTCGCTGCGTTGTAAATCATGAAAGAGAAAGCAACGACCCCACCAATCAATGGCGCTGCTGCCTCAAGTCCTTGTGCCACTCCGCCAAAAGGTCCGAACAGCTTAAGCCCTATTCCCACCTGCATCACATTGAGGATCGAGCTGAAGGCTATCGCAGCCCATCCGAGATGATAGCGTTTAGCCTGCAGTAACGCAGCTCCTGCGAAGGCAGCAAGAATGGTAAAAAGAACACCCTCCAGCCCCCACAGATACGGACGCGGTCCGGCAATATCAGCCATAAAGAGAGCAGTGTATATTGCCTGCGTGGCCACAAGCGCCAACAACATAAATGCTACGATCTGAACGTTACGTTTAAGTGTAAATTCCATGATTTTAACCTGCGTTTTCATTAGTATTTGGTTGGTCGTTTCAAATTAACTCGTCGAATCCATAGAGTCGATGAAGAACGATTAGTCTGTTATAAATATTTTTAGTTCGGTTACTGAATTCAGTAGTAATGAATACAGCCAGTATTCAATATTTACCAACTTTTACAACAATAAATATCATCAAACCCAAAGGGCAGTATTAACCAAAGACGCTTCCGCAAAATTACAGGAGCACACGGACTGTGCACCAACTATCCACCACACAGCATCGAGAGTGCTGCCTCCGCCCCTAACAAACACACAACTGTAGAATAGTATCGAACTACAACTTGTAACGCGGTGTCAGCCAGGTGAGCATTAAAAGATTCAGCGAAGCATAAAGCCACCACGAATAATCTTACACCCAACTGTCCAGCTGCTCTCTCGCAAGCGCAGGCGTTGTTCTTAATCTTATACTCCCGCTTCTCCAACGTTGAAAAATTCGCTGTAACAGTCAAAATATCTGCCAGTCAAACCTCAATCCCTGCTTTAGGATCCGTACCCACAAACCGTGAGATCTCAGAAAAACCGGGTGGCGATGACACCTGCTTCATTGCAGTCCTGTGGGACTCGACACAGATGCGCCAAACTTTTAGCAGTTGGTCGAAATCACTGCCAACCGCCTTACCTCGACTACCAACAACAGAACGAAGCCAGTGAGTGCATTTCTACACCAATGATTCTCAATCTGGAGTTATTACAGCTGTTTGATGCCAGACATAGTCAGTATCGCCAATGGACGCAACCTCACTTTCACATCTGCGGCGCAAACACAAGCGTAGTCTTTCTTAATGACACCCGCGCAGAGGGAGGCATCGTTGACAATCTGGCTCAAACCTGGAATCAGGTAACGGCGTCTGTGGCTAGCGACCTACCCGTATGTGATGACAAAGGATAGGACAATAAACCCGGATCAGAGTTGCCCGCATCAAGTTCCGGACAGCGGACTTACTCCACCAGTAGCTCAAATTAATGAAACAACCGGTCTACTCGCATACTTCGGCTTACAGAAATGTAAGCATTCTCCGGCCAAAACCTTTCCCAACGGTGGCGACTCACCATCGGCTTTCGTATACAAATTAGTTCTTAACCGAAAGCTCAGTACCAGATAACGCTCCATCTATAGGCGAGATAAAACTGGAGCGATAATTTAGGTACAGCGTGCTGCATTGCGACACGTTTCTCGTTGACTTTGCCTACCAGTTATCTGAAACAGAAACTCGTTTAACGGCAGGGAAATAAAACATAGGCACAAAACCATAATCTAATCTTTCTGCAGGCACATTCTGGCTGTAGTGTTTTTACTAGCCAACGCATCATCACTCTTAACTCTACACTTTTACGAAGCGTGCACACTTCTTACCTGCCTATGTAATGAAACTATCACAGCCATCTTATTTAAGTCTAAAACTTACGGATTTATAAATAACCAGCCGAACGAATACAAATTCACTGCATCGTACTTAACATACCGCTCGTTACAAACGGGCGCTAGAGCACCATTTTTCATACAGATCAAAATAAAGGATTTATCATGCGCCACTTCAGCCCATCAGAATCTGACCCAGCAAATGACACCCAAAATTCAACTACCGATGAGAGATCAGAAATACAACAGTGTGTTTCCACCTCTAAAACTGGTGACCACGCCAACACACCAAATGTGAACTCATACAAATTCAAAGCCACAGAAGAAACATCAGAAACAGCCACGAAGAATCTTTCCACCCAGCCCATGAAAGAGAATTTGATCGATCATCCCGTTGACGACAACAGACAACACACATTCACTCAAGAACAGCTAATTCAGAACATTATCAAATCCGCCGACATGGCCTGCAAAGCAAAACGCATGAACCAGCTAATGTCTTACCTGAGCGGCATTGATTATTCCAGCGGACATGAAAGCGCCAGCGACCAAGCCGTCCACAACCCAAAACCTCAAAAACTCAGCCATGCCCGTAGAGCGCTATAAAAATGGACAGGCATAGTTACACCGCTATAAAACGGACAGGCATAGTTATACCTGTGCTGTCATAAAAACTGACAGACACTATCAAAATATCAAATTGGACAGGCATATTTTGAAGTATCAAAAAGGACATATATGGACGCCCCACTTGTGTCAAGCAAAAAGTTACACCTAACGCTGTAAATACAGCGCATAAATCAAGCTCCTCGTCGTCATTCTTTAACAAACAGTTTTTTTTCAAGTGAGTAGACGGGTATGTCAGACAT
>CALLLW010000012.1 GCA_938007995.1 uncultured Granulosicoccaceae bacterium | reverse complement strand
GTGAAGCGTATGTGGCCTCCAAAAAATATTGCCATCATCTCTCAAAAAGAAGCGTGAGTCTTGGTTTAAGTTTATGGGTTATACGCCAGAATGACAAAATGCATAATAAAAAAGGATAAGTGGCGCCTTTTTGCCGCCACTTATCTGTTTGTTGAACAAGCCCGTTATTAGCGATACTTTACTTAAGCAGAAAAATAGATGCTTCTGAAGAGCAAGGAGGCATGATTGCTTTGAAGTATTAGACTATTTTTACAAAAGCGGAAATAGGTCATTGTATGACACTATTAGAAATCCGTGTGTGAAAATATGGTGTTTGAAAATAGTTCGGAAGTGAAGCGTATGTGGGCTCCAAAAAATATTGCCATCATCTCTCAAAAAGGAGCGTGAGTCTTGGTTTAAGTTTATGGGTTATACGCCAGAATGACAAAATGCATAATAAAAAAGGATAAGTGGCGCCTTTTTGCCGCCACTTACCTGTTTGTTGAACAAGCCCGTTATAAGCGATGCTTTATATAAGCAGATAAATGGAAAGAAGGGAGGGAGACAGGTTAATTTCTTTGTAGTGACACTCAGGATTGAATGCTTAAGGAATTAGATAGCTGTGAGATACTACTTCTGCCGCGTAGCGGCTTCGCTCACCAAGGCAATTTTTCCGACAGTGTACGCAACGTCTTTTTTGCGGTCTTGCTGTCGCTAACTTTACCGCAAAAATGCCAGTTAACTTGGTGAGCGAAGTAAGCTAAACGCTATTTAATTGTTGATGTTCTAACGAAAACAAAAACTGCCAAGGTTGAAATAGGCAGTTAAGGCTGCGAGGCATTTCTGAGCAGGCAACAGCGATCTTATGATTCACAGATTGCCATATCCCACGGATAAGGTTTGTGGTGAATTGCGGAGATCAAGCGAGTAGTATCCTACGTAACTATTAGCAAGGGGAAATCATGTTAATCGACGGGGTCTTCAAGTCACTCGATCCTTTGCTCAAGCGAGTTCTGGCAAATTCAGATACTGACCCTGAAGCCTATTACGATAAACTTGAAGCAGCCGAGAATGTTGAGCACATCTGGCAGGATCTTCGATCCATAGACGCCAAGAGCAGCGGTTTGTTGACACACATCTCCGTGATGTTTGTGGTACTCGGCTTTCTCGCTGCCGAGGTAGACAATACGCTGCTTCAAGTTTTGCTAACGCTTGAGTTTGTGGCGTACATATTTGCGGCAATGATGTTGTTGCGATGTCTCGATATGACCGGCCCTCCGCTGAAGGATCTGCCAGACAACAGCGCAGACATTCGTCGGGTGCAGGCTCGGGAGGCATTTTTGCGCAAGACGATCTACTTCAGAGTGTTGCGACTGGTGTATGTGCTTACTGCACTGTTGATCCCGGTAGTGGTTATAAAGTTACTGGTTTAAGCCTTTGGGTACTTCACGCTCACCAGGGTGTCTCTATTTCTTGCTGATCTTTCGCCAAAGTATCCGCTGATGCATGGTGGCAGTGACCTCCGCTTTATCCGGCTGCCGGAGACGACATTATGTTTTTTTCTTTTGTCTTTCTGACTGACGCGAATTGGTATTGACAAATTCGCCAGATGGGTGGATTGTATGTGGTATACCACAGTCGATTCCGGTTAGATAAAAGTTTGCAGAAACCATCCGCTCAGAATCCAATCAAGCTAAGGCCGGTCGCGGCCAGCCACTCGCTGCGGGATCACATCTACCCGATGCTCCGGTCTGCAATCATGGAAATGGATATCTACGGCGCTGACGCGAATCGCCGCCTAGACGAACGTCAGTTGGCTGAACAGCTGGGCATATCTCGCACACCAATTAGAGAAGCGCTGGTTAAGCTAGAGCGCGAAGGTTTTGTTGAGATTCGTCCGCGCAAAGGGGTTTTTGTTCGTCCCAAAACTTTGTCAGAGGTGCTTGATATTGTTGTTGTATGGGCTGCTCTTGAGAGTATGGCAGCGCGAATGGTGACCGAGGTTGCTACTGATGCCGAGATTGCCGAGTTACGAAAGCTCGGTCTTAAGCACAGCAAAAAGACAAACCGCGCCGAGATCGCCGAGTACTCTGAAGCAAATATTCTGTTTCATCAGAAATTGCTCGAGTTGTCACGATGTGCCTTGCTTAGTGAGACCGCTGATCGGCTGATTCAGCATATGCATGCAGTCAGGCGGCGCGCTATGGGTGAACGTGATCGGGTCACCAAGTCGATCACTGATCACACGGCAATCATTGAAGCGATAGAAATTCGTGATGCTGATCTGGCGTCAATGCTGGTTCGCAGCCACACAATGAAACTACACGATCATATTAAAAACACCTGGCGGGAGATCACTCAAGACGCTGTCCAGGGCTAGTCAGGCCGATTAACCGGTGTTACCGGCTGATCAGTTGTGGCAATTGAAAACATGGGGAAACACGATGTCCGTTGAGTTGCAGGAGCGTACCGAAGGTACTGCCGTAGAAGGTGAAGCACTCACCGATGGCTTTCATCTGTTAATCGATGCGTTAAAGATGAACGACCTGAACACTATTTACGGTGTACCGGGTATTCCTATCACGGACTTTGGTCGGCTGGCTCAGGCCAACGGAATACGTGTGTTGTCATTCAGGCATGAGCAGCATGCTGGTAACGCTGCCGCCGTGGCCGGATATCTGACTAAAAAGCCTGGCGTTTGCCTGACCGTGTCGGCTCCCGGCTTTCTGAACGGGTTAACAGCCCTGGCAAATGCAACCACCAACTGTTTTCCAATGATTCTGCTGAGTGGTTCCTCTGAACGGGAGATTGTCGATCTGCAGCAGGGCGACTACGAAGAGATGGATCAGCTCGCAATCGCCAAACCGTTGTGCAAGGCAGCGTTTCGAGTGCTGCATGCTGAAGACATCGGCATTGCGGTGGCACGGGCGATACGAGCCGCAGTCTCCGGACGCCCCGGTGGTGTCTATCTGGATTTACCGGCTGCGCTGTTCGGTCAGACAATGAACGCCGTTGCCGGTGCACAGTCGCTGGTGAAGGTCATTGATCCTGCACCCAGACAACTACCCGGACCAGAAGCAGTTGATCGTGCATTGAATGTTTTAAAAAGTGCCAGAAAGCCATTGATCATTCTTGGCAAAGGTGCCGCTTATGTGCAGGAAGATGAAACGATAAAGAAGTTTGTGGAAACCAGCGGTATCCCGTTTCTGCCAATGAGCATGGCTAAAGGTTTGTTGCCGGACTCGCATCCACAATGCGCTGCAGCCGCCAGATCACTGGTGTTAAAAGAGGCAGATGTTGTTGTTATGCTCGGTGCACGGCTGAACTGGTTATTATCACACGGCAAAGGTAAAAGCTGGGGCGAGCCAGGCTCCAAAAAATTTATTCAACTCGATATAGAACCGCAGGAGATGGATAGCAACGTTGAGATTGCCGCACCTCTGGTTGGTGATCTTGGTTCCTCCTTGCAGTTGATGTTGCAAGGTATGGATAACAGCTGGAAGCAACCACCGGTGGCGTGGCTGGATACGGTATATGCCAAGCGCGATGCTAACGTTGCCAAGCTGACTCAGCGTGTTGGCGCAGATACCACACCGATGGATTTCAGTACCGCACTTGGTGCGTTACGCGAGATCATTGCTGATCGCCCTGATGCCATGCTGGTTAACGAAGGCGCTAATACACTCGATTTTGCGCGCAGTATTATCAATATGAGCGAGCCGCGAAAACGTATAGATGTTGGCACCTGGGGCATCATGGGAATCGGTATGGGTGCAGCAGTTGCCGCTGCTGTTGAAACCGGCAATCAGGTGCTGGCTGTGGAAGGAGACAGTGCTTTCGGTTTTTCAGGGATGGAAATAGAAACCATCTGTCGCTACAACCTGCCGGTTTGTATAGTGATCTTTAACAACAACGGCATTTACCGTGGTACCGATGAGAATCCCACCGGTGGAGAAGACGTTGCCCCCACGGTGTTTGTTAAAGACAGTCGGTATGAATTGATGATGCAGGCGTTTGGTGGTGAAGGAATCTATGCTACAAGCCGCGATGAACTGACGAAAGCTGTCGTTAACGCGATGGATTCCGGCAAGCCAACCCTGGTAAACGCCATTATTGATGAGAATGCAGGCACCGAAAGTGGACGTATCGGTAATTTAAATCCACAGAGTGTGGTAAAAAAATAGTAACCTGTAATTGCCAACCTGTTTGGCAGGTAAACCATAAAACAATTTTAATCAGATCAATTAGTGAACAGATGAAAGCACTAGACGGTATAAAGATTCTTGACTTCACCCATGTTCAATCGGGGCCAACCTGTACGCAGCTGCTCGCGTGGTTTGGCGCAGATGTTATCAAAGTGGAGCGACCCGGCGTCGGCGACGCGACCCGTAAACAGCTGATTGATGTGCCTGGTGCAGACAGTCTGTATTTTACGATGCTGAACCACAACAAACGCTCTATTGAACTGAATTCGAAAAATGAAACCGGCAAGGAAGTGCTGACGCGCCTGATTGAAGAGTGTGATGTGTTGGTAGAAAATTTTGCACCCGGTGCACTGGATCGTATGGGCTTTACCTGGGAACGAATACAGGAAATCAACCCGAAGATAATCATGGCGTCGATTAAAGGATTCGGCCCGGGTAAATACGAAGACTGCAAAGTGTATGAGAACGTTGCCCAGTGCGCTGGTGGCTCTGCATCAACTACCGGTTTTCTTGATGGCCCACCGCTGGTGACAGGTGCACAAATCGGTGATTCAGGCACTGGATTGCATTTGTGTCTGGGTATTGTGACTGCGTTATTTCAGCGTGAAAAAACCGGTCGTGGGCAAAAGGTCAGTTGTGCAATGCAGGATGGTGTACTGAACCTGTCGCGGGTAAAGCTGCGTGATCAACAGCGTCTTGCTGCTGGTCCGCTGAAAGAATATTCGCAGTATGGTGAGGGTATAGAGTTTGGTGATGCCACACCACGCGCTGGCAATGATTCCGGTGGCGGACAGCCGGGTCGTATACTCAAATGTAAAGGCTGGGAAAAAGACCCGAACGCCTACACGTACTTTATTATTCAGGCTGCGGTTTGGGAAAGCGTATGCGATGTGATCGGTAAAGCCGAATGGAAAACACAGGAAGGTTATGCAACTCCACCTGAAAGACTCGACAAACTTAATGAAATTTTTAGCGCTGTTGAAGAGTGGACCACAACCAAAACCAAGTTTGAGGTCATGGATATCTGCAATCCGCTGAATATTCCAGTTGGGCCAATACTGTCAATGAAAGAAATAGCCGATGACGACGGTCTTTACAAGACCGGTACCATGGTCAAGGTTGATCACCCTGAAAGAGGCGAATACCTGAGCGTTGGCTGCCCGATTAAACTTTCAGACAGCGAAGTTGAAGTAGCTCGATCACCATTGCTTGGTGAGCACACCACCGAGATACTCAGTGAGGTGCTTGGCTACAGTGGTGATGATCTAAAACGCGTAATTGATTCAGGCGCAGTCGGCGAGGCTAAAGCCTGATGAAAGTTATTGTCATGGGGCAGCAGGCGTTTGGTAAGGATGTACTTGCCAAAATAATTGACGCTGGCAAAGATGAAGTTGTTGCCGTCTACTGTGAGCCCGATAAGAAAAATATCGATCCGATTAAAGAGTTTGCTTTAGAAAAAGGTATTCCGGTAGAGCAACCCGCGCACTTCAAGGAAGATAACACGCTCGCCACTCTAAAGGGCTACGATGCCGACTTAATGGTGATGGCATTCGTGAACATTTTTGTACCGGAAGCCGCCAGAGATATCCCGAAGCAGGGTTCGATATGTTTTCATCCTTCACTGCTGCCACTGCATCGTGGACCCTCTGCAGTGAACTGGCCGATCATTATGGGCAGTACCGAGTCTGGCTACTCGTGGTTTTATCCGACTGACGGCCTTGATGAAGGTGACATTCTGCTGCAGTGGAAATGCCCGATTGAACCGGATGATACGGTCATCAATCTCTATTTTAAAAAGATTTATCCATCGGCAGTCGACTCTGCGCTTGAAGTGTGTGATTTGTTCCGTGATGGCAAACCACCACGTACTACTCAGGATGAGTCAAATGCAACTTATGAAAGGCGCTGCACTAGAAAGCATGCACACATTGACTGGTTCAAACCTGTAGAACAGGTTTATAACCTGATTCGCGGCACCAACCCGGCACCCGGTGCCTGGACAACTATTGACGGCGCAGAGTTGAGTGTTTACGACTGTGCTCGAGTTGAGGGTGATGGTGTTGCGGGCAAAGTGATGGAGCTCTCTGATGAAGGTGTAACGGTGCAGTCGGTAGGCGGGCGCATATTGATCAAGCGGGTAAAGCCTGCTGACGGTGACAAAGTGGCGGCAAGTGAGTGGGCCGCATCGGCAAATATTGCTGTTGGCGACGTTCTCGGCAGTTAAGAATACGTGCTGACACGATACCGCACCGAGCGCATCGGTCAACGTGTCGTGTAAGCTAAGACGTTCAATTTATGGTAGGAATAGAATGAAGGTCTGCAGTAAAAAGAGTTGTATCAGCAGGAATGTAATAGATAGGGAAGTTTTGTATTTGTAACCGGATTATCCGGTTAAAAACTCCGGCACTTGCGCCGGTACGGTTGTACAAATGAGAGGAGAAACATCAATGTTTAAGAAACTACTGACCAGCGCGGTAATTGCTACTGCTCTAGCTGCGTTTTCTACATCGGCATTGGCGCAATGGTCACCCAGAAAGCCAATTGAAATGATCATTATGGCAGGCACCGGAGGTGGTGCTGATCAGATAGCCAGATTGATTCAGGGACTTATCGAGAAAAAGAACCTGTCACCGAGGCCGGTGATACCCATCAACAAACCCGGTGGCTCCGGTGCTGAAGCATTGCTCTACATGCAGGACAAAGCGGGTGATGACCATACTGTACTGGTCACGTTAAACAGCTTCTATACCACACCTACTATCCAGAAAGAGCTGGGTATTGATGTCACACAGTTTACGCCGATAGGCCGTATGGCGATCGATAACTTCCTGCTGTGGGTGCACGATGATGCCGCTGAAATAAATGATCTCGACAGCTACGTGGCTGCAGTGAAAGAGGCAGGTAAAGCGTGGAAGGTTGGTGGTACTGGTTCAGGACAGGAAGACTCCATACTGACTGCAATGATGGAAAATGAGTTCGGTTATGAAGTGACTTACATTCCATTCCCTGGTGGTGGTACGGTTGCCAAGAACCTGGTGGGTAAACACATCGACTCAACAGTGAATAACCCTGCTGAGCAGAATGAGTTTTTCAGAGCGGGTGATACCAAGCCATTGGTGCAGTTCACTGCAGAAAGGCTGCCGGCTTATCCTGACGTTCCAACCGCTAAAGAGCTGGGTGTAGACATTGAATACTACATGCAACGTTCTTTGAACGGACCACCGGGTATGTCAGAAGAAGCACAAGCCTGGTATATCGATCTGTTCAAGCAGGTATTCGATTCCGAAGAATGGCAGCAATTCTGTGTTGACGACGGCCTTGATTGCGGAGAGTGGTCTGCCGGTGCTGATCTGGCTGACTTCCACGCGGTACAGTTAAAGCGTCACGTTGAGCTGATTGAATCAGTCGGTGCTGCAGCTATCACTGGTGAATAAGACAGCTAGTTAATAATCAGTTAACACAGCTGGTTTGATACATTTATTCCAAATGCGTTAGTCGTACCCGCCAATGGTCGATCTTTCGATCGACCATTGGCATGGAACAAGTGTTCCAATAATAAGTGCAACAAGATCGAACAGTGAGCCTGCGAGTTTTTAATAAATATGGCTGGCATAGCGTTACGGTTAAACAAAAAAAATAAACGACAATAAAACACCATGAGTGTCATATGAGTGTAAGAACTGCTGAACTCTTATTTGCTGTCATACTGGCTTTTTGCTCAATCGGTTTGATGATCAAGAGCAGTGAATTGCATATTGGCTGGATTGAAGGTGAGGGGCCCGGGTCCGGTGCTTGGCCGTTCTGGCTGTCCGCAGGCATGTTACTTACCTGTCTGCTAACGATATATCGATGGTTCAAAAAGATCACGCCAGAGTCCGTGAATCTGAATCCATACATGTCAAAAGACACAGTGATGGTGGTAGGTGTTTCCGCTTTCGCCATTCTCGGGCTTTTGATCGGAATACAGTTTTTAGGTATTTATATTTCGCTCATTGTTTTTTTATTATTCTATTTACGCTTTATCGGTCATCACAGCTGGGCGCTGACGCTTTCGCTGGCGATCTTCATTCCATTCTTTATCTTTTGCCTGTTTGAAGTGGCGCTGACTATCCCACTGCCGAAGGCCTTTACTGATCCGGCTTTCTATCCGGTGTATGACCTGATTTACGCGCAAAACACCAAAGACATGTTGGCTACTGCCCAGTACTCCATTGTTTTTCTGCCGATTATTGCGGTGATTATTGTTATTGCCTATTGGTTGAGACACTGGTTCAGAAGACGGCGCTCCAAAGCAACCGTGCCGGATATTGCAGCAGTTTCTGATTCAGCCACTCGACCCGCCTCTGAAGGAGAAGCATCATGATGGATTCAGTCCTGACGCTGTTGGGAGCCGGCATTTTAGAGGCACTGCAACCGATCAATCTGACGATGATCATCATCGGTTGCACAGTGGGGTTGTTGGTTGGTGCGATGCCCGGTCTGGGTTCGGTTAACGGTGTTGCTATCCTGTTGCCCATCACGTTCCTGGTACCACCGACTGCAGCCATTATATTCCTGGCAGCGATTTACTACGGCGCGATGTATGGGGGTGCGATCAGTTCGATCACGCTGGGCATACCGGGGGCATCAACTGCAGTGGCTACCGTGTTTGACGGTCGCCCGCTGGCGCAGTCAGGCAAAGCAGATAAAGCACTTACTGCCGCAGCTGTGGCCTCTTTTATTGGTGGAACAATTTCTGTTGTTCTGTTTACACTGTTTGCACCACCGCTGGCATCTTTTGCGCTGAAGTTCGGGCCACCTGAGGAGTTTGCACTGATGCTGCTGGCGTTTGCCACGTTCATCGGGCTTGGTGGCGATGATATTCCGAAAACTATTTTTTCAATTCTGATTGGTCTGGTACTCGCGACTGTCGGGCTGGATATTATTTCCGGTAAACCGCGTTTGATATTTGGTGATATCTCAGGCTTCCTTCATGGCATCAATTTTCTGGTACTGGCTATTGGTATTTACGGTATTGGTGAAATGCTGTGGACGCTCGAGACCTCACAGGGCAAAGTCACAGTACACAAAGTGAAGATGTCTTTCTCTTCATTGATGGGCAATCTTAAGGAAGTGAAAGGTTACATCGGCACCACGTCACTCGGTTCGGTGCTGGGTTATTTTGTTGGTACTCTGCCGGCAGCAGGGGCAACACCAGCATCACTGATGTCCTACGGGCTGGCAAAAACGTTTTCAAAAAATCCTGAAAGTTTTGGCAAAGGCAATGTGGCAGGTGTTGCAGCACCTGAAGCGGCAAACAATGCTGCATCGACCGGCTCGATGTTACCGATGATTACTCTGGGTATTCCAGGGTCACCAACGACAGCAATTCTGCTCGGTGGAATGATTATCTGGGGGCTACGCCCCGGACCGCTTCTGTTCACAGAGCATCCGGAGTTTGTCTGGGGCTTGATCGGATCACTATATATAGCAAACTTCGTAACGCTATTAATCAATCTTGCTTTTATTCCGCTGTTTGTAAAAGTGCTGACAATGCCGTTTACTGTGTTGGCTCCGATTATCTACATACTCTGTGTGGTCGGCGGCTACGCACCGACGCAAACCATGCATGATGTCTGGCTGATGTTTGTATTTGGTATCGTCGGGTACTTGTTGCGCAAGCTAAATTATCCGGTAGCTCCCGCGGTACTCGCCATTGTACTTGGGCCTTTGGCGGAGCGATCACTGCGTCAGTCACTGCTGGCGTCGCAAGGGGACTTTACCACTTTCGTGACCCGGCCTATCAGCGGGATCTGTATTTTGATCGCGTTGGTGCTGGTGTGTTATCCGATCTACGCACGAATCAGAAAACGCAGAAGTCTGGATGCGGCAGGCGCGGCGTAACGTGCACATTGTCTGCTGATTTGTACACTCGCGACATTGGGCGGTTAGTCGTTTTACCGCCACGGCTCGCTTGTAGTCCGGAGTAACAGCAATGCGCTCAGATGAATATAACGCCTGGGCGCCCGGTCTTCGATCGAGTATTCCTGCCTCTCTGCTGCCTGAAGTCACACTGTTCCGAAATGAAGTGTCGACAGTGGATTATGTCAAAGCTCGCGAGTTGGCTGATTTTTGTGGGCTTAAATCGGAACAACTGATGGTGTTCCGACCTCAGCGCCTGGTGATACACGAGCTGTTGGTTAAAGTCACCTGCGATCTGTTTGTACCGGACGGCCCGAACTACGAAGATCTGGGTATCAGCTTGCGTTCGATGGTTGCGAGTATTTATCAGAACTACCTGCTGCCTGAAATGCCATCGCTTCAGCAAGCCCATGATTCGGAGGTTAATAAAGCACAAATATTTATAGACAATCAGATCGGTAGTCGTTTGTTTAGTCGAGCTGAGCCTGCGCCGCAGTCAGGCTCTTTACTGACTCGCTGGTTTAAGCGTACGCCGAAGCCAACGGCACCATCAGAAGATCCGTTAGAACCTGCTGCACTGAGCGAGTGGCGCAGATTGTTAGCTGAGGGTGCGGACAGTCATCAGGTGGTTTGTTTGAATGCATTGGATACCACGGTGACTGCAGTGATCAGGCATCGTGGGCGGTTAGTTAATCAGCCGGAGTTGTTAGCAGAGATTGCCGTTGGTCTTGCTTCCAACGAGATTGGCAACAACCTGATTGCCACGATGGTTGAGCCAATATTCAACCGCGCTGTGATCGCCGAGGGCTTTAAAAAGTTGCCTCTTCAAACTAAGCCCGTGGTCATGAACGTTAAAGGGGCTTCGGCTTCGGGCAAGAGCTCTATTCGGCAGCAGCAACGGGAGCTTGCCGAAAAGCTCGATATTCCATGGCACGAATTTGCTGTGATCAGTCCTGACTACTGGAGAAAATACCTGCTTGATTATAGTTCTGTGGGTGAGCATTTTAAGTATGCAGCAATGCTGACAGGGCAGGAGCTTGCGCTGATAGACGCTAAGCTTGATCGTTATATGGAGCGCAAGGCGTCACTGGGTGAGATTCCTCACTTACTGATTGACCGTTTTCGTTTTGATAGCTTCAGTGTTGAAAAAGGTCGTAGTCATGATTCAAGGCTGCTGTCGCGTTTTGGAGATCAGATCTTTTTATTTTTTATGATCACCCCGCCGGCAGAAACGGTTGAACGCGCATGGGAGAGAGGTAAAACAACCGGGCGCTATAAATCTGTTGATGATCTTTTGTACCACAATGTGGAAGCCTATACCGGCATGCCGGAGCTGTTTTTATCTTGGGTAATGTCTGATGATAAACGGGTACGTTTTGAATTTCTCGATAATAATGTACCCAAAGGCAATGTACCAAAGACAGTAGCGTTTGGCTGTAATCATGAGCTGAACATCCTTGATTTTTCTTTGATGCAAAACATTGATCGGTATCGAAAGATCAATATTGATGCAACAACGCCGGAGCAGGTATTTCAGGATCTCGGTTTGGAAGATACCAATGAAAAATTCATATCAAGATGTATTGCCTCTATAAAAACCGTGCGTTTCGCAGATCAGAATTCAGCATTGGTGTCTGTGGTTTTTAAAGATGGCAAGTTGCACTGGATCGATCAGGAAATTCTGGATAAGCACAAAGATTGTGATCGCATAAAAACATTTCTGCGTCGTTTTGAAATGCCTGGTGAGCCGGAGGATGCCTGCAAAAAACCATGCAGCATAGATCTGCACGTCGAGAAACAGCAGACGCTTGGGTGCTGGGCGGTGTAGAGCCAGCTTTGCTGAAGCAGTTGTGTTTAATCTGATCCAGCTTTGATCATCAATCAATGAAATTTCTGCGTCAGTTGATATACTATTGTCTCAAAGCGACACTTCAATAACCCGGAATTATAAGTGGATTATCAAAACCATCAGTCTCCGACAGCAATTATGGGATCAACCGACAAAGGCCGCAGTCTGCGGGTAGAGTGCCCGCCGTCGGCAATCAGAATGCTGTCTGATATTCTTCCCGACGAACCACTGCTAATGATGGGCGCTGGTCCGGTGCCGATTCCGGCCGCCGTGGCGCACGCCAATTCGATTGTGATCAATCACCTGGGTGATGCCATGGTTGCTGTGGTTGAGCAGGTGAAGTCTATGGCTAACTATGTGTTTCAGTCAGACACGGCACGCATATTGGGCGTTGCAGGGCCTGGCTCTGCAGCGATGGAAATGGCAGTTGCCAATCTGCTTGAACCGGATGATAAATGCCTCTGTATCTGTAACGGGTATTTCAGTGGCCGGCTGGCCGAGATGGCTACCAGGCTGGGTGCCGATGTTGTTCGTCACACGGTTGCCGAGCGTGAGTCAGTAGCCGCCGAGGCAGTCACGCGCTTGCTTGAAAAACACAACCCGAAGGTGCTGACCATCGTGCAGGGTGAAACTTCGAGCACGGTATGTAATCGCCAGCTGTCACTCATATGTGAGGCTGCACGTAAACACGGTTGCCTGGTGATCGTTGATGCCGTGTGTACGTTGAGTACGATGCCATTGCAGATGGAAGACTGGGGGGTAGATGCTGTAATCACCGGTGGTCAGAAAGGTCTGTCATCGATACCCGGTGTTTCGTTGGTGGCTTTTTCTGAAAGAGCGTGGACAAAGCGCCGTACCCGCAAAGCTGACTTAAGTCACTGGTGTCTTGATGCTCAGCTGGCGGATCGGTTCTGGTACGGAAAATCCTACCACTACACCGCCCCTGTATCCGGAGTGTTGGCTTTACATGAAGCATTGCGACTGGTTTGTCAGGAAACTCTACCGGTACGATTTCACCGCCACAAGCGTTCGTCCAGTGCGCTGCAAAGTGGCATCGAGGCCTGCGGTTTAAAACTCTATGTTGATACAGAACACCGGCTCGATTCGGTGATCGGGATTTGTCTGCCAGACAATATTGAAGCCGCTGAATTGATGAAATACACCTCGGATCGCTATCGGGTAGAGATCTCCGGTTCTTTCGGTGCGCCGATCGTCAGAATAGGGCAGATGGGAGAGCAGTGCCGCAGTCACAATGTGTTTCGCGCTTTCCACGCACTGGGTTCGAGTCTCTCAGCGCTTGGAGCGAAAGTGGATGTACCTACTGGTATGTCGACACTTGAGCGATCCCTCGCGGAGCTCGAACAAAGCCTGGCTGTTTCGGCGCAATTAGAGCCAGCAGATGATCTGGATCATCAGCTACCTCACACGGCATAGGTTTTTAAGCTTTCCGGTTTTTGAAAAATGCCATAGCCCATGCGTCTGCGCGCTCGCATCTCCCAGCCGTGAGTGCCGTCAAGTTCCAGCAAACGCCGAACATGAGACACATGTACTTCAATGCGATGAGTCAGGCATTGTCTGCTGTCGAGTCCCCAGAGGTCATGCAGAATCTTGGATTTTGAAATCAGTTTGCCGTGATTGACGAACAGGTATTGAGCTACATCGAATGTTTTTTTCGTTAAGCGGACATCCAGTTCTGCAACGCTGATCGTCTGGATCTGTTTATTGATGTGGTATGGCGAATAGTCCTGATCGTAGCTGATCAGCCGACCCAACAGTGCGACCAGTATGCCGGGGGTAGAGTTCTGTAACGTGATAACTCTGTCTGCTCCCTGTGCGTAACACTCAACCACAGCCTGTTCACTGCAGGAATCAATCAGGCACACGATGGTGGGCCTGTTGTTGCTGGTCGATATTTCAGCGACAATATTTTTCGACAGGAAAGACTTGTCGACCCCCAGTACAACAACCTGCGGGTGCTTGCGGCTTATGTGGCGCAATACAGATTCTTTGTAGCGATGTAACTCAAGTGGCAAGCCGTGTTCAGATACCCACTGGCTGACTGCTGCATGAAATTTTGCGCTTTGCGAGTAGAAAGGAACGTTAGGGTCTGTAGGTGGTAACTGGAAAGGTTTATTCATAGCCTGTACTAAGCAGATGCCAACTTTAGTTCGATTCAATGTTCCAAAGGTTTGTCTGCTATCTCCTATAGATTGTTTTTGTGGATGTATGGGATATTCCAACCTCCACGATCAGCCTCTGTGATAAACCCTGCTTCGATAAGTTCAGTACGTGATCAATCATTTACTATTTGATTCGTTTAGAAAATTTCATTATTGAACCAGCTTCATGTATTGCCGGAAATTGCACAAAAATACCTTTAATTAATACAACGCGTGCATGTTCTGTTCACAGATATTCTTCAATCGCCAGACCTTGCTATCTGATACGGAATGAGCGATCAAAGCTTACGAGCCCGATAACTCCTTAACACCGGTTATTTAAGTGCTTTCAGGTGTTTTTTCAAATACGCCATAGCCGACACGCCTTCTGACTTTGAGCTCCCATCCGTGAGTGCCGTCCAGCGCCAGCGCTTTGCGAATATGCGATAT
The DNA here is from genome assembly GCA_938007995.1 of uncultured Granulosicoccaceae bacterium. Taxonomy (GTDB): domain Bacteria; phylum Pseudomonadota; class Gammaproteobacteria; order Granulosicoccales; family Granulosicoccaceae. The sequence continues at coordinate 105,094 of CALLLW010000012.1, read as the reverse complement.
TTGAACTTCGACTCTTCGAGTCAAACAACTGTTGCTTTCAAGGCCCCACACATCGCGGAGTATGGTCGACTTGGAAAGCAGCTCTCCGTGGTTGAGGAAAAGATATTGCGCCAGGTCGAATGTTTTTTTTGTGAGGCGAACACTGACATTATCAAAGCTGAAGGTTTGTAGGTTTGAACGTATTTGATAGGGTGGAAAGCTTGGCTCACGTTGCGAAAACGTGCGTAGCAGTGCAGTGAGAATTTCTGCAGTACAGTATTTCATGATGACGACTCTATCTGCGCCCTGTTTATAGCACTCGGTCAGCGTAGCCTCATCAGTAGTGTCAATCAGAGCGATGATCACCGGTCGTTTAGAAATCAGATCAAGTCTAGTGATGGCTCTGGTTTTCAACAGAGTGTTGTCAGCACCCAACAGTACAATATCGGGCTGCTGGCTATTGATCTGATGCCAAAGCGCTTTTTCCTGCGCTATCTGAATGAATGAGAGATTGGGGCTACTGAATTTTTGCGATGCAATCGAGTGCAGCCTCGCGCTGTTGGCGAAAAACGGCAAGCGCACCGGAGTGGCAACGCATGATTGAATCCCATTCAATTCAATGTCGCCGTGCACAATGCAGTTTTAGCAGGGTCAATCACAAACAGATCAACTGCATGGAGCGCAGTGACTTCCGTTGTGTACCCGAACCGCAAAACAATTGACGGTATTTTTTGCCTGGCAAGTATTTTCACAATTATCCCTGTGACACAGAGCGTCCGCGTGCTGCGCCTATCGCATTCGCAGTGACTCGCGTGTTCCTCGAAAATCATAATACCCCCATTAGGTAGTGGTTGTAAATACAACCAATTGAGAGGCATATTCTGTTTTTTGCTGCGTGACAGGAAAAATCACACTTGTGTCAATTCGCCTAACATTTTGTATCAGAGAATAAACAGTGTTGTTTTATCAGAGTGTTCGTTGCCAGCTGTGCAGCGGATGTCAGTGCAAAAACACATTTTGGTTATTCAATTTTACCAACCCATGCCATCTGTTCGATCAGCGTAGTTAAGCTGATCAAATTCTTTCCTGAACGCGAATGGTGATCAGTCGTCGAAGGTGACAGTAGTGAGTGCTGGTTTCATTCTCATTGATGAACTCTGATAGCGCGATCTAGTCTGAACTGTAATAGCCATCGAGGTCAGTCTAGTGAAAACAGTCTCCTTACTTTCTTTTAAGTACCTCCGTTGCTCTGCGTTTGTTCTGCTTTTTCTTTTAGTAGGTCCTAACCTGGGGGCGCAGGAACCGCCGGTGCCTGAACTGTCGGAGCACGTTATTAACAAATTCGGTGAAAGGCCGGCTGTGCCGTCAGGCGCTTTGTCAGAAGATATAGAAAACGCCGTGATTGACGCATTTGTAGTGCCTGCTGCAACAGCAGGCTGGGGACGCGACCAGGATATATCATTGCGGCTAATTGCCGATTCCGGTGATCCTCGATTAGCGTGGCTTGTTAGTGACATGATGCGATTTGTCAGTGGGGGTCCACTGTTACAGTCTCTGACTGATGCTGCTGGCAAGTTACTTGGCATTGAATACGCAACAGCAAATATATGGGGAACAACCACCGACTATTTAATCGCGTGGAAAATCCCTGCACCTCCAGGATATCTGCCAGTAAAAAAAGCGATGTTCACATCGCTTGAGCCTGAGTGGGAAAAACTGTTTGTTGAGGGAGATATTGACTGGACGCATGTATCCTGGGGCGGGGTGCTTATCGACAATCGGCCTTTTGGTACTACGGATGACCGGTGTCGTTGTATTCCTGCAGCTGATAACCCCGAGGTAATCAGTGCAAACGAAGCGCAATGGCTGGACGATGAAGATATTGTCTTTGGTGTTGTCATTAATGGTGAGTCACGTGCCTACCCGCGGCAGATCATGGAAGTACGTGAGATGGTCAATGACACATTGGGTGGACGCGATATTGGTATGCCTTACTGCACTTTGTGTGGTGCAGCGCAAGTGTACTTTACTGATCAACTACCGGAAAGCATCGAAAGGCCGGTGCTGCGGACGTCCGGCTTATTAAGTCGTTCAAATAAAGTCATGTACGACCTCAACACCTGGTCTGTCTTCGATACGTTTACCGGCAAGGCGGTGACCGGATCACTCGCTGATAAAGGTATTCAACTTAAGCAGGCAGGCGTGGTCACTGCAACATGGGCTGACTGGAAGCAGGCGCATCCACAAACAACCGTGCTTGTTGAGAAGCTGGCACTGGGACGAGACCCGGATTTTCGAAACAACCGTGACGCGAACGGACCGATTTTTCCTGTGGGTGATATTGACCCCAGGCTGCCAGTGCATGAAGACATCATTGGAGTGATCACAGAGTCAGGCAAGCCATATGCATTTCAACGCAGCAAAGCCTTTCTTGCGTTGGCAAGCAATGAAAAAGTTGGCGTGGAAAATATTAACCTGGTGCTTGATGGCGGTGGGATAAGAGCAGTTGATGCCGAAGGTAATGATCTCGGCAGTCATCAGGCGTTCTGGTTTGCATGGTCTCAATTTCATCCGGATACCGGCTTGTGGTAGGGCAAGGCTGGTATGCCGGAGCGGATTTTTTGTTTACAGGTTTTTAGGTAGCTTTTCAGGTAGCTTTTTAGGTATTGGGCCGTGGCAGCTGCTGTATAGGAAACAACTAAGCGCCTTTGGCAAAGTCAAGGCACTGTTGAACGCTTTCGACAGACTCAACTGTAGTAGCTGATCTTAAACTCGCGGCAGCCGCTGCATGTGCAAGTTCCAGAGCTCGATCAAGCTCCCAGCCCTGGTGAATGCCGTACAGCATGCCTGCAGCGAATGCATCACCGGCCCCAACAGTGCTGACAATCAGGTCTGGATTCAGTTTGAAGTTTGGCTTTGAGTACACTGTGCCGTCATGTGTCATTGCGTATGCCGCATCAGGGCAATGAGCAACAACCAGCTGCAGGTGTCCATTCGCACTACGGCTCTGTTTGAACAGCGTTTGTGCCGCTGCGGTGAAAAGATTTTTGTCTATCAGACCTGGTGTTTTGCATAACTCCGCACCGGTCAGTGCACTCAGTTCATATTCGTTAGCGATCAAACTGTCTGTCAATGGCACGCATGGGCCGGCAATTTCTACTATGCGTTCTGCTTCAATCGAAACCAGCTCAAGATTGGTGAATAGCTCGTGTCGGCGTGCATCTTTTAATACACAGGCCCAGCCACTGGGCTCTGCCTGCCACGGCTTGTCCATACGACGGTGAACACCCAGTAAACCCAGGTGCAAAATGCGGCCCTTGCATCGGGTAAAGTCAAAATGCTCAGGCGTTATGTAGTCGCTTGTGCCTGTATAGTGAAAAAACGTGCGTCTGCCTGTGCCTGCCACAATGTAAACGTCAGTGTATGAGGTTTGGTCATCTGCGATGGTTTGCAGATGAGTGGTATCAATACCTGCTGCAGTGGCCTGCTGTAACAGGAACTCCCCGTCAGCGTCATCGCCAATAAGTCCGATGGCCTCAACCGGAACTGAGCCGTCAAGCTTGCGAATATCAACACCAAGATTGTAACCACAGCCACCGCCTTGCCGGTCTGTTTTTGTGATTTGAGCAAGGTGCTCTTCCTGTGGCCACTGATCAATAATCTTTATACGATCAAGCGCCCAGGTGCAGGCGGATATGATTCCGCACCTGTCAGAGTTAATGGTGAGTTTGTCACTCATGCCATCAATACGGGATCAGTTATCTGCATATCGGATTTTATATCACGCAGTGGTGTTACACCGGCTTCAGTCAGGTGTTCGTGGTAAAGACTGACTGCCTGTTCGCAGCTCAGTGTCTTCTCAATCACCTGACGCAGCAGGCGCACCAGCTCCAGCGGAGATTCTGCCTGATTGATCTTGCGACCAAATAGTGCGATGCGTGCGCCTGCCATCTCCGCCTGGTGGGCAAGTTCAAACGTATCGCGAGTGGTACCAGCAGCACCACCGAGAATACCGATCACCAGATTAGCGGGATCATAGGCTGCAAGGTCGGTCATGCAGCGATGTCCGTTAAATTGCATCTTCAAAAATAGCGGAGCATCCTGTCGTGTGATACCCGCCAGGGTTTTGAGAATCATATCGTTGATGTAGTCACCGGTATCCGCGCCGTTAAGTTTGATATCAAAGGCCGGATTAAACACTTCAAGGAAATGTCTCATGCCTGTATCCCGCGCCCGCTTACGATACTCGCGGTAGTGATGAAGTGTGTTTAAATCTGCATCCACATCGTTAGAGAAAGTAACACTGTATAAACCGAGCTTACAGACAGGATCTATGGCGCCGAGATCAACACTATGAAATGGCTGTGAAGGTGTTTGACGATAACTCGATCCTCGCGCAGACCAGATATCTGTGGTGTCATTCAACCTGACCGCCGGTGTTGTATCAGTATTTGAGAAAAGTTTATCGTCGTGCAGTAGCTCAAGGCTTGATGCTGAGCACAGCAGGATATCGATCAGTCCGCTCTGTGCCATGGTTTTCATTGCGGCCAGATACTCTGTACGGCTTTTGAATTTCATACCGGTCGGGTCTGACGGTATTGGCCCCGGTGCGGCAATGCCGAATGCCATATCTGCGTCTTTTGCATCTGCGATGATGAAGTCGGCAGGCTGATAGTGACCGCTTTTTATACGGGCGAGCTTTTCTTCAAGTTTTGGGTTCATCATTAGCTGTAGCGTTGGTGGGCAGTTTTCTGTCTACTGACAATCATACAGTAACGAGTGCAGTTGTCTTTTAATATATCCGTGTATTATAGCCATGGTTAGGTCGCATTCAGTCCGTTATTAAAACGTTCCAGCGCCTCGCCTGAGGCGATTGCGTTGCGGGCATTTGTAGTGGCTTCGATTAAAGTCGGGCTCTTACCTGCATGCCAGAGTGTCAGTGCGGTGCCAAGCACGGCGGCATCGTATGCTGCACCTTGTTCACCGTTTAAGGCATTTATTATTTGCTGGCCGCAATAGGCTGCGAGTGCCTTGTTATCCCATTGTGTGCCATGGTACTTCGGGGCAAGCGCTTTAGGAGTTGAATCAGGTATGTCTTCTGCGCGGTACGATCTGAATAGCTGTAGTGGTTCAAGGTCAGCATCGTGTTCCTCTGCGTCTTTATTGTCAATGTAACGTACAAAATGTGCTTTGGCACGGAAAGAGGGTATGACACCACCTTCGGTGCCGCGTATTAGTAAGAGTGAATCCAGGCCTCTGTGTTTTGCAAGCATGGCGTATATTTGCCGGTACGGCTTATGTACATAGCCAGAAACAAGGTGCGTTTTTGCCTCACCTGTTATCGGTGTGATCATCACCTCGGTAGTGCTCAGAGCAGGTCGTTTGACAATCTTTGCGCGAAGGTCCACCAGCTGGTATAGCGGTTTGCAGTAAACTGATTGATCTGCGTAGCCCCAGCCAATCGTGGGCTCTGATAATCGCTCTGCAACGGTCTGCATTGTTTGTAGCGGATTGCCGCCCAGTGCCTGCAGGATTAGATGATGAGTCACTCCGTATTTCGGCCCGACCTGATCCACTCCGGTGAGGTAGCCATTTATACCACAGGCAGCAAGCACCGGCAGCATGGCCAGTGAGCCCGGTATGGTGCGGTTGAATCCGTTGAAAGGATCGGAGAATGCAACGACTTCATCACAGTTGGCAGCTACCTGTGAGGTGTTTTCATACAACGCATCAAGGATACCTTGCAGCTCTGTATCGGTTTCGCGCTTCATACGCAGACCGATCAAAAACACAGCTGCCTGCACCGGATCAATCGAGCCACTGAGAAGTGCGTTCATCATTGAACGAGCTTCGTCATAGGATATGTTTTTGCTCAGTTCCGGCCCTGTTGCAACGCGTTGTATGACAGAGTGAATCAGTTCAGGGCTTGCTATTGGTGTGACTTCAATTTCATGCTTTGACAAAATTTACGTTATCCGTTGTCAAGGGTGTCTGGTTCGAAAAAGCAGTGGTGTAAGCTGTTTGGTTTCCAGTGACGGTGTTGGCCGGGTTGTTATGCTGGAAACGTAACATAGACAGAACCGTTCTCTATGGATACCGGGTAGATCTGCAGTGGCATATCCGCCGGATCATCAAGCACTGCGCCTGTGGTCAGGTCAAAGCGGCTGCCATGCAGCGGACACTTAACCAGCGTGCCAGTCAGGTTGCCATCACACAGGCGTGCGTCTTCGTGAGTGCATATCTCATCACTTACATAAACGCCGTACTCTGTGTGGGCAACCAGTACGTTTCTGTTCGACAGTGAAATGCATCTCATCTCATGCAGCGGGATGTCAGTTAAGTCGCAGAGCAGTGTTTTTTGTGTCATAGGCAGAGCAGGCGGTTTTATCGATCAGACTTGTCGATCTTCAGTTTAATAGAACTTGAGTGCCCGTTGCCGATTTTGTGATATCGATCTTCAGAGAGACGAGTCGGTGTCTTTTTTGCGCGACGCGTGGGTGATGAAAAAGGAGTTATCCATGTCCGCTGTTAAATATTGTTCTGCAATTGCGGTTCTTTCAGTCTTACTGTCCGCGTGTGACGGTGACCCGCTCGGGATCGAAGGTGCTGAGTCGTCAGCGGTGCCTGAAACCGGCAACACCGATTTTTCCGGTGGTACAGGTGGTACTGATAGCACGTCCGGTTCCAGTTCCGGCATTATCGAAGATGATGAGTACTGGGCGGTGCTGGCGCAGGACTACCCGGCTTTTGTGGTACCGCCGGAGATTGGTGCAGCGCACGATGCGTCTGAAAATATCAACCTTGGACGCTGGGGTGATCTAATTGAGTGGCCTCAGATTGCCACTGGTGCTGCGCATATGCCTGACGGCCGGTTGCTGACCTGGTCTTCAACAAGGGTAGAGGGGTTTGGTACAAACACGGCTTTTACACATGGCTCAATCTTCGACCCGGTAACAGAATCGTTCACTGATATGCCGAATGATAACCACAACATGTTTTGCTCCGGTGTGGCGATGCTGCCTGATGGCAATGTACTTACTTCAGGTGGTGGTGCGACTATAACCACCAACAGTGTGTTTGACGGTAACAGCTGGAGCCTGACCGATTCATTGAATACACCGCGCTGGTATCCCACCAGTACCACACTGCCGAGTGGTCAGGTTTTTATTGCACTGGGTAAAACCACCGCCAATTCCGAGTTGTGGACTGAAGGGGAAGGCTGGAGAACCCTGCCGCGTACAAATTTACAACAGATCACCAGTGATACTGCAGCGAAGAATAATCAGCGTACCTGGTTTCCTGCGTTTAATGTCGCACCCGACGGTAGCCTGTTTCACCCGGGGCCGACGACTAATCTACTCAGTCTTGACCTTTACACCAACGGTTCTACGGTCATACCACATGGTAAGCGTGAGTCTGAAGACCAGCACCGTTTGTACAATACTACTGTGATGTATGACATCGGTAAGATGCTGGTTGCAGGTGGTGGTCAGCCGGCGGTGAATACGGCTATGACCATTGATTTAAATGGCACCACGCCGGTAGTCACTGCTACCGAACCAATGACGTATGAACGTTCAATGCAGGATAGTGTGGTACTGCCGAACGGTCAGGTGCTGGTGATTGGTGGCAACAGTAGTGGGATACAGTTTTCTGATGAAGGAACACAACTGTTTCCAGAGCTATGGGATCCGGATACAGGTCAATGGCAGGTGCTTGCACCGCACAGCAGACCACGTAACTATCACTCTACCGCCATGTTGCTTAAGGATGGCCGCGTCGCGGCGATGGGCAGCGGGCTGTGCGGAAACTGCGCCACCAATCAGAGAAACGGTGAGATATTCGAGCCGCCGTATCTGTTTAATAATGATGGAACTCGCGCTACCCGGCCGCAAATTGCATCAGGACCAGCAGAGGCGATAGCCGGCCAGGCACTGCAGTTTTCAGCCACTGCCGGTCTGCAAACCTTTTCGATGGTGCGCTTGATGGCACTGACGCATCATCATTCAACTGATCAGCGTTTTATTCCACTGGGATTCGTCGAGACGTCTAACGGAAACTACAACGTACAGTTGCCTTCTAACAGCAACGTTCTTATTCCAGGTTACTACTGGGTGTTCGGGCTGAATCAAAACGGTGTGCCATCAGAAGGCCATACTATTATGATCAATCCAACCGCTGAAAATGTTCCTGAACCCCCGTCTTTTATTAGCTTTGAGTATTACGAAGGTGAGTGGGATGAGTTACCTGACTTTGACGCATTAACACCAGTGGCAACTGGTGAGACCGGTGATTTCAGCACCAGCGAAAGGTTGGCGGATGAAAACTTTGGATTTCGCTTTAGCGCAACCATATCGATCACAGAGGAAGGTAACTACACTTTCTTTACCAACTCGGATGATGGTAGTCAGTTATTCGTTAATGGTCGTCTGGTTGTAGATAATGACGGGTTACACGCTTCGAGAGAAGCTCAGGGCAGTGTTGGCTTATCTGCCGGTACGCATGAAATTGTTGTTACTTACTTCGAAAAGGGCGGGCTGGAGTCTCTATCAGTGCAGATGCAGGGACCGCTGATCACCAAACAGAGTCTGGCAGCATTTCTGGTGCCGCTGGATGACCAGGGTAACCAGGCGGTGCCGGTTGAACAGGTGATTCCTTTTAACCCGACAGCACCCGCAGCGCCTTCAACACCTTCAGCACCATCGCAAGCAGTGATCGCGTATGAATACTATGAAGGTACGTGGGCTGCATTGCCGGATTTTGACGCGCTAACACCGGTCGCCACTGGCGAGCTGACAGAGTTTTCTACTGACCCGAAAGAGCAAGCGCGATTCTTCGGTTTTCGCTACAACACAACACTGTATGTTTCACAAGCGGATGAATATACGTTCTACACTGTATCGGATGATGGCAGCGCATTGTATGTAAATGGCCAGCTAGTCGTTGATAACGATGGATTGCACCGTGCCGAAGAGCAACAAGGCAGCATCAACCTGACCGCGGGAGAGCACGACATTGTGGTTGAGTACTTTCAGCGCAGCGGTGGTCAAACGCTTGAGGTTTCCTATGAGTCAGGTGCTGTAAACAGACAAGCCTTGCTGCCTTCTGCTGCACCGGTGATTGCGCCATCCAGCCCTGAAAATCCGGATAACCTGGTAAGCAACGGTGGTTTTAATACAGATTTATCTGACTGGGTGTCGTGCGGTGGTCAGGCGACTGTCAGTGGTGGTACTGCCTCTTTGAGTTCAGGCGGTTGCCTGTTTCAGGAGTTTAGCGTCACACCGAATGCAACCTATACATTGAGATGTGATGCTGCAGCACCTGCAGGCTTTGCGAGTGTCCAGCTGAGCGTTAGTGATGCAAGCTTTGCAGCGCTGGAATCTGAGCTTGTTGCAGTCACCAGCACCAGTGGTGCACCGATCACTACGTCGGTTGTGGCTCCGGCTGGCAGCGTCCAGGGTGCGGTTACCCTTTATGCTGCAGATCAGGCAAATTTTGATAATTGTATTGTGCTTGAAGATCTGGCTACTACTGTTCCGGTCGCTGTAGAGCCTGCTGTGAACGAATTACTGATCAACTCGACATTCACCAATAATCTCGATGGCTGGTTTGGATGTGGTGGACAACAAACGCTGACTACTGACGGAGTCAACGGGGGGCAGTCGGTCAACCTCACTAACAGCGGATGTCTGTTTCAGGAGTTCACTTTGATTCCAGGTGCTGAATATTCGCTCGCCTGTGTTGGCAAGAGCAACGACGGCTTTGCCAGTGTTTCTTTCATTGAATACGACAGCACATTTGCCGAGCTAAGTTCTCAACAACAGCAAGTGGTCGGCAGGCTTTTTCAGAATAGCGCAATCGCAATCACAGCTTCAGATAACGCGCGCTATGGTGCAGTGACGTTATTCGGTGAATCAGACGCGTCGTTTGACAGCTGCGGTGTAGTGATTACCGGTGGGGTAACACCAGAGCCGGTGGTCGTGGTTGATCCTGCAGATAACCTGCTGAGTAACGGTGATTTTTCTAACGGTGGTACCGAGTGGCTTTCGTGTGGTGGTTCAACCGAGATTGAAGCGCTGGGGCCGGACAACACAGATGCGCTGGTTCTTGGCACCACCAGCTGTGCATTTCAGGAGTTTGAGGCGACTCCGGGCAGCGAGTATGCGGTGAGTTGTTCAGCCAGCTCGACCGCCTTTGCAAGTCTGACCATCGGCTTCTCAGATGTTGAGTTCACCGGGCTCGCAAGCAACGAAAGCAGCGTAGCTGGTACGGCATTCACCACGGTTGTCGTGGGCGAGACTGCGCCTGCCGGTACCGCACGTGGTGCGGTCACGTTGTATGCTGACGACTCGGCTGTGTTCGATAATTGCGCGGTGGTTGAGTTGTAGTAAGGCTGGTTATTGAGGCCCCGGCATGCACCCGGTGCCGGGGCCACAACTCACAGATTTGCAATGAGGTTTTGCAGCTTTTAATTCGTCAAATCCGGCCTGCAGCAATTGCGGGTTGCGTAAGGTTTCCAAGCTTTTATTGCGCGGTTTTTCTTTCGTGATAGAGTGATCCAAAGCGGAGCAGGGTACCGGCTATACAGCGCCGACTGATTCAATCCTGCCGCGGTTCACTTCAGCAGGAAAACTATGTCCGACAGCATTGAAGTTGGTGGCAGAACCCTTGCCACTGATGAAGAAGGTTACCTTGAACAGCATTCAGACTGGGCGCCTGATGTGGCGCTCGCTATGGCTGCAATAGACGATTGCGAACTGACTGACAGCCACTGGGCTGTGATCAATTTTTTACGTGAATATTATGAAGAATACGAAATCGCGCCAGCGGTGCGTATTCTGACAAAAGCCATTGGCAAAAAGCTGGGTAAAGAGTACGGCAACGCCAAATACCTGTATGACTTATACCCGCAAGGTCCTGCGAAGCAGGCCTGCAAGTATGCAGGTTTGCCAAAGCCTACCGGCTGTGTGTAGTAAGAAGCTTTGCAAAGTAGATTTGTAAGGCTTATGTGCCTGAAACCGGTGAAGTCGTCGTAATGAGTATTCTACTGATCATAGCCGGCCTGGTTTTTATCTTTGGTACCGGCAGAAAAATCTACCAATACTATTCGACACCGGCACCGTTAAAAATACCAACCACACCGGCACCCACCAGTCGTATTGGTGTGGTGTGGCGATTAACTAAAGAGGTGCTGGTTTTTCAAAGCCTTTTTAAAGCTGCAAAAGTTACCTGGCTGTTGAGCTGGTTGTTCCATGCTGGTCTGCTTGTCGTGTTGCTATACCATCTGCAGTTTTTTACCGATCCTGTGTGGAGCTGGATCTGGTTATTGGTGCCTGTTGTCAAGTACGCAAGTTTTGCAATGGTCACAGGGCTTACCGGTTTGCTGGTGCTACGGGTAGTGGTGGACAGAGTGCGGGTGATCTCAGCGCCCTCTGATTACCTGATGCTGGTGCTGTTGTTGTCGATTGCAGCAAGCGGCTTGCTAATGCGGTATTTCTGGTATCCGGATATCGTCTTACTTAAGCAGTTTATTGCAGGTGTTTTGTCGCTGCAGTTTCAATCGTTTCCAGGTGGCTTTACGCTGTTTGTACATTTGTTACTTGTCGCTGTTCTTATGATTATCTTTCCTTTTTCCAAATTACTGCATGCGCCGGGTTTGTTTTTTAGTCCGTCTCGCAATCAGGTGGATGATTCGCGTGAACGGAACCTTGATCCGCGGGCAATAGAAAGTCGAAGCACCAAAGATGTAAGTACAGGAGCAGGTCATGAGTAAAAAGCCTGACTTTAGAGTACCCGAGCTTAATGACTCGCTAGAGGTGCCAAAAGTAAAAGACGGCACAATGGCACACAGCAAGCCGTTTATTTCAAAGCCGGAGCTGAATCTAGCGCTGGGTTATCCTGAAGAGTTGATCGACAACTGGCAGGAAGTGGCGATTAACAAGCTTGGTGACATGGTCAATAACTCTCGTGCATTGAGAGTTTATATGGATACCTGCGTTAAGTGCGGTGCATGCACTGATAAGTGTCATTACTTTCTGGGTACCGGTGATAAAAACAATATGCCGGTTGCACGGCAGGATCTGTTGCGCTCAGTGTATAAACGTCACTACACGCTGGCGGGTAAGTACCTGCCTAAGCTGGTTGGTGCTGAGGATCTTGACGAGCAGATGCTCGATAAATGGTATACCTATTATCATCAATGCTCACAGTGTCGCAGGTGCTCAGTGTATTGTCCGTTTGGTATTGATACGTCCGAAGTGTCAATGGCGGCACGCGACATCATGCAGACCATTGGCAAGAGTCAAAAGTATTGCACAGAGATTATCGGCAAAGTCCACAAGCTGGGCAATAACCTTGGCTTGCCTGCGCCTGCGCTTGCAGATACGCTGGAAGGCCTTGAGGAAGATCTTCTCGACGATATCAATGTGCCGGTAAAGCTGCCACTGGATGTAGCTGGTGCTGAGGTATTGTTGGTAACCCCATCAGCAGATTTTTTTGCCGAACCTCATGTCGATGGACTGATTGGTTATGCCAAAGTGTTTCATCAGGCAGGTATCAGCTGGACCCTGTCGTCGCACGCATCAGAGGCGGCAAACTTTGGTTTGTTTACCGGCAGCATGGGCAACATGCAAAAGATCGCGATCCGCATTCGTGAAGCAGCTCAAGAGCTCGGGGTCAAACGAATCGTGTTTGGTGAGTGCGGACATGCCTGGCGGGTTGCTTATAATCATCTGGATAAACTGGCCGGGCCGTTTGATTTTCTTGATCGTCGCTATCCATTGCCGCAGCATATGGTGGAAGTTACACATGATCTGATAGAGCAGGGGCGACTAAGGCTTGATAGGTCAGCTAACGATGCAAAGCGCGTAACGTATCATGACTCCTGCAATGTGGCTCGAGCCTCGCGTATGGGGTCAAAGCCCGGCGGGCAGTTCAGCATACCGCGTGATGTGATTAATGCGAGCTGCAATTATTTTTATGAGATGCCGCGCAACACAACTAAGGAGGCCACCTTCTGCTGTGGTGGTGGCGGTGGACTTTTAACTGACGATCTATTAGAGCTGCGGGTGAAAGGCGCGCTACCTCGGATGCAGGCGCTTAAGCAGGTGAATGATAAGCATCACATTACCCACATGGCAGCTATTTGCGCTATTTGTAAAAGTCAGTTTGCGAAAGTGCTGCCGTACTATGGTTTTGAGATGGATCAAATCATCAGTTTGCATCAACTTGTCGGTGATGCATTGGTGTTTAGCGCAGAGGGTTAGAGCTCAACATACCCTGAATCAACTCGACGTACTCGCCTCACTGGTAAACCAGTTTAATTTATCCCGCAGCTGCACGACTTCACCAATAATTAGCAGTGTTGGTGCGCTGACTTCACTTTTCGCGATCAACGCTGGCAGATCTGCAATGGTGCCGGTGTACACCTTCTGCTCCGGGTGAGTGCCCTGCTGTACCAGAGCGGCGGGTGTATCCGGTGCGCGTCCATGGCGAATAAGCGCTGCACAAATTTTATCCAGACCGGTAAGGCTCATGTATACAACCACTGTCTGGTATGGTGTGGCCAGATGTTCCCATTCCAGATTTATCTCGCCATCACGAAGGTGTCCGGTAACAAAGACACAAGCTTGTGCATAGTCACGATGGGTTAATGGTATGCCCGCAAATGCAGCACAGCCACTACCAGCTGTGATGCCGGGCACCACTTCGAACGGTACCTGATTCTCTGCCAGCGTTTCTATTTCCTCACCACCGCGACCAAAAATAAACGGATCACCGCCTTTAAGCCGCACGACATTTGCCGGTCGCTGTGCCAGTCTGACCAACAACTGATTAATACTTTCCTGCGGCAAGGCGTGATCTGACTTTGCCTTGCCTGCATAAATCAGTTCAGCGGCAGGGTTGCAACAGCTCATGATAGCTTCACTGACCAGTCGGTCATAGACAATCACGTCAGCCTGTCGGATTAGTCGCAGAGCGCGTAGAGTCAGTAGCTCGGGATCACCCGGGCCTGCACCTACCAGAGCGACACGCCCGTGGGATGGCTGCTGGTGGTTTATCTGCCAGCTGCTGAGTTGCGGATCATCAACTGTGTAACAGAAGCACTTTCTGGCATAACACATTGCGCTGATTTTGCTGTTAACTGCTTTATCATTACTAGCTGCGACAACCAGCCAGCATTGATCAATGTCTGCATCACTGACAGGTTTTGAAGTAAAGCTCAATCTAGCATGTGGCGCCTGTGAAGATGGCGCGTTGCCGAATACAGTAACAATTGCCTGATGCTGAATCAGCCAGTTTGCCAGCAACAGTGCCTGAGCGGTATCGCCAACCACTACGCAAGGTCGGTCGGCAATATTTAATGTGGTTTGAAGCAGATCCATAGTACTGGAGTTTACAAGGCGCGTTCTGTAGGGTGTTTGGATTGTACCGTTTGTGGCTTGAATCAGTAGCGTAGATTCTGCTTTCCGGAACAGTTTTTTGAAAGCCGGTTAGCAAACGATGCAAATTGCACTCGGAGTGCGTGGTAGCTGGATATCTGTCATTGAGTGAATCACGCTATCATCATCAGGTAATTTTCTAGTGGGATTTCCGGATCACAAGTATACTGACACTGCAGTAAGTTTTATGTGCAGTGCTTTATTGTGTGGTTAATCTTTGGTGTAGGCGAATGAGTGAAAAAGAGGTCAGGTTTTTCAAAAACAAACCCGTCTCTATTGAGCTGAGCGATGAGCCAACCACCTGTACAGACGCTGAGCCATTTGCCTTGCAGGTGCTTGATGACAGCATGGAGCCTGAGTTCAAGAGCGGCTGTATTATTTTGATTGACCCGACCGGGCACGCTACGCGAGGCAGCTTTGTCGTCGCTGAAAAACCAGACGAGATGTTGTTCAGGCAGCTACAGCAAAGTGAAAGCGGCTGGATGCTGACCCCGCTGAATTCGAATTATCCAGTCCAGGCAACTGCCGCTGATTTAAGTGAAATTACCGGTGTGGTGGTGCAACGCGCAGGGGTGCGGCGCAGCTATCACAAGACCTACGATTAATGATCCATTCGTCTGGATGAGGTGTCCTGATCAGGTTGTTTGCATGTACGACTTCAGGCCTAGTCTCAGAGTCTGTCACTGATGAAAAAAACGCAAGCCGCACCAATATGTGAAATCGACTTTTACGCTGAATCTACCATCCGTAAACCTGTGCCTGTCTATCATCAGATGCTTGATCTTGGTACGGTGGTGTGGCTTGAGAGAAATGATATGCACGCAATTTGCGGGCATGAAGCGCTGGTGTCGAGCTTGCGGAATCATCAGGTGTTCAGTTCCGCCAAAGGTGTCTCGGTAGATGACGAAATTAACAAGGTTCTTATCGGCAGTAGCCTTAACTCCGATCCGCCGCAGCATGATGAGTCGCGTAAAACAACCGGGCATGTGGGGTTCGGTGCGGGAGTGCACGCGTGTTTAGGGATGAACCTTGCCAGACTTGAAATGATCAGCTTGCTCAACTCACTCGCAGATAAGTGCAGTCTTTTGAAATTACCGGGCCGGTAACTACGGGTGTCAACAGCACAATTTATTCGCTTGCGAGCGTGCCTGTAAGGGTGACTCCCGTAAACTGAGATTAGCTGATTCTCCCGTTCCATCCTTAAGGTAGGTGCTTAAGCTTTTGTGCTTGTTACTATCTTTACTACCACAGTGGAATCAGGTACTGATGCTCACGTACAATCTTCGCTTTACATAAGACAGGAGGCAAGCGCATGCCGATGGATTCCGACTGGATGGTGTGGCATCGCAATCCACGAAGGCCGCAATATATACCCCCGGAAGGGGCGGTGGATGCGCACTGTCATATATTCGGGCCTGAAGAAGTTTTTCCGTATTCTCCTGAGCGCAAATACACACCATGTACCGGGTCCAAAGATGACTTGATTGCTTTGCGTGATCATTTGGGACTGGAGCGCAACGTGATTGTGCAGGCGTCATGTCATGGAAAAAATAATGATGCACTGCTTGATGGATTGCGCTCTGCAGGTGAGCTTGCGCGTGGTGTTGCTGTGGTCGATGATTCAATCACTGTTGAAGAGTTGCAGTTAATGCATGAGGCAGGAGTGCGAGCGGTACGGTTTAACTTTGTGCGTCGGCTGGTAGATCCCAAACCTCAGGAACATTATCAGAAGATCGTTGACAAGATAGCACCTCTGGGCTGGCATATTATTGTATATATCGAGGCTGAAGACTTCGCCGATCAAATCCCGTTTTTGAAAAGCCTGCCTGTGACCGTAGTGTTTGATCATATGGCGCGGCCTGATATCAGCAAGGGCATTGATCACCCGGACTTCAGGCAGTTTATGGATTTACTGGCAGACGATAAATTCTGGTCGAAGGTCTCATGCCCTGAGCGGCTGACTACGCAGGGTGGTAGTCATATGGATTACTCTGATGTTGTGCCGTTCATGAAATGCGTTGTAGATACTTATCCTGATCAGGTGTTGTGGGGTACCGACTGGCCGCACCCGAATATGAAAAATCACATGCCTGACGATGGACAATTGCTGGAGTTGATTCCGTTGATTGCAGATACCGCTGAGAAGCAGCAGAAGTTGCTGGTAGATAATCCGATGCGACTCTACTGGTCTTGAAAAAAGATCGCGGCAATTAACTAAAACAGGGCTAAATAAAACAATTACCGATCAAGCTGCTTGCGCTATTGATTGGGAGGAATACCGAGGCTTGCTTTAAACGATCTGCTAAAAAAAGCCGCATCGCGAAAGCCACAACGATGTGCAATTTCTGCAACTGATAAAGCGGTGTGATCGAGCTATCGTGTGGCTTCAAGCATGCGTCTTTGACAAACCAGATCATTCGGTAGTGAGCCGAGTTCATTGCCGCACAATCGAGTCGGATGTGGTGTAGATATGCCAATCTTCTCTGCATAGTCAGAGACTGGCCATGGCAAAGCAAAGTTTTTTCGAGAAGATTGCAGAAGGTGTCAATCTGTGGATCGTGCCTGCCTCTGGGCTCTTTGTGTGTTGTTGGACGAAGCGGATTTTGATCCTGCAAATCATCTGCCATGGACCCCTACATGATTCTACTGTCAATGCTCATTGTGCTTATGGTGTTGGGTTGCTTTATGGAAAGTCTGTCGATGATACTGGTTGTGGTACCGTTCTTCCGGGGGTGTTAATTCAACTCAACCGCGGTGACTTTGTCAGTGCAGAGTCTGCGGCTTTTGGTAAGTCGACTGATCAGCTGAGAATCTGGTTTGGTATACTGGCGTTGATTGCGGTAGAGCTCGGGCTCATTACACCACCGGTCGGGCGTAACGTATTTGTTATTAGGTCGGTCTCGCCAGACACACCACCGGGTACGATTTTTTGTGGCGTATTACCATTTTTACTATCGAGCTTCTAAGGGTGGCAGTGCTGATACTGTTGCCGGCTTTGTCGCTCTATTTCGTGAGTGTGTGGTAAACGTATGACTAAAACGCTTAAGACGCAGGTATGTATTGTTGGCTCGGGGCCGAGCGGGTTGTTGCTGGCTCAGTTACTTGCCAATGCCGGAGTTGATTCAATCCTGCTGGATCGCAAAAATCGCAGCTACATAGAAAGCAGGGTCAGAGCAGGGGTACTTGAATCCGGCACGGTCGCGGCACTTGAAGAGGCGGGTGTCGCATCGCGTCTGCATGCTGAAGGTATACCTCATGAAGGTTTTGATCTGGCTTTTGACGGTGCGCGTCATCGAATAGATCTTGTCGGTCTTACCGGAAAATCTGTCACTGTGTACGGGCAGACGGAAGTCACTAAAGATCTTTTTGATGCCCGCTATTCTGCGGGTCAGCAGTTCTGCTTTGACGTTGAGGAGGTTGTACTGCACGACCTGAAATCCGCCAACCCGTCAGTGCAATTCATGATGGATGGGGAAAAGCATAACGTCTGCTGCGATTATGTGGCTGGCTGTGATGGCTACCATGGTGTGTCACGAAGTGCAATACCGGCTGTTGTGTTGCGAACTTTCGAGCGTGAATATCCTTTTGGCTGGCTGGGTATTCTGGTTGATCAGCCACCGGTCAGTGATGAGCTGATCTACGCCAATCATGAGCACGGATTTGCGTTAGCATCAATGCGTTCCGAAACGCGTAGCCGCTACTATGTGCAGTGTGATATCAATGATAAGGTCAGCGACTGGCCTGACGAACGTTTCTGGCAGGAGTTCGCTTTGCGTCTGGGGCCGGAAACTGCGGCAAAACTGCAAACCGGTGATTCATTTGAAAAATCCGTGGCACCGTTGCGATCTTTTGTTGCAGAGCCGATGCGTTATGGTAATTTGTTCCTCGCTGGTGATGCGGCGCATATTGTACCGCCTACAGGTGCTAAGGGACTGAACCTGGCGGTTGCAGATATACGACTGTTATCAAGAGGGCTCATTGAACACTATAATGCCGGTAAGGATGACTATCTTGATAACTACTCAAGCAGTGTGCTTAACCGGGTCTGGAAAGTTGAACGCTTTTCATGGCAGCTTTCAAAACTAATGCATCAGTTTCCCGATAATTCACCGTTTGAAAAACGCATGCAGCGAGCCGAGTTTGATTACATTGCCTCATCTGAAGCTGCCTCTAAAACCATTGCCGAGAACTATGTCGGTCTGCCGCTTGAATAATCCCGGGCAAAACTGTTGATAGCGACAGTCAAGACAATGGACGCTATCGACTGGGGGTTGCTGTTGCTGCTTTCAGTGCTGTGGGGTGGTGCGTATTTCTTTGCCGGGGTAGCGGTGCGGGAGTTGCCACCGCTGACTGTCGTATTAGCGCGAGTGGCTATTGCTGCAGCCACCCTGCTGCCATTGTTCTGGTTTCTGGGTCATAGATTGCCGCAGACCATGCAGGACTGGTTTCCATTTTTTGGTATGGGTTTGCTTAACAACGTTATACCGTTCGGGATGATATTTGCCGCACAAACAATGATCACCGTGAGTCTGTCTTCAATCATCAATGCGATGACGCCGCTTTTTACTGTGCTGGTAATGGCTGGATTTCAGCAGGAGCGGTTAACGCTTAATCGTGTGATTGGTGTGTTGTTCGGCGTGTGTGGTGTGGCTGTGTTGCAAGGTGCGAGCAGCTCTGAAGGCAATAATCAACTGCCGGGCATAATGCTGTGTCTTGGTGCTGCGCTGAGTTATGGATTTGCCGCTTTATGGGGCAGAAAATTTCTCGGTGGTATCGCACCGGTAAAGTCTGCGACCTGCCAGCTACTCTGCTCAAGCGCGGTACTTTGTTTAATTGTGATGTTTATTGACCAGCCATGGACGCTTCCGATGCCCGGCGTGTCAACGGTGGTATCGGTTGTGGCACTGGCCGTTTTCGGAACAGCTGCGGCTTACCTGGTCTTTTTTAAAATTCTGGTGCGCGCAGGCCCCAGCAACGTCATGCTGGTTACGCTTCTGATTCCGGTCACTGCTGTGCTACTGGGCAATACGTTTCTTGGTGAGATCATTCGGATGAGAGAGATTGTTGGTGTATTAGTCATTGGCATTGGATTGTTGTTTATTGATGGTCGTCTTGTTTCTTATATGAATGCCGGCAGAGCTGCCTGACGATCGCGCTTTTATTACTGATCTACCCTGTCAAGCTGGAGTTAATTGATGAGTGAAGATAAAGACTACGATGATATTCCCGGCACTATAGTTTTTGACAGCCAGCAGGCTGCGCGCGGTTATCATCTTAATCAGTTCTGCATCAGCCTGCGTTTGCAAAAAAACCGTGATGAGTTTAGTGCGGATCCAGAAGCCTATATTGATCGCTTTCCAATGACTGCTGAGCAGCGCGATGCCGCGTTGAATCAGCAGTGGACTCTGTTGCTTGAGCTCGGTGGGAATATCTACTACACGTCAAAGCTCGCGGCCTACCATGGTATTAATTTCCAGGAGTTGGCTGGACTAATGACCGGCATGGGTGCGGAAAAATACCGTGCAATGATGGTGTCCGGTGGGCGTTCAATAGAAGGCAATCGTTCTAAATCTGAGTGGGAAGACTGACATGGCTTATATCTCTTCCGGTGTAGCGTGTTCGCATGTACCGGCGCTTGGCGTGGCGTCTGACACAGGGATCAGTGATGACGATTACTATGGCCCGATCTTCAGGGGCTTTGAATATTCAAAGCAGTGGATGGCAGAAGAAAAGCCCGATGTCATTTTTCTTGTATATAACGATCACTGCACGGCGTTTGATGCCACGATTATCCCGACTTTCGCGCTGGGTTGTGCAACTGAATATCAGCCGGCTGATGAGGGCTGGGGTCCGCGGCCCGTGCCGGTGGTTAAAGGGCATCAAACATTATCAGCGCATATTGCACAGTCGCTGGTACTCGATATGTTCGACATTACCGTGATAAATCAGATGGAGGTTGATCACGGCCTGACCGTGCCATTGACGATGATGTTTGGCCAGCCTGAAGCATGGCCCTGTCCGGTAGTGCCATTGGCGGTCAACGTGGTGCAGTATCCGGCACCGCTGGGCATCCGGTGTTACGCGCTGGGTAAAGCCATCCGTAAAGCCATTGCGTCTTTTCCTGAAGACCTTAAAGTCTGCGTATTTGGTACCGGTGGTATGAGCCATCAGTTACAGCATAAACGCGCGGGTTTGATTAACGCCGAGTGGGATGCGCGGTTTATGGATCTGCTGGTGAATAACCCTGATCAAGGCGCAAAAATAGAACACATAGAATATTTAAGAGAAGCAGGCTCTGAGGGTATTGAACTGGTGATGTGGTATGTCATGCGTGGTGCACTGAATGAGCATGTTGAAGAAAAACACAGGTTTTATCATGTGCCTGCATCCAACACAGCGGTTGGACATCTAATTCTGGAGAATCGATAACTATGATAAAAATAGGTGTGGCCGGTGCGTATGGCGCATTTGGCCTGAAGCATCTGGATGCGCTGGGCAACATCAAAGAGGCGCAGGTGACCGCTGTATTTGGTCCGAATAAAGACAAGATCGAGGCACTCGCATCTGAGCGCAAGATTCCACAGGCATGTTCCGGTTATGAAGAATTTCTCGAGCAGGATATTGATGCGGTAATTCTATCTACGCCGACGCAACTGCACTGTAAGCAATCAGTCAAGGCGCTGCAGGCGGGTAAACATACATTTGCTGAAATACCGATGGCTGACAGTTTGGCAGATGCCGAAAAAATGGATGCCGCACAAAAATCTGCAGGCCTGGTGGGTATGGTCGGGCATGTGCGTCGCTTTAATCCGTCACACCAGTGGGTCAAACAACGTATCGACGCCGGGGAGTTTTCGATACAACAGATGGATGCACAAACCTATTTTTTCCGTCGAACCAATACCAATGCCAAAGGTGAGTCGCGCAGCTGGACAGATCATCTGCTGTGGCACCATGCCTGTCATACGATTGATCTATTTATGTATCAAACCGGTGAAGCGCCGTCTGAAGTATTCGGTCTGCAGGGACCGGCACATCCGGATCTGGGTATTGCGATGGACATGACAATCGGTTTGAAAACGCCCAGTGGCAAGTTGTGTACCTTGTCTTTGTCGTTCAATAACAACGGACCATTGGGATCATTCTTTCGTTACATTGGCGACAGTGGTACTTACATTGCGCGCTATGATGATCTGGTGGATGGCAATGAAGAACCCGTCGATCTTAGCGGTGTGGCTTTGTCAAACAATGGTATAGAGCTGATTGATCGCGAGTTTATCTCGGCAATACAAGACAATCGTGAGCCGAATTCAAGCTTTGCACAGGGGCTGGCAGCGATGCAGGTTATGCAAAAACTTGAAGATCAAATGGGTGTGCTTAAAAGATAGCACTCTGTGGGTTGGTTTTTGTGTGGCTTTATATTTTTCAGGTGTGTACAGCATCAGGCATGTACAGACCGTAAAACCGGGAGATGTTGATGTCCGATAAAAAAACTGCGCTGGTAATATCTGCGCATGCTGCTGATTTTGTCTGGCGCTGTGGTGGTGCCATTGCACTTCATCAGAAGCTTGGCTACGAAGTCACGGTTGCCTGCCTCTCATACGGTGAACGTGGTGAAAGCGCCAGATTATGGAAAGAGGGCAAGTCACTTGATGAAGTGAAAGCGATTCGTCGTACAGAAGCGGAAAACGCTGCGAAAGCGCTCGATGTACACGACATACAGTTTTTTGATCTGGGTGACTATCCGCTGCAACTTGACCGCGATGCAAAATTCAAACTGGTAGATTTGATTCGTGCCGTGCAGCCGCAGTTTATGCTCAGTCACTCAAAGTATGATCCCTACAATACTGATCACATGTATACCACAGAGATAGCCATGGAAGTCAGAATGATTGCCCAGGCGTGGGGTCATAACCCGGGTGAAAAAGTACTCGGTGCTCCGCAGTTGTACTTGTTTGAGCCACATCAAACTGAACAAATGGGCTGGAAGCCGGATACGTTTCTTGATATTACCGACGTGTGGGATAAAAAGCGCGCGGCGATTGAATGCATGGAGGGGCAGCATCACTTGTGG
Organism: uncultured Granulosicoccaceae bacterium; assembly: GCA_938007995.1. Lineage (GTDB taxonomy): Bacteria > Pseudomonadota > Gammaproteobacteria > Granulosicoccales > Granulosicoccaceae. The sequence continues at coordinate 82,600 of CALLLW010000012.1, read as the reverse complement.
GATTACTATACCAACGTTGCACAGAATCGTGGCAATCACTTCAGGCGAAACTCGGGTGGTATGGCAGGTGGCAGACCGGCGCAGTACGCGGAAGGTTTTCAGTCGGTGTATCCTCGCTGTGTGGATGAACTTTGATGACCACGATTGAGAGAAATGCAGGCGAGCAACACGTGGTGGTACAAAACATAGAGCGTGCCGATCAGTCGGTTATTGACGGACTGGCGGAATGTGGTGTGGCCACTGTGCATGAAGCGCAGAACAGAACAGGGTTACTCGCAAGTTATATGCGACCGATATATTCCGGTGCTTGTATTGCGGGTTCAGCGATTACTATTCTCGCACCACCCTGTGATAACTGGATGCTGCATGTGGCAATTGAGCAACTGCAGCCTGGCGATGTATTGGTACTGGGCACCACATCACCGTCTGATGCCGGTTACTTTGGTGATTTAATTGCGACCTCTGCAAAGGCACGTGGCTGCAAAGGCTTGATCATTGATGCAGGCGTACGTGACATCAAAGATCTGTCCGACATGCAGTTTCCGGTCTGGTCAAAAGCGATCTGCGCGCAGGGTACGGTAAAAGAAACTCTGGGCTCTGTAAATGTGCCGATTGTATGCGCCGGTCAAAACATAGAAGCAGGAGATGTCATTGTTGCCGATGATGATGGTGTTTGTGTGGTAAAGCGTCACGCAGCTGAGGTTACCCTTCAAAAAGCACGTGAACGAGTGGCCAATGAAGACGCCAAACGCCGGAAACTGGCAAAAGGCGAGCTTGGTCTTGATATGTATAACATGCGCCAGCGGCTGGCTGACAAAGGCTTAAAGTATGTCTGATGCTGTGCGCTGCATGTGGATGCGTGGTGGCACATCAAAAGGTGGTTACTTCCTCGCGGATGAGCTGCCATCAAACCGAGACGAATTTTTATTGCGCATTATGGGCTCACCGGATGCACGCCAGATAGATGGTATGGGTGGTGCTGATCCACTGGCTTCCAAGGTGGCGGTGGTTAAAAAATCGAGCCGCCCCGGCATTGATGTGGATTATCTTTTTCTGCAGGTCTCGGTTGACCAGCCAGTGGTGACTGACGCACAGAACTGCGGCAACATACTCGCCGGTGTCGGGCCGTTTGCAATTGAGCGTGGTCTGGTTGAGCCGCACATTGGTGATACCACCCCGGTGACAATCTATATGGAAAATACCGGTCAGGCTGCAACCGCACAAGTGCCGGTTAAAGATGGCCACCCACTATATAGTGGCAACGCGGTTATTGATGGTGTGCCCGGTGCTGCCGCATCAATACCACTGGAATTCAAGGATACAGCAGGCTCCAGTTGCGGTGAGCTGCTGCCTACCGGCAATCAGGTCGACACGGTAGAAGGCGTGGAAGTCACGATGATAGACAACGGCATGCCGGTAGTGGTATTAAACGCGACAGCGGTCGGTATTAGCGGCGAAGAATCCCGCGATGAGCTTGATGCGAACCGTGCCCTAAAAGAAAGACTTGAATCGATAAGACTGGTTTGTGGCCCGATAATGAATCTTGGTGATGTCAGCGATAAAACCGTGCCGAAGATGACCATGGTCAGTGCACCGCGTAATGGTGGCGCAATCTCTACACGTACTTTTATACCGCACCGATGTCATGCCAGTATTGGTGTGCTTGGCGCAGTCAGCGTGGCTACCGCCTGTCTGTTGCCGGAATCACCAGCGTACAGTCTTGCCGATCTGCCGAAAGCCAGGGTAAAAAAACTCAATATAGAACATCCTTCAGGTGCCACTGGCATAGAGGCAGTTACTGATGAACAGGGTCAGGTTCTGTCTGCTGCGATTATCAGAACGGCGAGGAAGCTTTTTGATGGAATTGTTTTTTCCTGAATAAGTGATCGGTATTAAGCGATCTTTGCGTTTCGCTATAAGCAAAAAAGCAGTGCGCTACCGAGGAGCCAGGCGGCGCACTAACAGGAAAAAAGTTAAGTTCTAACTATATTGTTTAATCACACTACTAGTGGCGTGTAATTGTTACCTCTAGCAGACGAGTATCAGGTGCAAAGTCAATGATTGGATTTTCCAAACCTGATTGAACGGGGCGCAGAGTAACCGCACCGTTCTCGTCATTGGCTGATAAATAGAGGTAATAGTCATGGTTACAGTAAGGTACCAGTGGCCGGTGCTGCTGCCAATTGTCGACAAGGTAATCCAGCGTTGTAATCGGCAACGACTCAATTGCGAATTTTGTACACGCGGGTATCATTGTTTTTACACACGGGTATTATTAGCAGTGTTGGCCAGTGTTGGCCAGTGTTGGCTTTTGTCGCGAGGGCTTTGAACAATGAAGAAATTTGCTTATTTGTTATCTGTGTTTTTAATATTTGCGTTGCCGGGCAGCAATGCTGCTGCAGAAGACCGGACGCTAACGGCAGAAGAAATTGTAGACCTGCTGACAGGCAATACTGCCGTCGGTACATGGATCGATCACGAGTATCGGCAATACTTTGATAAGCATGGTCAGACCATATACGCCCAGCGTGGGCAGAGGTCTTCGCTGGGTAAGTGGCGAGTGAACAGAAAACATAACCACTATGAAAGCTGGTGGGAGAGAGTCGACTGGGGTGCCGGCTTCTCCATTGTTCAAAGAGACGGGGTTTACTACTGGGTCAGTAGTACCGGTACTACTGACCCGCAGGCTTTCGAGATACTTGAAGGTTCTCAGTTGTTGTTTCCGGAATAATCTTTTGGTTGAGGGCGCGGCACAGCCTGTTCTCTATTCCAGCAACTCCGCTGGCACTGACAGCAGATTGAATCCACCAAGTATATGCGGGCCTAAAATCGTATCCAGGCCGGATAACTGTTGAGCGTATTCCCGTTGGCAGTCGCGACCGGTCTGAATCAGCTGATCGGCTATGCTGCCGACAATCGGGTCGACCTGTAGCGATGTATCAGCACCAACACCCCAACAGGCTAGATCGCCAAGCCGTTGCGGACCTGCACGGTGTGTATCAAAGAATGGTGTGTTGGTTTGTCCTCCAAAGAACCAGCCTGCCAGTACAGAACCTTCGGCAAGGCCGGATTCACCAAGCAATACCGCAGCGATTCCATCGACGTACGATTCTTCAATACCGAGTACCGGTAACTGCAGTACGTTTGTCAATGCATGCCCCAGCTCGTGCATTAGCACGAATGTGGTAGCCAGAAATGCCTGTCGGTCATTGCCATAGAACACGGAAAGCAAAAGCGTCAGCTCGTGGCACATCGTAATTTCGGCAGTTGGAACGCCGAACTGCACTGGGGCGAAGAAAGCGTTGGCGGTACCGCAGTCGGCGAAAATGACATTGATATCCTCAGGCAGTAGCAGCGAGTCATTGAGCTGTTCTACCAATGCTGCAGATGACTGTGCAAAGGCCATGTCGACATCAGTCTGTGAGGCGAATATAGTTGGCAGCAACCTGCCATCCAGACCTGTGTCATTAACCAGGGAGGTGTCACCGATTGACTGTGGGTTGACCTGCTGCAGCATGCCGGTCTGATCCGGATCCATGGCTATTTGAACTTCGGTTACGATCTCGGCGTTTTCCGGGCCTGGACCACCAACGGTGGTATCACCAGGGATATTATCTGTACCACTGTCATCTGATGACGAGCAGGCACTGATGAATAGTGCAATACCGATCAGGCATGCCTTGCTCAGATTGTTGAGACTGTTTTTTTGTAGTGTGTTCATATGCCGGGCCACAGTTCGGTAGAGGGGTGAAACTGCGACCAGGCAAACCAGAATGCCTGATGACTACCGACATCATTCCCGTCAGCGTCTGTAGCACGTACTCCACCCGCATCCAGTACCAGTTTAATGTTGCCTGCACCGACACCTTCACCTTTGGTGAGTGCGGCGACTGCAGCAGTTCGTAGAAATGCATATGGCTGACCGTCATCAGCAATCACACCTATAACGTCTTCATGTACCGGCAGGCGGGCATCTACATCACCAACGGGGAATATCGGGCCGTCGGCATCACGACCATTGCGAAAATCAAAGTCTCTGCCCAGTGCCAGTGCTTCAACCAGCACCGTGGTTTCAGGATGTGCCTTTTTCCAGTCGCCCCATTCGGCAGTGACCACACTTGCCTGCTTTAGTTTGATACCGCGATCTGCCAGAGGTCCGGTGACTGCTTCGCCGGTGAACGTATCAAAAACCGACCAGCTGTTAACGTCATACATGACTTTATTGGATCGAATCAACAGACCGGATGTACGTAGTACCGGTCTTTCGACACCTTCCGGAAGTTCATCAGTGAAGTAGGCTTGTGCCGCACCACATAAGGTGCAGTAGGGCATGCCGATATCTCTGCCACCAAGTGTGTCGTTGACCATCTCTCTGACTTCCATGATCTGTCTCGGATAGGCACGATACTCACCGTTGATCTCTACACCGAATACAACATCATCATCGTCAAGCCATTTCGCTTCAGCCGCAGAGATAACCTCCGGGTTGTCAGCTGCCGGTATGCAATTGCAAAGCTCATCGGTTTCATCAAATGGCCGGCTGTCGATCAGTACACCGCCCCATGAAACGTGAGTCCAGTTGATATTACCTTCATTAAATATTTTCTCCCACTGCGGTTCGACGCTGGTGAAAATAGCCTTTTTAATTGGCAGGTAGTTTGGTGGCTCAGGGATTTTCCAGGCAATCAGGTGATCGGTAGTTCTGCCCCAGATATTGTTGGTCGGGTAGTCAATGCCCAGCAGTTCACCGGATGCATCAGCAAGTGACTCCATCACGTTGCGGCTTCTGATAAAGCGCATCAGATCGCTGATCATCCAGACCAGTCGCGGATCTTCTGATTTGGCTATCTTTTGCAGTGCCTCTGCCTGTTCTTCGCCCCAGCCGGATGTGGTTACTGGTGCGACGAAGGCGGTTTGAAGCGCATCCGCAACTTCCTGTGATAGTTCTCCGGTGGGAACAGCCGGGCGTTCACCAAAACGCTTGATGACACTTTCAGACAGCGCCGGCAGCGAATCCTGAGCTATGGCTTGTTGACTGGCTAATGTGGTGGCAAGTATGAAAGCAACAGTAAGTAACTGCTGCTTTATCGAACGGTTTATTGACACAGGACGCCCCGAGGGAGGAAGAATGTAGGGTTCAGACGCGCCGGTCAGGAAAGAGTTCGCTGAAAATGCCTGAACTGCGCAGGTGATCGGCGATTTCAGTGTTAATAAATTTCTAACAACTTGAACACTGTCTGTGAGCTAATGAAAAACATAGAAGCGTGCAGTCCGGTGCGACGCTTCCAGCGGGCTATCTGACTAGCTTTTCGGTAGCAGGTTGTCCGGATCGTACAGTGGCTTGTAGCCGACTCCTTCAACCTTCAATGTGTATGGCTCACCAAAGTATTCCATTTGTAGCTCCCGACCTTCCTGACAGTATTCGTGCGGCAGGTAGGCGAGGGCGATGTTCTTACCGACAGTAGGACCGTAGGCAATACTGGTGATAAAAGATCTTCTGCCTTCGGCATCGATCAAACACTCACCTGAATCCGGATCTATGATCGGACTGGTGCCGACCGGATACCTGGCGACCCCTTCAGAGTCTATGTTGTTGACCATAGTTAGTGTACAGAGGTAGGCGGGCTGATGTTCCCTTTCACGGAAAGTCAGGTGTGCCTGCTTGCCATGAAAGTCTGCTGCTTTAACTTTTGGCCGTGCCAGATCACATTCGTATAGATTGTATTCTGTTAACAGATCTGCATTCTGCAAACGCAGACTTTTTTCAAGGCGTCTGCTGTTGGCATAGGTTTCAATACCGATCGGTGTGACGTTTTGTGCTGCCAGTGCATCCCATACAGTTAAGCCGTCGTTGTAGTTAAAGTGTAATTCCCAGCCCTGTTCACCGACATAGGATATTCTGAATGCAGCAACCTTTGCACCGTTGATGTCAATGGTTTTAACTGACATAAACGGATGGTTGTCTGTGCTGAGTTGTTCAGGATTATCCACCACCTTTTCAAGTGTGGCTCTGGCGTTAGGGCCCCACAGTCCAAGACAGGCGAAGTCAGTTGTTTTATCTTCAATAGTCACGTTTGGAAAGTTATGATCGTCACTGATGCGTTTCAGCCAGACAAGATCACGGGCGCCGGAGTCACCGCCATCCATGACTCTGAAATGATCATCTGCCATACGTATAACGGTTAAATCTGCTCTGACACCACCGGCATGATCAAGAAAGTGTGTGTATATGCCTTTGCCGGCAGGTGTGTCTCCACCGACCTTTGCAACGCAAACGTATTCCATCAGTGCTTCTGCATCCGCACCGCTAACATCAATGATTGCGAAGTGCGATAGGTTGACCATGCCGACATCTTCACTGAGTTGCAGATGTTCTGCATTCGATACCCGGTGAAAGTGGCGGTTATCCCATTCCGCTTCTCTTAGCGGGACTTTGTCAGCAAATTTTTCCAGCAGTGGTTCGTTACTGGCATAGCCATGAGCACGCTCCCAGCCGGCGGCTTCCATAAAGTAGCCACCCAGTGCTTTTTCACGCTCATAGAACGGGCTGCGACGAATACCACGGCCCTTGGTATACGGCTCGCGGTTATGTACTGCCGGATTATAAATTTTAAAGGCAGTTTCATAGCAGCGATCGTGAATGTATTGCTCTTCCTGTTGAAAAGGATAATAGCGCGCAACATCAATACCACTGTGATCAAATTCGGTTTTGCCGTCAGTCATCCAGTCGGCTATGACCTTACCGGTACCGGGACCATCTTTAACCCAGACTGATACGGCATACCACAAGCCACGTACATTGGCAGACTCACCAATAGACGGCCCGCCGTCTGCGGTCACTTGCAGTAAGCCGTTAAAGGATCGCTTTTCATCATAGCCCAGCTCACCAAGAATCGGTGTCAGCTCGATTGCACGTTCAAGTGGTTCAATGATCTGATCCATTTCAAGATCACGTTGTGAAGGTGACAGTCTGGCTTGCTCTTTTTCAAGTAGATCACGCGGGTGACACATGCGCGGGTCTTTTTCTTCATAGTACCCCCATTCAATCATGCCGCCTTCAGTGGTTTTTGGATCACCGGTGTCGCGCAGGTAGGCAGAGTTACCCTGATCGCGAAGCAACGGGTAGCCAATATCTTTACCGGTGCCGGCAAACTCATCGTACGGGCCGAACCATAACAGCGGATGATCAACCGGCATCACCGGCAGATCTTCACCTGCCATATTGGCAATCAGTCGGCCCCATAAACCCGCGCAAATCACCACATACTCCGCTTCGATAAAACCACGGTGTGTCTCGACGCCGGTAATCCTTCCGTTCTCTATTTTTAAACCAGTGGCAGGCGTATTGGCAAAGGCTTTGAGCTTGCCGGTTTGTTCCGCCTGTTCGACAAGTTCACCGGATACCACCTGTGACCTCGGGGTGACAAGCCCTGCATCCGGATCCCACAAGGCTCCCTGAATCATCTGTTCTTCGAGCAGTGGCATTTTCTCTTTAGCCTCTGCTGCGCTAATCATGCGTGCATTGGTACCGAACGCTTTACCGGATGCCACCTTGCGTTTCAGTTCTGCCATGCGGTCATCATCACCAACCCGTGCGACCTCAAGCCCGCCGACTTTTTCATAGCGACCGCGCTGCTGGTAGAAGTCGATACTGTACATGGTGGTATGGCAGGTCATCTGATCGTGCGCGGTGGCATAGCAGAAATCAGAGGCATGGGCGGTAGAGCCGATGTCCGTCGGGATGGCAGACTTATCAATGCCGACAATATCGTCCCAGCCGCGCTCTATCAGATGATGTGCAACCGAGGCGCCGACAATACCTCCCTGGCCGATAATGACGACTTTTGCTTTTGACGGAAATGCTGCCATGACGGTAGACCTGATTGATGCCTGAAACGGTGAGAGGGTGTTGTGATGCTACACAGGATTGTACTCTCAGCTGTGACTGTGCCTCTATAGAGGCAACCAACTTTATTGCCAGTGGCCGTGAACCACAGCGGCGCTGGTTATCCGGCTCGCGACAGACTGCGAGCCGGCGCGATGTTTCGTAAGCACTGCAGGCTTTAGCTGGTAAGTTTTACGCCATAAGCTTCGCTGAGCTGCTCCGCCGTGTAGTACTCGTTTTCAAGGTCACTGCGAATCAGTGCCTCTGGCCTTTCTGCAGGGTTACCGTAACCACCGCCACCCGGTGTACCCACCCTGACCTGATCGCCGGCGGTCAGGCGAATACCCTGATCTTTAGACAGATGCTCGGGTATGTATTCTTCGCCGTTGCGAATAACCGTAACACTGTTACGCATGCCATCGACACCGCCGAGCACACCCTGCGGGCCGACCCGGCCATGGTCCATCACAAACGAGGCTGTTGCTTCACCACGGCGCAGCTCAATGGTGTATTGCACGCCAAAACCACCACGCTGTTTACCTGCACCGCCGGAACCCTCACGTAGCGCGTATTCAAGATAGAGCACCGGGAAGTACTGTTCCATCACCTCGATTGGCGGGGTTTTCGATATGCCAATCGTTGAGCAGCCATTGGTCAGTCCGTCGGTATTATGAGTGCCGCCGTAACCACCACCGGATAACTGATACATAACAAAGCTTGAGCCTTTTAACGGGTCGTTACCACCGAGTGCGAAGTTGCCACTGGTACCGGCGGGTGCTGCGGGTACCAAATCAGGTAAGGCGGGAACCAGCGCTGCAAAAATCGCTTCAGCGATTCTTTGTGATACTTCGGCGGCACAGCCGGACACCGGTCGTGGGTATTCGGCGTACAGAAACGTGCCGTGTGGATCTTTGATATGCAACGGTTCGAACGCACCGGCGCTGATCGGTACGTCCGGAAAGATATGACGCATGGCAAGATAAATTGAAGAGCGGGTTGTGGCCAGTACCGAGTTCATCGGGCCTGCACATGGTTCGCTGGTGCCCTCAAAGTCGATATACAACTCCTGATCCTTCTTTTCTATATTAACTTGTATGGTTAACGGTTCATTGACAACACCATCAGAGTCAACAATTGCGGTGCCGGTATAACTGCCTTCGGGGATTTGCGAGATACGCTGTCGCATCTGCTGTGCTGCACGCTCTTTCAGTTCCTGTATTGCAGTTTTTAAAGTGTCTGCACCATGTTTTGCAATCAGTGAGTTTAATCGCTCCTGACCCACAAGCAGTGCGGCAGCCTGTGCCTTAACATCGCCTATGCGCTGTTCGGCCACGCGTATGTTTGAACAGATGATCGAATAGATCTCCTGATCAAATTTGCCTTGTTTAAATAATTTAACCGGTGGTAGTCGCAAACCTTCCTGCTCAACGGCGGTCGCATTGGCTGAGAAACCACCCGGTACACTACCGCCGATATCCGGCCAGTGTCCGGTGTTGGATAACCAGCAAAACACTTCATCATTGTGGTAAAACGGCAGTGCAAAGCGCACATCCATCAAGTGCGTGCCACCCAGATAAGGATCGTTAACAATATAGATATCACCCGGTTCCGGTGCGGCAACTTTGCCGTCCCTGATCATTTCGATCAGCACACGCGTTGAGAACTGCATGGTACCGACAAACACCGGTAAGCCGAGCGCACCCTGCGCGATCAGTTCGCCATTGTCTGCTGAATAGATGCCGTCAGATCGATCATTGGCTTCAGCAATAACCGGTGAAAATGCAGCGCGCGAAAAGCTTAAATCCATCTCGTCGCAGACTTGCTGCAAGCTCGACTGAATGACGGCAAGCGTGACAGGATCAATGCTCATTGACTTAGCTCCACCAGAAGATTGCCATCTGTGTCTGAACGTGCAGTACAGTCAGGTTCGATGATGATAGTCGTGTCCATTTGTTCCAGTACTGCCGGACCGCTAATAATCGCATCAAGTGGCAGGCGTTGTCTGTCATAGACCGGGGTGTTATGCCAGTCGCTATTAAACCAGACTTTGCGTGTATTTATTTGTGCGGATTCAAGCCGTGATTCGCGATTGGCCGGGTCTATTAACTGACTGAGTTCTATTTCTGGCCGACTGCCAATAACACTGGTATTAAGGTTCACCAGGTTTGCGCGTATTTCATTGAGTTCAACATGAAAGCGGTTGAAATATACTTCTTCAAAGCGTTGTTGTAATTCTTCAGTGGATATATCGATAGACGGTATTGCTACATTGAGCAGATGTGTCTGACCAATAAACTGCATATCTGCCGAGTGTCGGTATTCAATGCTTTCAATAGCCACTGATTCGCTTGCGATCAATTCATCACCGCGTTGTTTTTGCGCATTGCATACTTCCGCAACTGATGCTGACTCTACTGCATCGAGCGGTTGGTTTATTGTGTTGACAAAGTCGTGGCGAACATCTGCAACAATACAACCCAGTGCATTGGTGAGCCCGGGTCTGGCGGGAATCAATACTTTGGGAATGCTCAGTTCTTTGGCAATCGCCACAGCATGCAAAGGCCCGGCGCCGCCAAAAGCAAACAACGCAAAGTCGCGCGGGTCATAACCCTTAGAAAGAGATACCATGCGTACTGCGCCTGCCATTTTGTTATTTGCAATTGTAAGTACCGCGCCTGCTGCCTCTGCGACCGATATGCCAAGCGGGTCGGCAATCTGCTTTTTAATTGCAGTTTGAATATCATCAATACTGACACTGCTCTCAACCGAGGTGACTGATTGATTGTTAAGTCTGCCGAGTGCAAGGTTGGCATCGGATATGGTGACCCGGGTACCACCTCGGCCATAACAGATAGGGCCGGGTGTTGCACCGGCGCTTTCCGGCCCTACCTGTAGCAGGCCGGCATCGTCAACGCTTGCTATTGAACCGCCACCTGAACCAATAGTTCTGACATCAACCATTGGCAGATGGATTGGCATAGCGTATTCAACTTCAAGTTCACTGCTGACGGCAGGTATTGCATCGAGTATCAGTGCCACATCGGTAGAAGTGCCACCCATATCGTAGGTAACAATCTGATCAATGCCGGCACGTTTTGCGGTATACGCCGCTGCCATCACACCGGATGCAGGACCGGACATCACGGTTTTGGCCGCCTCGTTGGCAACCAGTCCGGCAGATACCATACCGCCGTTACCGTTCATCACAAGCAGGTCTTTATCGTAGCCACCGGATCTAAGTTCAGACTGCAGTCGGTCTACGTAGCGATGCAGTATCGGTTGCACCAGTGCATTGACACTGGCGGTAACCCCGCGTTCGTATTCGCGGTACTCTGATAACAGTGAGTGACCCGCTGTGATGTAGTTGTTGGGCCAGAGTGATGCAGCAATTTCCAGTGCCCGGTTTTCATGATCGGTGTTGGCATAGGCATGCAGAAAGTGAATCACCAGCGATTCACAACCTGCATCGATTAACCTGGTGACTGCATCGCGTACCTGTTGTTCATCAAGTGGTATCAGTATCTTGCCACTTGCATCGACTCGTTCACTGACTTCCAGTCTTAAGGTTCTGGGAATCAGTGGTGTGAAGTTGCCGTACATGCCATAGGGCTGCGGTCTGGTGCGTCGACCCAACTCTATAATATCTCTGAAGCCGCGTGTGGTGATCATGCCGGTTTTTGCCAGCTTGCGTTCAAGTACTGCATTGGTGGTTGTGGTGGTGCCGTGTACCAGTGTGTCAATGGTATTGATGGCAACCTCACTTTCTTTCAGTGAGTTCATCACACCGATAGCCTGGTTATCAACAGTGGTGGCAGTTTTGCCGAGTGTCAGCTTGCCGCTCTGATCAAAGATGATCAGGTCTGTAAACGTACCTCCTACATCAATGCCTGCAATAATGTGTGATTGCTTCACGACTGAACAACCCCGGGTTGAACAACTCTGCAGATACCGGCTTCAATAAGTGCCGTACAGTCTTCTGAAGAGACGTTTAAACGTTTTTGCAATAGTTCCAATGTGTTCTCACCGAGTGATGGAGGTGCGGTGTTATATGTGGGTGGTGTTTCTGACATCCGCACCGGACTGGCAACACCGGGTATTTTGCCATGCTCGGGATGTTCAAGTTCAATGGCGAGCTGCCGTGCGATCACCTGAGGATCATCAAACACTGCTTCTGTCGTGTTGATCGGGCCATGCGGTACTTGTGCTTTATCCAGCGCGTTCGACCAGTAAGCAGTGCTTTGTTTTATTGTCAGTGCGGTCAGTATGGGCACCAGTTGTTGTCGGTTCGCAACCCGGTCTTTATTGCTCAGGTATTGAGGATCGCTGGCGAGTGATTCATCACCAAGGGCTTCGACCAGACTTTTAAATTGTCTGTCATTACCCACGGCTATGATCAGGTGGCCATCTGCAGTCGGGAATACCTGGTAAGGTACGATGTTCGGATGCGCGTTACCCATGCGTACCGGTGAAGTTCCACTGACCAGATAGTTCATTGCCTGATTGGCCATTGACGCGACTGACACATCCATCAGGCTCATGTCTATGTGCTGACCTGCGCCGGTTTTTTCTCTGTGAGTAACAGCGGCAAGAATGGCGGTACTGGCATAAAGCCCTGTCATGATGTCTGTGAGCGCGACACCGATTTTCATCGGTTCATCGCCTGCGGAACCCGGTGGTTGTCCAGTGACGCTCATCAGACCGCTCATGGCCTGGATAATAAAATCGTAACCGGCACGATGTGCGTAGGGACCTGTTTGGCCGAAGCCGGTAATAGAGCAGTAAATCAGTGCCGGGTGTTTTTTCTTCAGTGATTGATAATCCAGACCATACTTTTTGAGGCCGCCCACCTTGTAGTTTTCGATAACGATATCCGCCTGACCGATCAGCTGCAGCAGCAGTGCCAGGCCACGGTCTGATGCGAAGTCGAGAGCAAAGGATTTCTTGTTTCTATTGGTGCTGCAAAAGTAGGCGGACAGTCCGTCCGGTGGCTGCTTGTCATTGACGAACGGCGGGCCCCAACTGCGGGTGTCATCGCCGCTTACCGGATGTTCAATCTTGATGACTTCGGCACCAAGATCTGCGAGCAGCTGCGATGCCCAAGGGCCGGCGAGAACTCGTGTCAGATCGACGACAGTCAGATGATCCAGCGCTGCTTGCGCCATAAGGGTTCCATGGTTTTCAAGCCTGATTATCAGTATACTAACAAGCCGAAGAGGGCGGTGCTTCGCTGGTGAAGTCACCGCCGGATCAGCAAACCGGCTCGACAACCAGATCCCCTGAACCGCGTGATTTGTCGCGCACCTGCAATCTGAAGTCGAACACTCCATGGTTTGCGGTCTACCAAACGATAAACGCACGAGGACCCGGTTTTGACCTACGTAGTTAAAGAAGAATGCATTAAGTGCAAACACATGGATTGCGTTGAGGTCTGTCCTGTCGATTGTTTTTACGAAGGTGAAAACATGCTCGTCATTCATCCGGATGAATGTATCGACTGCGGTGTCTGTGAGCCGGAGTGTCCGGTTGAAGCCATCGTTGATGACACAGGTGATAACCTTCAGTACTGGCTCGACCTGAACGCCAAGTACGCCGAGATCTGGCCGAACATTACTGAAATCGGTGAAGTACCGGCTGACGCTGAAGAATGGAAAGATGTGCCGGACAAGAAGCAACACTTTTCTGAAAAGCCCGGCGGTAGCTGAGGCTTTTGCGTGCCTGTGAAGTTTGGTTCAGTAACTCCGCATGCAGGTTTATCTGCTGCCGGTGAGCTCTGCTATTTACTGGTCGGCAACCCGAGAGTCAGGCCCGGCTGCAACACATCCTGCTCGTAGGGCTTGCGGCTGAATACCCCGCGAACAATCGGTTCAAAGTGCTCAAGCGGCAGCATGTCATAGTCTGGATCAAATGACGATTGATCCCAGCGCTCGCAAAAATCTACACAGCTTTGGTAGTGAGGGTTGTCTTTGTACTTTTCCCGTTCGTATTGATTCCAGCCCTGATAGTGCTGAGCGTAGTAGACCATCTGAAAAACACCGTGATGCTCCACCACCCATGAGACTTCCTCGCGAACAAAAGGGCGGATAATTTCAGCTGCCATTTTGTCGTGGTTTTGTGGAGCCAGGCCATCACCAATATCGTGTAGCAACGCGGCGACTACCCAGTCATTGTCGGCATGGTCGCGGACTGCGCGGGTAGCTGACTGCAGTGCATGCTGCAGCCGGGTGATTTTATAGCCGCCGATAGTATCCTGCGCCTGCGAGGCCAGTTCGCGCAAGATACGGTCTGCAGTCATTTTATTGAACGCATGTTCCTGATCGCGCAGAAACTCATACTCTGCTTTGGTGCCGTCTTTCATGGCAGTAAAGTTGACTGTTTTCATGATGGCCGTTCCGGTGGTTGAGTAACTAGGTTTACAGACTTACGATCTAGCTGACCGGCTCCTGCGTTGAATGTTTGCGGCTGATTATCGGCTCAATGCTACTTGCAATTGACAACAGCTCACGGTCTTTACCCGGCTTGCCAATCAGCATAAAACCCACCGGCGCCTCACCCGGAGTATGGCAGGGGATAGTGATGGCGGGTGCGTTCAGTGTATTTGCAATCGAGGTGTTACGTAAGTTAAGACCGTTCACCTGCAAAGACAGATCATTGTCGTCAATCAGTGAGGCAATTGGCTGAGGTATCAATGGCACCGTCGGCAACACGATGGCGTCAAGGCCAATGTTGCGTTCTTCAGTTTTCTGTTGACACTCAGCGCGACGTGTCAATGTATTGATGTAGTCGGCTGCACTATAACCATTTGCAGATTTGATGCGGCTATAAACCCATGGATCATAGTAGTCCTGTCGCTCAAGCAGCAGTTGCTCGTGATAGGTATAGGCCTCCGAGCCAACCAGGCAGGCTCGGTTAATGTGCGCGTAGTAGCTTTCAAGTTCTGTCAGGTTATGGCTTTTAACCAGTACACCGCGCTTACCGAGGCGCTGCAGCGCATCTTCAAAAGCATTGGCAACTTCGGTATCTAAATCTTCCATCGCGAAGCCGTTCAGCACGCCAAGGCGCAGACCAACTTCCGGAAATGGTGCGGTTTGAATGTTTGATTCACCAGCCATGATGGCATCAAGTAAAGCACAGCAGGTCACGCTGTTTGCAATCGGCCCGACCGAATCCAGTGATGGTGAAAGTGGTATGCAACCTTCAGTAGATATTCTGTTTGCCGTGGGTTTGAATCCGACTAATCCGCACAGGGCTGCAGGAATACGTGTCGAGCCGCCGGTATCTGTACCGATTGCGGCTGCTGCCATTTCATCGGTGACTGAAACCGCTGCCCCCGAGCTGGAGCCGCCCGGTATGCGGCGGGTTTGACGATCATAGGGGCTGGCTGGAGTGCCGTAGTGCGCGTTGATGCCAAGCCCTGAATAGGCAAACTCGGTCATATTGGTTTTACCAATGACAATAAAGCCTGCCTGTTTTAATTTGCTGATGACTGGAGCATCGTGTCTTGCCGGTCGCTGTTGATCGAGTACGTGTGAGCCAGCTGTTGTGATTTGACCGGCGGTGTCGAACAGGTCTTTTACTGAAATGGGAATGCCGCTGAACGGCGACAGATTAATAGATGCTTTTCTGGCAGCATCTATGTTGTCTGCTTCGGCCAACACGCGTTCTTTGTCGACCGAAATAAAGGTGTTGTGACCTTCGCCGTCTTCAGCCTCGATGTTTCTCAGGCAGTGTTCGACAAGCTCGCGGCTGTAGACTTTTTTGCGCTCCAGGCTGTGCGCAAGATCGAAGAGATTATTCATGCTGATAATTGTAAAGCCTTGCTCGACGTTTCAGTAGTCGAATTGTGTGACATTGATATACTTACTGGCAGTCAGTGCGCGACCTTGCCAGCAGGGTTTGTTGTTGTGATTCGAGCAGGGTATTTTGTTGATGGTGCGGGGCGGTTCTTGCAGGTTTGACAGATTGTTGTGACAGCTTCTGCCGATATACTGCCGGCAGGCATACCCGCCAGATTGCCAGGCATAATGCCAGCAATAACTTTGTGTGCTATTTACTGACATGCAGTAGTGGTGTGCATAACTCACTGAATTGGCACCAGGTATATAAGTACCTGTCAGAATAACTGCATGGTTGAACCAGAGGTACCATAACAATGAATTTGAAACCATCGACTGCAAAAGAGCACGTGCATTCGTTCAAAAGAGATTTGACTGGCATTGGTCTGTTTTTGATCGCTATCTGGGTTGTTTTTGTGATCGACCGTTTCCTGCCAATTGAGCAGTTAGGCTTAGTGCCGCGTAGTGTGAAAGGCTTGATCGGCATTGTCACGATTGCTTTTCTGCATGCTGATCTCGGTCATATCATGGCCAATTCGGTGCCATTGATTGTCCTGTTATGCCTGCTGGCGGGATCCCGAGCTAACAGCATTGATATTGTGGTTTATATCAGCGTGATCGCAGGGATATTGCTGTGGTTATTCGGGCGCGACGCGATTCATATTGGCGCGAGTGTGCTGGTGTTCGGGTTGATCGGGTTTCTTGTCTGTGCGGGATTTTTTGAGAAAAGACTATTGTCAGCGCTGATTGCGATTGGTGTCGCTGTGACTTATGGATCAACACTGGTGTTCGGCGTACTGCCGATTCAACGGGCTGTGTCGTGGGAAGGGCATTTGTTTGGTGCCATTGCCGGTGGCTTGATTGCTTACTATATTGCCGGTGATCTGGAGCGCGGTACCGGTGAAGGTGCCCGGCTTTAGCTATCATCCCTTCGGCAGGCCCTGCAGACGCTAGCGTCTGAGTCTGCGTTGGAGTGATGCCTCGCAGCCACGCAGTTGCTGTTTGTAGTTGTCTGCGGTAGCGACAACTTCGGATGCAACGCGCATCAGCCATGGCTTTCTTTTGTATGATTCGTTGCGATAACCGGTCCAGCCCTCGTGGTACGCCAGGTACTGGTTGTACGGGTCGTCGTGCGCGATCTTCGCAAGTGCATGTGATTTGGTCATATACCAGCCGACAAAATCAATCGCATCGTCAAAGTGGGTGCGACTGGCACCGTAACTTTTTGTCTGGTTAACGTAAGCCGCCCAGGTGGAATCGAGTGCCTGAGAGTATCCGTATGCCGAGCTGCGTCGCTTGCCGGGTATGACTCCAAGCACATAGCGTCTTGGCGGCTTGGCTTTGCGGCGAAACTTACTCTCGTGGTACATGACCGCCATTGGCACATGCAGCGGAATATTCCATTTTTCCTGCATATCACTGGCAGAGCGATACCAACTGTTTTTCACGCTGAAAATATTGCAGATATTCTGTGTGGCGCTGATTGGCAGGGTTGAGCAGGAGCTCAGTGCAATCAGTACAACAGCAACGATCATTGGCCGACGCTTGAACACGAAGCTGCTCAGCAGATCGATAAATTGGACGGGGGTGGCAGGCACTGACAATCACAAAAGAGGAGACACCTTGGATAATAGACGCTCATTTGCCAAGCGCCAATTAGCAGTCGGTAAAGGAGATACGGTTGTTAAGTTTTCTATACTCGATTAGCGACAAAAAAGGCCGCCACCCGGTTCAGGTGACAGCCTCTTTTACGCTGCAGAGTGCTGTGGTGGTGTTAGTTAACCAGGCAAGTCGCATTGTTCTCCCAGCCGTAGCCGTCGCCATCCGGATCTGATGCAGCTCCATTCGCGCAGCGAGGAAACTGACCACCGCCGGTGGTATTAAGCACCACGCAGCTGCGCTGGTTTTCCCAGCCAAAGCCGTCGCCGTCCGGGTCTGAATTGGATGATGCGCAGTGAACCACAACGATGCAGGATTTTTCGTTTTCCCAACCGTAGCCATCACCATCCGGATCAGAAGCCGCCGAGGCACAGTTAGGATGCGTGTCTGCCTTTGAACCTTTCACAACGCAGGATGCCTGGTTTTGCCAGCCGTATCCGTCGCCGTCTGCGTCTGCACTGCCATTGCCGCAATAGGCTAAGCCGTTAGCTGCAGCGCTGGATGCCACAACCTGATTATTTGTCTGGTTGTTAACCTGGGGTGCCGCTGCAGTTGCGGTTCGCTGCGGCTGTACAATAGTAAATCTGCTTTGCGCCCAGCTGCTTTCCTGGTTGTTGTTGTCCACCGCTTTAACTGACAGCATGTAGTCGCCCGGTGGTAATTGCACCTGTGGCGTCGACCACTGAGCACTCTTGCCACCCACAGTGCGTATCTTGAACTGCCCGCTGCGGGCGAACTTGCCATTCGGGGCTAGAAACTGGCCGGTGGCCGTATCCATGATAGTTGCAATGACTCCGGCAACCGCCTGATCGTCAGCAGCAACACCACTGAAGGCAGAAGCCTTGTCGAGCCGCGCGCCGTCTTTAGGAAATTGAACGGCGATACGGGGTACCGCACTTGTGCCGCTGTTGGCCGGTTGGCGTTGATTGTTAGCGGGAGCCGCAGCAAGCGCCGGACCTTTCACACCGGTTGCTACAAACGGAACTTTTACATATCGAGAAATATTTTTACGTTTGTCCTGTGCCCGAATGCTGAAGACATAATTTCCACGCGGCAAGTTAAAGCTTTGTGATACCCATTGATCACCGGTGAATTTGAATTTTAATTTCTCCGCTTTATTGCTGTTGCCACCCTGTTGGTTAATGTAACGGCCAGTGCTGGCATTCTGGATAGCGGGAAAGAATAATCCGATGCCATCCGGATCAACAGCAGTGCCCTGAAACCTCACCGGATTATTGAGCTGCAGTTCGCCTGTATTTTCGCCCACAACAGTGATAACGGGCCCGTTTGCATAAACTGACGGAACTACTGCCAGCGATAGAGCGGCAGCTGTAATCATTGACAAGGCGCATCTGCGCAAACTAAGTGGTAATGACATTTCTAATGACTCCTATGGATGACTGCAGGAACTTGCCTGTATTCGACTTCGCTTGTGATGTTTTCCAACATCACGCACAACGAAGATCAAGCTTGCCGGGAATCCTGCGATAGTGTGTGAGTGCTTCGCTGAATTGAGGCTAGAGTACGTCCAGCATACTGAACCTTGCCTTCATATGCTTGTGTATTACGCAGAAAGGATGTCGCTGAAGCACTTTTTCACAAAAACAGCTGAAGTTTTGCTGGTTACAGCAATTGCACCAGCCAGGAGTGTGCGTGGCAGAACATCTGGGCGCTGTGAACGCGCCCATAGACGGTACGCCGACAGCAACGGCACGCCCAAGGCAACGGTAATGATCAATCGAACTTGTTACGTATGAACAACGATACGCCTCAAATGACCGTAGCATTGTTGATGACGGCAACAGTACTCGCCATGACACGTATCACTACGTAGGCGTCTGTCGCGTAGAATTGGGAGTTGTGGTAATGATTGAAGGGTGGGTCCGTGACGCTACCGAGTGCCAAGTGAGTGTGTGGAGCCTGGAATGGAAGTCAGATAAAACTCGCTAAGACTGTTTGCAGTCTACTGTCTTCACCCTGTTTACTACCATCGCATCGTGAAGGTCTTTTACTGTCTTGCTGCCGGTAGCGCAGCAGAGCGATGGAAATAAACCGTGCAGTAAACAGGCGAAGCCTGCGAAGATAAGCTTTAAGCCGAAGCCACTGGCATGCGCCATGTGCTCGAAGTAGGTTTCATTAACCGATTCAAGATGTTCCCGTGTGCTCTGCATCTCAACCTCTGCCGACGGATAAAGTGACGTTAGACAAACCTATCGACGGTGGCCTCAAAAGGTAGAGAGCCGAGGTGGGGTTTTGTGGCTGCGATCATTAAATGATGATCGCAGTTTGTTGACTACTGACTTTAACCGCGAGCCTTACTTATTTGTGTGGTGCTTCAACGTGAGAATGAGACGTCGAATTGATTCAAAGTAAATGATCCTTCACCCCACCACATTTCTGTGCCGAATTCGATAGCTCCCATGCAAAACTCAGGTGAGAGCACATCAATGCCGAGATCTTCAGCATTTTCGGCAGTCCATGCTGCAGTCCATTCAACAAAACGGTTCCAGTTGATCGTACCGCTTGGCTGAGAGTTCTGTGCGGTGAATGCAATGTAGTGCTTATTGCTGTTCGGTTTGATGTATACATTCCACAAACGGTTATCAACCATCACACCGGTTAATGCCAGTTGGCCCGGTGTTCTAATGGAAGGGTTTTCTACCCAGATCATCATTTCATAAGCACGGTTGTCTACTTCATCGCATGGGCCGGCTATGTTGCATGAGTCGTGGAAGAAAGATTCCAGCGCGACGTTACGTTCTGCGTTACCGGTTTCTGTGTATGAGTAATCTACAACGAACTCGGGCAGATCACGTACCAGCTCGGGCAAGCCGGTTTCTTCTTTGGTACCGGATATGTGTGTGCCGAGTTTCGGTCCATACAACACTTCAGGATACGCTTTAACATCGATCTCACCACCGTCAAACTGACCGAGCCAGTCGTAGGTCCATGTTGGAGTTACATTGCCGAGTGTATCTTCATGAACGAAGATCTTTTGCGTCCAGTCACTGCTATGCATGGCTCTTGAATTCCAGGAGTTGTTCAAGACAATAAAGTTGTCATAAGCAACTGAAGGCCATGCTTCGCACTGACCGGATTTAACCGGCTGTACATTGATGTTTTGCGGTGTGGTAATGGAAACACGCTGTGTTTCCGGACCTTCCGTCCCTGCAACAGTAGTCTTAACACGCCAGGTAAGATCGTTATCGTAGTAGGCGAGATCCGGTGTGGCAGAGCAGGTGCCACCGGCAGCACAGCCAGCGGTTAAAGGATCAATGTCAAACGCATAACCGTTGCCTGCTGAATCGGCAACTGCCAGTGTGTACATCTCTGCATTGGCAAGTGCACGCCACTGAAAAGTCGGTGTGCCACTGGCTAATACGCCGGAAGGGCTGAGCGCTATAAAAGCGTTATCTTCTTCTGCAATATTTTCTGCTGCAGAGTTTTCTGCTGGAAAGTTTTCTTCCGGCGGTGGTTCGCCACCATCATCGACGCTGCTGCTGTTTACGATGCAGGTTGCGTTATTCTCCCAGCCGAATCCGTCACCATCAGGATCACTGCTGGCAAATGTACAAATGTTACGCGGAATAAATCCGCTGCCGGTGCCGTCGTCATCAGTGCCGAGGTCGGTTGATACCACACAGGTTTGATTGTTCTCCCAACCGAAACCATCGCCATCAGGGTCGCTGGCAGATGAGTTACAAATGCTGGTTATCTGGCTGTTTACGCTGTTTTCTTGGGCTGTGCCGCCAGCAACCTCGCAGGTTTGATTGTTTTCCCAGCCAAATCCGTCGCCATCCGGATCGCTGTCAGCCGACTGACAAGTGGCGCGGAACTCTACTGCGCCGGGCAGAAGATCGCCACTGTCAACCGCCACTACACAGGACCGGTTGTTTTCCCATCCAAACCCGTCACCATCTGAATCTGATGCTGCACTCTGGCAGAAGAAGACCGGTTGATTCAAATTGCTGCTGTTTGCGGTAGCTGGATTGATAGCAGCGTCTATTTCAACTGAAGCAACGCGACAGGAGCTACGATTCTCCCATCCGTAGCCATCACCGTCAGGATCTGAAGTCGCCGACTGACAGGTTGGCAGAGAGAGGCTCTGCGCCTGCACGTTAAAAGCATTTGATGACGCTGCCACTGCTGCTGCAATTGCAAGCAGCGTTTTATTGACTTTCATAACAAACTCCAGACTGTGAATACAGAGAAACAGGGTGGTATTTTGGCGTTATTCTAGTTGTACTGGCGTCGCTGAATGCTTTTGTAGAGAACGTATGGTTTTAAGTTATTGAGTTCTGCGCACTTCAAAATGGTCCAGCGTGAAAGAGCCTTTGCCCCACCACAGTTCTGTGCCCATTTCGATGGCTGCCATACACAGATCAGGTGTTAATGCATTGATCTGTAGTGCCTCTGAGTTTTCTGCGGTCCATTGCATGGTCCATTCAACAAAACGATTCCAGTTCAACGTGCCTTCGGTAAAAGGGGTTTGTGCGGTAAACGCAATATATTTTTTATCGCTGCGGGGTTTGATGTAGACATCCCACAAGCGGTTGTCAATGCTGACGCCGGTCAGTGCCAGATCACCCGGCCGATTAGACTCGGGATTGGCAACCCACACCATCATTTCATACGCTCGATTATCATCAAAATCGCACGGGCCGGTAATATCGCATGAGGTGTGAAAGAAAGACTCAAGTGCCACGTTGCGTTCAACTTCACCATCAAAGGTTTCGCTGTAGGCAAAATCAACAGTGAACTCCGGCAGGCTGGTGACTGTTTCCGGCAGGCCGGTTTCTGCTTTACTGGCTGATACATGAGTACCGAGCTTGTTGCCGTAGATGATCTCCGGATAAGCTTTCACCGCAGTACGGTCGCCATCTGTTTCTGACAAAAAGTCATAAGTCCACGATGCAATCGGGCTTGAGCTTCCAGTGGCATCGGCAGTGGCGGCAATCTTTTGTGACCAAGCGTTGCTGTTGACGGTACCAACGTTCCAGATGTTATTCAGAATGATCACATCGTCGTAAGAGATAGAAGGCCAGACACTACAGACGGCTTCATTTGATGTAACCGGTGTCAGATCGAATGATCGCGGTGTTGCATAATTGCCGCTGGCAGCCTGTTGAATAACAGGTTCATCTTCACTGTCGAGGCTGTTAATCAGCGCGTTAACCTGCCAGCTGATTTGATTGTTATAAAAAGCCGCGCCCGGGGTGACGCTGCATTCTGTACCGGCACAGGACGCTGTTGAAACATCGTAAGTGATGGTGTTGCCTTCTGCTTCTGTCAGCAACAGCTGGTAAGCATCGGCATCTTCAACTGCATTCCATGAAAACCTGGGTGTTGCACTGCTGAGCAAGCCGGCGTTGCTTCCGGCAACTGGTGCATCGGCGGGGGGCGTCGTGCCGGATTGATTATCGGGCTGGGCGTCAGAAGAGCTGCCGCAGGCTGAAATCAGCGTGGTTGTTACAAGCAACGCAAGCAGATTTACTGCAATATTATTGGTAATTCTTAACATAGGATTCACATTATACGTCATGACGAAAAAAGAGCAAGGTTTCCGGGCAGGCAAAAAAAAACGGCAGTCAGGTGGTTGACCTGACTGCCGCTTAGTTACAACTTCTGGTCAAGTGCGTGCCGATTGTGAGTTATCGGCGTGTTTGACCCTTTATCTTTGTTCTACACCATAAATTATGTTGTCGTTACTGGCTTTGTGTGATGGTCCACTCAAACAAATCAAAGCTGCCCGCACCCCAGAAGATCTCGGTACCCACCAATATGTTGGCAACACACCAGGAATCCTGAATCTGTACCGAATTGGCCAGCGCGCCGAACTGCTCTGAAACCCGGTGAGCGTTAAGCCGTGCCCAGTTCAGAAAATCGTTCCAGTAGATGGTGCCGCTGGTCTGCGGATTCTGTGCAACAAACGCGATGTAACGTGAGTCGTCACTCTTGGTGTAGACATCATAGTTGGCACCGCGCAGTGATATGGTGGTTACAAAGTTGCGCGAAGCTGCCGGCAAGCGCTCGGCACCGGAATCAAGCCAGACCATGACTTCATAGGTGTGGTTTGAACCGTTTGAGCGATCAACCGGCAGGTCGTCATTGCAGACGCCGTTCACGGATTCATACAGAAAAGATTCTGCCGCAACATTTCTTTCGCCCTGAATTGTCGTGCCGTTTGGAAAACGTGGAGTAACGGAGGCATCAACTGTTCTGGATCCACCGAACTCCTGCGAATTGTAGGCATAGTCGATTTTGACAGTTGGTATGCTGTCAACCCGAACCGGGAAGCCAATCTCTGCCTTTGGTGCGCTGGTGCGGAACTCATCTTTTATACCGAAGATCAGTTCCGGATAGGAACGAACGAAAAAGTCAGCCGAAGGTCGACCATTGGCTCCCGGTACGCCCGGACCCCAGTCGTAAGTCCAGCTGACCGGTGCACCGTTGTTGTTGAGCTGGATGGTTTGTGACCAATCGTGACCGGGTGCTGCAGCCTCTGCACGCCAGGCGTTTTGCATCAGCAGAAAATCACCAACCCGTTCGGTTGCAAACCGGTCGCCACCGGATGAATCGACTGTCGCAGAGCGGCTGGCGACTATCGGCAGGCTGGATGTGCGATTACCAGAGTTACCGGTGTTTGCTGAGTTGCTGTTGTCTGTGACCGGTGCTGCAGGAACGGCTGCCGGTGCTGTCATGGTATCAGGCGCAGCGCTGTTGGCTGACACAATACAAGTGGCGTTGTTCTCCCAGCCAAAACCATCTCCGTCAGGATCGCTGGCTGCGCTGACACAGGCAACACGCCCCGAGGCCGCTGGTAAAGCCATTGGCGCCGCGGGCGCAGCGTTTGAATTGCCGGCACCGGAAGACGCGGTGACCAGACAGGAAGCGTTGTTTTCCCAGCCATAACCATCGCCGTCCGGGTCGCTTGATGCAGAAGCGCAGCTGCGCAGACCAGAAGCGGATGCTGACTGATTGTTGTTCTGGTTACTTGCCTGGCTGGAAGTTGCAGTGGTGACCAGGCAGGATGCGTTGTTTTCCCAGCCGTAGCCGTCGCCGTCAGAATCTGATGAAGGGCTCTGGCAGGCGGGAAGTTGTGCGTAGCTGGCCGGTGATGACGCAGCGATTAGCGCCAGCGAACCTAGCGCAAAAATTCGTTTGAAAGTAAGCAAAATGTACCTCAGGGAATTGCGGTTTAAAGAAGATCGAGACAATTCTTCGCCACGATCGTCAGGTGTGTTAGCGAATAGACCCGGTCGGTAAAACCTGTCTTAAATGTCCTGACAAATAACTATGTGACGAAATTGTAGGGCAAAAAGCGTTCTATGTGTGTCTGTCCCGGCAGTGTAAGAGCGGTTGTAATGCTTACGAGCGGGAAAGGCTGTATTGCTCTTGCTGGTTATGTTTGTTTTTGCTGCAGGTGGGCGGCGTGGAAGGCGATATGTTCGCCGATAAACGACGCAATAAAATGATAACTGTGGTCGTAGTGATCTTGCAGCCGAAGTGTTGCATCCAGCGAGCGGGCCTGACACGTCGCTTCAAGTTTGTTGAAAGATAACTGCTCTTCTAAAAAGTTATCTGCAGCACCCTGATCGACCAACAGCGGCGGGCATTTGGCGCCGGATTGCAGCAGGCAAACACTATCCCAGGCTTCCCAGGTGGTCTTATCACTGCCAAGGTAGGCACTGAAGCAGCCATGGCCCCAGGCGCAATTTACCGGATTGGCAATTGGCGCAAACGCGGAGACTGACTGATAGCGGCCGGGATTTTTCAGAGCTGTGATCATCGCACCGTGGCCACCCATCGAGTGACCGCAGATCGAGCGAACATCGGTGACCGGTAAATGATGTTCAATCAGTGCCGGCAATTCACGGCTGATGTAGTCATACATATTATAGTGTTGCGCCCATGGGCTTTGCGTGGCGCTAACATAAAAACCGGCACCCTTGCCGAGGTCGTAGCGATCCGGTTCGTCATGTACCTCATCGCCGCGCGGGCTGGTATCGGGCATGACAAGCCCCACATTGTGCTCAGCGGCGTAGCGCTGTGCGCCGGCTTTGGTCCGCACGTTGTCATCGGTGCAGGTGAGCCCGGATAAGTAGTACAGAACCGGTACCGGGCCGTGCTCTGCCTGAGGTGGCAGATAGACAGAAAATGTCATGTCGCAGTGGCAGCTGTCGCTTTTGTGCGTAAAGCGTTTGAGCCAACCACCAAATTCGCGTACCTGTTCAGTCTGTTGCATTTGCGTTTTTACCGTTGTTGGCTTGTAAATTAGTGCTAAGACA
The DNA here is from genome assembly GCA_938007995.1 of uncultured Granulosicoccaceae bacterium. Lineage (GTDB taxonomy): Bacteria > Pseudomonadota > Gammaproteobacteria > Granulosicoccales > Granulosicoccaceae. The sequence continues at coordinate 56,936 of CALLLW010000012.1, read as the reverse complement.
ATTGCTTATTGCATCGATCACCTGCTGCGGTGCGATCTCTTCCGGCTCTGTGACCTCCAGTGCATCGAGCTTTAGCAGCGGTTGTATCCGTGCTGCACCGAGTTCGGCAAGCGCTTCGTCCATGCTGACACCACCACCGCAGAAGTATTCATAAGAGCTGTCGCCGAGTGCGACCACCATATAGCTGAGATGTTTGATTGGAGGGTATTGTGTTCGAAGTTCGGTGTACAGTGTCAGGAGATCGTCCGGTACATCACCATTGCCGGTGGTTGACGTACAGACCACCAGAAACTCCAGCGAGTCATCGGTTAAGGCGTTGATTGTGGGCGGGTCCGGTCGAATGATTTCGTGGGAATGCTCAATCAGCGCTGCTTCTATTTCATCTGCAGTCAGCAATGCAGCACCGAAAACCGAGCCGGTCACGATAAGAATTTTCGCCATGGTTTTTCTCGTTTACGTGACACCCGCGAGTATGCGGTCGAGAACACTTGTCGGAAACAATCTTTTTGCAACAGCGAATGTAATGGTTGGAGTGGTTACTCTGTAACGGCTGCGTGGCTTGCGGTTTTCCAGTGCGTGTATCAGTTTGTCTGTTACTGCTTCCGGTGCCAGTGTAAACCGGTTGCCATCGCCTTTGGCCGTTAGGCGATCAAGTGTCTGTTGGTAAGTGACCGCATGAACACTGTTCTGGCTATCAATATGCTGTTGAAACTTTTTGGTCGCGTGCTCGCGGAACTTTGAACGAATCGGCCCCGGCTGAATGATAGAAACATGAACGTTGCTGCCGCGAAGCTCAAGCCGCAAGGTGTCAGTGAGTCCTTCAATGGCAAACTTCGCCGCATTATAAGCACCACGGTAAGGCATAGCGGCAAAGCCGAGTACCGATGAGTTCTGTACGATTCTGCCGTAGCCCTGGCCCCGCATCACCGGAATGACTTGTCGGGTCAGTTCGTGCCAGCCGAACACCAGCGTTTCAAACTGTGCCCTGAGTGCTGCGGTGGGCAGGTCTTCCACTGCTCCCGGCTGACCAAAGCCACCATTGTTGAACAAACCGTATAGATTCCCATCGGTCTCGTTGAGCACAATGGCGAGAGTATTTTCTATACTTGTGTGATCGTCCAGATCGAGGTGCAATGTTCTGATGCCGTGGCTCGTTAGAACACCGGCGTCCTCAGGGTTGCGAACGGTGGCAAACACCCGGTAACCGCGATCGTGAAGTGTCTTTGCTGCGCAGTAGCCGATACCGCTGGAACAACCGGTAAGCAGCACCGCTCGACTTTTCGGATCAATATTCACAGGGTTGCTCGAAGGTAGCGATTCACAAAATACGTATGGCGATAGTGTAAATGAGTTACCCGCGGTGAGTCCGGTCTTTTAACTGTGCTGACCGGCTACAGATTGAAAAAGCTGCGGCAATCAACAAGGCGAAAACTAGTTTAAAAATGGTGATGAGCATTTACGAAAAATTTGCAGGTGTCAGGCGTGAGCTGGCCAACACAATAATCGGTCAGTCGGTATTGGTCGACCGCTTGCTGATGGCGCTATTGGCAGACGGACATCTGCTGGTGGAAGGTGCCCCCGGGCTTGCCAAAACCCGTGCTGTGAAAGAGTTGGCTGGTTGCATCGATGGTGTATTTCAGCGAATCCAGTTCACACCGGATCTGCTGCCGGCGGATATCACCGGCACCGAGATTTACCTTCCAACCAGTGGTGAGTTCAAGTTCCAGCCCGGGCCGTTGTTCAATCAGATCATACTGGCGGATGAGATCAACCGTGCACCTGCCAAGGTACAGAGTGCGCTGCTTGAGGCAATGGCCGAGCGGCAGATTTCTATCGGCCAGCAGACGCATGAATTGTCTGAGTTGTTCATGGTAATGGCAACGCAAAATCCGATAGAGCAGGAAGGCACCTACAGTCTGCCCGAGGCGCAGCTTGATCGATTTTTAATGCATGTGTTGATCGACTATCCGCCGGCAGAGCACGAGATTGAAATTCTACGAATGGTGCGATCCGAGGCCACAGAACCGTCAGCGCCGCACGTGAACGTTGCAACGCAGCTGACGCTTACTGACATACGCCAGGCAAGGCATGAGGTTAATCGCGTTTATCTGTCAGAGCAGGTCGAGCAGTATCTGGTTCGGCTGGTCACTGAAACGCGAAACCCGTCAGGTGCAGTGGCAAGGCATATTGCATTCGGTGCATCACCACGTGGCACGATCTCACTTGATGCATGTGCCCGTGCACACGCCTGGTTGAACGGTCAGGATTATGTAGCGCCTGCAGATATACACGCAGTGATTCATGATGCCTTGCGTCATCGAATTCTGGTGACCTATGAAGCAGAGGCTGAAGGGATTACTTCGTCTGACGTGATTAATCAGTTGTTATCGCAGGTTGCTGTGCCGTAAGTGATGCCGCAGATGATGGTCAGCACAGTCAGGGTTTTGCATGGGTTGCAGTGGTGGATGCGCTTAGGCTTATCCCCCCTACCTATGGATCGTAGTGGAATTACAAAACGTAGGGGCCATAAGCCGGAGGCGCATGTACCAATGTCGCTTTGGCGAGAATGTACACGGTGGATGCGCTTAGGCTTATCCCCCCTACCTATGGATCGTAGTGGAATTACAAAACGTAGGGGCCATAAGCCGGAGGCGCATGTACCACTGTCGCGTTGGCATGAATGTACACGGTGGATGCGCTTAGGCTTATCCCCCCTACATACAGTTCAGGGTGGAATTACAAATCGTAGGGGCCATAAACCGGAGGCGCATGTACCAATGTCGCTTCAGCCTCTTAACAATTCATCCGGCACGGCAGGTATGGTTTGAGCAACATCGCCGAAATCCAAACCAGCGCTACTTCAGTAAGCGTTGCCGAGCTGGTTGCGTTGCGCAAATCAGTGGGCAAGCTTAAACGTCGTGCCGGTAGGCGCGTTAAAGCACCCATGGCAGGGTCATCGTCTTCTGCGGCATTGGGGCGCGGTTTGGATTTTGCTGAAGTACGTGAATATCATGGCGGTGATGATGTCAGGCTCATCGACTGGAAAGTGACAGCCCGCACTGGTCGTGCTCACACCAAGCTGTTTAACGAAGAACGTGAGCGTCCGTTCTTTATCGCACTGGATCTGCGTCCTTCAATGTACTTTGGCACCAGAGTCGCGCTGAAGTCGGTCATAGCCGCCAGGTTGTGCGCAATGGTGGCGTGGGCTGCTGAAGCACAAAGAGACCGTGTGGGTGGTCTGGTGTTTGACAACACACGCATCACTGAAGTTAAACCACAGGCAGGCAGTCGAGGTGTTACCCGGCTTTTGCACCATATTGCAAAAATGCATAGCAGCTCGACGCCAGAGGTGTTTGATAGCGAGCCGTTAAGTGAGGCGCTCATGCGGCTTAACCGATGCGCACACACAGGCAGTTCAATTTGTCTGGTGTCTGACTTCAGTCATTTTGATGCAGGGCCGCATACATCGAACCTTTTGTTGCATAACCATACCGCTGCGGTTCGTGTTTACGATCCGCTGGAAGCAGAACTACCGCCACCGGCTGAATACACGATAACTGACGGTCGCAGCCGGGGCAGGCTCAACAGCACTTCATCGCGGGTGCGGCAGCAATATATTGATGACTTTGGGTTCCGCACGGCACAACTGGAACGGGCCTTTACCGGTGCAGGCAATCGCTTTATAGACACCACTGTGATCGATGATCCGATTGAAGTGGCAGCGCAGGTCATGAACGCGTTGCCGGGAGGGGCTTGAATGAACCCTCAGGAACAGCAGCTGCTTGCGCAATTAAAAGATGTGGCTCAGCCTGCAAGCCCGGGCTGGTGGCCGCTTGCACCGGGTTGGTGGCTGCTGATTGCTGTTGTCACACTGCTATTGTTTGCAGCTTATAAAATTCTTAAGGCAAGTGTTGATAGAAAAGAAAAGCAGGCATGGCGGCGTGCTGCACTTGATGAACATCAGCAGCTTTTTTACTCTCTGCAAAACAACGGTGAGCAGAAAAAAACACTCGCTGCGCTCTCAGTCCTGATGCGTCGAGTCGCACTGGCGGTCGAACCGCGCAGTCGCGTTGCTGTGTTAACCGATAAAGACTGGCTGTTGAAACTTGATGCGATTGGTCAAACTACCGACTACAGTCGTGGTGTGGGTGAGCTGTTGCATCGACATCAGTACCAGCGAGATCCCCGGTTCGATGGTGAGGCATTGACGAATCTTTTTAAATTAACTGAAAGCACCATAAAAACCGCATCACCTAAGATAGATAGTGTCAAGGCTGATAAAGCCGATAACCAGGGGAAATCCGGAGGGGCATCCGTTGCTGCAGTTTGAATGGTGGTGGATAGCGATCATCTGGCCATTGCCATTGATTTTGCGATGGACGCTACCGGCTGCACAAAAAATCCGCCAGGAAGCGCTGCGGGTACCGTTTTTTGAGCAGCTCAATGCAACATCAACAAGAAGTACTGGCAGGCGTAGCACAACGCTTAGATTTATTTTCGGGCTCTTAATGTGGTGTCTGCTGGTGATTGCCTGTATGCGACCGCAATGGCTTGGTGAGTTAACCGAGATCCCGTTGACCGGTCGCGATCTGATGTTGGGACTTGATATCTCCGGCAGTATGCGTGAACAGGATTTTGAGATTCGTGGCCGCAGTGTAGAACGTATGGATGCAGCGAGGATCGTCGCCAGTGAGTTTGTCGCGCAACGCGAGGGTGACCGAGTGGGTTTGATTCTGTTCGGCGATAACGCACAAGTGCAAACCCCGTTGACCTACGATCTTGAAACTGTACAGCACTTTATTAACGAGTCTCTGGTCGGATTGATCGGACAATCCACCGCTATCGGAGACGCGATAGGGCTTGCCGTGAAACGCTTGAAAGAGCGACCGGCTGAGTCGAGGGTTTTTATACTATTGACTGACGGGGCCAACACCGCTGGTGCTGTGTCACCGATGGAGGCGGCTGAAGTTGCAAAGCAGTTTGGTATTCGTATTCATACCATCGGTGTTGGTGCAGAGCAGGTGGTGGTGCGTGATTTGTTTGGCTCAAGAGTGGTTAATCCATCCAAAGCACTGGATGAAGAAACCCTGCAGGAAATAGCCGACCTGACCGGTGGTAAGTACTTCAGGGCACGTAACACGCGTGAGATGGTCAGTATTTACGATGAGATCAATCAACTGGAGCCAAGTGAGATCGGTGGTTTGCAGCAACGGCCAAGGAGCGAATTGTTTTACTGGCCGTTATTGCTCGCATTTGCACTGAGCGGCTTCCTGGTGTGGCGGAGAACCCGTGGCCTTGATTGAACACTTTCATTTTATCCGTCCTTGGATGTTGCTGAGCTTACTACCCGCCGCGTATTTGTGGTGGCAGTTAAGTAAAAGTACGGGTGCGACCAACCGCTGGGCAGAGGTGGTTGATCCTGAGTTGTTAGATCACCTGCTGCATGGTGAACACGGTGCCGCGCGTCGTTCAAAATGGCACTGGTGGGTTGCGTTGGGGTGGCTTGCGACCGCACTGGCACTGGCCGGACCTAGCTGGGAGCAACAGGACGTGCCAACCTTTAGAACGGTTGCAGAACGAGTGATTGTGATTGATCTATCCAAATCAATGGATGCTGAAGATATCAAACCATCGCGATTGATCAGAGTGCAGCAAAAAGTTGAAGATATTCTCAGTCGCGATGAGGATGTTGAAAATGCGATTGTGGTTTATGCCGCATCGCCTTTTGTTGTTTCACCGTTAACCAATGACGCCGAGACAATTCGTTCCATGTTGTCTGCACTTAGTGTTGATGTGATGCCGGCGCAGGGTAGCCGCACGGCACTGGCACTGGATCAGGCGCGCGAGTTGTTGCAGGCGGTACGCAGTAAACGCGGCCAGGTGCTTTTGTTTACTGACAGCCCGGTCGATAGTGCCGCTCTTACAGCGGCTTCGGCAATTGCAGCGGAAGGATATTCGCTGTCAGTTATTGGTGTTGGTACTGCAGACGGTGCACCCGTGCCAAATGCCAGAGCCGGCTTTTTAAAGGATCGAAGCGGCAATATTGTTATAGCGAGTCTTGATGAATCATCGCTGCAGTCGCTTGCAGCAGCCGGTGGCGGAGCCTATCGATCCGTTGCACAGGATGAGTCTGATATCAATGCATTGTTAAACCGCAGCAGTCGTGCTGAGTTGGCGAACGATAGCGATGTTGCCGATGATAGCCAACGCAGCGTAGAGCGCTGGGTCGACAGAGGCCCGTGGCTGATGTTGCTGCTGCTACCGTTGGCGGCCTTTGCGTTCAGGAGGGGCTGGTTGTGAGGTGGTTAGCAGCGAATGATTGGTCTGCAAACAGATCTGCTTGTAATGCATGGTGCCTGCTTGCTGTGGTTATCGCTTTTTTGTTTGCTTCAGATAGCAGCGCACTTGAGCTTGATCGTTTGTTTAAAAATAAAGATCAGCGGGCAATTGAACTGTTGAACGACGGACAAAACGAGGCAGCTGCGAATGAATTTAATGATACACAGTGGCGTGGAATCAGCCGATACCGTGCCGGGCAATATGAGCAAGCAATGCAGGACTTCAGTGCCTCCGAAGATGCTATCGGTTTATATAACTACGGAACGGCGGCGGTGCGCAACGGCGCCTATGAGCAGGCGGTTGAAATTTTGCAGCAGGCGCAACAGCTAGCGCCGGATAATCAGGACATCAGCCACAATCTGGATCTTGCGATGCAGCTAAGAGATCTCTCGCAACAACAGCAACAAGAACAACAGCAGCAGGGTGACGAGCAGCAGCAGTCAGAGTCTGATGCGGAAGATCAGAATAGCGACGAAGCCGAACCGCAGGATAATCCATCCGATCAGGAACAACAAAGCCAGCAGGGTGATGAATCCAGTGAATCAGACAACTCACAGAGTTCACAACAGAATCAAGATGAATCGCAGCAGAACGAGTCAGAATCACAGGACGGCACTAATCAAACATCGCAACAGCAGCAACAGGCTGAAGAAGATTTGCGTGAGATGATGCAGCCAGAAGGACAACCAGAAGGACAACAAGAGCAACAGCAGGAACAGCCCGATGAAGAGCAACAACAGGCAGCGGCTTCTGTGCCTGAATCAGTCAGTGAAGATGATCAGGCCACCGAGCAGTGGCTGCGACGTATACCGGATGACGCCTCTCAGTTGTTGCGCAACAAAATCAGGTTGAACCATCTGATCGAGTATCCTGAAGTGCAGGATATGCAGGAGCCCTGGTGAATATGTTGCCAGACATGTTTTATAAACGTTTTATCCATTACACAGGAGCATCGCGGCACGGTATGTTCAGGTTGCTTTTTCTGTTGTTGTTTTTTACTGCCTATATATTCAGCCCGTCATCACTGGCCGCTGAGCTCAGCACGGAAGTTGACCGTACTACCGTGATCGACGGTGAATCTGTCGTGCTCTACATTGAAGGTACAGACATCACGCAGCTGCCGGATACCTCATCACTGAATACCAACTTCAGGATCGTTCAGTCAGGTCAGTCGAGCAGCCAGACGATAGTGAACGGCAAGAGCAGTCGTAAGATAACCTTGCGCCTCGAACTTCAACCGAAGAGTCTGGGCAGTGTGGTGATACCTGCGTTTACAGCCAGCGGTGCGAGCTCTGATCCGATAACGATTGAAGTCGTGCCGCGTGGCACACCCGGGGTGGAGCCACGCGACAAAGTATTTGCAGAGTTATCTGTTGATAACCGGAATCCCTATGTGCAGGAGCAGGTCATACTGTCGTTGAAGATTTTTGACGATGGCAATCTTGCCAGTGCTGATCCGGCGTTGACCGGCAACAGTGATTATCAAGTCGAGCAATTACCTCTGGCTCGCGAGCAGATTGTTGAAAGAAATGGTGTGCAGTATCGTGTTAACACTTTTCGCTATGCATTGTTTCCGCAGCAAAGCGGCGAGATAACCATTGACAGAGTTCGCATACCGGCGAGTATCAGAGATAACAGTTACACCGGTAACCTGATCCTGTTTAACACTCCGACCCGACGCATCGAACTGACCAGTGATTCTATTACATTGGAAGTGAAGCCTCGCGCAGCAGCCAGTACATCGGGCTGGTGGTTGCCGGTGAAAGCGCTTGAACTTAAACATGAATGGTCGTCGGATATCAGTAACGCCAAAGCGGGTGAACCATTGACCTTAACCCTTGAGTTACAGGCCAGTGGATCAACCGCCACCCAGCTGCCGGAGATACCGGTTCCCGATGTGCCGGGCGTTAAGATCTATGTTGATAACCCGGAGTTCGGTTCGCAACCTGACGGCTCAGCATTACACAGTGTTCGGCGTGAGAAATGGTCGGTCATTCCAAATCAGACTGGTCCGGATGGCACATTAACATTGCCGGAGGTAGTCGTTAAGTGGTGGGATACAGTCGCTGATATTGAGCGCCGTGCGGTTATTCCGGAGCAGAAGCTGGTTGTCAGTGGTGGTGCGTCACTGCCTGGTGCCAGTGCTGATACTGGTGCAGGAGCTACGGCAAATGCTGCTAACTCGCAGGTACAAAGTCAGCCACCTGTGTCTGACGTAAACAAACAGGCTCCAGGTTCAAGCGCGGAAAGTGAGGCAATTGAATCACTATTGCCAGCGGGTTCTTCCGTGAATGCAATTGGCGGAGATGCCGCAAACAGTCAGCCAAACAGTCAGCTAGTAGCGCGTTACTGGCTCTGGGTGGCAGTGGCTGCGGCAACTGCATGGCTTGCAACGCTTGCAGCCTGGTGGTGGTCGGCCAGGCGCCGTGGAAACTCCGCAGATAATGACCAGCAAGCGGTTAAGGCTTATGACAAAAATGCTGAACAAAAAATGTTCAAGAGACTTCAGTCGATTGCCAGTAGCGGAGATACTCAGGCCTACAGTCATGCTGTGTTAGAGTGGGCCAATACCCGCTGGACTGAAAAACCAACGCGCAACCTGCCGGACATTGGCAGCCGCTTCGAAGATAGCCAGCTTATCGATCAAATGCGCCTGCTTGATAAACTACGTTATTCAGGTCTGCAGACTGATGGTCAGCAGGTATCGTTGACAGAAATTCATCACTCACTTGAGAGCGCGCTTAGGCATGACAGTTCGAGTAGCACATCGCGCACTGATCAATCAGCGCTGCCGCAGTTATAGATTGCATGCCTGATAAATCACTGGAAAGCGATTCTGATAGGCGGGCTGAAAACCATTCTGAAGGGCGGGCTGAAACTCTGCTTGAAGCGAAGTCACTGAGCGTCAGCCGTGGCGAGCTGCAGTTGTTTGCCGACCGCTCCTTTACCATTACCAAAGGAGAGCTGGTTCAGCTGCACGGTGATAATGGTTCCGGTAAAACAACTTTGTTGCGTGCACTCTGCACCCTGATGCCACTGGATGAAGGAGAGTTGTACTGGCGTGGTGAGCAACTGCCTGCCGCGCGTGACAGCTATTTCAGTGAGATGGCATTTGCAGGCCATGCAGACGGGCTGAAAACCGGCCTGACACCGGTAGAAAATTTGAAGTGGTGTTTAATCGATACACCACCAGACGAAGACGCCTGTTACCAGACGCTTGCACAAACCGGTCTTGCAGGCAAAGAGGATTTACCCTGCAGGGTACTGTCCGCCGGGCAGCGGCGAAGAGTTGTACTGGCGCGGCTGCTGATCAGTAAAGCGGTGTTGTGGATACTCGATGAGCCTCTGACTGCGCTTGATGTTTCCGGCAGAGAACTGGTTGCCTCGCTGATTGAGGCGCATATAGAGCAGGGCGGCAGTGTGATTTATTCTACTCATCAACCGTTGCCGTTGAGCTCCCGGTCTGCTGATCAAACCCTGATGTTACCCGGCTGATGCTTGATTCCTTCAGTACGCTTATCAAAAGGGATCTGACACTCTCTTTGCGGCGCAGCAGCGAGTGGCTCAACCCGCTGGTATTTTTCGTCATTGTGGTGACGCTGTTTCCGTTAGGGGTCGGGCCGGATGGCCAGTTACTGAGCGAAATTGCTCCAGGTGTTATCTGGGTTGCAGCGTTACTCGCCACGTTGCTGGCACTCGATGGTCTGTTCCGTGATGACTACTCAGACGGATCGCTTGAACAGCTGTTGCTCAGCCCGCACCCGTTGCCGTTACTGGTGCTGGCTAAAACCACAGCGCACTGGCTGGTATCAGGTCTGCCGCTGGTGATTTTGTCGCCACTGTTGGCTTTGTTAATGCAGCTGCCATTGCAGGCGTTGCCAGCACTGTTATTGTCACTGGTGCTCGGCACACTGAGCCTCAGTTTAATCGGCTCTATCGGTGCGGCGCTGACCGTTGGTTTGAAACGTGGCAGTGTGCTGTTAGCGTTGCTGGTGTTGCCGTTGTTTATTCCGGTACTGATTTTTGGCAGCGGCTGTGTGGCTGCCGCAGCCAGTGGGTTTGAAACCAGCGCACAGCTTTCATTGCTGGCGGGACTCTTCTTTCTTGCACTGGCACTGGCGCCATGGGCAGCTTCTGCAGCACTGCGGATCAGTGTTGAAGCCTGAGTGTGGAGACTGTCGTGGCCAACCCGGATACCAGGTTGGCCGAAAAGGCTGTGCATTCATTCCGGTAATGCGTTTGTGTGGTGCAAAATTGTCTATAATCCAGCGTGGGGGTGGTTCTGTGACTGGTTTTAGGAGTCACAGTAAGGTGTTGTAAAACTAAAATTATTACGGGTTGTCACAGCAACAACTGCTCTGTCTTACCCAATCTCACGTATCTGTTTACCGCACAGTTCGAAACTGTGAGCTACAGGATCTCTATGTTTCGTTGGTTTCACAAACTGGCCTCAACCAGAAACTTCTATCGTCTGGCTGAAATACTCGCTCCCTGGCTGGCGATCCTCTGTGCCATTCTGTTGGGCGTGGGTCTGTTCCAGGGGCTGTTCGTGGCGCCGACCGACTACGAGCAGGGCGAAAGCTACCGGATCATATTCGTGCACGTGCCTTCTGCATGGTTGAGTCTGTTTATTTATATGACGATGGCTTTCTGCAGTCTGCTGGTTATCGTCTGGAAGATGAAGCTGGCTGATATAGTCGCTGAGGTCTCCGCACCGGTGGGCGCATCTTTTACCTTTCTGGCGCTTGCCACCGGCTCTTTGTGGGGCAAGCCAATGTGGGGGACCTGGTGGGAGTGGGATGCTCGGCTAACGTCCGAGTTAATACTTTTGTTCATCTATATTGGCTATATGGCCTTGCGAGCATCGATTGACAACCCGGCCACCAGAGCACGGGCATCGGCGATACTGGCATTGGTGGGTGTGGTGAATATACCGATTATCAAGTTCTCGGTTGACTGGTGGAACACATTGCATCAGCCGGCCTCGATCATGAAATTTGATAAACCGTCAATCCACCCCACAATGTTACAACCACTGCTGCTTTGTGCACTTGGTTTTACGGTTTTCTATTTTGTAGTGATGCTACTCAACACACGCAGCTTGATTCTTGAACGCGAGAGTAAATCATCGTGGGTGCAGGAACGCGCTGCGGAGGGTCGTTTATGACAGAGTTTTTATCGATGGGTGGGTACGCCGTCTATGTTTGGCCGTCATTTGCACTGACGGCGCTGGTGACGCTTGCCAATCTGTATTTTGCGCTGCACCGGCGGAAAAAAGTTGTCGCGAGGCTGCAGCGCGAAGCCTCACAGTCCGCCACCTGATCTGACCACAGCGATTCAATTTACGTCAGCCAGCCAGACGGGTTGGCTGATAACTGTAGCGATAGAACACTATGCATCCAAAACGCAAACAGAAACTGATACTGGTTGGCTTAATGGTCGGTGCAGTGGCAGTAGCCGCCGGCTTTATCCTGACTGCTTTTAAAAGCAACATTCAGTTGTTTTTTACACCCACTGAAGTCGCCGAAGGCAAGGTGCCTGAAGGTGCAGAGTTCAAAGTTGGTGGTTTGGTTGCAGCCAACAGCGTCAAGCGTGTTGGTGATGGGCTAACAGTCGAGTTTGCACTCACAGATAACGGCCAGACCATACCGGTCCGCTACACAGGGATTCTGCCAGATTTGTTTCGCGAAGGTCAGGGCACCGTGAGCGTTGGCAAGCTTGATGAGAACGGCGTATTCGTCGCCGACAGAGTGCTTGCCAAGCACGATGAAAACTACATGCCGCCAGAGGTGGCTGAAGCGCTGAATAAAACCAAGGCAGTGCAGCAGGCTAAAACGCAACCCTACGGTGCTGACACGGTGCAAATGCAATGATCCCTGAGTTCGGCCACTTTGCGCTGATACTGGCGCTTTGCATGGCAATAGTCTTATCAGTGGTGCCAATGGTGGGTAGCTTCGCCGGCAGGTACAACTGGATGGCTCTGGCGAGACCAGCTTCCGGCATTCAGTTTCTGTTGGTGGCTGTGTCTTACGCGGTACTGACCTACGCATTTCTGGTCGATGACTTCTCTGTCGGCTACGTTGCCAATACGTCCAATCTTTCACAACCGATGATCTACAAGATTACCGGTGTCTGGGGGTCACACGAGGGATCCTTGTTGTTGTGGCTTCTGGTATTAACCGGCTGGACAGCACTGGTTGCGATCTGCAGCCGTGGTATTCCGCTTTTGATGATTTCACGAGTACTGTCAGTGCTGGGTATGATCAGCGTCGGCTTTACTTTGTTTGTGTTACTGACATCCAACCCGTTTGACCGGTTGTTACCTGCACCACTCGACGGACAGTCGCTCAACCCGCTTTTGCAGGATTTCGGATTGGTGGTGCACCCGCCAATGCTGTACATGGGCTACGTGGGTTTTTCAGTTGCGTTTGCATTTGCAGTGGCGGCCTTGATTGGTGGCAGGCTCGATATGGCATGGGCCAAGTGGATGCGACCTTGGACTAACATCGCCTGGGTATTCCTGACACTGGGTATTGCGCTGGGTAGCTGGTGGGCGTACTACGAACTTGGCTGGGGTGGCTGGTGGTTCTGGGATCCGGTAGAGAACGCTTCTTTTATGCCGTGGCTGGTTGGTACTGCACTAATCCACTCACTTGCCGCCACCGAAAAGCGCGGTGCATTCAAAGCCTGGACGGTTCTGCTCGCTGTAAGCGCTTTTGCGTTGAGTCTGCTCGGTACGTTCCTGGTGCGCTCAGGTGTACTGACATCAGTGCATGCCTTCGCCAATGATCCTGAACGCGGTCAGTTTATTCTGGCTTTTCTCGGCGTGGTGGTTGGCGGTTCACTCGTGCTGTATGCGTGGCGTGCACCCAAACTGGTGAGTGATGCTAAATACAGTCTTGAGTCACGTGAGTCAGGCCTGCTGTTCAACAATGTGGTGATGGTAGTGATCTGCGCCAGCGTGTTGATCGGTACTTTATATCCGTTGTTCCTCGATGCGATGGGGCTCGATAAGTTATCCGTCGGAGCACCTTACTTCAACCTGGTGTTTATCCCATTGGGAGTGTTGGTTGCTCTGGTGGTTGGCGTTGGCGCACTGACGCGCTGGAAAAAAGACAATGTCATTGAAATATTGCGACGCCTGCGATGGGCAATGGTGGTCAGTGTAATCGGCGCGATTGTTCTGCCATTTGCGCTTGGGTCGTTCAAGTTCGGTGCAGCACTCGGTATTGGTCTGGCGCTGTGGATTACTGCTACCTCAATACAAGGCGTGTACGAACGGGTAAAGAATCGCAAGAATAAAATCTTCTCACTGTTGAAAATACCGGCAGGCTTCTGGGGTATGACTATTGGCCACATTGGCATTGCAGTGTTCGCCGTCGGAGTCAGTGTAACTTCACTTTATAGTATCGAGAGAGACTTACGACTCGACAAAGGTGAGACAGCATCTATAGCCGGTTACGATTTTGCCTTCGGTGGTGTGACAGATGTCAACGGACCAAACTACACGGCGGAAGAAGGGCTGATCACAGTCACCAGAGACGGGCAGGAGATAGCGCTGTTAAGAGCTCAGAAGCGTGACTATAACAGTCAGATGGGCATCATGACCGAAGCTGCCATTGATGCAGGCTTTACCCGTGATCTGTTCTTTGCACTTGGCGAACAACTCGACACCGATTCATGGAGTGTGCGTATCTATCACAAGCCGTTCGTGCGCTGGATCTGGCTGGGTGCGTTGTTCATGGCCTTTGGTGGAACACTGGCAGTGATGGACAAACGCTATCGTCGAGCACGCAGCAGGTCTGAAGCGAAAGCGAATTCTGCTGCTGCAGTGGCAGCCGGGTCATGAAGTATGTCATACCGCTGCTGGTCTTTGCCGCAATCAGTGCGTTTCTGTTTGTCGGTCTTGATAAAGACCCGACTATAGTGCCATCACCATTGATTGATAAGCCGGCACCTGAATTCAGTTTGCCGGTGCTCGGCAGCGAAGGCGGCAGTTTTAGTACCGCAGACATGAAAGGTAAAGTCTGGCTGTTGAATATCTGGGCAACATGGTGTGTTGGCTGCCGTGTGGAACATCCGGTACTGGTTGATCTGGCGCGTCGTAATCTGGTTGAGATCGTTGGTCTTAACTATAAAGATCAGGACCAGCTCGCCATACAATGGCTAACCGAGTTGGGTGACCCGTACATTGCAACAGCGGTTGATCACGAAGGTCGCACAGGTATCGACTGGGGTTTTTATGGTGCACCGGAAACCTTTGTCATAGATAAGTCAGGCATTGTTCGCTACAAACATATTGGCCCGGTGGCACCTGCTGATTTGCAAAACACCATACTGCCATTAGTTGCAGAGCTGCAGGGCAGCAGCTCATGAGCAAGTTGCTGAGCATTGTACTGGTCTGTGGTTCTATGTGGATCACAACGCTGCACGCGTTTGAAGAGCGCACGTTTAACAACCCGCAGGACGAAGCCACTTTCTATGCGCTTGTTAATGAGTTGCGTTGTCTGGTTTGTCAAAATCAGAACATCGCTGATTCAGATGCGGATCTTGCTGTTGACTTACGGCGTGAGATTTACGCGATGATCAATGATGGTCAGTCCCGTTCGGACATTCTTGATTTTATGGTGCAGCGTTACGGCGAGTTTGTTTTATATAAGCCAAGGTTCAGCAGCAAAACATTGCTGTTGTGGTTAGGGCCTGCATTCTTGTTGCTGCTGGGTGGTTTTATTTTATATCGCACTACGGTCAATAGCAGAAAGCCGGTTGAGATCCCGCTTGATGATGCCGCGTTGAGTCGTGCACGCAGACTGCTTGACGAAGACTAACTACCAGCTAACGCCACTAGCCGTTTGGAAATCCCTTGATTCTATTCTTTATCGCCTCTGCTGTACTTGTAGCCATTGTGCTGCTGTTGCTGCTGCCTGTGTTTTATCGCAATGCCGCAACCGCTGAACCGGATCGTACAGAGATTAATGTCGATATCGCCAAAGCCCAGGCACGTGAGCTTAAGCTGCGCCTTGAACGTGGTGAAATCGGCAAGGACGATTATGCCGATGAAAAAAGTCGTCTTGAAGCGAATCTGGCTCGTGACATTGAAAAGGAAGAGCGCAGCTCGGGTGATCGCAGCAGCTCTGACGGTAAAGGACGCTGGCTGTTGTTTCCACTAGCAGCCGTGATACCGGTTGCCGCTGGTGCGCTTTATCTGATTCTAGGCACTCCCGCTGCATTTGATCCTGACTCATATGTTGCACCGCCGGCGGCAAACACGGCACAGCAGCCGCCTGATATGCAGACGATCATCGCACGTATACAACAACAGCTTGAAGAGCAACCGGATGACGCCCGTGGCTGGTTTATGTTGGGGCGTGCTCACCTGACAGTCGGAGAACATCCGCAGGCAGTGGAAGCATTACGCAAATCGCTGGCACTGGACAACGCCAATATCGACGTCAAGATCAGACTGGCAGATGCAATTGCACTGTCACAGGGTAATCGCCTTGTTGGTGAACCGACCGGATTACTAGAGCAGGTGCTCGCCGTACAACCTGATCATCCGCAAGGGCTCTGGTTGTACGGAATGGCGTTAAACCAAAGTGGCGAGCCTGCCGAGGCCATCACTTTCTGGCAAAGGCTGCTGGCACAGCTGGGTGGTGATCCGCAGGCAAGCAGTGAAGTCGAACGATTGATTGCTGATGCGAATGCGCAGCTGCCGGTATCAGAGCGTGTCTCTATCGATTCGCAGGTAACTGAAACCGCGCCACTGACCGGTGCCGGTTTGACGGTTGCTGTCGATGTCGAGGCAGGTCTGGCAGATGATCTGCCGGCAGATACTGCGGTCTTCATTTATGCCAAAGCCGCCAGCGGGCCGCCGATGCCACTGGCTGTTGTCAAACGATCACTCAGCGAATTGCCATTGACCGTTGAGCTTACTGACGCTCAGGCAATGATGGAAACCATGAAGCTCAGTGCTTTTGATGAAGTGATTGTCGGTGCAAGGATTTCAAAAACCGGCGATCCCATCGCGCAGCCAGGGGACTTTTTCAGCGAGTCTGGCGCTGTTAAAACAGCTGATCAAACAGATGCTATGTCTTTGACTATTTCAGGTGTGGTGCCGTAGACCCGCGTGGCGCCATAACAACAGGCGTTATCCAGTCTGATACTTGCTTGCTGAAAGGCTTCTAACAACTTCCTTGCGATTAGCTGTTCATTCTGACCAGTTGGCTGACTGTATTGAGCGAAATCCCGGGTGGCGGGGAATGTTGTGGAGCGATAATTATGTGCCAGAGCGTTTCCTGCTACAGTTAGTCATGCCCATCCAGTTGTATTTACGGTCTTATTCCGTCTTGACCGTTCGCCTGGCCCGACCGTACATCTACTCAATAAAACACAGGGTTAAATATTATGTCTGCTGCCGAACAAAGCTCTGATCAGGGCAGTGATCTACCAGTGTGCAAACACTGGGCGTTGAACTTTGATGCTGAGGGTATCGCCTGGCTGGTTGTTGATCGGGCCGATGAACGGGTCAACACGCTCGGTGAGGAGTTGCTGCAGGAGCTTGATCAGGTACTCGATTATGTTGCCGGTAAAGCGCCGGTCGGTATGGTGATTTCGTCGGCTAAGAAAGCCGGGTTTATTGCCGGTGCTGATATCCGTGAATTTGAGAGTTTCACCAGCGCTGATCAGGTGACTGAGAAAGTCCTTAAGGGGCAGGCGGTATTTCACAAGCTGGAAGCTCTGCCATTCACCACTGTTGCAGCGGTAGACGGTCACTGTCTAGGTGGTGGTTACGAACTGACATTGGCCTGCAACTACATCATAGCAACCGAAAATGATGAAACCCGGATCGGTCTGCCGGAAGTAAAGCTCGGTATCCTGCCGGCGCTCGGTGGTATGACGCGACTGACCGAACGGGTCGGTGGTATGAAAGGCATGACTGCAATTCTGACCGGCAAAATGTATCGCGCAAAGCAGGCGCGTGGTATGGGTATGATCGATGAGGTTGTCGGCCCGCATGCCAATCTTAAGTGGGCAGCACGCCGTGCGGTACTGAAAAAACGTAAATCCAGACGTGCATCTCTTACTGACAGGCTGACCAATAAAGCACCTGCACGTAAGTTGTTGGCGGGTCAGATGGTCAGTAAAACAGAAAAGAAAGCCAATCCGGATCATTATCCCGGCCCCTACCGGATGATTGAACTGTGGCAGGAGCATCGCGATGATCGTGATGCCATGTTTGCACAGGAAGCGCAGCAAATCGGTAAGTTAATGGTCAGTGATGAATCACGTGGCCTGCAGCGTGTTTTTCATCTAATGGAGAGACTCAAAGGGCTGGGTAAGGATAAAGCGTTCAAGTGTCGTCGTGTGCATGTGATTGGTGCAGGCGTGATGGGTGGTGATATTGCCGCCTGGTGTGCGTTGCGTGGCATGGAGGTCACTCTGCAGGATCGTGAAATGAAATACATTGAACCTGCCATAGCACGTGCAAAATCTCTGTTTAAAAAGAAGTCTCGCAGTAAACATGAAGCGACTGCGACCATGGCCAGGCTGATGCCGGATGTCAACGGCGATGGCGTGACCAGAGCTGATGTCATCATTGAAGCGATTTTTGAAAATCGTGAGGCCAAACAAGAGTTGTACAAAAGCATTGAACCTCGCATGCGTGACGATGCAGTGCTGGCTACCAACACTTCAGCAATTCCACTCGAAGAACTGTCATCTGCGCTGACTGATCCAGCCAGGTTGGTGGGTCTGCACTTCTTTAATCCGGTTTCAAAGATGCCACTGGTTGAAGTGGTCTATGCAGAAAACACCTCAAAGCAGGTGATTCAGCGAGGCAGTGCATTCTGCGGTCAGATCAGTCGATTTCCATTGCCGGTTAAAAGCAGTCCGGGCTTTTTGGTGAATCGAGTACTTGCGGCTTACATGCTCGAGGCCATGAATATCAATGACAGTGGTGTATCCAAAGAAGAAATTGATGCTGCAGCTACGCATTTCGGTATGCCGATGGGGCCGATAGAGCTTGCAGATACGGTTGGTTTGGATATCTGTAAAAGTGTGGTCGGTACCGTTGGTGGTCGTGATGTCACCAAGGTTGTTGAACGACTGACAGGGATGGTTGACGCTGGCAATCTGGGTAAGAAATCAGGGCAGGGGTTTTATCAATGGTCAAACGGCAAACCGGTCAGAGAAACACCGCAAAGCATTGACAACATTGATGCACTGGCAGAGCGGTTAATGAAGCCGTTCCTTGATGAATGCAAAGCCTGCAGCGCTGATGGCATTGTTGAGGACGATGATCTTCTCGATGCGGGAATTATTTTCGGTACCGGATTTGCGCCTTTCAGAGGCGGCCCGATGCATTACATCAAAAACGCTTAACACAGGATAAAAAACATGAACAATACAATCAGACCTGTGGCAGTGGTTGGCGGTATGAGAATTCCGTTTTGTCGATCCAACTCGGCATACTCGGATCTGTCAAACAAGGATATGTTTGTCACCGTACTCGACGGCCTGGTAGACAAATTCAATCTTCAGGGTGAAAAGATTGATGAAGTAGTCTCCGGTGCCGTGATCAATCATTCAAGAGAGTGGAACTTTGCCAGAGAGTCGGTGTTAAGCACCGAGCTTTCACCGCTTACCCAAGGCGTCACATTGCAACAAGCCTGTGGCACCAGTCTGCAGGCAGCGTTGATGTCATCGGCAAAGATTGCCACCGGGCAAATAGAATGTGCGATCGCAGGCGGTGCAGATACCGTCAGTGATGTGCCGATTGTGTTCGGGCAAAAATTTTCGCGGCGGCTGGTGAGTCTTGGTCGGGCGCGGTCAATGATGGATCGAATCAAACTGTTCAAGGGCTTTGGTCCCGGTGAGCTGAAGCCACTGCCGCCATCGGTTAATGAACCACGCACGTTGTTGTCGATGGGTCAGCACTGTGAGCTGATGGCAAAGCATTGGGGTATCACCCGTGAAGCGCAGGATGAACTCGCTTATCAAAGTCATGCAAAAGCGGCTGCAGCGTATAACGAAGGTTTTTTTGATGATCTGATTACACCGTGCAACAAGGTGCTGCGCGACAACAATATGCGACCCGATACATCGGTAGAAAAGCTTGCCGGATTAAGACACGCTTACGATAAATCTGATGCAGGCACTCTTACGGCAGGCAACAGCACACCACTGACTGACGGTGCGTCTTCTGTTTTACTTGCCAGTGAAGAATGGGCGCGGCAGCGTGGTCTGCCGATATTGGCCTACCTGACCCACGGACAGACTTCAGCGGTAGACTTTGTTGAAGGTGAAGGTTTGCTTATGGCGCCGGCGGTGGCTGTCAGTGAAATGATTGACCGGGCGGGTATCTCGTTACAGGACTTTGACTTCTATGAAATTCATGAAGCCTTCGCAGCACAGGTGCTGTGTACACTCGCTGCATGGGAATCTGACGAATATTGTAAAAACCGGTTGGGTCGAAGTGCAGCCATGGGTTCGATTGACCGTGCTAAATTAAATGTTAAAGGCAGCAGCCTGGCGGTTGGTCATCCGTTTGCAGCAACCGGTGCGCGGATAGTCGGTACACTTGGAAAAATTATAGATCAAAACAACGGTGGTCGTGGATTGATCTCTGTATGTACCGCTGGTGGGATGGGTGTTACGGCTATTATGGAACGATAGCGTGAGGTCGTCGCCCTGTATGAAATTTGTTGCTGCAATGCTGCTGTTGCTAACCGGTGTTGGCTATGCCCATGAAGAGGTATTGTTTGATCAATACACACTGCAAGCCAGCGCTGAAGGTGAAGTTGAAAACGACTTGATGGTGGTTTACCTGCAGGTACAACACGAAGATCGTGATGCTGCGTTGCTGGCGGATAAAGTCAACGGTGATATGAACTGGGCACTTGAACAGCTTAAGGCTTACGATCAGGTTGATGCACAAACCCGCAACTACAACACGCACCCCAAGTATGAACAAAACCGGATCACTGGCTGGCGATCATCGCAGACGCTGGAGCTCAAGGGCGTCGACTTTGAGCAGATAAAAGCGGCACTGCAAATCCTGCAGAGTAAATTGCAGGTGCAGCGAATGCTGTTTCAACCGAGTGATAAGGCGCGTAAGCTCGTCGAGGATCAATTGATCTCGCAGGCTCTGGAAAATTTCAAACATCGGGCAAAGATTATTCAGCAGGTCATGCAGGCTGACAGCTATCGAATCATGCAGATCAACATCAATACCGGTAACCGACCCGGAAGAATCAGAATGGAAGCGCAGGCCGCAACGCTGTCGCGCTCGGCAGATGTTGCACCGGCGGCGATTGAAGCTGGCCAGTCAAATCTGACGGTCAGCATCAGTGGGCAGATTCAACTCCAGTAAAACTATTATCGGGTGGCTTGATACATTTCGTTAGAAGTGCAGCAAACGTGGCCTAACAGATAAATTTCTGGTCGTGCGGCCGGTACGCGGTGTCGTTGGCAATACGGCCAAGACCTGTCTGCTGATATAAATTATACTGGTGGGTAGAAGGGGCAGATGTCAGCATATTTAGAATGCGCGAGGCCCGCTTTACCAAATTCTTAATCAGTCGTTATTTTTATACTCGGGAAAATGTCACATGAAAATACTGGTCGCGGTGAAGCGCGTTCTCGACTACAACGTCAAGGCTCGGGTAAATGCCGAAGGTACCGGGATCGATCTCGCCAACGTTAAGATGTCGATGAATCCGTTTGACGAGATTGCTGTCGAAGAAGCACTGCGGATTAAAGAAGCAGGTAAGGCTGATGAAGTCATCGCCGTGTCAATGGGCGTCAGTCAGTCGCAGGAAACCATCAGAACCGCACTGGCCATGGGGGCTGATCGTGGCATTCTGGTTGAAACTGAAGAAGAGTTACAACCACTTGCGGTTGCCAAGCTGTTGGCGGCTATCGCGAAGCGCGAAGAACCCGGGCTGGTGATTGTCGGTAAGCAGGCGATTGATGACGACAGCAACCAGACCGGTCAAATGTTTGCAGCGTTAATGGACTGGCCACAGGCCACATTTGCATCTGAAGTCGAAATCAATGGCGACAAGATGAAAGTCACCCGGGAGGTCGATGGTGGTCTTGAGTCAATTGATGTAGCTATGCCAGCACTGGTGACTACCGACCTGCGTCTTAACGAGCCTCGCTACGCGAAACTGCCGAATATCATGAAGGCGAAGAAAAAGCCGCTTGATACATTAACACCTGCAGAGCTGGAGGTAGACATCACGTCACGGCTTAAGGTCGTTAAAGTCGAAGAACCAGAACAGCGTAAAGCAGGTGAGATTGTAGGGTCAGTTGCTGATCTCGTGGACAAACTTAAGAACGAAGCGAAGGTAATCTAATCATGACTACACTGGTAATAGCAGATCACGATAACAATGAATTAAAGCCTTCGACGTTGAGTGTGGTCAGTGCCGCTCAAAAAGTTGGTGGTGATGTGGTGGTACTGGTCGCGGGACAAAACTGTGGCGCTGTGGCTGAGTCTGCGGCGAAAGTCGCAGGTGTTAGCAAGGTGCTGCAGTGTGATGATGCCGCATACGCGAATCAGCTGGCTGAAAACATGGCGCCCTTTATTGAAGGTTTGGCAGCTGACTACTCACATATAATGTTCGCCAATACCGCCAGTGGTAAAAACATTATGCCGCGGGTCGCTGCAAAGCTTGATATGGCGGGCATATCAGACATCACAGAAGTAGTCGGCGCGGATACTTATATTCGACCTATCTATGCAGGCAATGCAATGATGACTGTACAAAGCGGTGACAGCTGTCAGCTCATCACGGTACGCACCACCGCATTTGATCCGGTAGCGGCTGAAGGTGGCTCTGCATCGGTCGAGTCAGTGGGTGCGGGTTCAGTCAGTGATAAGGTTTCATGGATTGGTCAGGAGCTGACCAAGTCAGATCGACCGGAACTGACCAGCGCATCGATTGTTGTCTCTGGTGGCAGGGGTATGCAGAACGGTGAAAACTTCGCCATGCTTGAGGCCCTTGCAGAAAAGCTTAACGCAGCGGTGGGTGCTTCACGAGCTGCTGTGGATGCCGGGTTTGTACCGAACGATTATCAGGTCGGGCAGACCGGAAAGGTCGTTGCACCTGATCTGTATATAGCGATTGGCATCTCGGGTGCGATTCAGCACCTCGCTGGTATGAAAGACAGTAAGGTCATTGTGGCTATCAATAAGGATGAGGAAGCACCTATTTTTCAGGTGGCTGACTATGGTCTTGTTGCAGATTTGTTTGATGCTGTGCCTGAGCTGGATGCCGCACTTGCAGCTGGCTAACTAAGGCATGATTGAGCACCCTCCAATATTGCTGGAGGGCGTGGTTTTATACATTTAGATTCGTCTCGAAGTTGGCTTAATTTACTGAGAACCGGTCCGTCCGGATATCGGCTTTACTTTTATTAGTGTGAACCCATTTTGTATATGGCATGGGTTTCGTTTTCAGAACATTGTAAAAAACTACGCAATCAGCGAGGAGACATCACATTTCTTATTCAGCACCCACCAAACAGATACAGTTCCTGCTTGATCATGTGGTCGGCATGGCGGACGTCGCAGCATTGCCCGGCTACGAAGATGCGACACCGGATATTGTCAGCGCCATTCTGGAAGAGGCCGGAAAGTTCGCGTCGGAAGTATTGGCACCATTGAATTGGGATGGTGACCAGCTGGGTGCCAAATGGACTGCGGACGGTGTCACCACACCTGCAGGCTGGAAAGAAGC
Organism: uncultured Granulosicoccaceae bacterium; assembly: GCA_938007995.1. Lineage (GTDB taxonomy): Bacteria > Pseudomonadota > Gammaproteobacteria > Granulosicoccales > Granulosicoccaceae. The sequence goes on along the minus strand of CALLLW010000012.1, from coordinate 33,852 downwards.
TTATCAACAGTTTTCCGAGTCGGGATGGAACAGCCTCGCGTTTGATCCGACGTATGGCGGCCAGGGTATGCCGGGCTTGTTGTCCGCTGCGGTGCAGGAAATGTGGCACAGCTCGAATATGGCTTTTGGATTGTGTCCGCTGTTAACCCAGGGTGCTGTATATGCGATTGAATCGCACGCCTCAGATGAGCTGAAACAAACTTATCTTGAAAAAATGATTGCCGGCACCTGGACCGGCACGATGAATCTGACCGAGCCGCAGGCGGGGTCTGATCTGGCCGCGGTGCGCACTTCTGCAGAGCCTGCCGGTGATCATTATCTAATCAAAGGTCAGAAGATTTATATCACCTATGGTGATCATGATATGACTGAAAACACCATTCACCTGGTACTGGCGCGAACACCGGATGCGCCGGCCGGGGTCAAAGGCATATCGTTGTTTATCGTGCCTAAGTTCCTGGTTAATGCGGACGGCACACTTGGCGAACGGAATGATGCGCGATGCGTATCGATTGAACATAAGCTCGGTATCCACGCGAGTCCGACCTGTGTGATGTCTTTTGGTGATAACGATGGTGCAATAGGGTATCTCGTTGGCGAAGAAAACCGTGGTTTGATGTATATGTTTACGATGATGAACGAGGCCCGTCTGGCCGTTGGAATCGAGGGCTATGGCATTGCAGAGATGGCCTATCAGCGTGCACTGGCGTTTGCTCGTGATCGCAAACAAGGCCCGGTGCTGCTTGAAAAAGATTCCGATGTTCAGGGTATTGTTAACCACCCGGACGTTCGCCGCATGCTGATGACAATGCGATCGCAGATTGAAGCGGCGCGTGTCATGGCCTACGACTGTGCCGCAGCATTTGATTTCGCTGCGCGTCATACCGATGACGAAGTTCGCGCGCGCTTCCAACGACGTGGTGAGTTACTTACACCAATCGTGAAAGGCTGGTCTACCGAAGTGGGTGTCGATCTGTGCTCACTTGGTGTGCAGATTCATGGTGGTATGGGATTCATCGAAGAGACAGGTGCTGCACAACACCTGCGTGATAGCCGTATAACACCGATTTATGAAGGCACCACCGGCATTCAGGCCAACGATCTGCTTGGTCGCAAGACACAATATGACGGCGGCAAGGCTGTAGATGAGCTACTTGAAGATATGCGTGCCACCCATGAAGCACTGGCAGGCTCTGCCAATCCAGTGGCTGCAAAAGCAAAGGCTGCATTGGGTGATGCCATAGAAATGACCGCATCTGTCAGTCAAAAACTTGTGGCAGAAAAAAACCCGGTTCTGGCAGCATCGGCGGCAACGGACTACCTGATGATGATGGGCTTCACCACAGGCAGCTGGGCAATGGCGCGTATCGTACTGGCGGCTGATAACACCGAAGATAGAGCCTTTGGCAATCTCCAGTGTGCTATTGCCGGATTCTATTTCGACAAAATAGCGACTCATGCCAAAGCACACCATCTGGCGATTCAGAACAGTGCGTCAGAATACTACGAGCTTGATCAAGCGCTGCTGTAGGCAGACCTTCCATGGCTCATTGGCTGATTTGAGCCTTACCTTCCGAATGTAGCTCAGCGTAGCTCAGTTGGCGGCACGAACACATGCCGCCAACTCGTTCATTTGCTGCATACTGTCTGTATGCACGTCAATTCAATACGACGATTCAACAAGTCAATTCAACACGCCAATTTTCCGGCGAACAGCGACGGATTCTTTGTGACGAATACCACGGCGGTGGAATATTCTTTGCACTGATCGACAGTCTTCGCACTGTTCGGTGGAATCCATATGAAGGGTATTATTCTCGCTGGTGGCTCTGGTACCAGGTTGTATCCAATCACTCAGGTGATGTCAAAACAGCTGCTACCTGTGTATGACAAGCCGATGATTTTCTACCCGCTATCAACACTTATGTTGATGGGTATTCGCCAGATTGCGATCATCTCAACACCTGAAGATATCGGACGATTCGAACATCTGCTCGGTGATGGTAGTCAATTCGGTGTTGAGCTCGAATATATCATTCAGCCAAGTCCGGATGGCCTTGCACAAGCTTTCGTGCTCGGTGAGTCTTTCATTGGCGAGGATAGCTGCTGTCTGATACTCGGTGACAATATCTATTATGGTGCCGGCCTTGAAGGCATTCTCGAGAATGCTGCATTGTCTCTGGATGGATCCACGGTATTCGCTTATCGCGTTGCCGATCCCGAGCGCTATGGAGTGGTTGAGTTTGACGCCGCAAGGCGTGTGCTATCACTTGAAGAGAAGCCGGAGAATCCCAAGTCACACTATGCTGTAACGGGTTTGTATATCTACGATAACTCAGTGGTTGAGAAAGCCAAAGCCTTGCAACCGTCAGCGCGTGGTGAGTACGAGATAACTGATCTGAATAACATTTATCTTGAGCAGGGCAAGCTGAATGTAGAGCTATTAGGCCGCGGACACGCGTGGCTTGACACCGGTACTCACGCATCGTTGCATGAGGCAGCGGCCTACGTTGAAACCATTGAAGCACGACAGGGATTAAAAGTATGCGTGCCAGAAGAGATAGCGTGGAATAAGGGTTGGATTAATACCGCTACACTTCAAAAAAGTGCTGAACGCTACGGAAAAAGTACCTACGGCAGTTATCTCAAAGCGCTGATCGCTGAACGAGAGTCTCTGGCCAACGCTGAGCCTGTGGTGAAGGCTGCATAATTTTGGCTGTGATTAAAATATTATTGCTGTTGAATTTGGAACTGCTGTTAAGTGAAAGATAAAAAGAAAGGCACCGAGTCAAAGGCACGTGAGATTTTTGACTCATTGTTTAGTGAAAAAACCTTAATCAAGCCGACTACTCACTATTTTCTGGGTAATATTGATGCGCTGGAAAATCGGCGTTTGTCTGGCTGGGTAATCGATAGTAACGACTCGGCTGCAACGATTGAGATCGAAGTATTTGCCGGTGGTGAGAAAGTTGGTGAGGGTGTTGCGGACATCTATCGTGAGGATCTGCATAGACTCGGCTATGGAGATGGAAAACATGGATTTACGGTCGATTTGAGCAGTAAGATATTTACTAAATCGGTTACCAATATTCTCCTCAGAGAAAAACATACTGGCGTATTGATATCAACAAACTCCTTCAAGTGTGGTATCACCAGTGAATGTGTTGCTGAAGTAGTGGGTATCGAGGGGCGTGTTGTCATAGCGCAGCTTCTGAATACAGACCAACTGAAAAAATCACCCGCCAGTGTTGAAGTTTTGGTCGATAATATCAAGCGTTTACCCTGCACAATAAGAAATAAGGCTGGTGGTAGTATCAACTATCATTGTCAGCTACCGGTAAACCTGTTTGACGGAATGCCCCATACTTTTGAAATTATCGCCAATGACTGTGAATTATCCAGTACGGCGTATATAGACATCCTCTATCCAATTACAACGCTTGAAGAACATCTCACCGATAGTTTAACCTCAAATGGCTATGCGGGATTATCGCGTAATGCAGCGTTTCGGTATGAATCACTTAACAATCATCTTTCCCAGTTTATGGAAGATGGTATGGTCAGCGGTATTGAGCTGGCTACATTGTGCCAGGCGCACAATGAAGTGCTCCGTGGTTTTCATAACCGCAAGAGTTACTCAAAGCTAAAGTTGCCCGAAGTAACGTACCCGGATGTTTCAATCATTATTCCGGCAAAAGACAAATTTGCAATTACTTACCACTGTATTGCATCTTTGATTCTCGCTCAGAACAAAGCCAGCTTTGAAGTAATTCTTGCTGATGACCAATCGTCTGACGAGACTACTGCAGCTGAGGAGATAGTAGAGAATCTTCGTGTTGTCAGGAATGAACAAAATCTTGGATTTGTAAAAACGAATAATAAAGCAGTAAAGCAGGCAAAAGGCCGATATATTTGTCTTTTGAACAATGATACAGAGGTGACTTCAGGCTGGTTAGATGAGGCTCTCAGTATGTTTCAATTGATGAATGATGTAGGTGCGGTGGGATGTAAACTTATCTATCCTGATGGCAGCCTTCAGGAAGCTGGTGGCATTGTTTGGGGGTCAGGTGTTCCATGGAACTACGGTAAGGGAAAGAATGCCTCTCACCCAAGCTTTACCTACAGCCGGGATGCTGACTACTTGTCTGCAGCGGCATTGATTGTAGCCACGCCAGTCTGGAAGGAAGTAGGCGGGTTTAGCGAAGAGTACGCACCGGCATACTACGAGGATACAGATCTCGCATTCAAGATTCGTAAAGCAGGCTACAGAACGGTGTACTGTCCAGGCTCTGAAGTCGTGCATTTTGAAGGCAAAAGCAACGGCACTAGTACCAGGTCGGGTATTAAGAAGTATCAGGAAATCAATAGTTCGACGTTTCGGGAAAAATGGTTCCTGGATTATAAAAGGCATGGCACGGAGGGAGTCAAGCCACAACTAGAAGTAGACAGAATAAATAACTACAGAGTATTAGTGCTCGATGCTAACACTCCTCAGCGCAATACTGATGCTGGTAGTTTTGCTGCTTTTCAGGAAATGAAGCTGATGATGGAGCTGGGCTGTAAACTAACGTTTATACCAGCCAACTTCGCACACATGGGTGTGCATACCCAGTATCTACAAAAACTTGGCGTTGAAGCTATTTACTATCCGTTTTTTCAAACAATGGAGCAGTTCTTAAGCAAGCGAGGTAAGGAATTTGATGCAGTTTATATCACGCGTTACGGTGTTGCAGCCGATTGCCTGGATCTGATTGAAAAGCACACTAACGCCAAAGTAATTTTCAATAACGCTGATTTACACTTTTTGCGAGAGCTGCGCGAGCAGCTGCAATCTGAAGAAATTGATTTTACCGGCCCGCTTGAAACGAAAGATAAAGAGCTTGAGGTTATTGACAGGTCTGATGTGGCGATCTGTTATACCGAAGCCGAGCGTGCGGTGATTACTTCGCATGTGATGAAAGAAAGCAACGTCCTGAGATGCCCCTGGGTGGTGGAGGCGAAAAACGACATCGCACCATTCAGTGAGCGTAACGGTATTGCATTTCTCGGTGGCTACGGTCATCGACCGAACATTGAAGCGGTGGAGTTCTTTTGCAAGAAAGTGATGCCAGTGCTGACAGAGCAATTGCCAGATATTGTGTTTCGAATTTATGGCAGTAAAGTTCCGGATGAGTTTAAAGCGTTTGAATCACCTAACATTGAAGTAGTCGGATTTGTCGAAGACACTGATGATGTTTATCAAACTGCACGAGTGTTTGTTTCACCATTACTTTCAGGAGCAGGATTGAAAGGAAAGGTTATTGACTGCATGGCTGCCGGATTGCCTTCGGTGATGACATCAGTATCTGCCGAGGGTACAGGGTTGGTGCATCTGCAAAGTACTTATATTGCTGAATCGGTCAGTGAATGGTGTGAATACATAAGCCTGCTAAACGAGGACGAAGAGGCGTGGAATCGTTTGTCACATAACTCACAGCAGGTGGCTCAGTCTCTGTTCTCACCTGCGGAGGGCTTGAAGGGTATGAGAAAGATATTGTCAAAGGCAGGGATCTATTCAGATGAGAATGGTATGCAGAGGTTTAAGGGGTTTCTGCAATGAGTAAAACAAGAAACGTCATAGTTCACTATCATCTGTTTAAAAATGCCGGCAGCTCGATAGATCAACTATTAAAAAATAATTTTAAAGATCAGTGGTTTGGATATGATAGTGATTCAGCGAACGGGATAATACCGTGTGTTGATATCGAAAATATGATTCGCAAGAATCAGGATAAGATTGCTTTTTCATCACACCAGATCATTCCCCCTTTGCCAGAGATTGAGGGGGTTGTATACCCGGTAGTGATTTTGCGTGATCCGATAGATCGAATTAAGTCTGCTTATCTGTTCGAACGTAAAAAACAACTGGGGCTCGAAGAACCAAAAGGTACGCTGGAAGACTATATCAGAGAGAAATTTCGCAGCCGACGCAATAACCCGATAGAAGAGTTTCAAACAATCAGGTTGTCTAATGGTTTTCGTGATCGATTTCAGGATCACGCAAAGCTGGACGATGAAGCCCTGTTTGAAAATGCATCAAGGTTCATTAAGTCGTTAAAGTTCGTTGGCATTGTTGATGATTTTGATCGTACAGTGGCATTGCTGAGCGAGTTTCTGAAGCCGGCGTTTCCGGATTTCAGAGGGCGTGAAGTAAAAGCGAATGTTTTGCAGGACCTAAGTATGTCGCAACAGGAAAAAAGAGATCAAATTCGCAGTGAACTCAGTGCTGAAATATTCGAAGAGATCATCGCTCGAAATAGCCTGGATGAAGCACTTTATCAGGTAGGTAAGAGTCATTTTGAAGAGCTCTTTTCGCAGTCCGGATTAGCGAATACAAAAGCTGCGTAACGAAATAGTGTTCCTGTGAGCCACGCATCTCGACAATGGTTGTGTTCGATCGTATGAAGAGTTCTTTTAAATGTGCCGGCGAATTACAAAATATTGCCGGCGCGCTGATTGCCGGGCAATTGTATGAAACGGCATTAACGCTGCTTTGCTCTGCACTTGTATTAGAGCCAGGTCGAGTCTCGGCAATACATGATATTGGTAAGTGTCTTGAAGCGCTTGGAGAGACGGAAGATGCCTCGTCCTGCTATAGGGGGGCTATTCCTGATTCTCTCAATTCGAAATACTTCAGTGCTGCGAGTATTCAGAGTTTCATAAAATCGGTGAAGGATTGTGAAAAAGTCATTCGACTAAAAAGCTTTGATGAGGAGCGCAAGTCTCTAAGTGCGCCGCTGAGAAATCTTGCAGGAAAATCGTATGGACAATTTCGGTACACAGAAACTCACGCACGTGAGGCGTTTTGTACTGTAGCGGAGCAAGGTTTTGTTTGGTTTGATGGTGTTAACACACTGGCCATGGACTGTAAAAGGCAGGTTATCAGTGAGCAGGTGAAGGGTAACGTACATCCCGCATACCACTCGATTAGCTCTGCTAAAAATTGTCAGCTTAATGGGACCGCATGTTTCCTGGATGGTCGTAGTTCTGCTATTTACTACCACTGGATGCTGGATATATTGCCAAAGCTTGGGCTGGTTAGTGACTGTGGATTGATGCTGGATGAGATCGACCACTTCATCGTGGCTGCAAACTCTCGTTTTCAGCTTGCAACACTTAAAGCGTTGGGCATAGAGGCAAACCGAATAGTGTATGCTGACGATACCTGTTTTTATCAGGCTGAAAAAATGATAGTGCCCTGCTTGAAGAACGATCAGGGCGATAAGATATACCACGGTCTCGGAGTAGGTCTTAGTTCTCACGTAGTAAAGTTTTTGAAGAATAGCTTTCTGGAAGAGACCACAGGTGATCAAATTGCTTCAACCAGAGTTTATATTTCACGTTTAGCGAGAGGCTCCCGTAATATCGCTAACGAGCCGGCCCTGGTAGCTGCATTGAAGTTGCGTGGTTTTGAAACTGTTCAGTTTGAGCTATTGACTGTTGAGGAGCAGGCTGAATTGATGTCAAGAGTTGATGTAGTCATAGGAGTGCATGGAGCAGGGCTGACCAACCTGGCATTCTGCAAGCCTGGTACGCGCGTGATTGAAATATTTGGTGACTATATTGTGCCTTGTTATTGGGCGTTAAGTGCTGTAGCCGATTTAGACTACGCTCAATTTATGGCGAAAAGCGTCAACACCAACAACGCGTCAGACAACCCGGCCGAGCGGGTTGTCCAGCTGCGAGATATGGCGGTTGACATTGATGTTGACGACTTTATCGGCTTTGTCGACAGGACACTCGAAACTTCGAACGCTGCTGCCTAGCAACAAGTGCGAAGAATGCCAGCACCACTGGTAGGAATGGCGCGCCGCCACCACCGCCCTGGCTTGGTGGCATTGCTGATTGTCCAGAAGCGCTACCAGAACTGCTACCAGAAGCGCTACCTGATTCGTTACCGGGAACTACACGTTGAAGTGTTGTCAGATCGTCGTGAAGACCATCTCCATTGTTGTCGATAACATCATCAATTTTGCCATTGTTGTCAGCGTCGTTGATTCCACTATTGCGCAGGTCGGTAACTCCGTCGTCATCGCTGTCAAGATCGAGGAAGTCCGGAGTTGCATCTGCATCTGTATCCGCAACAGATAATCCCTCGTAGTTATCGTGCCAGCCGTTCGCGTTAGTATCGATAAAGTCATTGCCTGACAAAGTGACAGTGGCGGTGGTGTTACTTTGTGCTGCTTCCAGAAGATCTGTCAAACCATCCTGATCGGAGTCAAGGTCCAAAAGATTGTTAATACCGTCCTGATCTGCATCAAAGAGTACATCACTTGCAGGGCTGGAATCTGAGGCATCCAGCATACCGTTGCTGTCATTGTCGGCCCGTCTGTTTTCGATGATGTCCGGGATCCCGTCGTTGTCACTGTCAAGATCCATAAAGTTCGGTATAGAGTCGCCGTCTGTGTCGATGTTGCCTTCAACGGTGTTTAAGATGCCGTCGTTGTCTTCATCTTCGTTCACCGGGTTGGTTCCGTCTGCGACTTCGGTGGCGTCAGATTGCCCGTCAAGGTCTGTGTCGTAGGCGTTCGGGTTAGTACTGTGTGTCAGTACTTCTTCGCTATCGCTTAAGCCATCGTTATCGGAGTCAGACAATAGCGGATCGGTGAAATACCGGGTGAGTTCATCACTGTCGTTGAGCGAATCACTATCGCTGTCGGCTAGAACAGGGTTTGTATTGTGCGTTTGTATTTCGTCTATATCTGACAGTCCGTCATTATCGGTGTCAGCAGATAAAGGGCTGGTACTGTACTGATTAACCTCTTCGCCATCTGTCAGTCCATCGCCGTCCGAATCCTGGTTAATTGGGTCGGTTTGCAACGTTGACTCGCGCTGATCGGTCAGGCCATCGCCATCGGAGTCAATGGTAGAGTTGTTGGTACTATCCTCAAAATCAAATAGCCCGTCATTATCTGTGTCTGAGATGTTAAGGACTTCGTGGGTGGTCACTTCCTGTCCACCACCTCTGTTCAGATTGCCGGTAATCGCATGCAGGGTATCACCGACCACTCCACCTGCGCCACCATGGCGCCCCTCAATTAGTGCAGGCAGGCTTCGCCATTCGCCGGTAGCCACCTGAAACGCCTCTACCTGATCGTGCGCCTGCACTTGTGTGTCAGTTTCACCACCAATAACAATAACGTTACCGTTGCTGACACCGAGCATTGCGCCTGCTCTGGGAGTAGGGATGGGAGCGACGCTGGTCCAGGTGTTACTGTCAAAGTTGTAGACATCAGTTGCGGCTACCATGCCACCGAAGCTGACGTTAGTCTGCCTGCCACTGGTGGCTATTAATCTGTTGTCGACCACGGCTGCATTGAAATGATCACGGGCATTGGGTGCGTCTGGTAGAGTGCGCCATTCACCGTTTTCCGGATTGTATTCATCCAGCCATGCAACCGCTCCACCGGAATGACCATCAGTGTTGCCGCCGATCAGATAGATTTTGTCATTATGTACAACGGCACCTGCAGAACCTCTCAGTCTTGTGTTAGGAATGCTGCCGTGTGTTTCCCAGGTATTGCTAGCCAGGTTTAATCTATAGATATCTGCTATCGTGGGCTCATTCGGGTAACAACAAGTGAATGCACCGATCGCATAGAGATAGCCATTTAGAATAACCGGCTGAAAGTGGTGCAGTTCCATCGGCAATGGTGCGAGCGTTGACCACTTGTTCTGAGTTGCGTTAAACACCTGCACGGGCCTGTTACCCCTGCCACCGAGAGCATACAGTTTATCTTCGTTCACCACGGCGCCGGTTTCGTGCCGTTTGACGATGGTGGAGTTGTCACTGGTGCTGTGATGCGTCCAGTTCTGAGCGTAGCCATCGCCAGTGATCAGTAAAAGTGTGGCAAACAGCGCTGCCAGCTTGTATCTACAGATATGATTTATTGCTGACATGATTGAAACTCAAGCGTCTATATTATGTGTGTTAGCTACTGCAGCACTGTAATTAAAATAAAAGCTTGTCCTGAACCCGAGTAAAAGTAGTGCAAACAGCATTAGCCATACAGACATGCTACCACCGCCGGAGGAGCTGGCTTGCATGTTTGATCTGTTGGGCGATTGAGACAGGTTTAAGCCAGCAGTTGTCGTGTTGTTTTGTTCGTTGACGTCAAATTGTATGGAGTCAACAGCAGATCTGACTTCCAGGTTATCGGAATCATCAGTATCAAATTGTACTGTGCCTGTTGCTTGTTGGCCGGCGTCAAGTTCTGCAAGCGTACAGACAAGCGATGATCCGGTGTTGCTACAATTATCGAACCCATCTGCAGCGTATGACTGACTTGTTATACCGTTGATCGATACGGTCACACCTGAAGCATTAGTGCTGCTTTCATTGTTCAGGACAATTGTAAGGATTGCCTGATCCGGGTTTGATTGATCGTTGAGCAATTCAGCGCTTATACCAATATTTGTCTGTTGAGTTGGATCGACAGTGGATGCCAGTGGCCCTATACCATTGAGATCAGGTAATGCATCTTTGCTAAGGATCAATTTGTCCAGCTCAAGGCCATCTGTGTCCTGTGAGATCATCAGCGTATGCACGCCGGGTGACTCAATCTGAATCGTTGCACCACCCGATGTGCCGCAGCTGCCGTTGTTAGTTAAACTGTTAGTCCACTGCCAGTCGCCGTTTGAATTACAAACAGACACTGATTCAGCGGTTTGTGGCCACAGATTGTTTAACCCGACGTGCAGGCTTGAATCCTGGTTGTTATTGGAGCGTACACGCGCATAGATATGATACGTGCCAGCCTTGCTGAAGTAGGTCTGGTAAGTAACGGTTGCACCAATGCCACCGGTCGGGAAGTTGGATGCACCGGGCACGGTCGCGGCATTGTTATCGATTCTTAAGTCTGGAAGTGCCTCGATGTATGCGCTGCCGCTGACGCTTACCGGGGAGGCATTGTCCGGGTCAAGCTGTTCGTCAAGCGGGCGGAAGTTATTGTCAATTACAAACCACTGCGGCGCGTTATCTGTTGCAGCAGCAGAGGAGCGGCTGAAGCTTTCAGCTTCAATAACAATCGCGTTGTCAGTGCCAAGTGCGACAATCGGCTCCACGACCAGTTCGTTTAAAGTCGCTGTGTTATTAACGCTGTCGGCATCATCGGCCAGTTGTAGATTCGCTGTTACGTTGTGAACACCTGGCTCTATCGCAGTGGTCTGGAAAGTAATTGTCGTTGACTCACCTGAGGCTACTGTTGGTATTGCACAGGAAGGGTTGCAGTCCTGCACCGCTAATCCATCATCTGTTGTAACGCTAATCGCTGCTGAATCGATCGCTTGCAGGCCGTTGTTTTCAATGGTGACCGTGTACTGATTCACATCACCGAGTGCTGTTGCGTTTGAGCGCTGTGCCAGGGAAATGCCCGCTTCAAAATCCGGTACGCTTTGCTGTGTGGTTACAGTGGCAGACTCGGTGTTGTTGCTGTTGTTCGCATCGTTCTCCTCCGCGGTGACCTGGGCGTCAACCCGATGGCTGCCCTCGGTTATTGCAGTTGCCGTGAATGCAAGTGTATGCAAAGAACCGGCTGGTAAGTCACCGACGTCGCAGTTCAGGCTTGAGCCTGCCAGGGTGCAATCGCTGCTTGAGGAAAACTCAAGGCTGGCGGGCAGATCAATTTTCACCAGACTGTTAGTAGCTGTGTCAGATGTATTGATATTGCTCACCTCAATCTGGTAAGCAATGATGTCACCGGTGAAATGCACAGAACCATTGGTATCGATGTCTATATCAAGATCAACCTGGGCGGTTGACGGGTCCGGTTCAGGCGGACTGGTCAGCAGGTTGCCATCGACGGTCTGTGAAACAGGTACATCAGTTTCGCTCACCCTTGCGTTAGTTACTGCATCATTGCATCTGAGCTTGTCGTTAAATGTAGGAAAGCAATTCAAAGAGCCGTCATGTGTCTCTTTCAAAAGTAAGAACTGGTCAATTTCAAAGCCGTCTTCGCGGGCAAAGAAAGTGACTGTATTAACTCCTGCTGCAGGGAAGTCCAGCCAGATTGTTTTGGTGACACCACAATGATTTTCATCGGTGCGCTGGCCGCTGGTCCAGAACCAGTTGTGTTTTGAGCAGATTTGAACCCGCTTGCCACTTTCCGGGGTAGTTCCGTTAACACCGACGTGAATGCCGTTGTCTTCAGTGTTTGTTGAATATGTTTTAACATATACAAAGTAGCGTCCCGGTTCGGGTATGTCGACGTTGTAGTCAATTCGTGGTCCGCCACTCGGTCCGCCCCAGAAATTTCCATCAGCACCACCGAAGATCTCGTCGTTATGTGTAACGCGCGTATCAGGGAGTAGCTCAAGATTGGCGCTGCCACTGGCGCTGTCATTGTGAGGAGGGTCAGGGTCAGGTTGCGCATCCGGAACGCTGTCAGGCGAGGTCAGTACCCACCTATCGCTCTTTGAAGTGAAGTTTTCTGCTTCAATTCTAACAGCAACAAAGTCTGCTGCTATTGCAGCCCCGGTCCAGTTGAGACATACCGCTGCGAGCGGTGCGAAGAGATATTTTTTCATTATTGCTAACAGTTCTGATGGCAGACCACCCGATAGTTAGCGTCAAGAGAATGTCTTGCTGAAGGCTGTTAGAGAGTTAGCTGGCTATTTATCTGTGCTAGTCGGGAGAACAAAGAGGTTTACCAGTGTTCAGCCGTCGACTATCCAGATCGGAACACTGCGAATGGGGCAAGCGTGTCACAACCCGGAAACCGTAACGTGTGGTGACCCCGGCAGCATGCAGCCGGGGAACGAGGTGTTTATTTTGAGCCAGCTGCACGGGGTAACGAGCTGAGACCGTGACTCTCGGTGACTCTGTCTTTGAGTTAGCCGCTGAAAAAACGCAGACCCGAGTTAGCAGGCGTTGGAAAACTAATGCGGCCGGTTCAAGGGCGTTCGGTTCTCTGTCGAACGCCAGCCGGATGTTAGCTACTGATCACACAGGATTGATTGTTCTCCCACGCGAAGCCATCACCGTCAAAGTCGGTGACAGCATCACTGCAAACAGGGAAATCAGCAAACGGGTTGTTGTTGACTGGTGCCGCTACGTCAGTGGCCTGAGCTGAAGTGGCATCACCGTTGGCGGTGCTGCCAGAAACGACGCAGGATTGATTGTTTTCCCAGGCGAAGCCATCACCGTCAGAATCAACAACAGCATCACTGCAAACAGGGAAGTCAGAAAAAGGGTTGCTGCTAACAGGTGCGACTGTGTCACTGGTCTGAGATGAGGTGGGTTCACTGGCAGCGGAGTTGCCGGACACGACACAGGATTGATTGTTTTCCCAGGCGAAGCCATCACCATCAAAGTCGATGACAGCATCACTGCAAACAGGAAAATCAGAGAACAGATTGTTTTCAACGGGTGCTTCTGATTCTACGGTCTGAACTGACGTCGCGTCGTTGTCAGCAGAGTTACCAGACACCAGACAGGATTGGTTGTTTTCCCAAGCGAAGCCATCACCGTCAAAGTCAATAACTGCATCGCTGCAAACAGGAAAGCCTACTGTTGGATTGCCAGTTGTGGTATTCGATTCATTCGCTAACGACACGGCCTGCACGGTGACCGGCGTTTGCGATTGGGCTTGAGGCGTGCTGGTGGCAGCGGCACCGCCGGCAACGATACAGGTTTGATTGTTTTCCCAACCGTAGCCGTCGCCGTCCGAATCGACAAAGCCAGATCCACAGACTGGAAAGCCTGCAGCAGTGTTTTCAGGACTTGCTGTTTCCGGGCTCTGTGCTGCGACTTCAGGTGTTTGTTCGGTGCGATACAGCTGGTCGAGATTCCAGCGAGAGCCGGTTTGTTGGCAACGAGAACCCATGTAGTCGTTGATTCCTCTGGGAATCCCCGGACAGATTGTTTCATCGGGCGCATTGTTTGCTGGTGGATGACCGCACTGTGCGGTGTTGAAGTAAATACGATTCTCGAAACTGCCAATCCCGAACCGATCGGTGATGTCTGAGCAAATCTGCCGGACTGTTCTGCGACCAGCGGGTGTATCAACCGAAATATTGGCTAGTCCATGGTCAAAGCTAGTATCGCAGTAGCATTGACCGTTCACCGAGTAGGAGTCACTCCATGCGGTTGGACGTGTTGCAAGAGGGGTAGGTGACTGATCCAGAAAAACCGCGGCAAAATCATTGACGGTTGCTATCTGATCTGTGCCTATGCCGAGGATATACAACAATTCAACTGTGTCCGAGAAGTCGAGTTTGTTGTTCGGATTCAGATAGTTAAAAGCGGCATTCCACGCAGATCCGAACTGGCTGGCACGAGCCATTCGTACAAAACTGGCGCTCCTCTGGTTTAAATTTGCAGTGGCATTAGCTCCATTGCCATCGGCAATTTTTTTGTAGTCTGTGTTGTTGCGACTGTAGTTTAAGTCAGCCTGATTGGACTGTTGTTCGTTCCAGATACTGTGCTGTATCACATGGATTCTGCTTCTAGTATTGATATCCGGATTGGTGTTTCTTATTCGACGGACGACATCGGATGTGAAGTCAGACTGACCTCCCTCTGCAACCCAGATATCGCCACCATTCAACAGTGTGTTGAGCCAGCGATTGGTTGTTGCATTGACCGCTGCTTGCCGGTTTGCATGTGCATCCAGCCAGTTTGAGCCCCAGGTAGCACGCATGACCGCTTCTGATGCGGGCTGATATCTACTACTGTTGCCGGTGCCATAAGCCCCGCTGACAACGTGCGGCGTGATGCCTCGAGCAGTGACGACTTCAAGGGCTGAGACAGTCGCATGACCGTCATCACGATCCGGAGCGTGATCGTAGTGCAGTGAGATGAGGTCCCGGTCCTGCACAAACTGCGCGTGACTGTAGAGGCTGTGTAAAAGAAGTGAAGCAGAAACCGCAATGGTGGCAATCAGACGGAGCATATTTGTCAGTGTGTGCAACACGCATCTGTGTGCGTTAACGCTGCATGATCATGTTTGAAGGACTCACAATAATGCAGAAGTTCGTCACACTCAAAATGTGCACAGTTCACATTTGCCCATTTGATAGGGCAAGGCAATGTTACTTGCTGGCAACCTCAGCCAACGATGAGTGAGTTCAATGCCCGGTAGCTAAAATCATCTTTCACAGCCTGCTGAGTTACAGGCTGCTTCTTCACAAGCTGCTTCTTATGAGAAGTTCGTTTGGTAACCTTGCTGACAAGTCTGATCACTGTTGCATCGGCACCGCCTGTATCGAATAACCTCACGCTATGGGTTAACGAAATTGTGCTCGGTAACCGCGCTCGAAATAGTCTCAGACAACAATGTCGTGGAATCGTAGATCGTCTTGAACTCATCCACTTCAGGCACATCGGTATCGCGGAACAGATATTCCAGGTGACCGTATGCGAGTGGCTGATAAATCAAATCAGCGAAAATAAAATACTGGCCTGGCGTTGCTACCGGAATCTTGTACTCGAAGATATCAAGGCCGGCGTTGAAGTTGTTGTCGAGCAAAGCCTCGCCAACCACTGCAACATCACTGCTGACGATGTTTTTATCAAATCCTTCCGGCGTGAGTCGGTTGTCTTTCAGGTGTCTTGCGGCCTCAACAAGTGAGTGGGTGACATTGCCGTTGACGTCGCCCATGATCGATTCAAAAATCAGCACCTGATCTTCGTTGGTGATGGTGTTGTAGTGTGGCTCGAATTGACGGTAGCTGATGTCGCCATCGTTACCGACAATACTGCCGTCCGGATTCATCTTGCCGGACTCAAATACAATCGCGCCGTCAGCATCGGTCACGACAAAGTGTACAAATACTCTTCGTGATGGATATCCGCTTGGGAGTTTATGGCCGGTATCATTCTTTATTTGCAGTGTTGCGACGATATTATTACCTTCGTTGCGAGTGCCGGTTATAGCCATATCTGCAGAGGTTTTCAGGAACTCGCGGTTACGTTCGATTGCAGCCTGGAAACCGGTAGCTTCTATTCCGAGTTCCTCACGGAAATTTTTGAACATGTCGAGCATCACTGTATTCGCACCAAGAAATGTGTGCTCCGAGAAATTTCCACGACGTATATCGGTACCGGATGATGCCAGCGCAACAGTAGTCGGGTTTTTCGGCATGTGGCAGGTCTGACAACTTGCGTCTTTAGCGCCGCCTTTACGGTAATCGCTGTTCTGCCACTCGGTAAAGGTCTGTTGTTCCGGGAATCGGTCCTCGATTACCGCAGGAATTATTTCTCCATTGTTATTCACGGTTGGCGTTTTGAGGTCATGGCAGGTGCCACAAACCGATGACTCGCTCATGTGCGCGCCATAAACCGGTGTGAAGTTCGAGTTGACCATCATGTAGGCCACCTCCGGATCAGCGTACTGCCCATAGGCCGGGCGGGTATCTTTTTCCTCTGGCGATCGCACTGCGATAGTAAAGTTGCCAGACATTGACGCAATCGTACCCAGGCTACCCGTGTCTTCGATCTGGTGACACAGTGTGCAACTGACCCCGTCCATCGCGTGATCAAAAAACTCATTGGCCGGGTCCAGAAATCCATCATCAAACAGTTTTGGCTCTATGCCGGCGCGGTGTGAAGCCTCGTTGGCCATTGGCGCATGACAGCGAGTGCAGGTGTCGTTAACTTCGTGTTCAAGGTGTGGGTAGTTTTTTGCCGTCGCTGCTGCTTTAGCGCGCCAGTAAGGGTCGCGTGCAGCATTGGCCATCGTGCTGGTTTCCCAGTCAGAGAATATTGAGACATCCTCACCGTTATCATCAAGCAGATCGTCGTGACAGACGCCACAAGCGGCACTGCCAGAAAAGTGATCACTGACAAAAGTGCGGTTCGACGGAGCCAGTGACGGCATCGTGCCAAAACCGACAGAGGTTGCAGGAGTGGCGTTTTGAATCGCCACTGCGCCGGAACCAGAGCGTTGCACATCGATTTCACCGGTGTCGTCTCCGCCACCTCCGCAAGCAGCGAGTGTCAGAGTAGCCAGCAGCGCCACTGCTGGTCTGATGTTTCTATTTTCCGCTGACATAATCCTTCACCGCACACTTTGTTTTGAGGTAATAATGTTGGTCCCGGAGTTTTGCGGCAAAGTCGACCAGAACTTGAGCAGCTTGCTGTGTTGGACTGCACAACAGGGTTCGATGTGATGCGACTTTGAATCGCTGTTTTTGAAAGTCAGGCTTATGTCAGTGATGAGTTCTTATGTAAGTCTCAGTCACTGCCATGGTGTGGTTGTGTATATAATCACCGTTTGTGAATCCGATGATGGTTCGATGGTTTTTCTGAGTAATCCGACAGTCACTGTGGTGAGTTACGTTTGTCAGTTGCCACCCGCTGGCAGCTATTGCCAGTGATAGAAAAACCAGTGACAGAAAAACCTGGGATAGAAAAACCGCAGCTCAGGTATCGACTGCTGCTTTTCGTGCTAAGCCCGTGGCTGCTGTTTAAAGTGACAAAAGAAGCTTTTGCTGTACGCAGCGGGCGTTTTCTTCTGCAGCGCTTTGGGATCAGCTTCAACAAAATAGAAGGGCGGCCCGTGTGGATACATTGTGCTTCGGTGGGAGAGGTCAATGCCGCCAGACCACTGGTAAATAGTATTCGGCAGCGTCTGCCCGAAGTGCCGATAGTGATCAGCACCACTACACCAACCGGTGCGTCGACTGTCAGCCGGCAAGCATGGGGCAATGTTGAACACGTGTATCTGCCGGTCGATTTTTACCGACCGGTTTGTATGGCACTGGGGTCTATAAATCCGCGTGCGCTGATCATAATGGAAACTGAGATCTGGCCGAATTTAATACTTGGCGCAAGAAAACAAAAAATTCCCGTACTGATAGCAAACGGACGGCTGAGCGATCGCACGTTAAAAGCACCTGATTGGCTAAAGCTGGTGTACAGACAGGTATTGCCACAAGTCAGCGCGATACTTTGCAAAACAGATAAAGACGCAAACGGTTTTAAACAGCTTGGTGCTAATAGCGATACAGTGCAGACAATCGGCAACATTAAGTTTGCCCTGCCGGCGTACCAGCCAGTTGCTTGCGAAGTAGAAAGACAGTTCTGGCTCGCTGCATCAACGCACGAAGATGAAGAGCTTCAAATTTTCAGGGCATTGCGAGATAACCCAATAGCTGATGCAGCGCTGTTAATCATCGCACCACGCCATCCGCAACGATCTGAAAAAATTCAACAGCAAATACTGCAGTGCGGTATACGCTACGCCGTTCGCAGCAAGTCTCAGTTGCCTGATGAAAATACCCAGGTGTATCTGGCTGATACACTGGGTGAGATGAACCAGTGGCTAAGTGCAGCGAAGCTGGTTTTTGTCGGTGGTTCACTGGTGCCTGTGGGTGGTCACAATTTATTAGAGCCGGCTGCGGCGGGTGTTGCTGTTTTAAGTGGTAAGCACGTTGATAACGTGCTTGATGAAGCAGAGCTGTTGACGCAATCTGGTGCGATGCAGCAGGTGCAGTCAGTTGAGGAGTTGATAGAGACTGCCGGTAAAATTCTTTCAGACAGCGATTTAAGAAAAAAAATGGAAAAGGCTGGAATGCAAACCGTGTTAAAAAACGCTGATGTGCTTGATCACTATATGGAACAGATTCTACCTTTCATAGCCGATGCGTAATGCCTGCCATCCGGCATCAGTAAAGTGTTTTATCTGGCCTTTGTGGGTGAGCTTGTTGAGGGAACGTTCCAGTCGGGCAATATTATTCTGTTTCCATTTATTGCCGTTGCGTACG
The DNA here is from genome assembly GCA_938007995.1 of uncultured Granulosicoccaceae bacterium. GTDB lineage: Bacteria > Pseudomonadota > Gammaproteobacteria > Granulosicoccales > Granulosicoccaceae. Next base: position 15,108 of record CALLLW010000012.1, on the reverse strand, counting down.
TAGCACTTGTCAAAGTCAATAATAGTAACGGTTTGATCTTCCGATATTAAAATATTATTCGCGTTGAGGTCTGCGTGAAATACATTTTCGTTGTGCAGCTGGTGTATAGCCAGACCAACGCTGCTCCATTGGTTATCGCAAAGTTTATCTTGCTGTAAGCACATCGCCAGAGTGCGAGTTGCAGTGATTTCTCGCGTAACAATATCGCAGTGGTAACAGAAACCTGATCTTTGCACGCGGGCGGCCAATGGTTCGGGCACCGGCAGGGCTTTTTCAGTCATCCATTCCAGCAAACGGAACTCTCTGATTGATCGGGTGCGATTGATACCGGTCCATAAGAAGCGATCAGCGCTGACTTTTGCCATCAGGCCACCACGGCAATAATGCCGGAGGATGCCGGTCGCATTGCCTAATCTGACCTGCCTTACGGGCGCGCGGCCTGCACCAGCGTTGAACTGTGCTTTATGCAATTCATCTGATCGATTCGTTTCTGTTTCGTCAAGCTGTGCATTTAACGTGTCTGTTTCAATTTGTAGATACGGTGCGTTGATAAGGTAACAGTCGTTATCGATTCGTGTTACCGGTGCATGCATGAGTAATGATAGGTCAGTCTGGAGCGGCAAGCTTATCAAACGCCTGTGCTGTGTTTATGGCTATTTGGTCAGGTGCAAGGCTGTTGTCACTTACCGGTGCATAGTCCGGTTCCGCGACGGTCCGATTTGTTTTAGTATTCGTAGCGACAATTTTAAGTACTGGACCTACATGAGCAAAGGCAAGCGAACCGTTGCGCAATCAGTTGCGTGGTGGTGGAACACCAGAGTGCGCGCCCTGTGGACCGTGCTGCTGCCTTCGTTAAAAGAAAAAGCGTCATCTGACCGACAAAATTTTACTTTTCAGAGCATCGCAACTCCGCTGGCGCAGAGTGACGGCAAAAAGGTCACTGCAATACTGACTGTCTACAAACGCAGTCAATACCTGCCAATGCAGATAAAAGCGCTGCGAGAGCAGACCGTACCACCGGCTGAAATCTGGGTCTGGTGCAATGAAAACGATCAGCCGCTGGAAGATTTTTCAGCACTGGCAGACAGGGTCATCTGTAGCAACAGTAACTGGAAGTTCTGGGGTCGCTTTTCGATTGCAGCTCTTGCCCGTACAGAGTTCATTGCAATTATAGATGACGATATTCTGCCCAGACCAGGCTGGATAGAGAACTGCCTTAATACAGTGGAACAAGGTGCAGATGGCATTCTTGGTGGCAGTGGCGCGCTGATGCCCGGCAGTGGCGGGTATTCTTCAAAAAATAAATTCGGCTGGAATGGCATTCACTCGGAAGAAGTACAAGAGGTCGATGTTGTTTGCCAAACCTGGTTTTTTGCCAAGAAGCATCTGCAGTATCTATGGGTTGAGCAGCCCTATACCTGGGAGAATGGTGAAGACATTCATTTTGCCTACAGTGCTCAGAAGTACGGCGGGGTAAAGTCCTGGATTCCGCCACATCCGGAACAGGAACCTGAGAAGTGGAGCTGTTTGCCTGACTTTGGCAAGATGGCAAATACATCAAGCCATGCGGTGCACAGAAGTGAAGGGCATCGTGAACTTCGTAGTGAAATGGTAGATCGCTATCGGCAATCCGGCTGGAGGATACTGGCCGATAACAATTCATGAGCGCACAAGTTTATAAAAAGCCTGTTTTGTCCGGCCTCTAAAACGCCTGTGTCCATTCTTTTAAAACTTAAGTACACACTTTTTCCGCCCCAGCCTCCAACGGCACAGGGCGGCAAGGATTTCTCTGCAGAGCTTGAAAAGTTCGCCAGTATGATTGAGCACAACCAGTCATTTGCGTTTGCACGATTTAATGACGGTGAGATGAAAATTGTTTTTGGCGATATTTTTGATATTGCCAAAAACCGTATTGGTAATACCTATGTACCGGATGATCAAGCGGCTGAACAGCAAAGACTGCTGCTGCAGCAAGCGTTAAAGTTTAAAGCCCCGAACTACTATGTGGGCATTGTCTGCCCGTGTTGTGAGAACGAAGAAGATTTTTACCGGATGAAAGCACTTTCCGGTCAGGACGAACACAATCTTACCTGGGCCAATGTGTTTGTGAACGCAAACTATCCTGCCTTTCAGTCTCGAATTACACCGCTGTTTCAACGCCGGAGTGTGGTTTTTATTGGCAATTGCACTGCTGACTGTGGTGGGCTACCGTTCAAAGTGACAAAGCAGTTTGCCGTAGGCGACAACGCCTGGGTTAATGACTATGAACGATTGCTTGCAGAGATGATTAACTACTTGAAAGACGGCTCAGTAAAGAACACGGTCTTTATATTCTGTGCCGGTGTGTTATCGAATCTGTTAATCCACAAGCTTTACGAACAATATCCGGATAACACGTATCTCGATCTCGGTTCAGTTTACGACATTGAATTGGGATTGGGTAAAAGCAGACGGTACCTGAGGAAGGGCAAAACGCTGTACAAAACCTGTATCTGGGGCACTCGGTAAGTGCTGGATTTTTGTGCAAACTGGTAATACGCAAATAAATGAAAAGTAAATACAACCTGGTAGGCAAAAAATATCTGTGGCCAATAATCAGCGCACAGCGCTCGGTGTGGAGAAAGACCACCTATCTGCATGAGTCCGGTTGGATTGAGTCATTAAAACGCGGTTACCCCTGTGATAAGCAGGGCGATGAAGTGCCATGGATGAATTACTCGGTTATCGCAATACTTAAAGAACGCCTGAACAAAAGCATGCGTATGTTTGAGTACGGGTCCGGTTACTCAACGCTCTTTTATGCAAAGCTTGTCAGTGATGTTGTAGCGGTGGAATACGATAAGCGCTGGCTGGATCATATCAGCCAGAGATCTCCGGAAAATGTTCAGTGGATCTATAAAGCCAACGATACTAATGGCGATTACTGCCGCGCAATTACCGAATTTGAAAACCAGTTTGACGTGGTCATTGTTGATGGCAGAGACCGGGTTAACTGTGTTAAGCAGTTGGTGAGCAAGCTGTCTGATGTTGGTATCTTCTTGCTCGATGACTCCCGCCGGGAAAAATACGCTGAAGCTTTCGAGTATGCTGCTGGTGAAGGCTTCCGTGCATTAAACATTGAAGGTGTCAAGCCGACTGGCAGAAAAATAGACCGGACAACAGTTTTTTATCGTGACGGAAACTGCCTGGGGTTATAAGCACCAATGTCAACGCCAACATATGCGCAATTAACCCTTTATTATTTTCAATAAACTATTGACAGCATAATGATCGACTCAGGTCTTACCGCGTGGTTGTACAAGCAAATCTATTGCAGATTAATTGGCAGTGTGTTGCCTGCTCACTGGTTCGGTCCGCGACCACCGGAACAGTTATTAAAAGCAGAAGGTAATATCCATCTTGAGATTGTCAGTCACTGCTGGAATTACGCACATCTGTGCGTATACCAATTGAGCTCGCTGGTGAAGTATCCGCCAAAAAATCTGACTCTCACTTACACCATGTACTATTCAGAGGAAGATCAGGGCACAGTAAAACTGGTAAACAAGTTTGCCGCTATGCAAATTGAAGGTATTAAATGGAACTTTCAGCAGATGCCAACCAACGAACTGTTTCGCCGGGCAATAGGCCGCAACAAGGCCTCGCTTGCCACTGAAGCAGACTGGATATTACTTGGCGATTGTGATTTGATTTTTCATCACGGTTGTCTTGATTCCATCGGCACCGAGCTTGCGAAAGTTAACTGCCGCCTGGCGTACCCGGCAAGTGAACAGGTAACAGAATTGTTGCCGGCAGATCATGCGTTGGTCAATCTACCGCAAGACCAACCCGAGCTGGTTGATATTGATCCATCAATGTTTCACAGCATAGAAGTGACCAAAGCCAAAGGAACATTCCAGATAGTCCATGGTGACGTTGCGCGTCATTGTGGTTACTGCAGGGACTTGCGTTTTTATCAGCGCCCAACCAACCGCTGGCGAAAAACGTTTGAAGATACCGCGTTCAGGCAGGTCATCGATGATGAAGGCATTGCGTTGCCGATCACCGGTTTACACCGAATCAGGCACCAGGAAAAAGGTCGTTACGCGAAAAACTCGAAAATCAGTCAATTCAGAACCAGTCTGCGGCACATTGAAGATAAAAAGCCCAAACAGGGGATTTGAAAAACCAACGCACATGTAAAAGGATGCACTGAAGCGCAATTGCAGGAATGCTCGGCAACTTGTAAATACAACGGACAGAGGAAAAGACTGCAATAAATGCAGTCTTTTCTGTGTTAACGGAGCTACCGTCAACGCTCTGGAGAAATTCTGTGGGTTGAGACGTCTGTGTTGCCTCTCAACCGATGAATGCATTATGCCCTAAGGCTCTGGCCCATTCTGTGAGTTTGTTCAGTTTATGATACATATTGTTTCAAAATAGATGCATAAAATTATTTAATCTCACCATCATGCTGATTTTAAAGGACTTTCACAGTTAGCCATTGGGTAACCGTCACATCAAAACGATGCGGTAACATCAGATCGGCAAACTACAGGCAGGTAAGCTATGACCGTATATTCAATCGGTGACAAATCACCGCAGATCGCAGCGGACGTGTGGATCGCACCAGACGCTTCAATCATTGGTGATGCACAGTTGCAGGCAAAATGCAGTGTCTGGTTTGGTGCAATTATTCGCGCCGAGAATGATCGTGTTGTGATCGGTGAGGGGTGCAACATTCAGGACGGCGCGATCCTGCACGTCGATCCGGGCTTTCCGTTAACTTTGCACAACCATGTGACAGTCGGGCATCGGGTGATGCTGCATGGCTGCACAGTGCATGAACGCTCCCTGATCGGGATTGGCAGTGTGCTCCTCAATAGCTGTGTCATCGGCAAAGAATCCATTGTTGGAGCCAACACGCTGATACCCGAGAGCAAAGAATATCCCGATGGTGTTTTGATTCTCGGCTCACCCGGCAAAGTGGTCCGCGAACTGACGGAAGAAGAACGACTACGGTTACAGGGTAGCGCTGATACCTACATAAAGAATGCAGCGCATTACAGAGAGAGCCTTGTGCCGCTGGACTAAACCGGTGCCAAAAAAACCTCACTTCTTTCTGGAACTGGAAACACTTCATGTCTGAATACAACCAACCGCTGGGCGGCAACGAAGTACCACGGTTTGCAGGTCCCGGTACTTTTATGCGATTGCCGTCAGCCGAATCTGCTGCAACTCTTGATGCCGCGATTATCGGTGTACCGATGGATATTGGCACCAGCTGGCGATCAGGTACCCGCTTCGGGCCCAAACAGGTGCGCGCCGAAAGCAATATGCTAAGGCCATATAATATGTGGACTCGCGCAGCACCGTTTGAGCATATGCAGGTCGCAGATATTGGTGATGTACCGATCAACACGTTTAATCTGCTGGATACGGTAGATCGTATAACTGTATTCTACGATGATGTTCTGCAGCATGAAGTTGTGCCTGTGTCTATTGGCGGTGATCACACAATGACACTGCCGATTCTAAGATCGATTTATAAAAAGCATGGTCCGGTCGCACTGATTCATGTCGATGCCCATGCAGATATTAACGAACACATGTTCGGCAGCGAAATCGCACATGGCACACCGTTCAGGCGTGCCTATGAAGAAGGTCTGCTTGATGCTGCCAATACCTATCAAATAGGCCTGCGCGGCACAGGCTACTCAGCGGAAGACTTCGACACTGGCAGGGAATGGGGCTTTACCGTTATTCAGGCGGAAGAGCTCTGGTATAAATCGCTCGCTCCGTTGATGCAGGAAATAAAAACCAAATTGACCGGCAAGCCGGTTTATCTGAGTTTCGATATCGACAGTCTCGATCCCTCTGTCGCGCCCGGCACCGGCACCCCCGAAATAGGTGGCTTAACGGCTTCGCAAGGCATGGAAATTATCCGCGGCTGTCACGGTTTGAATCTGGTCGGCTGTGACCTGGTGGAAGTCAGCCCGCCTTATGATACCTCTGGCAACACAGCGCTGGTTGCCGCCAACCTGCTGTATGAAATGTTGTGTGTGTTGCCGAAAGTCTCTGCTGCTCTTTAGTACCCCTTCAATGGCGTTTTGTAGAGCATCTCAATGCTGCGGTATGCGTTAACGCGTCATGGAAGTTACCGCAGTTAACAGTCATTTTTTTTGTGAATGTGAACTACCGCTGCGAGCAACCTGAAAGCTATCGCGTATGTTTTCGTGCCTGTGAGCCAGGAACGTCGGCAAGGCATCTCCTGATGTCTGCTGGCGGGCTTGTTTTCTCGTGGTTCTAAATAAATTGGTGCCTTGCGCTCTCGATAACTTTCCCCGGGCGATCACTCACTTTCTAAAATGGGCTGCTGTTTTTGCAGCCCTTATTGGTTGTTACCAGGATCAATATCAATTACTCATGTGGAAGTGGCTAGACAGATTTTACCCGCTCGGACTTAGGATCATACATCGGCTTAAGACTCACATCACAACCAAAGCGCTGACCGGCAATCTCAATCTCATAGCTACTGCCAAGCAAATCATCAACCGACTGATTCTCACACGGCACATAACCCAACCCAATCGCACTACCCAGCGCGTGACCGTAGTTGCCAGACGTCAGATAAGAAACAATTTTTCCATCTCTTAAAACCGGCTCTGCATGGTAGAGCATCAGTTCGCTGTCCTGCATTTTAAACTGCAGCATGCGGTTCTTTAATCCGTCATCGCGTTTTTGCAACACCGCATCGCGTCCGATAAAATCAGGCTTGTCGGTCTTTACTGCAAAGCCTAGCCCGGCTTCAAGCACATGGTCTTCATCGGTGATATCGTGGCCAAAGTGACGAAAGCCTTTTTCAATGCGGCAGGAATCCATCATGTGCATGCCGCAGAGTTTCAGGTTGTGCGATTGTCCGGCCTCAAGCAGTGTTTCAAAAATGTGTGGTGTCTGATCAGATGAGCTGTATATTTCAAAGCCGAGTTCACCCACATAAGTTACCCGGTGAGCACGAGCGAGACCCATACCAATCTCTATTTCACATGCGGTACCAAACGGGTGATTCTTGTTTGACCAGTCATGCGGGCTGACGCTTGCCAGCAGCTTTGCTGCATTTGGCCCCATCACTGCGATCACACCTTCAGCTGCAGTCACATCGACAACAATCACATTAAAGCTGCCTTTATGTCGCTTCAACCATGACAGATCTCTGATGACTGTGGCCGCCGGAGTCACCATCAGATAAGCGGTTTCTGATAAACGCGTGACCGTGACATCCGCTTCAATGCCACCACGCTCGTTGAGCATTTGTGTATAGACAATCTTGCCTTCGGGTACAGACATCGAGTTACCACAAACGTGGTTTAAAAACGCCTCGGCATCTGGCCCCTCGATTCTTAATTTGCCGAATGACGTCATGTCATACATGCCGACGTTTTCACGTATTGCCATGTGCTCGGCGCGGGAGTTTTCAAACCAGTTCTGGCGCTTCCAGCTGTATTCGTACTCTCTTGCCTGACCTTCGTTGGCAAACCAGTTAGCACGTTCCCAGCCTGCAGTTTCACCGAACACCGCCCCTTGCTGCTTTAACAACTCGTGCAACGGTGAGCGCCGTACACCACGTGCTGTGGCCATTTGCCGATACGGGAAGTGATCAGCGTATAGCAGACCGAGTGTTTCTGTGACGCGTGCTGTCAGATAGGTTTTGTTGCCCATAAAGGGTTGCATACGACGGATATCAACATCACTCAGATCAAACGGTGGATGACCGTGTTCCATCCAGTAGGCGAGGGCCATGCCGGCACCACCGGAAGACTGAATGCCGACCGAGTTAAAGCCGGCGCAGACGTAAAAGTTTTTAAGCTCCGGTGCTTCGCCCAGATGATAGGCGTCATCAGGCGTAAAACTTTCAGGGCCATTAAAAAAAGTATGTATACCTGCTTCACCAATAAGCGGCATGCGGTTTACCGCCATCTCTAAAATAGGTTCGAAGTGATCAAAGTCTTCTGGCAACTGATCAAAGCAGAAGTCTTTCGGTATACCGTTAACAGCCCACGGTTTTGAAACAGGTTCAAACGCACCAAGAAGCATTTTGCCGGCATCTTCTTTGTAGTAGGCGCATTCATCCGGTACGCGCAGCACAGGCAGCTGCGTTAGTCCGTCGATGCTTTCAGAGACTATATAAAAATGCTCACACGCCTGCAGTGGTACATTTACACCCGCCATACGACCCACTTCATGCGCCCACATGCCACCGCAGTTAACAACGTAGTCCGCTTCTATGGTGCCGCTTTCGTCAGTTCCGTCGCGTTGCCATGTGACACCGCTGACTTTTCCATCTGCGTGCTGAATTGCGGTAACGTTAACACCTTCAATGACGGCGGCACCGTTTTGCTTTGCGCCTTTGGCAAGTGCCAGTGCAATGTTCGCAGGATCGCCTTGCCCGTCCTTTTCAAGATAAACCGCACCGGTCACGCCTTCAGTGTTCAGATGCGGATAGCGTTCTTTTACTTCAGTTGGCGAGATTTCTTCTATCGCAACATCAAAAGCGCGTGCCATTGATGCTGAGCGGTAGATCTCCTCACGTCTTTCGTCAGTGAGTGCCACGGTGATAGAACCGCAGCGTTTAAAGCCGGTTGCAACCCCGGTTTCTGCTTCAAGCGTGCCGTACAGCTCCTGACTGTACTTTGCCAGGCGAGTCATGTTTTGCGTTGCGCGTAACTGTGCTATCAGCCCTGCAGCGTGCCAGGTGGTGCCGCAGGTCAGTTGCCTGCGTTCGAGCAGTACAATGTCTTTCCAGCCTTGTTTGGCAAGGTGATACAACACAGAACAGCCGGCAACACCGCCACCTATAACAACAGCACGGGCACGCCCGGGTACCTGACTCACGCTTTTGCTCTCACTCGTTCGTTGTTTGGATCCCAGAGCGGCTGATCTTCCTGCACAACGGCTGGTCGTCTCTCACCGTATATTTCCACTTCAAGCGTGGTACCAGGTACTGCAAGGTCAGCCTGCAGCATACCGAGTGCAATGGACTTGTCTATCCGATGACCCCAGCCGCCGGAGGTGGTTTCACCCACCACTTTACCGTTGTGCCACAACGTAGACATATACGGTGCGTCGCATTCTTTCGCATCTACCAACAATGTGACAAAGCGTTTGCTTACGCCTGCGGCGCGTTCGGCTTCAAGTGCTGCCTTGCCGATAAATTCGCCTTTGTCCCAGTTGATAAATCGATCCATACCGCCTTGCAGAATTGTGTAGTCGGTAGAGAGATCACCTTTCCACGCGCGGTAGCTCTTTTCCAGTCTTAGAGAGTCCAGTGCGAACATGCCAAAAGGTTTTGCCCCCAGCGGCTCACCGGCTTTAGCAATCTCGGCATAGATCGCCGCTGTATCTTCAACTTTGCTGTGTACTTCCCAGCCCAGCTCGCCGGCAAAGGATACCCGCACCAGTTGACACCAGTGACCACTGATTTCAGTACTCTGATGGCTTAACCAGGGCAGTGACAGATCAGCATCGCACAGTGATGCAAACAGATCGCGAGACTTCGGGCCGGTGACGATTAAACAGTGAAAGTCATCGGTGATGTTTTCCAGAGTGATACTTGAGTCTGCAGGCAGGTGTTGCTGCAACCATTCAAGATCATGCCATTCGGCTGTGGCTGCGGTGGTTAAAAAGAACAGTTCGTCTTCAATCGCCATCACGGACATCTCGGTAACGATTTTGCCTTTGGCATCACTGAAGTAGCTTAAGCCGAGCCTGCCGGTACGTGGGATATTGCCGGTTGTTAAACCGTTTAACCATTCCCGCGCACCGTTACCGGATACCTTGTATCTTGAAAAGCCGGGTAAATCGAGAATACCTACCGCATCTCTGACTGCATGGCACTCTTCACGTACACGCGGGTACCAGGGGCCCTTGCGATTCCATGTGTGGGTCGCTTCTTCTGACGTATCATCACCCTCGGTGGCAAACCAGTTAGGTCGTTCCCACCCGTTGAATGCACCGAACTGTGCACCGAGGTCTTTCATTTTGCTGTGCAGTGGTGAGTGTTTTTTATCTCGTGCGGCAGGCCATTCATGATGCGGGAAGTGCATTGCGTACTCGTGACCATAAACTTCCATGCCTTTCTTGTTGCAGTAGTCCTGATCGCAGAAGCTTGTGAATCTTCGTGGATCGCACGACCACATATCCCATTCGGTGGCACCTTCGGTAATCCATTCCGCCATCACTTTACCGGCACCACCTGACTGGGCAATACCAAACGTAAAGACGCAGGCTTCATAAGCATTGCGGACACCCGGCATCGGGCCGATCAGCGGATTGCCATCCGGTGTGTATGGAATCGGGCCGTTGATGCATTTGTTGATACCGGTTTCACCGAGTATCGGGACTCGTGCCATGGCGTCTTCCATGTGCCACTCAATGCGCTCAAGGTCGTCGGGGTAGAGCTGGAATGAAAAGTCTTCCGGCATCGGATCATCCGGTGTCATCCAGTGGCCTTTGCAGTTCCTTTCATAAGGGCCTAAGTTGAGGCCGAATTTTTCCTGCCTTAAATAATACGAGGAGTCCACGTCTCGCAGCAATGGAAGTTTTCTGCCACTCGATTCACACCATTCCTGCAGTGCTGGAATTTCATCGGTCAACAGGTACTGGTGGCTCATTGTCATCATCGGTACTTCACGCCCGCCGTGGGGTATGAACCATCGACCAACTTCCTGGGCACGATAGCCTGCAGCGTTGACGACTTTCTCGCAGTGAATGTTGCCTTGCTCTGTTTCCACCACCCACTCATCCCCTGACTTACTCACACCGGTAGCAGGGCAGAAGCGAATAATCTGTGCACCCAGATCACGTGCGCCCTTGGCGTAGGCCTGGGTGAGCTGTGCCGGGTCGATATCGCCGTCGTAGGGGTCGTACAGTCCACCGGCCAGATCGTGAGTTTCAAGAAACGGGTAATGCTGCTTCAGGTCATCAACACTGCACATTTCTGTGTCCATGCCCTGATAGCGGCCCATGCCGTTGACGCGCTCAAATTCTTGCATGCGCTCTTTATTGTGTGCCAGCCTGATTGACCCGGTAACGTGGTAGTTCATCGGGTAGTCGACTGCATCAGAAAGGCCGCGGTACAACTCTGCCGAATAGCGCTGCATATTCATCACAGACCACGAGGCAGAGAAGGTAGGTACATTACCCGCAGCATGCCAGGTAGAGCCTGATGTCAGCTCGTTTTTTTCGAGCAGAACGCAGTCAGTCCAGCCAGCTTTTGCCAGGTGAAATAAGGTAGATGCGCCAACAGCACCGCCGCCAATGATAACGACGCGTGCCCGATCGGGGAGTTGAGCCATGGAGTATTCCAGCCTGTTTGTAGATGCCTGATTTTGGGTATACCGCCAGCAATGCGTCTAGATCCAGCGAAGGCGCCAATGATGGGTCAGGTGTTACCTATGTCATCTATCAAATAGCCCTGGTATCAACCAGCCCTGGAGTACCAAGGCGCATTGCGGACTTGAGGATAACTCAATCGAGGGAGGAATAACGACTTGCTGCAGGTACCGGCTAGGTAACCAATTCCTCGGCAGAGCTATCAGCAACGCAGGCTGAAAGAAAGAGCTCGTAGTCATTAACTGCACTACTCAGCGCCAGGTGGCTCTCTGTGTTCTGCCAGTAATTCAGTAGCCTGAAACCGGACAGGCAGCTGTCTGGTCTGGGTGATGGGCAGGTCCAGATAGAGATCACCTCAAAAAAAGCCAGATCTTCATTCTTAGCATCACGCGGCATGCGCAGAGACAGGTCGTAGGTCTCTCCACGTTTGACCGGCGTGGTGCAGAGCATCCGAATACCCTCCAGCGAGATATCCAGAATCTGGCCGAACTCTCGCTTGGTGGTGCGGCAGTGCACGTGCATTGGAAACTTTAAATTTTGTCGCGGAAAACTCCGCCGGTTGTAATCTGCCTTCGTCGTCATCTTGCTATTCAGCCCCGATTGCTGTTGGTCGACCTGTAGCGTTTGCTCAGGTCTTTGGATACTTATAGGACACAGTCTGCAGATAACAACCGCGTGGTACAGAATAGTGGATGCGAGAGCGGGGAATTCGTATCATCTGCCACAACGTTGACACGTAACGCATGTAAATTGTTGTTTATAGGCATGATTACGGTTTCAATGATAACCGGAGTCTGCGTGGTAAAAATCCGTGTAGAGTCCAGATTCTGTTTCGTTTATAGAGTTGGAATTTTATGAGTAATGCAGTCAAAGATCAGTTCACTGAAGACGAGTGGTTCCTGATTTCAAGCGTGCCCACCATGGTCGGTGCCGCGATGGCAGGCGCCGGCAAGAGCGGCATTATCGGTACCGCGAAGGAGGCCATGGCAAGCATGAAGTCATTGGCCGCCGGCAGAAACGAATTTCCGGATAACGAGCTGATCGGGGCCGTGCTGATCAAAGCCGAAAGCTTCAGCGATGCCAAAGAGCAGGCAGGTGCGTATCGGGAAAAAGCCATGGCGCAATTTAAAGAAAACAACATAACCAGCCCGGAAGAGTTCAATGCCTACACGCTTGATAACGCGCATAAAGCTCTGACGCTGGTACAGCAGAAGCGTGGTGACAAGGAATCGGTCGAATATCAGCAATGGTGTATTAATGTCGCAAAGAAAGTCGCAGAGGCAGCATCCGAGGGTGGCTTTATGGGGTTTGGCGGTGAGCAGGTCAGCGATAATGAAAAAGCACTGATGGCAGAGCTGCAGAAAGTCTTCAAAGACGCTGTGCTGCACCCGCCCTCATAGTGTTTAGAATTCAGCCCGCTTAGTATCGAGAAATTAAAGTAGTATCGAGAAAGTAATACAGGCACGCGCATTTGGTGCTGGGGCCGAATGCTGGTGTCTTTTCAACTTATAACCGTAGCAAGTGTGCCGGGTACTCCGGCCGCTGTATCCTCCGGACCATAGAACATCCGTTCCAGTACTTCCAGTATTAAAGCTTATCGCACTGGGCTCTGTGAAATTGTGGTGCTCGGTATTGGTACGGTTGTGGTGCCCGTGTTTACTGTTCGCCTGGTGATTGGTGGTACCGGTTAATCGGTACGAATGGCTGCGGAGTGGTTGGTTATTCACGATAAGATGACGCGACAGGAAGCCGATGTTTTTCTACTATCTCTAAGCAAAGTGCAGCGGGCAGAGTTTACCCGTGCCGAGGCGCGCGGCCTGTTGTTTGCAAAAATACAGAAAACAGCAAGTGGCAGCTTTTCAGTGATCAGTCGTATCTGCACAGGCTGATCGCGCTTTTCTCAGGCAACCGTTCTTAAATACCTTAGCCGCACCCATCAAACAGACGCTACTGCCTTGCTTGCGTCTAACAGGTTCTGATACTCACCGTGTTTGCTGCAACGTTGACAAGAAAAACAGGCTTAACAGCACTAACCATAGTCTTTGTCGTCACGTCTGTTGCGGCAAGCATGTGGATGATCGCGTTTGATGGCATGGCGATGCTGCAGGAGCTACTCAAAAACCTCAACGACCGAGCTGGCAAATCTACAGAAATAACCTCTGCAGAAAACAGCCTTTGGTTGATCGGCTATGCGTTTGTATGCCTGTTCAGTCAGTTGTTAATCATACCGAGCGGCTCACTGATATTGATCGCGGCCGGGTTTATTTTCTCACCGCTGATTGCAACCATTATTTTCTCTGTGGCGCAGGTGCTATGCAGTTGGCCTGTGTACCGGATGGGTGAGCTCATTGGTGAAAAATTTCCGCAGCGTTTTGAAGTGCTGACCAGCAAATTCAGTCTGCCGCCCAACTGGCATAAGCTGGTACAGCAGGAAGGATTCATTGCCACCGTTGTGCTGAGGCTGACACCGGTCGTGCCGAGTGCTGCGGCCTGCCTGCTGGCTGCAGGAATGAACATCGGTTTAAAGCGATTTATTCCGGCAACGATTGCAGTCTGCTGGATTAGACCACTGTTTTTTGCAAGTCTTGGTGGTTCGCTACAGGCTTTGACCGGCCTGTCTGAAGTCTCGGCGTCAGCTGCAATCGCGCCTTTGTTATTGCTGTTTATCGCGGCACTGCTGTTACTGGTGGTTAAATTATATTTGCGCAGACTCAGCGCGGTGTAGTGCACTGCACGCCATTCCACTACTGTGCCGTGGAATGAATGTTACCGCAGCATGTATGGTCACTTGAACGGATGTGACTGCCTACCTACAATGCAGTTCCGCAAACCTGCATCGGCTTTGGTAAATGAAAAACGACGACTCCTCTTTTGCAGTAACTCTCAACGGTTACCACAGCAAGCATTCGCATGAAAAGCGTGCCATGGCAGTAGCTGCTGCATTGGAGATTATTCGCGCAGATGCCGGTGGTGGTCAGGCGGATGTTGCTGACGAGCTGAAGAATCTGGCCAAATATGCTGACCACATTCAAAAAGCTCTAGCTGACTGATCGGCTGACTGATTGGCGGATTGTGTAGTTGGCTAATAAAGTTGGTAACAATCGCCGCCAGCGGCCCGATCTTTCTCCGGCGCAGATGCAGCAACGACTGAAAGAGTTGGTAACTAAATTGAAGTTATGCGCTCTGGGATGCCGAAATCGTCCAAATATAGTTGGTAACTTATCCCAGTCAGTCAGCGAACTACCTACATCCGGTGTAAGCCCTTTGCCGTCTTTCTCTGTCAGCTTTAACCGCTCGATTTTGTTGCAATGCCTACGATGAAAGCAGACATTACCATGTCCCACAAAGCGCACGTTACGATTCTATGGGACATCTGCCGGTAGTGTTGAAAAGTATTCTTATAAAATACAAGGACTTATCGATGAGCGCCCTTCATTCCCAACCCGGGACACTAGACCTGAATCTTAATCTCGCAAACAGACGACAGCGGCCCGCTATCGCTTCGCCAGTGGCCTGATTCTGCTTAAACAATGAGATCTATAGTTTGGAGAGAGATACTCGATTACACTTCAACTATCAAGTGAATTAGAGGTATACCTGCGTATTCTGGCGCAAAGTGATCACCGATTCTGGAATTAAATGATCAGTGATTCTGGAATAATTTGATCACCCATTCTGGAAATAAATGATCACTTTTTGGTGATTTCCAGAATGGCCGGCACAGCCGGCCAAAATCCC